>VXOJ01000001.1 GCA_009840115.1 Gemmatimonadales bacterium | reverse complement strand
GCCCCCGTCCCGGGAGTACATCCACAACCCCGGCCCCGCGCCGCCCCCGCCGCCGCGCCCCGTCGAGGCGCGCCGCACGACGATGAATCTGCCGTCGGGACTCCAGGCCGGCTCCCATGCGCGCAGCCCCTGGTCCTCGAACACCGGGCGCGGGTTCGAGCCGTCCGCGTCCATCAGCCACAGGTTGCTCTGTCCCCCGCGGTCGGAGATGAAGGCGATCGTCGATCCGTCCGGCGACAGGGTGGGGTGATAGTTGACGGCCACGCCGGTGTTCTGCGTGAGGACCTCCGCTTCACCCCCCTCGGCCGGAAGCCGGTAGATGTGTCCGAGCAGGTCGAACACGAGCCACTCTCCCCCCGGCTCGAGGTCGACCGACATCCACGTCCCCTCGTCCGTCGTGAAGTCGACCTCCCGCGTCTCGCCGAGCGGCGCGGTCACATCCCACGCCTGCGAGGCGTCGTCCTCCTGCGGGAGCGCGGCGGCTCCGGGCGCGGCGAGCGCGAGCAAGAGAAGTGTCGGCAGGACGGCCAGAGCCGGACGGACGCCGAACGCCGAACGGGCGGTGAGAGCCGAATGGTTGCGGGAATCACACATGGCGGGACCTCCGGTCGGAGAGTGAATCACGAAGTCGTGCGCCGCTCGAGGCGGGTCGCGTCGAGGATCCGGCTGGCCAGTTCCTCGATCGAGCAGCGGGTCGCGTCGATGAAGGGGATGTCGAGGCGCTCGAACAGCGACTGCGCCTGGCGGATCTCGAAACTCACCTGGCGGGGCGAGGCGTAGCGGCGGCCGATGCCGCGCGCGCTCCGCAACTCCCCGAGGCGCTGGGGCTCGATCGTGAGCCCGTAGATCTTGTCGCGGTGGTCGAAGAGGGGGGGCGGGATCCGCCGCTCCTCCAGGTCGCTTCCCGTGAGAGGGTAGTTGGCGGCGAACACGCCGTACTGGAGCGCGAGATAGAGGCACGTCGGGGTCTTCCCCGATCTCGACACGCCGACCAGCACGAGGTCGGCCCGGTCGTATCCCGTCGGGTTCGAGCCGTCGTCGTGAGAGAGGGCAAAGTTCATCGCCTCGATGCGGCGGTCGTATTCCCGGTAGTTCTGGATGCTGTGGGACACCCCCATGGCGTGCTGCGACTTGTGGCCGAATTCCTTCTCGAGCGGGTCCAGGAAGGAGTCGAAGAAGTCCAGGAAGAGGGCGTCGGTCTCCTCCACGATCTCCCGCACCGTGTCGCGCACGTCCTCCTTCACGAGGGTGCTGAAGACGATGGGCGGCGACCCCTGCACGCGCGCCGTCGTGTTGATGTTCCGGGCGGCGCGTTTCGCCTTGTCGACGGTGGAGACGAATGGTACGGTGATTTTCGTGAATTCGAGGGCGTCGAACTGCGCGATCAGGCTGTGGCCGAGGGTCTCGGCCGTGACGCCCGAGTGGTCCGAGACGAAGAACACCGTTCGCTGGGTCATCGTACACTGATTCTCCGGCCTGTATGGGCCGGAGACAACCGCTCACGGTCGCCGGGAGGCCGGGGTTGGGAGTCGCCGTGACCGGGTACATCGCGCCATTCGAGTCGATCGGACTCGCCGATCTCGAATCCGTCGGGGGGAAGAACGCGTCGCTCGGCGAGATGATCTCCCATCTCTCCGCCGCGGGCGTGGACGTGCCCGGCGGCTTCGCGATCACCGCCCGGGCGTACCGCGACTTCCTCTCGGGCGAACTCGGAGAACGCATCCACGCCGTGCTCGATACGCTGGATGTCGAGGACCTCGGGGCGCTTGCCCGTGCGGGCCGCGAGATCCGCGAATGGATCGCCGATACGCCGCTCCCGCCGGAACTCGCCGCCCGGATCGGAAGGGCCTACCGCGAACTGGGCGCCGGCGGCGACGGGTCGGCCGGCAGCGGGTCCGGGGACGACATCTCCGTCGCCGTGCGCTCCTCGGCCACGGCCGAGGATCTCCCCGAGGCTTCCTTCGCCGGGCAGCAGGACACCCTGCTCAACGTCCGCGGCGTCGACGCGGTGCTGCGGGCGGTCCACCACGTCTACGGCTCGCTGTTCAGCGACCGGGCCATCGCCTACCGGGTGCACCAGGGATTCGCGCACCGCGACGTGGCGCTCTCCGTCGGCGTCCAGCGCATGGCCCGCGCGGACCGCGGTTCGAGCGGGGTGATGTTCACGCTGGATACGGAGTCCGGTTTCCGGGACGTCGTGTTCATCACGAGCGCCTACGGTCTCGGCGAAACGGTCGTGCAGGGGAGCGTGAACCCGGACGAGTTCTACGTCTACAAGCCGGCCCTGCGCGCCGGCCGCCATGCGATCCTCCGCCGGAACCTCGGAGGCAAGGCGATCAAGCTCGTCTACGCCGGCTCGGGGGCCCGCTCCGAGGCCGGATCGGGAGCGGCCGCCGGGGGCGAAGCCGCATCCGTCCGGACGGTCGACGTTCCGGAGGAGGACCGGCTGCGCTTCTCGCTGACGGACGACGAGGTGCACGAACTCGCCCGCCAGGCGCTCCTCATCGAGGACCACTACGGCCGGCCCATGGACATCGAGTGGGCCCGCGACGGCATCGACGGCGCGTTGCGGATCCTGCAGGCGCGTCCGGAAACCGTGCAGAGCCGCGCGGGAGGCGTCATCTCGCGCTTCACGCTCAAGGAGCGGGGCCGGGTGCTGGCCGAGGGGCGCAGCATCGGCGGCCGGATCGGAGGCGGCCCGGCGCGCGTCATCGAGTCCGCCTCGGAGATCGCGCGCTTCCGGCGCGGCGACGTGCTCGTCACGGATATGACGGACCCGGACTGGGAACCGATGATGAAGCAGTCCGCCGCCATCGTCACGAACCGCGGCGGCCGCACCTGTCACGCCGCGATCATCGCGCGCGAACTCGGCATCCCCGCGGTCGTCGGCTGCGGCGACGCGACGGCGCAACTGGCGGAGGCCGGCGACGTGACGGTGTCCTGCGCCGAGGGCGACGCGGGCTACGTCTACGAAGGGCTGCTCGACTTCGAGGAAGGTGAGATCCGGCTCGGCGCCATGCCGGAGATCCCGCTCAAGATCATGCTCAACGTGGGGAACCCCGACCGCGCGTTCGACTTCGCCTCCATCCCCAACTCGGGGGTCGGCCTCGCCCGGCTCGAGTTCATCATCAACCGCATGATCGGCGTCCATCCGCAGGCGCTGCTCGACTTCAAAGACCTGCCGGACGATCTCCGGCGGGAGATCCGCCTGCAGCACGCCGGTTACCCCGACCCGGTCGAGTTCTACGTCGAGAAGCTGACCGAGGGCATCGCCACGATCGCCGCGGCCTTCGCCCCCGAGCCCGTCATCGTGCGCCTGTCCGACTTCAAGTCGAACGAATACGCGGACCTCATCGGCGGCCGCCGCTACGAGCCGCGCGAGGAGAACCCGATGCTCGGCTTCCGCGGCGCGTCCCGCTATGTGTCGGAGAGTTTTCGGCCCGCCTTCGAACTCGAATGCCGGGCGCTGCGGAGGGTTCGCGAGGGGATCGGGCTCGACAACGTGTGGGTGATGGTCCCCTTCGTCCGCACCGTGGCCGAGGCGCGGGCCGTCGTCGACCTCCTGGCGGAGAACGGCCTCGCCCGCGGGGAGGACGGCCTGCAGCTCATCATGATGTGCGAACTTCCCTCGAACGCCCTGCTCGCCGACGAGTTCCTGGAGCACTTCGACGGGATGTCGATCGGGTCGAACGACATGACGCAGCTTACCCTCGGCCTCGACCGCGATTCCGGGTTGATCGCCGACATCTTCGACGAGCGCGACGCCGCGGTGAAGGCGACCCTCTCGATGGCGATCCGCGCCTGCGCGAAGGCGGGCAAGTACATCGGGATCTGCGGGCAGGGGCCGTCGGACCACCCGGATCTCGCGCGCTGGCTCGTGGAGGAGGGGATCGAGAGCATGTCGCTGAACCCGGACACGGCCGTCGAGACGTGGATGTTCCTCGCGGGGGAGGAAGTGTGAGGGCGACGAACGGAGACGCGGGGGCCCCGGGGGGCGCCGGAACGGGGCTCGCGCGCCAACTCGGACTGTGGGGCCTCGCGGCGACGGGGATCTGCTCGATGCTGGGGGCCGGGATCAACGTGGTCCCCGTCATGATCCAGCGGAACGTGCCCGGGATCGCGGAGAACGTGCTCCCGGCGTTCGCCTTCGGCGCCCTTCCGGCCGTGCTCGCCGGGCTCGCCTACGCGATCCTCGCCTCGGCCATGCCGCGCGCCGGCGGGAGCTACGTCTTCGCGAGCCGGGCGCTCGGTCCGTACTGGGGCTTCGTGGCGAGCTTCTCGCAGTGGTTCGGCCTCTCCATCGTCATCGGCGTCGTCTCCTACCTCATCGTCCCGTTCCTGCGGGACATCGCGGACGCCATTGGGATGGCGGGTCTGGCCGGGGCGCTGGACACGGGTGCGGTCCGGGTGGCTCTGGCGCTCGCGATGCTGTGGGCGTTCGCCTGGGTGAACCTGCGTGGCCTCAGGGCCTACGAACGCACCGTGCTGCCGCTGATGGTCGTCATGTTCGCGCTCGGCGCGATCGTCATCGTGGCCGGATTTTCGTTCGACCAGGGCGACTTCGCGGCGGCGCTGCTCGCGCGGGAAGGCGTGGAGGTACCCACGGCCGCGCCCCCGCCGCTCGGCCCGGCCGGCTTCCTCGCCGCTGCCGGCCTCCTCTTCGCCAGCTTCGTCGGCTTCGACGCGATCGCGCAGGCCGGCGGTGAGGCACGGAATCCGAACCGGGCGCTCCCCCTCGCGATCGGCCTCGCGGTCTTCATCGTGGGCGCCTACTACCTGCTGTTCACGGCCGCCGTCTATCACACGGTCCCGTGGGAGTTCGTGTGGGCGCGGGCGCAGGAACAGGACCTCACCGCTCCGGGACTCCTCGGCTACGTGCTCCCGCCGTGGTGGACGGTGCTCATCGTGGCGGGCGCCGCGATCGCCCTCATCAACGACCTGCCGGCGATGATCCTCTCCGTCTCGCGCCTCGTCTTCGCGTGGGCCGAGGACGGGATCTTTCCGTCGGGCCTCGCCCGGGTGCACCCGACACACCGTACGCCGCACGCCGCGATCCTCCTCTCGACCGCGCTGGCCTCCGTCGCGATCGTCGGCAGCGAATTCGCGGGTGACTTCTTCCTGGGCGTCGACATCATGGTCACGTCGATGCTCGTCAACTTCCTCCTCATGTGCCTCTCCGTGCTCGTCCTCCCGCGGCGGAACCCGGAGATCGCCGCGAACTTCCGCGTGCTCCGCGGCCCGGCGGCGCGAACGTGCGTGTGCGTGGCGGGAATCGTGCTGCTGGGGACGTTTCTCGTGACCCACCTGGCGAAGGACCTCACGGCGGACGTCGCGGCGTGGTATTTCCACTCGACGCCGCTCTGGATCAGCGTCATGGCGCTGGGATCGCTCATTTTCATCCGCAAGATGCGAACGCTGCGGGCCTCCGGCGCGGACGTCGACCGCCTCTTCCGCGAGTTGCCTCCTGAGTAGGCCGGAGCGCCGGGAACTGGCTCCCGGCCTGGAGATCTCGCGGGTGCTGACCGGACTGTGGCAGGTCGCCGACCTGGAACGCGAGGGCCCGATCGACATCGAGGCCGCCGCGGCTGCCATGGATGCCTACACGGCGGCCGGCTTCACGACGTTCGACATGGCGGACCACTACGGTTCGGCCGAGGAGATTGCCGGTGCGTGCGTGTCCCGGGCCCCGCATCGCGACGGAGACATGCAACTCCTCACCAAGTGGACGCCCGCGCCGGGTCCGCACATGCCGGAGACGGTGCGCGAAGCCGTGGAGCGGTCGCTGCGGCGGCTGCGGGCGGACGCGATCGACCTCCTCCAGTTCCACGCCTGGCACTACGCCGATCCGAGCTGGCTCGACTGCCTGTTCGCCCTCCAGGAACTGAAGGACGAAGGGCTGATTCGACACCTCGGACTCACGAACTTCGACGCCGTCCACCTCGACATGGTGCTCCACACCGGCATCGACGTGGTCTCGAACCAGGTCTCCTATTCCCTTCTCGACGGACGGGCCGCCGGCGCGATGACGGAGGTCTGTCTCAGGCACGGGGTCCAGCTTCTCGCCTACGGAACGCTGGCGGGCGGCCTCCTGACCGAGCGCTGGTTCGACGTGGAGGACCCGGGGGCGGACGGCGTGAAGACGTGGTCCGAGATGAAGTACCGCCGCTTCGTCGAGGCGGCGGGCGGCTGGGGCCGGCTTCAGATTCTGCTCGCCGCGGTCCGGGCGGTGGCGCAGAAGCACGGCGTCTCGATGGCGAACGTCGCGGCGCGCGCCATCCTCGACCGGCCCGCCGTGGCGGGCGTGATCATCGGCGCGCGGCTGGGGCGCCGCGAGCACATCGCCGACAACCTGCGCCTCTCGTCGCTGAAGCTCGACGCGGCGGACCGAAAAACGCTGGCGGCGGCGAGCGGGTCGCTGGACCCCGTTCCGGGAGACTGCGGAGACGAGTATCGGCGGCCTCCCTACCTGACGGCGGCGGGCGACCTGAGCGATCACCTGGACGAGCTGCCGTCGCCGTATCCCGTCCGGACCGGGACCGGGGGCCGGACGCGCGTGGACTCCGGCACGGTGTGGGAGGACATCGCGGGCTACAGCCGGGCGGTGCGAACGGGCGATCGCATTGCGGTCTCCGGGACGACGGCCACGCACGGGGACCGCCTGGTCGGAGGGGACGACCCCGCCTCGCAGACGCACTTCGTCATCGACAAGATCGAGGGGGCGATCGAAGCGCTGGGAGGACGCCTCGAGGACGTGGTCCGGACCCGGATCTTCGTACCGGAACTGGCGGACTGGGAGCCCGTGGCCCGCGCGCACGGGCACCGTTTCGGCGGCATCCGTCCCGTCAACACGCTGGTCCAGGCGGGTCTCATCGGGTCAGGATACCGGGTGGAGATCGAAGCCGACGCCCGGGTCGGGAGGGAGCCGTGAAGAAGAGGCGACGACACATCCGCGGGGTCGTCCGCATGGCCCTGCTGTGGGCCCTCGCCGGAGCGTTCGTCGGGGCGGTCATCGAGATCCTCGCCGACACGCTGCCGGGGGGACTTCCCATGGCGTCGCTCGTGGACATCTGGCCTCCCGTGCTCGCGATCCTCGGCTTTGCCGCAGGCACGCTCTTCGCCGTGGCGTTCGGGGTCTCGGAGGTCTCGATGCTGAAGACGCTGCGCTCCGTCGTCCGCTTCAGGAAGCTCGAGTTGAGCCCCGTCGCGCGCCGGCTCGGCCGCTGCGCGAGCGTCGAGGACCTGCGGGAGGTCGCGCGCCGCCGGCTCCCGCGCGGGGTGTTCGGCTACATCGACGGGGCGGCGGAGGACGAGCGCACCCAGGGGCGGAACTGCAACGCCTTCCACCGGCTCGAGTTCCGGCCCCGCGTCCTGCGGGATGTGACGAACGTGGACCCCGGCGTCACGGTCCTCGGCCGGCGCCACCCGCTGCCGCTCATCCTCGCCCCCACCGGGTTCAGCCGCATCGCGGACTCGGAGGGCGAACTCGCCGTGGCCCGGGCCGCGGCGCGGGCGGGGATCACGTACAGCCTCTCGACGCTCGGCACCCGCTCGATCGAGGAGGTGGCGGCCGTCAGTTCCGGTCCCCGATGGTTCCAGGTCTACGTGTGGAAGGACCGCGGCCTGGTCGCGGAACTCGTCGAGCGGGCCCGCGAGTCCGGCTACGAGGCGCTCCTGCTCACGGTCGATGTCGCGGTGCTCGGGCGGCGCGAGCGGGACGTGCGCTACGGCTTCACGCTCCCGCCGCAACTCGGCCTCGACACCTTCGTGGACGGCATCCGCAAACCCGGCTGGACGTGGGACTTCCTCACGTCGGAGCCGATCATCTTCTCGAGCGCCGTGAGCCGGGACGCGGCGGGCGGGGCGGGGGGCGTCGACGCCATGGGTCTCGCGCAGTATGTGAACGAGCAGTTCGATCCGAAGCTGGCCTGGGATGACGTGGACTGGCTGCGCTCGATCTGGGATGGTCCCATCGTCATCAAGGGCATCCAGACGGTGGAGGATGCCGTCCTCGCGGCGGACGCCGGCGCGGAGGGGATCGTGATCTCGAACCACGGCGGACGGCAGCTCGATGACGCGCCCCCGACGCTGGAGCTGGTGCAACCGGTGGCGGACGCGGTCGGGGACCGGCTCGATGTCCTCATCGACGGCGGGATCCGCCGCGGCAGCGACATCGCGAAGGCCGTCGCGCTCGGGGCGAAGGCCTGTCTGACGGGCCGCGCCTACTTCTACGCGCTCGGTGCCGGCGGCGAGCGGGGCGTGGACCTCGTCCTCAAGTGGTTCGACGACGGGTTCCGGCGCACGATGGCGCTTCTCGGCGCCCGCACGGTGGACGGGATCACCCGCGAATCGGTGCGCTGGCGCGACTCCTGAACGGGTTCCCGCCGCTTGCCACACAGCGGGTTCCGTGCTTAGCGTGTTATGCGGATACATCTTTTAATACGCCGATTGCGAACCGGTTCGAAAAAGCGGTTTCAATGCCCCGACAGGAAGCGTACAGAATGATGGCGATCCGCACGGTCGGCGCGGCCCTGGCGCTGGTTCTCGCGGTCCCCGCGAGCCTCCCCGCGCAGGAAGGCCGGGTCGCGTCCGCCGCGGCCGTAGAGGGGGCCGCCGGCCAGCCCGGCGTCGGTTCGGTCGCCGAGTTCGTCCACGCGCCCGCCCCGTCCCCGTCTCCGGCGACCGTCGCCCCCGTCGCGGCGGACCCGAACGACATCGTCCAGGGCGTCTGCACGAACTGCCACAACAGCCGCCGGTTCGCGGGCAACCTCACCCTCGAATCGTTCGATGTGGACGCCGCGGACGAGGAGGCGGCGACCGCCGAGAAGATGATCCGCAAGCTGCGCGCCGGCATGATGCCGCCGCCCGGCGTGCGCCGTCCTCCGGAGGAGGAACTCCTCGAACTCGTCGAGACGCTCGAGGACATCGTCGACGACGCCGCGGCGCGGAACCCGAACCCCGGCGGCCGCACCTTCCAGCGGCTCAACCGCCCCGAGTACGAACGGGCGATCCGCGACCTGCTGGGGCTCGAGGTCGACGCCGGGAAGTGGCTCCCCAACGACCAGATGAGCGCCAACTTCGACAATATCGCCGACGTGCAGGCGCTCTCGCCGACGCTCCTCGACGCCTACCTGAACGGGGCGGCCGAGATCAGCCGCATGGCGGTAGGCGACCGCAACGCGCCGCCGGTCAACACGACGTACAAGAACTCGCAGTACGTGTCGCAGCACCCGTGGGACCACGTGGAGGGGGCCCCGTTCGGGACACGCGGCGGGATGGTCGTGGAGCACACCTTCCCGGCCGACGGCGAGTACACCTTCTCGCTCGTCTTCACCTCCGGCGCGAACTCCCGCATGGAGGACATCGACATCTCGGTCGGCGGCGAGCGGGTCGCGCTCCTCCACTACACGCGGCGCGGCGGCGGGGCCGATGACCGCGGCTTCACGCCCGTCGAAACGGAACCGGTCTTCGTCCGCGCCGGCCAGCACCGCGTCTCCGCGGCCTTCATCCGGCGGCAGGAGGGGCCGTACGAGGACCTGATCCGGCCGCACGTGTGGTCCAACGCCGGCGGCGGTTCGGGCGGCGGCGGGGTCACGACGCTGCCGCACCTGCAGGACCTCATCATCGGCGGGCCGCACAATCCGACCGGGGTGTCGGAGTCGCCGGTCCGCAAGCGCATCTTCACCTGCCGGCCCACGTCGTCCGTCGAGGAGCGGCCCTGCGCCCGCGGCATCCTGACCGACCTTGCGCGCAGCGCCTACCGCCGCCCGCTCGAACCGAGCGAGGTCGACGGCCTGATGACGTTCTACGACATGGGCGTCGAGCAGGGCGGGTTCGAAGTCGGCGTGCGCATGGCCCTCGAGGCGGTCCTCGCGAGCCCCTTCTTCGTCCTCCGGCTCGAGCGCGAGCCCGAAGGCGTCAGGAGCGGAGAGACCTACGCGCTGGAGGGCATCGACCTCGCCTCGCGGCTCTCGTTCTTCCTCTGGGGCCTGCCGCCCGACGAGGAACTGCGCGCCGCGGCGGTCGAGGGACGGCTGTCCGATGCCGGCGAACTGGAGCGGCAGGCGCGCCGCATGCTCGCCGATCCACGCTCCGAGGCTCTGAGTTCGCGCTTCGTGTCCCAGTGGCTGCGGCTGCAGGACCTCTACAAGGTCCGTCCCGACCCGAACTTCTATCCGAACTTCGACGAGAACCTCGCGGACGCCATGAAGCGGGAGACGGAACTCCTCTTCCAGAGCCTCATCCGCGAGGATCGGAGCCTGCTCGATTTCTTCCGGGCGGACTACACGTTCGTGAACGAGCGCCTGGCCCACCACTACGGGTTGGAGAACGTGGCGGGGCGCGACTTCCAGCGCGTGAGCTATCCCGGAGACGAGCGCGTCGGGGTCCTCGGCCACGGCAGCGTCCTCGTCCTCACGTCGCTCGCGAACCGCACGTCTCCGGTGCTTCGCGGAAAGTGGGTGATGGAGGTGCTGCTCGGGACGCCGCCCCCGCCGCCCCCGCCGGGGGTGCCGGATCTGGATGAGACGGAAGAATCGATGGACGGCCGCCTGCTCACGACCCGCGAGCGAATGGAGATGCACCGCGCGAGTCCGGCGTGCCGGTCCTGCCACCGGTTCATGGATCCCATCGGCCTCGCGCTGGACAACTTCGACGTGACCGGGAAGTGGCGCCTGCGCGAGAACGGGATGCCGCTCGACACCCGCGGCGACTTCTACGACGGAACGCCGGTCCAGACGCCGCCCGAACTCGTCGACGCGCTCCTGAAGCGCCCGCTGCCGCTGCTCCGGAACTTCACGGAGAACCTGGCCGCGTACGCGCTCGGCCGTCGCGTCGAGTACTACGACCAGCCATGGATCCGGTCGATCGTGGAAGACGCGGAAGAGGACGACTACAGACTTTCGTCGCTGATCATGGGCGTCGTGAACGGCGATGCCTTCAGGATGAAGCGGGCCATGCCCGCGACTGCGGTAGAAGAAGAGGTTTCCGAGGAGGTTTCCGAAGACCGCCGCTAGACGGCCCAGCGGCCGCGCGGCGGTCCGACGTTCCGAGAGGGAGAACATGGAATTCATCACTGGACAGCACCTGCCTCGCAGGACCTTCATTCGGGGTGTGGGGGCCACGCTCGCCCTGCCGTTCCTCGACGCCATGGTTCCGGCGGGCCGTCTGTGGGGATCGACGAGCGCGAAGAGCCTGACGGAGGGGAAGGGGACCCGGCTCATCGCGATCGAGGAGGTGCACGGCCTCGCGGGGTGCAACCGCGAGCACGGCGCGACGAAGTTCCTCTTCGCGCCGGAAAAGGCGGGGCGCGAATTCGAGATCATCGATGAGAGCGCGCTCGTCTCGCTGCGGCCGTACCGCGAGCACCTGACGATCATCAGCAACACGGACGTGCGGAACGCCGAGGCGTTCACCCCGCCCGAGATCGGCGGGGACCACTTCCGCTCGAGCGCCGTGTTCCTGACGCAGGCCCATCCGAAGCAGACGCAGGGGTCGGACATCTTCTGCGGCACCTCGATGGACCAGATCTACGCGCAGCGCTTCGGGCAGGAAACGCCGATGCCGTCGATGCAGTTCTGTATCGAGAACCTGGATCAGGCGGGCGGCTGCACGTACAACTACTCGTGCGCGTACACCGACTCGCTGAGCTGGGCGTCGCCGACCGAACCGCTGCCCATGATCCGCGATCCGCGGGTCGCCTTCGACCTTCTGTTCGGCGCCGGAGGCACCGAGGCGGAGCGGGCGGCGCGGCGGGCCACGCGACGCAGCATCCTCGACTGGATTTCGGGCGAGGTCTCCTCCGTTCAGCGTACGCTCGGCGCGGAGGACGCCCGCCGCATGGACCAGTACCTGACCAACGTGCGCGAACTGGAGCGCCGGATTCAGATGGTCGAGGGACGGAATTCGAGCGGCGAGGAGCGCGCCCTGCCCGAGGCGCCGGCCGGCGTTCCGGATTCGTTCACCGAGCACATGCAGATGCTGTTCGACATCCAGGTGCTCGCCCTCGAGACCGACATGACGCGCGTGATCTCGTTCAAGACGGGTCGCGACGCGCAGAACCGGGTCTTCCCCGACAGCGAGTCGGACCGGCCCTTCCACCCGGCCTCCCACCACGGGAACCGGGAGGAGGCGGTGCTGGAGTTCAACAGGATCAACCAGTTCCGCGTGGGGCAGCTCCCGTACCTCATCGACAAGCTCAAGAACACGATGCACGGCGAGGAGAGCCTGCTCGACCAGAGCGTGGTCCTGTGGGGTTCGCCGATGGCCGATGCGAACCTGCACAACCACCGGCGGGCGCCGCTCTTCCTGCTCGGACACGGAAACGGGATGCTGGAAGGCAACCTGCACATCAAGGCTCCGGACGGGACGCCGATGGCGAACGCCATGCTGTCCGTCCTGCACGGGCTCGGCGTGGACGACATGCACGAGTTCGGCGACAGTACCGGCCCGATGGCGCTCAACCAGGCCGACCCGGCCACGACGGACGCGGGGACCTGATCGTGCGACGGGGCAGGCTCCGGCACGGATTCGCGGTCCTCTGCGCGGCGGTCCTCGTTTCGGCGGGGACGCCCCATGCGCCGCCCGATTCGCCCGTCGCCGACGCCGCCATGCGCGGCGAAGTCGAGACGGTGCGGGAACTCCTGCGGCAGGGGCTCGACGTCAACGCGGCGCAGGGAGACGGGATGACCGCCCTGCACTGGGCGGCCGAGCGCGGCGACGCCGAGTTGACCGACATGCTCGTCTACGCCGGCGCCGACATCGCGGCCGTCACGCGCGTCGGGCAGTACACGCCGCTCCACCTGGCCGCGCGAAGGGGTGCGGCGGACATTCTCGGCAGTCTGATCGGGGCGGGGTCCGACGTGACGGCCCTGACGGCGCAGAGCGGCGCGACGCCGCTCCACCTGGCCGCCGCGGCCGGGAACCCCGAGGCCGTCTCCGTGCTGCTCGGGGCGGGCGCGGATCCCGACGCGCGCGAGGCGGAGTGGGGCCAGACGCCGCTCACGTTTGCGGCCGCCGGCAACCGGGCGGAGGCGATCCGGGCCCTCCTGGAGGGCGGCGCCGACCCCGACATCACGTCGCTCGTCATCGACCTGCTCGAGCAGGAGAAGCTCGACCGGCTGGCCCGGCAGCGTGAAACCCACGTGCTCGAGGCCTTCACCGGAGAGGGGGATGAAGCTCGCGCCCCCACGCCCGGCGAACTGCAGGCCGCCGTCCGCGCGGGTCGCGCGGTGTATGCCGAGGGCTTGCCGGAGGAGGAGGAAGAAGAGGAAGAGGATCCGAACGATTTCCGTCGCCTCTTCCTGCCCCCCGTGGAGAAGATCGGTGGGCTGACGCCCCTCCTGCATGCCGTCCGGCAGGGGTACGTGGAATCGACCGTCGCCCTCCTCGACGGCGGCGCGGACATCGACCGGGTGAGCGCCGCGGACGGCACGAGCCCGCTCGTGATGGCGGCGATCAACGGCCAGTTCGACCTCGTACTGATGCTCCTCGAACGCGGAGCCGACCCGAACATCGCTTCGGAACTCAACGGGGTGTCGCCGCTGTGGGCGGTGATCAACGCCAGGTGGCAGCCGCGCACCCGCTTCCCGCAGCCGCAGGAGCGGTCGCTCCAGCGCGCGAATTACCTGGAGGTGGCACAGGCGCTCCTCGCCGCGGGCGCGGATCCCAACCACCGAATCACGCGGCATCCGTGGTACATGGTCTATACGGGCTGCGGCAACCGTAACTGCGGCCTCGTCGACACCAACGGCGCCACCGCCTTCTGGCGGGCCGCCTACGCGACGGACGTCGAGGCGATGAAGCTCCTCGTCGAGCACGGGGCCGACCCGAACATTCCGACCAAGGCGCCCCCCCGGCGCCAGCGTCTCTCCCCGGACGAGTTCCTGCGACAGCAGGCGCTGAACGCGCTGCGCGACTCCTCCTACGTCGAACTCCCGCAGGAGGAGCGCCTCAAGCTGCTCCAGGACATTCGGGACCAATTGCCGGAGGAGGAGCAGAAGGAGTTCCCCGACAAGGAGCTCGACAATCTCACGGCGGACGCGAGGGCGAAGCTGATCGAGGCCGCCGAAGCGGCGGACCAGGCGCGGGCGAACGCGCCGGACGCCTCGGGGCTGCCGCCCGTGCCCCCCGGCGGGCCGGGCGTGATGCCGATCCACGCGGCCTCCGGCGTCGGATACGGCGAGGGGTTCGCGGGCAACGCGCACCGCCACACGCCCGAAGGCTGGATACCTGCCGTGAAGTACCTCGTCGAGGAACTCGGCGCGGACGTGAACGCCCGCGACCACAACGGCTACACGGCGCTGCACAACGCGGCGTCGCGCGGCGACAACGAGATGATCCTCTATCTCGTGGAAGTGGGGGGCGACGTCACGGTGGTCAGCCGCCGCGGCCAGACGACGGCCGACATGGCGAACGGCCCCGTGCAGCGCGTCTCGCCCTTCCCGGAGACCGTCGCGCTCCTCGAGGGCCTGGGCTCGCACAACAACAACAACTGCCTTACCTGCTGACCGACCGAGAACCACCCCAAACCATACAAAAACGGATACGGAGAACCATGGCCAAGTACATGTTCCGCACGAGCTACACGCAGTCCGGCCTCACGGGCCTGATCGCCGAGGGCGGCACCGGACGCCGCGAGGCGCTGCGCCAGACGGTCGAGAGCGTCGGGGGCACCCTCGAAGGCTTCTACTACGCCTTCGGTGACGACGATCTCATCCTGATCACCGATCTTCCCGACTCGACCGCCGCCACGACGCTCTCGCTGAACATCGCCGCGGCCGGGGCCCTGACGGTCTCCGTGACCGTGCTCATCGACCCCGCGACCGTCGACGCGGCCGTCGCCCAGGGCGTCTCCTACCGCCTCCCCGGAGCCTGACGCTCCACTTCGAAGACGGGGCCTGATCGCGGGCCCCGAACACAAGGCGCCTGACCGCGTTGCGCGGGGCGGTTGGCGCGGAGCAAGTTGGGGGCCCCTGTTCACCGATCCCCGAGCCTGCGAGCTGCGATGCGTATCGGCCCCGCTCCCGTTCTCGTTCTCTCCGTCGGCGTCCTCCTCGGCTGTGAACCCGGCGACGGCGCGCCCGGCATATCCGGCGAGCCGGGGCTGCTCGAGTCCGCCTCGGCCCGGCCCGTAGCGCCGCTCCTCGACGAAGAGCCGCCGCCCGCGTTCGGCGGCTATCCCGGCGTGCGGCACGGCGGCAACTACATGCACAACTACTACCTGCCGCCGGCGCCGGGGACGACGCCGTGGTTCCCCACCTGGTCCCCCGACGGCGAGTCGATCGCGGTGGGGATGGCTGGCTCCGTCTGGGAAGTGGACGTGGAGACGGGCGACGCGACGGAACTCACGCGCGGGGGCACGTACCACTCGTCCCCGTCCTACTCGCCCGATGGCCGCTGGATCGCGTACACCGCCGACTACGGCGGCGAGCGGATCCAGCTCGAGATCCTCGACACGGAGACGGGCGAGACGCGGGCGCTCACGGACGACGATTTCGTGTACGCCGACCCCGTGTTCTCTCCCGACGGCACGCGCCTCGCCTACGTGTCGAGCGCGCCCAACGGGTTCTTCAACGTCTACATCCGGGAGGTGGCGGACGGCGACTGGGCGGGGCCCGAGATCGCGGTCACGAGCGACAACTCCTACGGGAACAACCGGCTCTACTTCGGGCCCATGGACATGTATATCTCGCCCGCGTGGATGCCGGACGGAGAGGAACTCCTCCTCGTCTCGAACCGCGACGTCCCGCTGGGCTCGGGCAACGTGATCCGGGTGCCGGCGCGCGCGGACGGGATCCTGGAGGCTCAGACGGTGCTGCGGGAGCAGACGCTGTACCGCACGCGGCCGGACGTGTCGCTGCACGGCCGGCGCTTCGTCTACTCGTCGACCGCGGGGGCGGCGGACCAGTTCAACAACCTGTACGTGCAGCCGACGACGGGCGGGGAGCCGTACAAGCTCACCTTCTTCGAGCACGACGCCTTCCACCCGCGCTGGTCGCCCGACGGCGAGACGATCGCCTACATCACGAACGAAGGCGGCCTCCCGCAACTCGAACTCATCGAAACCTACGGCGGCGGCCGGCGGCGGATCGAGATCGGGGAGCGCGCCTACGCGGGGCCGACCGGCATGCTCTCGGTCACGGTGCGCACGGACGCGAGCGGACGGGACCCCGTTGCGGCGCGCGTCACCCTGCTGGGGCCGGACGGCAAGTACCACGCCCCGCCCGACGAGTACGCCCGCATCGGCCAGCGGGGGCGCTACCCGGCCTTCCACACCGACGGGACGTTCACGGTCGCGCTCCCGCCGGGCGAAGCGGACCTCACCATCGTGAAGGGCTTCGAGATCGAGCCGCAGCGCATGAAGGTGGCGATCGAGGCGGATGCCACGGTGGAACTCGAGGTCACGCTGCACCGGTTCGCGGACCTGTCGGCGGACGGGTGGCACAACGGCTCCACGCACGTCCACATGAACTACGCCGGGAACCTCCACAACTCGCTCGAGAACCTGATGTTCATGTCCGCGGCGGAGGATCAGGACATCGTGAACGAGCAGGTGGCGAACAAGGACAACCGGATCCTCGACCACCAGTTCTTCGTGCCCGGCGGCGGCGAACACCCGGTGTCGGCGGAGACGGAGGACATGGTGGTCATCGTCGGGCAGGAGTACCGGCCGCCGTTCTACGGACACGTGTTCATGTTCGGGATGCGGGACCACCTCATCTCGCCCTTCACGACGGGATACGAGGGGACGGCGATCGAAAGCCTGTATCCGTCGAACACGGACATGATGCGGAAGGCGAAGGACCAGGGGGCGACGACGGGCTACGTCCACCCCTACTTCGGCGATGTGGACCCGCTCACGTTCGGGCTGATGGGCGGGAAGGGGTTCATGGTCGACGCTGTGCTCGGGACGAGCGACGCGCTCGAGTGGTCCACGGCGGAGCGGGCGGGGTTCTTCCCGCTCTACGCGCTGTGGAGCAACGACGTGCGGGTGTGCGCGACCGGCGGGGAGGACTCGATCAGCAACCTGCACGCGACGCCGCTGGTGGGCGCGATGCGGACCTACGTGCGCCCGCCGGACGGGCGCCTGACGGCCGAGGGCTGGTTCGAGGGCCTGCGCGGCGCCGCGGCGTTCGTGACCAACGGGCCGCTGGTCGAACTCACGGTAAACGGGGAGATCCCGGGTTCCGTCCTGGATCTCGGGGCCGGCGCCGCCAGCGTGAACGTCGACGCCAGCGTGCGGTCGATCGTGCCGCTCACGCGCGTCTGGCTCGTGCGCGACGGCGAGGACATCCTCGACCTCGAACTCTCCGAGGACCGCATGTCGGCGTCCTACTCGGGTGACATCGCGATCGACGGAAGCGGCTGGATCCACCTGCGGGCGGAGGGCGAGCCCGAGGAGCGGTTCCCGCTCGACGCGGGCTATCCGCAGGGGTTCACGAACCCCGTCTGGTTCACGGTCGGAGGCGAGGCGATCCGCGACGCGGCGGGCGCGCAGTACGGCCTCGAATGGATCGACGAACTCGAACGCCAGGCGCGTGAGTGGCCCGGCTGGCGGTCGCAGTCGGAGCAGGACCACGTCTACGCCCAGTTCGATGAGGCCCGGGGCGTGTACCGGCGACTGCTGGCCGAAGCCGGCGGCGGGTGAGCGAGCGGAGCCCATATCGGACCGAACTCACGCCGCTCGAGTTCCTGCGGCGGAGTGCGTTCGTGTACCCGGACAAGGCGGCGGTCGTGCACGGCGGCCGGAGCTACTCCTACCGCGAGTTCGAGCTTCGCGTGCGGCGGCTGGGGGCGGGACTGCTCCGCGCCGGGCTCGAGCCGGGAGACCGGGTGGCGTTCCTGTCTCCGAACACGCCGCCCCTGCTCGAAGCGCACTACGGGGTGCCCGCCGCGCGCGGGGTGCTGGTCGCGATCAACACGCGGCTCGGGGCGGGCGAGATCGCCTACATCCTGGAGCACAGCGGCGCGCGGTACCTGTTCGTCGACCGCGCCCTCGAGGACCTCATCGACGGGGACGCGCTGCGCAGAGACGGCGTGACGGTGGTGCGGATCGACGACACCGGGGCGCCCAACGACCCCTACGAGGCGTTCCTCGCGGGGGGGCTTGATTCCGGCTCGGCCGAGCTGCCCCCGCTGCCGGCCGGCCCCGCGGACGAGGAAGCCCCGATCTCGATGAACTACACGTCGGGGACGACGGGCCGCCCCAAGGGCGTCGTCTACACGCACCGCGGCGCCTACCTGAACGCGATCGGGGAGCTCATCGAGATGGAGATGACGCCGGGCGCCGTCTATCTCTGGACCCTCCCCATGTTCCACTGCAACGGGTGGTGCTTCACGTGGGCCGTGACCGCAGTCGGCGGCACGCACGTGTGTCTGCGGGACGTCGATCCCGGCCGCATCTGGGCGCTCATCGAGTCCGAGGGCGTCACGCACTACTGCGGGGCGCCGACCGTGCAGATCATGCTCGTCAACGATCCGGCGGCCCGGCCGCTGGAGCACACGGTGCGGACGATGATCGCGGGGGCGCCGCCCTCGCCGACCCTGCTGGAGCAGTTGAAGGCGCTGAACTTCCACCCGATCCACGCCTACGGTCTCACGGAGACGTACGGTCCCACCGCCACCTGCGCGTGGCACGCGGACTGGGACGGGCGCCCGCCCGCCGAGCAGGCCCGGCTGCTCGCCCGCCAGGGCCAGGGGTTCGTCACCTCCGACCTCATGCGGGTCGTCGACGAGGAGGGCAGGGACGTCCCGCGCGACGGCGCGACGATGGGCGAGGTCGTGATGCGCGGGAACATCGTCATGAAAGGCTACTACGCGCAGCCCGAGGCGACCGACGAGGCCTTCCGCGGCGGCTGGTTCCACTCGGGCGACCTCGCCGTGTGGCACCCCGACGGCTACGTGGAACTCCGGGACCGCGCCAAGGACATCATCATCTCGGGCGGCGAGAACATCTCCACCATCGAGGTTGAGCAGACCGTCGCCCGCCACCCCGCGGTGCTCGAGTGCGCCGTCATCGCCATCCCCCACGACGAATGGGGCGAGCGCCCCAAGGCCTTCGTCACGCTGAAGCCGGAAGCCGACGCCACGGAGGGGGAGATCATCGACTTCTGCCGCGACCGCATCGCCCACTTCAAGTGCCCCGACGCGATCGAGTTCGGCCCCCTCCCCAAGACCTCCACCGGCAAGGTCCAGAAATACGTCCTCCGCGACCGCGAATGGACCGGCCGCAACAAACGCATCAACTGACCGCCATCCGAAAGCCCGTCCGGGACCCGCGACGTTCCCGCGGGAACGTTAGGGAACCCTCACTCCCTTGACGTGTACGACACCGTGTCGCATGTTACGACAAGGTGTCGTTATTTCAGCCGAGGGAGACAACTGCCGATGACGGTACCGAAGCTGGCGAACGCCGAACTCGCGGTCATGGAGCGGCTCTGGCAGAAGGGCGCTCAGACGGCGCGCCTGCTGCGCGAGCACCTCTACCCGGACGCCGCCAACTCGATGCACGGAACGATCCAACGGCTGCTGCAGCGGCTGGAGGACAAGGGGTTCATCGACCGGGACCGCGATCGCGCTGCACACCTCTTCACGCCGCGCGTCAGCCGCGAGGCCTACGCCGCCGGCCGCCTGGAGGCATTGGCCGACCAGGTCACCGGCGGTTCGTTCGTCCCGATGATCACGCACCTGGTGGAGGAGCGGAAACTCTCCGACGCCGACATGGAACGCCTGCGCCGGCTGCTGGAGGAGAAATGACGGACCTCGCCCTGCAGATCGCCGGGAGCAAGCTCGCGATCTCGATCGTGCTCGGCGCGGCAGTGTGGCTCGTCGCGCGCGGCAACGAGCGGCCGCGCCTGTGTCACGCACTCTGCCTCACCCTGCTGGCAGCGCTGCTCATTCCGCCCCTCATCGCTCTCCCGATGCTGAGCCCGGCTACGCCGACTACGGGGCCTGCCGACCCGACGGCGTTCGGTCCAATCCAGACGCTCGCGGGCCCCGACGCAGTCAGCGGAAGTCCCTTCCCGTGGGGCGGCCGGTTCGGAATCATCCTCGTCTGGATCCTTGGTGCCGTAGCCATGGTCGGGTGGACGATCGTTCGGGCGCGCGCGTTCCGCGGTTCGCTGGAGCGTGCGTCGCGTGGTGCCCCGCGCGACCTGCAGCGGATGGCGAAGGAGGTCGGACGCACTCTCGGCCTTGAGAACGTGCCTGCGATCCGCACGACCGACGCCGTCGTGTCCCCCATGATGTACTGGAGCGGCGGGACCGTCCGCGTCCTCATTCCGTCCAGCCTCCTCGACGGCCTGGAACCCGCCGAACTCCGATGGATCTTGGCGCACGAACTCGCCCATGTCCGCCGCCGGGATCACCTCGTCCGGTGGCTCGAATGGCTCGCGTGCACGGTCTTTTGGTGGAACCCGATCGCCTGGTGGGCGCGACGACGGCTGAGAGCGGCCGGGGAACTCTGCTGCGACGCTCTTGTCGTGCACGCGTTCGGCTGTCCCCCCCACGACTACGCCCGCTCCCTCGTTCGGGCGCTCGACCTGGTCCGCTTGCAGGGGGTGCCGCGTCCGCCGGCTCTCGCGAGCGCCGCCCACACCGGTCGCCGGACGGAACACCTGGAAGGAAGGCTTCGAATGATCATCACAAACAAGCCTACCGCGGTGCTGTCACCTGCGCTCCAGCTCGTATTGCGCGCCGGACTCGTAGCCTCGCTGGCCCTGGGTCTCGTCTATTGCAGTGACCAGCCGTCGCCGACTGCGGTCGAAGTGCCCGCGGCGGAAGTCCCGACGCTAGATGCCCCACTTGTCAATCTGTCGGTCGAAGATCTGGGAGTCGTCTCGTTGCCTCCAGCCGAGGGTCTGGTGCCCCTCACCGACGGCGACGTGATTCCCGGAACCATCAGAATGAGCGGCACCAAGTACGACGAGCTGCTGGCCAGCCTTGACGGGCTACAGGCATGCGCCAAGTGCCACGATGGAGATCTGACCGCCGAGGAACGCGTCGTACTGGACTTTAGCGCAACGGTTGAATACACGGATGACGGCGGTTGGAACCTTCGGTGGGAATTCACTCCGACGCATGGAGATCTGTCCATCCGGTCTCACGCGTGGTTCCCGCCGGCAACCATCGACCGAGTCGTCGTAGATCAGCCACCTCCCCCTCGACGGTAACCTCGGCGAAGGGTGGCCGTCAGTTGGCGCACCAGCACGGAAGTGTCAATCGCGTAGTGCTGGATCTTGGGGCTGGGCGCGGAAGGCGTGGATGTCGAACGGCTCGGCTCCCGGCCGCAGGTGGGTACGTAGCGGCGCCAAACGTGAGAAGTCGATCCGCTGGGGACGCAGGACATAGCCGTCTGGACCATGCTCCAGCCGAAGGTGGTCGCCGGGCTGGGCACCGAGCGATTCCAGTACTTCAGCCGGGAGCGTGATCCGGCCTCCTTCTTCGATCCTGAGCAACATCGTGGCCTCCACTTGAACGGGTTGTGGTGCGTACCCCCGCGGCGAGGGGCTGTGCCGCGTCCTTGACGACTGCCGCCCCGCGCGAAGATCATCCGCGGGTTCGAGACAACGCGACTTCAGCCCCTGCAACCGCCTCCCATGTTCACGCCGGCCCGGAAAAAGCTGCTGTTGGCCGTGCTGGTGCTCTCCTTCGGAGTCCAGACGGGGCTGGTTTATTCGGACGCGCGCAGCGAGCCGCTGTCGAAGGCGGCGCGCGAGGGGCGTGCGCTCTGGCAGGCGTATGCCTGTCAAACCTGTCACCAGTTCTACGGTCAGGGGGGATTCCTCGGGCCGGATCTGACGAACGCCGCGAGCCGGGTTGATTCGACCCGGCTCGTTTCGTTGTTGACGGTGGGGAGCGGGCAGATGCCGCCGCTCGGGTTCAGCGACGGGGAGTCGGCGGCGATGGCGGCCTTCCTGCGCGAGATGGACCGGCCGGAGATCGGCCGCGGGGAGCTGCGGATGGGGACGCCGGGGGAGGGCGCGGGGGCGCAGGCGGCGTTCGAGCGGGCGATCGAGGCGGCGCTCGGGGCCGGGGCGTCCGGTGGCGCGGGATCGGCCGGCGGGCCGGGTCAGGACCTGGCCGCAGTCGCCGCCGGGTTCGAGGCCTACCGCATCCGGCCGTGCAGCGCCTGCCACTTTCCGTTCCGTGACTCGCCCGTCGGGGCGCCGGACCTGTCGCTCGCCGCCGGGTCGCTCGCACCCGACTCGCTCGATCAGGTTCTTGCCGAGGGCCGTCCCATGCTGGGTATGCCGCCACCGGTGCCGCCGCTCGACGACGCCGACCGCGCCGCGCTCACCGCGTTCCTCGAGTTCCTGAGCGCCAACCGCGAGCAACTGGAGGCCGCGACGGAAGCGCTCGCCGCGGGCCGACGCCTCGACTGGGGCGCGCTGCCGTGGTGGGAGTACCCGTGAAGCCCTTCGCGGCCGGCCACCCCGCGCACCAGTTCGCCGTGCTGACCTTCATCCGCGGCGGGCTCATCGCGGTCGCGATCACGCTCGTGGGTGGCATCCTCGCCGCGTTCTACTCCGTGCCGTCGCTCGCGCCGTGGTTCCAGCAGATCGGCCTCGACCTGCGCCAACTGCGCCCGATCCACACGGTGTTCGCCTCGGCGTGGGTCTTCCTCGGCGGCGTCGCCGTCGTGTACCGCTTCCTCCAGGACGAGGGGCCGCCCACGATGGGCGACCGCTGGCGCCTCCGCATCCAGGTTCTGACCTGGGCGGCCGCCGGCCTCGGGATCCTGATCACGCTCGGCCTCGGCATCGGATCGGGCCGCGAGTACGTCGGCTTCCACCCCTTCTTCTCCCTCCTCATCCTCGCTGGATGGATCTGCTACGCGTGGAACTTCTTCCGCCTCGCCGGAAAACGGTTCTGGGAACGGCCGGTCTACGTGACGATGTGGGGCGTGGGGCTGCTCTTCTTCATCGTCACCTTCGTGGAACAGCACATGTGGCTGATCCCGGGGATCTTCGGAGATCCCGTGCAGGACATGCGGATCCAGTGGAAGGCGACGGGCACCCTCGTCGGCAGCTTCAACCTCTTCGTCTACGGCTCGGTGATCTACCTGGGCGAGCGGATCTCGGGGGATCCCTCCTACGGGCGCTCGACGACCGCGTACATGCTGTTCGCGGTGGGACTGCTCAACTCGTTCACGAACTTCGCGCACCACACCTATCATCTTCCGGGGCGGGAGTCGGTGAAGTGGATCGCCTTCGTCGTGAGCATGATGGAGATCATCGTGCTCGCGCGGGCCATGTTCGACCTGTGGCGGGCGCTCAGGACGCCGAGCGACCCCGCGTTCTGCGCGGCGCGCGGCTCGTTCGCGGCGGCGAAATGGTGGACGTGCGGGATCCTGTTCGGCGCGATCCTCATCTCCTTCCCGCCCTTGAACGCGGTGATTCACGGGACGTACGTCGTCACGGGACACGCGATGGGGGCGATGATCGGTATCGACACGATGATCCTGCTCGGGGCGGCGATCTGGATCCTGAGCGAGCACTTGCAGACCCGCGAGGGAGAGGACGCCTGGGACACGCTCCACACGCCGGCCATGCGCTGGAGTCTCGTCGGGTTGAACTTCTCGGTGGCGGCGCTCGTGCTCTGGCTGCACGTGGTGGGGACGGCGGTCGGCGTGACGCGGGCGGTGCACGCGCCCGGCGAGACCTACGTGCCGCCGGACTGGGTGTCTGCCTGGAGCGGGATCGGGTTCGCGGTCTTCGGCACGCTGTCGCTGGTCTTCTTCGGGTGGCTCCTCGCGCAGCTCCTGCCGCCCGCCTTCCGGTACTGGTGGGTGACGGAGGAACGGGCATGACGGGCGCGGGCCGGCCGCTGTGGACGCCGGATCCCGACTTCGCCGCGACGACGAACATGGCGCGCTTCACGCGCTACGCGAACGAGGCGTGCGGGGCCGCGGCCGCTTCCCCGGACGCGCTGTGGCGCTGGTCGATCCGCGAGCCGGAGGCGTTCTGGAACGCGGTGTGGGACTTCTGCGGCGTCATCGGGGAGCGCGGCGAGCGCGTGGTCGTCGACTTCGACCGTCTGCCGGGGGCGCGCTGGTATCCGGACGCGCGGCTGAACTACGCGGAGAACCTGCTGCGCCGCCGCGACGACGGACCGGCGCTCCTCTTCCGGGCCGAGGACCGCGTGCGCCGCGACCTCACCTGGGCCGAGCTGTACGACAAGACCTCACGCCTCGCCCAGGCGCTGGACGCGCTCGGAATCGAGCCGGGCGACCGGGTGGCCGGCTACGTGCCCAACATGCCCGAGTCCATCGTGTACATGCTCGCCTCGGCGAGCCTCGGGGCGACGATCTCCACCGCCTCGCCCGACTTCGGCGTGCAGGGCGTGCTCGACCGCTTCGGCCAGATCGAACCGCGCGTCCTCCTCGCGGCCGACGGCTACTTCTGGCAGGGCAAACGGTACTCGAGCCTCGACCGCCTGCCGGAGATCGTGCGGCGTCTCCCCTCGGTGGAGCGCGTGATCATCGTCCCCCACACGGATCCGGACCCGGACATCTCCGCGATCCCGGGCGCGGTCCTGTTCGACGACTTCGTCGGCCCGTGGAGCCCGCGGGAGATCGAATTCCGGCGGCTCCCGTTCGACCATCCCCTCTACATCCTCTTCTCCTCCGGCACGACCGGGGTCCCGAAGTGCATCGTGCACGCGGCGGGCGGCATCCTCCTCACCCACCTCAAGGAGCACCGGCTGCACGCGGACATCCGGCCGGACGACCGCGCCTTCTACTACACCACCTGCGGGTGGATGATGTGGAACTGGCTCTCGTCGGCGCTGGCGAGCGAGGCGACGGCGGTCCTGTACGACGGGTCGCCCTTCCATCCCGGGCCGCACGTCCTGTTCGACTACGCGGACGAAGTGCGCATGACGCAACTCGGCGTGTCCGCGAAGTTCATCGACGCGCTCGGGAAGGAGGGCCTCCGGCCGCGGGAGACGCACGATCTCTCCTCGGTGCGGACGATGCTCTCCACGGGGTCTCCGCTCGTCCCGGAGGGGTTCGACTACGTGTACCGGGACGTGAAGCCCGACGTCCACCTCGCCTCGATCTCGGGCGGGACGGACCTGTGCGCGGGGTTTGTGGTGGGACACCCACTCCTCCCGGTGTGGCGGGGCGAGATCCAGGCGCCGTCGCTGGGCATGGACGTGGATGTGTGGGATGACGAGGGCGGGTCGATGCCGGCGGGGAAAGGGGAACTCGTCTGCAAGTCGCCCTTCCCCTCGGTGCCCACGGGGTTCTGGGGAGACGACGACGGGAGCCGCTTCCACGCGGCGTACTTCGACATGTATCCCAACGTCTGGCGGCACGGCGACTGGATGGAGTGGACGGAGCACGGCGGCGCGGTGATCTACGGCCGCTCCGACGCGACGCTGAACGCGGGCGGCGTGCGGATCGGGACGGCGGAGATCTACCGGCTCGTGGACCGGATGCCGGAGATCCTGGAGTCCATCGTCATCGGGCAGCCGTGGGAGAACGACACGCGCGTCGTGCTCTTCGTGCGGCTCGCGGAGGGCCGGAGCCTGGACGAGGACCTGGAGGCGCGGATCCGGGGGGAGATCCGGGAGAACGCCTCGCCCCGGCACGTCCCGGCGCGGATACTGCAGGTGACGGACATCCCGCGCACGAAGAGCGCCAAGATCTCGGAACTCGCCGTGCGCGCCGTGGTACTGGGACAGTCCGTGAAGAACGTCGAGGCACTCGCCAACCCCGAGGCCCTCGAAGACTACCGCAACCGCCCCGAACTCCGCGCGTAGCAGGGCGACGTGGCCGGCGGATCAACGCGACCTGTCCGCCCAGGGGTTGACCACTTCGATGCCCGTGTTCCGGAAGTCCCGCTCGTTCCGCGTGACCAGGGTGAGGCCGTGACGCGCCGCCGCGCCCGCCAGCATCGCGTCCGGCAGGTGGTCGTCGAGCGGTTCGCCTCGCCGCCTCTTCGATTCCATGATGCGGGCGCAGGCTTGGGCGTCGCTGAGGGTCCAGTCGAGGATCCGTTCGCGGAAGAGATCATCCAGAAGGCCTTGGAACCGCTCGGCCAGACGTTCCCGCCGCCGGCCGGCGTCCATGCGGCCGATTCCGTTGAGGATCTCCCACACCGTGACGGACGCCAGACCGACTCCCTGGGCCCAGATCCCGTCGAGGAACCCGGCCACTCGCGCGTCGGGAGCCGGACGCATCATCTCGGAGACCACGTTCGTATCGATGAGCCAGCGGAGGGGCTGCCTCACGGCTCGCCCTCGCCCTCATCCTCGAACACGAACGGCCTGTATCCGTGGCGAGAAGGCTCGGGCAGCTCCACCCCGTACTCCGATCCGAAGTACCTCTCGAAGACTTGCGAGGGTCTCGTCTCGCCGGCGGCGTTCTCCCTCTTCTCGCGAATCAGGCGGCGAACGAACTCCTCCATTGAGATGCCGGTGTAGCGGGCCTCCCGGCGGAGCCAGGCCTTGTCGCCCGGATCGATGTCCCGGACGGTAATCGTGTTCCCCATACGCTCCACTCCTCAGAAACAAGTCGTCGGCAAGTGGAGATTAGTGCTAGCAGTCTGCGCTTGCAAGCATCGGGCGCCGGTCCGAATCCGCCGGCGAGTGCCGCATTGTCGGCCGCGGTCGGTCCACCGCCGGGGGGGCCGTGCTACATTGCTCGGATGACATTTTCGACTGCCGGTGCCCCGGTCTGCGCCTCCCGCGGGAGGGCCTCGATGGTGCTCATCCTCGGACTTCTCGCTGCGTGGGGGTGCGGCGAGTCGGGGCTGGGGCCGGATGTCCCGGAAAACAACGTGGTTCTCGCGGGGAACGGCGACTGGGGGGACGATCCCTACGTCGCGAACTCGGCCTCGGTCGACGGAGACGGGTTGACCGTCGACGTCTCGTACGCGGGCGGTTGCCGGAGGCACATCTTCACGCTGGTCATCTCGCAATCGTTCATGGAGTCGGACCCGGTGCAGCTTGCGGCGGAACTCGTCCATGAGGCGAACGGCGATGCCTGCGAGCGCTGGGTGACCGACACCCGCGTCTTCGACCTCGACCTGGTCAGAACGCGCTACCAGCAGTTCTACGGACCCGGACCCGGCACGGTCGTGCTGCGAGTCGAGGGTCTGCCCGGGGAGAGCCTCGTGTACGAGTTCGCCGGATAGCATGGCCGTCCGATGGCGGTGCGGATGAGACCGGAGCTTCCGGGGCCGCGCTCTGCGCGGGGCGTCGCGCTCGCGGCGGCCGGGGTGGTGGGCGGATTTCTCGCGGCGGGAGGGTGTGTGGCGCAGGAGACGGCGGATTCGGCGGGGGGCGGGATCACGGCGGTCGAGGGGCTCGCGCTGGGGCACTTCACACTGGAGGAGCGGCCCACCGGCTGTACGGTCGTCCTCGCCGAGGACGGCGCCGTGGCGGGCGTCGACGTGCGGGGCGGGGCGCCGGGGACGCGGGAGATCGCCCTCCTCGATCCGGTGAACAGCGTGCAGGAAGCCCACGCCATCGTGCTCTCGGGCGGGAGCGCGTTCGGGCTCGACGCGGCATCGGGCGTGGTCCGGTATCTCGAGGAGCGCCGGATCGGGTATCGGGCCGGGGACCATGTCGTCCCGATCGTGGCGGCGGCGATCCTGTTCGATCTCGGCGTCGGCGGCGGGTCCGTCCGGCCCGGGCCGGAATGCGGCTACGAGGCCGCCCGGGCGGCGAGCGCGGCCGCCCCCGCCGAGGGCAGTGTCGGCGCGGGGGCCGGGGCGACGGTGGGGAAGCTCCGTGGCCGCGGCCGCGCGATGAAGGGCGGGATCGGCACCGCTTCGATCACCCTCGAGGACGGTCTCACCGTGGCCGCGCTCGTCGCGGTCAACGCGGTCGGCGACGTGATCGATCCGGCCACCGGGGAGGTCGTGGCCGGGGTCCGCACCGAGGACGGGACGGGCTTCGCGGACGCCCGCGCGCTACTGCGGGAGGGCGAGGCGCGGCCGCCGGGCGATGCGCCGGGCGACGACGCTTCCGTCGAAAACACGACCATCGGCGTCGTGGCGACGAACGCGCGCCTCTCGAAGGCCGAGATCACGAAGGTCGCGCAGATGGCGCACGACGGGCTCGCCCGGGCCATCTACCCGGCCCACACCCCGAGCGACGGCGACACCCTGTTCGGCCTCGCCACCGGCACGCACGAGGACGACGCCGGCCTGTCGCGGATCGGCGCGCTCGCCGCGGACATGGTCGCCGAAGCGATCCTGCGCGCCGTCCGCGCCGCCACCGGCCTCCCCGGCCTCCCCTCCGTGTCCGACCTGGCGGACACCGGCAACTGATTGAACGCGGCCTGGTGAGCGCGCCGCTGGCGACGACGTGAGCACCGGCCTGTGGGTGCTTCTGGCGTATGCTGCGGGGCTCGTGGCGCTGGGGGCTTGGATCGGGCGGCGGGTTGGCCGGGTGGGGAGCTTCTTCGTGGCGGACCGCAAGCTCGGGCCGGTGCTGCTCTTCGCCACCGTGCTGGCCGCCAACCTCGGGGCGGGCACGACGGTGGGCGCGGCGGGACTCGGCTACCGGGACGGGCTGAGCGCGTGGTGGTGGGTCGGCTCGGCCGGCATCGGGACGATCCTGCTCGCCCTCTGGGTCGGGCCGCGCATCTGGAAGGTGGCCGCGCGCCACGGGCTCCTCACCATGGGCGACTACCTGGACCTTCGGTACGGCCGCTCCGTGCGGCTGCTGATCGCCGTCCTGCTCTGGTTCGCCACCCTCACCATCGTGTCCGGGCAACTCATCGCAATGGCCGAGATCGTCTCCGTCGTCGCCGGCACCCCGCGCTGGATCGGCGCGCTCCTGGGCGGGATCGTCGTCATCGTCTACTTCAGCGCCGGCGGCCTCGTGGCGTCGGCCTGGGTCAACCTGGTGCAACTCGTCGTGCTGCTCGCCGGGTTCGCGGTCGCGATCCCGTGGGCGCTTTCCGACATCGGCGGCTGGGCCGCCATCGAAGCGACCGCCGCGCGCACATCGCCGGATTACCTGAATCTGTGGCAGGGTGGGGGGTCCGGGTGGGTCTACATCGCCCTCCTGGCGCCCGCCTTCATCATCTCCCCGGGGCTCGTGCAGAAGGTCTACGGAGCGACGGGTCCCCGGGCGATCCGGATCGGGCTCCTCGCGGCCGGCGTCGGGCTCGTCCTGTTCGCCTTCGCGCCTACGCTGCTCGGCATGATCGCCCGCGTGTACGATCCCGCGCTCGCGAGCCGAGAACAAGCGCTGCCCATGCTCCTCGCCACCGCGCTGCCGCCCGCGCTGGGGCTCCTCGGCCTCGCCGCCGTGTTCTCCGCCGAAGTGAGTTCGGCCGACGCCGGACTGTTCATGCTCTCGACCTCCCTCTCGAAGGATCTCTACAAGGGATTCCTGAGACCCGAGGCGACGAGCCGGCAGGTGCTGCGGGTGGCGCGAGGCGCCGCCATCGCGGGGGGGACGCTGGGCGTGCTGCTCGCCCTCTGGCTCGAGAGCGTGATCGCCTCGCTCACCATCTTCTACTCGATCCTGAGCGTGAGCCTCTTCGTCCCGGTAGCCGCCGGACTGCACTCGCGGCGCGCCGGCGTGCCCGAAGCGCTGGCCGCCATCGGCGCCGGCCTCGCCGCGCTGGGCGCCGTGCACATCTTCGCCCCCGCCGACGCGCCGGCCCTGCTCGACCGCACGCTCATCGGCCTCATCGTCTCCGCCGCCGCCTTCGCCCTCGTCGCCCTGGTCCGCGCTCGCCGAGCGGACGGAGCGTGACCCGGCGACGTCGGGCCGCTAGCGCGGCGCTGGCTGCGTTTGTCGTCGCGCTCGCTGCGGGTTGCGGGGGTGAGGGGCAGCGGACGCTCTCGATCGCGACGGGGAACACGAACGGGCTCTACTACCCGCTCGGCGGAGGGCTCGCCTCCATCTGGTCGCGGCATGTGGACGGCATGAACATGAAGGCGGAGACGACCGCCGGTTCCGTGACGAACCTCATCCAGGTCGCCAAGGGGGAGAGCGAGGTCGGCTTCACGCAGGCGGACGCCCTCGCCGCGGCGCTGGCCGGCCGAGGGCGCTTCCCGGAGCCCATGCCGCTCGCCTCCCTCGGGAAGCTCTATCCCAACGTCGTGCACCTCGTGACGACCCGGAGCACGGGGATCGAATCCGTGCAGGATCTCCGCGGGCGCCGCGTGTCGGTGGGCCCGCCGGGGTCGGGGAACGCGGTCACCGCCTGGAACGTGCTCGAGGCGATGGGGATCGGCGAGTCCGACTTCACCGTGCGGCAGCTCAACTACGCGCAGATGTCGAACGGGCTCAAGGACGGGACGCTGGATGCCGGATTCATCGCCGGCGGCCTGGGGATGCCCGCCGTGGTCGAGATCGGGGTCTCCCGGGACATGATCCTCGTCCCCTTCTCGGAGGATGAGATCGCGACGATCATCCGATCCGAGCCCGCGTACAGCGGCTTCCGCGTGCCGCCCGGGGTCTACCGCGGCGTTGACGAGCCCGTGCTCACGCCGACGCTCTGGAACCTGATCGTCGTCCACCGCGCGATGGAGGAGGGACTCGCGTACGATCTCACGCGCACGATGCTGGAGCGGCGCGAGGATCTCGAGAACATCTCCGGCGTGGCGAGCTTCATCACGCCGCCCTCGGCGCGCGACGTGGGCGACTTCCCGCTCCACCCCGGCGCCCGCCGCTACTTCGACGAAGTTCTGGAACCCACGGCGCGTTGACGGCGCGTTGACGACCCCGCGGCCGCCGTGGCGGCGCATCCTCTTCGCCCTCGCGGTGGGGCTCTCCCTCTTCCAGCTCTGGCAGAGCACGACCGGCACGCTCTCGGCCACGCTCGGACGGCCCATCCACCTCGCCTGGGTCGTCGTCCTCACCTTCCTCGCCAAGCCCTCGTGGACGGGGGAGGGGCCCGCGCCCCGCTGGAGCCTGTGGCTCGACGCCGCCCTGGCGCTCGTCGCCCTCTACTGCGGGTGGGTCATCGTCGGCTTCGACTACCGCGGGGTCGACCACATCCTGTACGGGCTCACGACGCACGACCTGATCGCGGGCCTGGTGTTCGTCATCCTCCTGTTCGAGGCGACGCGCCGCGCCGTGGGCTGGGTGATGGTCGCCGTGGGCCTCGTCTTCCTCCTCTACGCGGGGTTCGGGGACCTGCTGCCGGACGTGATCGCGAATCGGGGCTTCACGCTCGAGCGCATCCTCCGCTTCCAGATCTTCACGGGGGCGGGGCTGTTCGGGACGCCGCTGGGGATCGCGGCGGGGACCGTGTTCATCTTCGTCCTCTTCGGCGCGTTCCTCGAGGTGACGGGGGCGGGGCGCTTCTTCATCGACCTCGCCTTCGCCGCCGCGGGCCGGTTCCGGGGCGGGCCGGCCAAGGCGAGCGTCATCGCCTCCGCGGCCATGGGGTCGATTTCCGGCTCGGCGATCGCGAACACGGTGACGACGGGCGCGCTCACGATCCCGATGATGAAGAAGCTCGGCTACCGCCCGGAACAGGCGGGCGGGATCGAGGCGGCCGCCTCCACGGGCGGCCAGATCATGCCGCCGATCATGGGCGCCGGCGCGTTCATCATGGCGGACTTCACGAACACGCCGTACCGGGAGATCGTGGCGCTCTCCATCGCGCCCGCGATCCTCTACTTCGGGTGCACGCTCCTCTTCGTCCACCTCATGGCCCTGAAACTGGGACTGCGGGGGATGAAGAACCCGCCGCCGGTGCGGCGCACGCTGCGGGAGGGCGTCCACTTCCTGCTTCCGCTCGGGCTCGTGGTCGCGCTCCTCCTCCTCAACTACTCGCCCCCGCTCGTGGGCGCGGTGGGCTGCCTCGCGGTCGTCGTCACCGGGATGGCGCGCAAGCGGACGCGGGTCGGATGGCGCACGATCCTCCAGGGGCTGCGGACGGGCGCGGTGCTCGCGCTGCCGATCTCGCTCGCGTGCGCGACGGCCGGGATCGTCGTGGGCGTGATCGGCCAGACCGGGATCGGCCTCCAGTTCACCGAGTCCGTCGTGCAGGCGGCGGGCGGGCTGCTCTGGCTCGCGCTGATCTTCATCGCGGTCGCCGCGCTCGTCCTCGGCATGGGACTGCCCGTGACCGCGGCCTACATCGTGATTTCCGTCATGGCGGCGCCGGCGCTCGAGGGGCTGGGGCTCTCCCTCCTCGTCGCGCACATGATCATCTTCTGGCTCTCGCAGACATCGAACGTCACGCCGCCCATCGCGCTCGCGGCCTTTGCGGGGGCGGGGGTGGCGGGTTCCGCGCCCATGCGGACGGCGACCCAGGCGGTGAAGCTCTCCCTCGGCTTCTTCATCGTGCCCGCGATGATGGCCTACTCGGCGCTGATCCTGGTGGACGGCACCGCTGTGACGGCCTTCATCTTCGCCATCGTCTGCACGGTGGCGCTGGTGTCGGCCGTCGCATATGCGATCGAGGGTTTCGCGGTGGCCGCGTGTAGCGTCGCCGAACGCGCGCTGTTCGCGCTCGCGGGCGCCCTCATCCTGGTCCCGAACGACCCGGTGCGGATCGCCGGCGTGTTGTTGGGGACCGCCGTGTTCGCCATACACGTCCGGAACACGCGGATGGCGCGAGGAGCTACGTAGGGGCTGGCGTCAGTCCCCGCGCGCCTCCGCGGCGGCGCGGCGCATCGCCTTCTTGCGCTCGATCGGGTCGAGCCTGCGCTTGCGGAGGCGGATCGCGTCGGGCGTGACCTCGATCAACTCGTCGTCGTTGATGAACTCGAGGGCGAGTTCCAGCGTCAGTTCGCGGGGCGGCTCCAGGCGGACGTTCTCGTCCGCGGCGGCGGCGCGCATGTTCGTGAGCTTCTTGCCTTTCGACACGTTGACTTCGAGGTCGCCGGAGCGGACGTGCTCGCCCACGATCATCCCGCTGTAGACCTCGACGCCCGGGCCGATCAGCATCTCCGCCCGCTCCTGCAGGTTGAAGAGGGCGAAAGACACCGAGGTCCCCGGGCGGTCCGCGACGAGCACGCCGCGGCGCCGGTGTTCGAGGTGTCCGGCGCGGGGGCCGTATTCGAGGAAGCGGTGGTGCAACTGGCCCTCGCCGCGCGTGTCCGTGAGGAACTCGGAGCGGTACCCGAACAGCCCGCGCGACGGGAGCCTGAAATCCAGGCGCACCGGGCCCTGGTCCGTCGGCCGCATCGAGAGGAGTTCGGCCCGCCGGCTCCCCATCTTCTCCATCACCACGCCGACCATCCCGGACGGGACCTCGATCACGGCCTCCTCGTACGGCTCGAGGATCTCACCGCCGGGTCCCTCGCGCAGGATGACGCGGGGGCGCGAGACGGAGAACTCGTACCCCTCCCGCCGCATCGTCTCCATGAGGATCGTGAGGTGGAGTTCCCCGCGGCCCGAGACGGAGAAGGTGTCCGGCGACTCCGTCGGCTCCACGCGAAGGGCGACGTTCCTCTCCAGTTCCCGGAAGAGGCGCTGGCGCAGTTGCCGGGTCGTGACGTACTTGCCCGTCCGCCCGGCGAACGGGGCGTCGTTGACCCGGAAGTCCACCGAGAGCGTGGGCCGCTCGACGGCGATCCCCCGGAGACGGTCCCTGCGGTCGGGGTCCGTGATCGTCTGGCCGATCTCCACGCCTTCGAGTCCCGCCAGCGCCACGATGTCGCCGGCGCTCGCGCGGGGCGTTTCGACCCGCTTCAGCCCGTCGAAGCCGTAGATCTTGAGCACCCGGGCCGGGAGCGCCTCGTCCGCGGGCACGGCCCCGGGCTCTCCGAGCGGAAGGAGCACGACCCCGTCCCCCTCGGCCACGGCGCCCCGCTCGATGCGGCCGATCGCGATGCGCCCCACGTAGCTCGAGTGATCCAGCGTCGAGGCGAGCATCTGGAACGGTCCCTCGGGATCGCCGGCGGGGGAGGGAACCGCCGCCACGATCGTCTCGAACAACGGCTCCAGGTCTCCGCCGCGCGCCTCGCTGTCCGGCGATGCCCAGCCCTCGCGCGCGCTCGCGTAGAGGAACGGGGCGTCGAGCTGGGCTTCGGTGGCGTCCAGTTCAAGGAACAGTTCCAGCACATCGTCGTGCACTTCGTCGGCGCGCTGGTCGGGCCGGTCCACCTTGTTGATCACGACCACGGGCGCGAGCCCCAGCGCGAGGGCCTTGCGCGTGACGAAGCGCGTCTGCGGCATGGGCCCCTCGGCCGCGTCCACGAGGAGGAGCACGCCGTCCACCATCCGGAGGATGCGCTCGACCTCGCCGCCGAAGTCCGCGTGGCCCGGCGTGTCGACGATGTTGATCCTCGTCTCGCCCCAGCGCACGGCGGTGTTCTTCGACAGGATCGTGATGCCGCGCTCGCGCTCCAGCGGGTTGGAGTCCATGACGCGTTCCTCGACCCGCTCGTGCGACTGGAAGGCGCCCGCCTGCCGAAGCATGTGGTCGACGAGCGTCGTCTTCCCGTGATCGACGTGGGCGATGATCGCAATGTTCCTGATCTTCCCGGGCGGGGACGCCAAGCAGGCCTCGACTTCCGCGTACTCGCGGTTGGGGGAAACGGCGGGGAAACGGGGGATATTCTACCGTCGCCGGCGCTCAACGACAAAAGCTCTGCGCGGCGGCGAAGGCGTGTGCATGGGGGCGAAGGCGACACTAGGTTGCCGCGGCGATTCTGGCAGGGCCGGAGGTGCGAGCTGAGAACAAAAAAGTGGATGGCGGTGGCCGGACTGTCGGTCGTCTTCGTGTGGGTCTCGATCTGGTTCCGATTCCGGGAGTCCGGGCCTCCGCCGCCGCCCCCCGAACCTGCCGATCTCCGCCTGTGGGATTTCCTGGGTTGCCGGCACCTCCAGTTCGATATCTGGCTCGCGGATGAGGGTGGCGAGCCTCCCGAGGCCGATCCGCCGGTCGTACGGTCGCTCATGCTGTTCGCCGACTCCGTCGACGCGTACGGGAGGGAGATGACCGCCTACAAGGCCGTCCCTCTCGCGGGAGACGGAGACCTCTCCGGCATGGAGACGCGCTGGTTCACGCGGGCCGACACGCTCTGGGTCGTGTGGTCGAGTCCGGAGGTGCGGGGCGCGGTGGCGCTGCGCCGCAGTCGCGGGGACATGGTCGGACGGGCGGTGGCGCGTCTACGAGGGCAGGCGGCCGCCGCATCTCCGGCGGGTGATGCCTCGGTTCAGGCCCGGGCGACGTCCTGGGCGGTGAACTGCCATTCCCTGCGTCCCAACCGGATCGGCCCCGTCGAGCGCTAACCCGCTGCACGCCGGCCCCGCCGTACGGCCAGGTCCTGGCCAGCGGCTTCAGAGGAAGGAGGGATCGAATCCGTCGGAGGTTTCTTCGTCCTCCTCGCGGACGAGGGTGAGGATCGCGCCCTGCGGCGCGACGAGGTACTGGGTGCCCTCGAAGGTGATCTCCACCGCGGCTTTCCGGAAGAAGAGGGCGTAGTCTCCCGGCCGTGCCTGCATCGGGAGATAGCGGGCCTCGGTGGCGCCGATCTTCCAGGGCTCGTCCCCGAGTTCGGCGGGCGGCCCGACCGGAGTCCCGGGCCCCACGGCCACGACCGTCCCGGCCTGGACGGCCTGCTTGTCGATCGCGGTGGGTGGGAGGTAGAGGCCGACGTTCGTGCGGTCCTCGCCCTCCAGCGGTTCGATGAGCACGCGGTCGCCGACGACGATGAGTTTCTTCTCGCTCATCCGGCAGGATAGGGAACCGTGGTGGCCCCGGACAGGCTCATCGGCCGGTCCGCGAGCGTTCGCCGGCGATGAAGCTGTCCACGCTCTCGGGCACGAGCAGGTTGTCGGCGATGCGGGCGATCTCCTCCGCCTCGCGCCACCGCGCCTCCAGTTCCTTCAGTTCCCCCTCCAGGGCTTCGCGCTCCGCCTGCTCGTGCGTTGCCATCTCGATGGCCAGCCGCATGTCCACCTTCTGGCCCGCGAGGGTTCCGGGAAGCGGCTTCATGAGATTCTCGACCTTCTTCGGGGGGAGATCCGCCTTTCCCGAACCGGAGAAGTCGCTCATGGCGCGGCGAGCCGCCCCCGGCAGGAAAGCCTCCGGATGTCCGGCCTCCTCGATGCGCTCGACCGCGGCGCGGATCGCCTTCCGGGCCCCGCCACTCCGGTTGGCGTGGGCCATCAGCTGGCCCGCGAGGCCGATCGCTTCGCTCCCGTGCACGATCATCGTATGCCGGCGGTTCTTGCGCTTGCGGGTCTTCCCCCACTTGTCCCAACCCGGGATGTGATCCACGCGGAGGTCCCACCCCGCCGCGTCGGGGCTGGGTACCAGGCGAGACGTGTAGAGGTGCTTCCGTTGTATTCGGATGGGATCGCCGTGCTCGTCCCTGAGACGGAGAAGGACGCGATCGCGATACCAGGCTTGAGCCCCCTGAAAGAGCCCCGGGAAGATGCCGCCCATCGCGAACCCGGCGATCGTGCCGCCGACTACGACCGCGCCCGCCGCCGTCCCGACGGCCCCGGTGACGAGCATGGCGCGCCGGCGGCGCCGGCCGAACTGGTCGCCGTAGCGCCAGGCGGCGAACTCCTGGCGGACGGGGTCGCCGACACGGACGAGTTCGAGGCCCTCCTTCAGCTTCGCGAGGCCGATGTTGTCGGAGGCGACCCGCATGCGCGTGGTCTCGAAGGCGCGCTCGCAGGCTTCGATCGCCTCCCAGCGCGTCTCCAGCGGCGAGAGGTTCCAGCGCTCGCAGCGCCGGCATACGACCCAAAGCCGTCCCTTGGCGCCGTCGAAGGCGAGACGGCGGCCGACCGGGAACTCCTCGATGGCCTCGTTCCGGTCGAGGTCGCCGTGGCAGAAGATGCACGTCGTGTACATCAGGCGTTCTTCGTCGCGTTTGCGGGTTCGACGTCGGGCCGCGCGAGGTCGCCGCCGGGACGGGCGCGCTCATCCTCGATGAAGTCCTCGACGCTGTCCGGAACGAAAAGGTTGTCGGCGATCCGGGCGATCTCCTCCGCCTCCCGCCACCGCGCCTCCAATTCCTTCAGCTCCCCCTCGAGCGCCTCGCGCTCGGCCTCCTCGTGCGTCGCCATCTCGATCGCCAGCCGCAGACCGGGGGTCAGACCCGCGAGGGAACCGGGCAGGGGCTTCCGGAGCTTCTCCAGCTCCCTGGCGGCAACTTCCTCCCGGCGGCGGTCGCCGAGAGAGGGAGAACCGCGCGTAACAAGGCCGGAACGCCGGATGGCGCGCTGCGCCAGCTCCGCGGCTTCCGGTAGAAACGCCTCCGGATGTCCGGCACGCTCGATGCGGCGCACGGCCCCGCGAATCTCGTCCTTCTTGCCCCCGCGTCGGTTGGCCTGCGCCATGAGCTGCCCGGCGAGCCCGAGCGCCTCGCGGCCGTGCACGATCATCGTCTTCCGCCTGCTCCCTCCCTCCCGGCCGGGAAGGTGATCGACGCGCAGCCCCCAGCCCCGCCCCCCGTCATCCGGCACGAGACAGGATGTATAGAGGTGTTTCCGCTGGATCCGAACCGGTGTGCCGCGCAGATCCCGGGTCCGCAGGATGACGCGATTGCGGTACCACCTCTGCGACATCCTGGTCCCGATCCACAGTCCGCCCAGGGAGACGAAGCCGCCCGCCCAGAGGGCCCCGACGGCGGCCGCCCCGGCCCCGGTGACGAGCATGGCCCGCTTGCGGCGCCGTCCGAACTGGTCGCCGTAGCGCCACGCGGCGAACTCCTGACGCAGCGGATCTCCGACGCGGACGAGTTCGAGCCCCTCCTTCAGCTTCGCGAGCCCGATGTTGTCGGACGCGACGCGCATGCGGGTGGTCTCGAAGGCGCGTTCGCACGCTTCGATCGCCTCCCAGCGCGTCTCCAGCGGCGACAGGTTCCAGCGCTCGCAACGCCGGCACACGACCCAGAGCCGTCCCCTGGCGCCGTCGAAGGCCAGACGGCGGCCGACGGGGAACTCCTCGATCGCCTCGTTCCGCTTGAGGTCGGCGTGGCAGAAGATGCAGGTCGTATACATGCGCCTCCAATGTCGTGGACTGTTCCGGCCGTGGATACCCGCGACGGCCGCCGCTTCATCGCCTCCCGTGACACCCGCCGCCGCGCGTGGCGCGCCCTCCCCGAGGCTCCTCCGTATACAGATTTGCGATATAAAGATGATCTTTATATCATGTTTCGACGGCGCCGGGGCGAGCTTGGCGCCGAGCTGAACGTGGACGGTCGAAACGAGGTGCCGCTTGCAGGCCACTCTCTCGAAGCGAATCAACGAGCTGCTCGTGCTCGCGGTCCTGGAGCGGGGTCCCGCGCACGGCTACCAGATCGCGCTCTCCGTGGAGGAACGGACGGAGGGCGCCTTTTCGTTTCAGCACGGGACGCTCTACCCGATCCTGCACCGGCTCGAGACCGACGGACACGTGCGCGGCAAGTGGGGTGGGGAGGGCCGGCGGCGGAAGACGTACGAACTCACGGACGACGGCCGCGCCGAACTCGCGGCGGGGGCGGCGCAACTGGAACGGCAGTTTCGGGTGCTGCTGGAACTCTTCGCAGGGACCCATGCGGCCTGAACACCCGCTGGCCGATGTCGAACGGAGCCTCGCGGTGCCGCCGCGACGCCGCCTCGACCTGCTGGAGGAAGTCGATGCCGACACCGAGGCGCTGCAGGCGGAACTGGAGCGTCGCGGCTACGGACCGGCGCAGGCACGCCGCGCGGCCCTCCGCCAGACCGTGCCGGGCACGGAGACGCTCGCGCAACTCGAAGCGCAACATGCGCCGCCGCTGAACCGCTGGGCGCGGCGTACGGGGTGGATCGACCGGGCGGAACGTCTCGGCATCGTCGTGGCCACGGGTCTGGCCGGGGCGGTCGCGTTCACGACGATCCTCCGGTCCGGCCCGCTCGGCTCCGCAGCCGTACTGGCCTGGCTTCAGGTCATCGTGGTTGCCCTGCTCGCCGCGAACTGGACCCGGGCCGCCAAGCATCTCTGGGTCGCCGGCGACCTGCGGCCGGATCTGCGACGCCAGCTGTGGGAACGGCAGATCGGGCTCGTCGTCCTCGCCGTCGCCCTCGGGGCGCTGGGTGCCGCCTGGGAGGGATACAGCGCGTACGAAGCACTCGCGGCCGAAGACTTTGCCGTGCCGGCCATCGGGGACGCGGTTCGCCGCATCGTCTCCTGCGCCGCCCTCGGGTTCGGAGCCGCCATCTTCGGGCTCTTCGGCTGGCTCGCGATCACCCCGCGCCTGATCAGCGATGAGACGATCGAGCGCCGCATCTCAGCGTTCTTCACCGGTTCACGGCTCACACCAACCTCATCGACCCGGAGGTAAGGATGTCCTTCTTCGACTCACTCGGACTCATCCAGTATCCGATCTGGCTTGTCCTGGCGCTCATGCTGGTGCAGATCGTACGGGCGACGATCGACCTGTTCCGCCCCGGATCCCCGACCGTAGTCCTGCGTATCCACTCCATCCTGATTCTGGGCGGCCTCGCGGCGTGCCTCGGCGTCCTCGGGTCGCTGATCGGCGTCTGGATGGTGGCAGACGTCATCTCGCAAGTGAACGAGGTGAGTGCGAGCCTGACATGGAGCGGGATCCAGGTGACACTGGGGTCGTCCGTCGTCGGCTTCCTGATCCTCGGCGTGGCGTCGATCGCCTGGCTCGCCCTGCAATACGCGAGCGGCCGGCGGGATGCGGCGTGACGCGCTGATGCGGTTCCCAGGGCTCTTCACCGCCGGTTTCGTCCTCGCGATCGGCGCCTGCGCGCCGGGGCCGGAGGAAGGCCTCGGGGGCATGTCGCGGCGCGACTCGGCGGGGGTGGCGATTTCCGACAACGAATCCGCCGACGCGCCGTTCGCGGGCGGGGCGGTGCACATCGCGGACCTCATGACGCCGGACAGCGCGCTCACGGCGCTCCCCTGGGGGGTGGTCGCGGATCCGACGGCCGAGCGGGTCTACGTGGCGGACGTGACGGGCGCGCGGGTCGCCGTGTTCGACGGCGCGGGGGCGTTCGTGGAGGAGTTGGGGCGGGCGGGAGAG
>VXOJ01000039.1 GCA_009840115.1 Gemmatimonadales bacterium | reverse complement strand
GCCCCCTCCCCCACCGCCGCCCAGCCCGAGCAACCCGCCGAGACCGCTGGCCGAGCTGAACGTGAAGCTGCCCGTCAGGCTCGACAGGATGGGGGCGAACATCCGCTCCTGGCCGGTGCCATCGAACAGATCCAGGGACATGTTCAGCGACAGTCCCCTCAGCAGGTCCGAGTTGATGCGGTGCGACCAGCGGTCCGTCGTCAGGGGCGACTCATTCTCGCGGGACCAGTCGAAGGTGAGAGGACTCGAGTTGATTCCCAGGAGGACGACGTTCCGGCGCGGCTGCGCGCGGCGCGGCGCATCGGGGTCCCCCGTGTCCGGTCCGGCGCCGGGGGCCGCCTCCTGCCCGGCGTCCGTGAGCCCGCGCGTCGCTTCGGCCGGATCGCCTTCGGCCGGGTCGGTGTCCGCGGTCTGGACCCCCGCCGAATCGCCGGCCGCCGCGAGCGAATCCGCCTCGGACGTGGCCGCGCCGGGCTCCTGGCCGGTCGAATCCGCTTCGAGCGAACGGCCCTCCAGCAGTGCCTCCGCTTCGGGATCGAGTTCGACCTCCTCGCGCAGCTTGGCTTCGAAGGTCTGGTTCAGGGTGAGGCGAAGCCGGTTCTCCTCCTTGGAGTTCGACACGGGGAACCCGGGAATCGAGAGCAGGGAATCGGAGGCTTCCACGGCCGGCGAGTAGTCGTAGTGAAAGCGCGGCGAGATCTTGTGGCGGATCCGCTCGAACGGGCCGACGCCGGGAAAGAACCCGTAGATGTCGGTGGACACCGCGGCTCCGAGGCGGAGACGCGCGGGCGCCGCGATGAACTCTCTGTTCGTGTCGTCCGACTGGAACCGGCTCGCGTCCACGGTCAGCGTGGGACGAAGCGTCGTGCTCCCGATGAGGTCGATCTGGTATTCCGCCTGCGCTCCGTAGTCGAGTTTCGAAACGCTCCCGGACGCCGCGGCCGCCGTCGTGTCGGCGCCGGGCATCGGCTGAAACGGAAGTACGGCGTTCCGGTTGAAACTCGTCCTTCCGCTGATCCCGAACGATCCGATGCGGATGGCGCTGTTGGCGGACGCCACTTCGGTTCTCTTGCCGTCGCTCTCGTCCTGAGTCCGGTCGAGGCGTGAAGCGGAGAAGGCGCCGTTGACGACGATATTGTTGAAGGGCCCGCTGCGGTTGCGGGGCGCGCGGAAGAGGGTCAGGGGGGAGAAGGTCATCTGAAGCTTGGGCAGCGTGAGGTCCGTCCGCCCCTTCTGCGCCCCGAGATCCTGGCGCCGGCTTCCGCTCAGGTTGACGGACGCGAAGGGGAACCGGTGCTGGATTCCGACATCGGACGCGATCCGTTGCGTCTGCACCGTCGGGTCGAAGGTCTGACGCTCGAAGACGGTGGTGTTCGAGACGAAGTTGGCGTTGACCCGAATGTCCGTGACCGGGGTCAACTCGTGATTGTGCCGCATCTGGAACTGCAGGGTCTTCTCGTTCCCGAAGCTGTAGCTCGCGATGACGTTGCCGCGGAAGAACTTCTTGATCGAGCGGTATCGGAGGGCCCCGTTGAGGCGGGTGAACCGTCCGCTGAACCAGTCGGCCGTCGCCTGCGCATCCATGAAATCGTTGAACGCGAAGTAGTAGCCGAAGTCCGTGATGCTTCGGCGGGCGTTGGTGGAGGACGCGACGACATCGTTGAACCCGAAGCGCGGAGGCAGGAAGCCGCTTCTCCGCTCCTCCCGAATGTCCTGCGCGAAGAAGGGAAGCCAGGCGACGGGCACGTTCTGGATGTAGAGGGTCACGGGCCACGCCACGACGATGTCGTTCGAGACGACCTTGATCTGTCCGGCGCGGAAGTAGTAGTGCGGTTCGTCGGCATCGCACGAGGTGAAGTTCCCGGTCTCCACGAAGGCCGTGCCGGAGCCCCGCATGGTCATGAGCCCCCGGATGAACCAGTCGGCGCCCTGCTGGGCGAACGAGGTTCGCGCATCCACGACGGTGCCCCTGGTAGCGGAGACGTCGTAGTTGAGACACTCGTCGGAGATGACGTTCTCCCCTTCCCCGGTGAGCGAGATGTTGCCGCAGCCCCGCACGAACTGCAGACCCGCCTCGTAGGTGATGGTGTCCGCATCGATCGTGGACTGCTCGTACATCACCTGCGCTTCTCGATTGAGCTGCACGCGCTGCCGGTCCACATCCAGCTCGACCCCGCGCCCCTGGTACCGGATGACCTGATAGCCCGGCTCTCCGAGGAGCTGTCCGAAGATGTCGTCCTGTTGCGGGAAGGGCGGGTCCGCCGGACCGGCATCGAGGGTGTCCGCGGCGGCCGAATCCGGAAGCGCGGGCACCGCCGCGGCGGCGCTCGAATCTCCGACCGCCACCGAGTCGCCGGCCGCGGCGGCGGAGTCGCCAACGGCCGCGGAATCGCCGACTGCCGCGGCGGCATCACCGGCCGCAGCCGAGTCGGGTTCCGGGATGTCGAGCGTATCCGGCGCGGTCGAGTCCCGGGACGCGGAGTCCTGAGGCAGCGTGTCCCGCCCCGCGACCACGACCGTGTCGGTATCCGCCCGGGCGGTGAACTCAAGGGGGCGGACGCCCGCGGGCGCGGCGCGCGCGGTCTCGGTCGCGCCGAGGCCCCCGAGCACGGCCGCCAGCGCCAGGAGCGCGCGGAGCCTCAGGCGGAACTTCCTTCCCCCGAGGTCGCCTCCGCCTCCTGGCGACGCCGCCGAATCACCCGGGTCATGATCACCGATAGCTCGTAGAGGAACATCATCGGCAGCATCATCGCGAGCATCGTGTAGGGGTCGGCGGGCGTGAGGAACGCCGAGACCACGGCCATCACGACGATCGCGTGACGCCGGTACTTCGCGAGTCCTTCGGGCGTCACGATCCCGACCAGCGACAGGAAGACGAGCACCACCGGCAACTCGAAGATGAGCCCGAACGCCAGGATCAACCGAACGGCGAAGGTCAGGTACTCGTTGATCATGATGACGGGGTTGAGCTCATCGAAGGTGAAGAAGTTGAGCAGGATCCTGAGCCCGAGCGGCAGGACCAGGAAATACGCCATCGAGATGCCGGCGATGAAGAGGATGGTTCCGGAGGCGATCGCCGGGACGGCGAACTTGCGCTCGCTCTCGTACAGGGCCGGCGAGAGGAAGCCCCAGGCCTGCCAGGCGAGGTAGGGAAAGGCCGCGATGAGGCCCACGATGAAGCCGAGCTTGAGGATGGTGATGAACGGCGTCGTCACGCTGGAGTAGTTCAGGGCCTCGCCCGGGAGGAGATCCGCGATCGGCCGCTGGACGATCCCGAGCACGTCCCACTGCGTTACGGCGACGAGCCCGATGACCATGCCGACGAGGAGCGCGAGGAGCGCCCGGATCAGGCGAGAGCGAAGCTCGTCCAGGTGATCCAGGAAGGGCATCTCCGCCTGATCGGTCGCACCTTGGGTCTGTCGCCGCAGCCTCATCGGCCCTCGTCGCCTCCCGCCGAGAACAGTTCGACCTGCCCGGCCGCGCTGTGCCCGGCGCGTCGCAGCAGTTCTCCCAGTTGTCGCACTTCTTCCATGAACTCCGTGGTGTCCTGGAAGTTCCGATACACGCTGGCGAAACGCACGTACGCGACCTGGTCGAGGGCGCGGAGCCCGTCCATGACGAGTTCTCCCAGCCGCAGGCTCGCGACGTCGCGCTGATCCGCTGCCGCCAGCCGTTCCTCGATTTCATCCACGAGAGACTCGATGTCGCGGTTCGATACGGGTCGCTTCGCGCAGGCCACGCGGATGGACTCGAGGAGCTTCCCGCGATCGTAGGTCTCCGAGCCGCCATCCCTCTTCATGACGAGCAGGGGCTCCGCCTCGACCTGTTCGTAGGTCGTGAAGCGTTCGCCGCAGGAGAGGCACTCGCGCCGACGGCGGATGGCCCGGCCGCCGCGACTCGTCCGCGAGTCGACGACCCGCGCCTCGAGGTGGTTACAGCCGGGACACTGCACGGCAGCCTGCGGTCACCGGACGACTAGCCGCCCAGCCTCTCGCGTTCCCGGCGGGCCTCCGGCGCCTCGGGGCTGTTCGGATAGCCGCTCTCGATCTGTACGAACAACCGCCGCGCCACCGCGGTGTTGCCCCGTCCCGCCTCGATCATCGCCCGGCGAAAGAGCGCCGCGGGAGCCCGGCTCGAATCCGGATAGAGTTCCGTCAGCCGACGGTACTCCTCGAGCGCGCTGCCCGGATCCTCCGCGTCCTCGTAGGTGCGCGCCACCCAGTACTGGGCATCGGGCGCGAACTCGTGGCCGCCGTAGACGGCGAGGAACTCGCGGAAAGCGTCGCGCGCGGTTTCGAGGTTGCCGCGCTGGTACATGTCGAGTGCCAACGCGTAGAACTGGGATGCCTCGTCGGACCCGGATCCGGCGGCAGGGCCCGATTCCGTGGCGGGCGGACCCGCGGCGGGCGGGCCCGCGTCGGACGGTCCGGGGAAGCCCATGGGCGAGGGGGAGCCCAGGCGGCGCTGATTCTCGTAGATGTCGTTGAGCAACTGGTTGTTCTGGGCGGACATCTCGATGATCTGCTCCAAGAGACCCTCGATCCGTCCGATCAGCCGTTCGAGTTCGCCCCGGCCCGTCGTCTCCCGGCGCTGGCTCGAACTCTCGATCGACTCCAGGTCCGCCTGCACCGCCTCGGTCAGACGCAGTTGACCTTCCGCGAGAACCGCGATTTCGCCCCGCAGGGCGTCGCCCATCGTCTCGACGTCGCCCCTGGACGCGCAGGCGGCGGCCGCAACGCCCAACAGCACGGCGACCGCCGCCTTCCGCATCTAGATGTCTCCGTCCGTGATGACGAACTCGCCGCGACGATTCTGCCGCCACGCCGACTCGTTGCTCCCCCGGGCCAGCGGCATCTCCTCCCCGAACGTCACGACATCGAAGCGGTCGGCGTCCAGCCCCAGGCTGGAGAGGTAGTCCACCGCGGCCTGCGCCCTTCTCAGGCCGAGCGCCTGGTTGTACTCGAGGGAGCCCCTCTCGTCGCAATGGCCCTCGACCCGGAGGCGGATTCCGGACCGACCCTGCAGCGCGTCGGCCTTGCGCTGCAGAATCGCGGCGGCGGCGTCCGTGATGGCGGATTCGTTGTAGTCGAAGTGAATCCGCGCGACGATCGCCTCGCCGTCCATTGCGCGCTCGATGTCCGCGGGCGCGGACTCCGCGCACGTCGTGCCGGGATAGTCGCTTACGGCCCGCTCGAGCAACTCGCGCGCGGTCGTGAAGTCGCCTGCCTCCATGGCCGCCATCGCCTGGTCGCAGAGCCGGGCCGCGGCCGCCTCGCGTGCCTCGCTGTCATCCACGACCGGGGGCGGAGGGGGAGGCGGCCG
>VXOJ01000062.1 GCA_009840115.1 Gemmatimonadales bacterium | reverse complement strand
GCGCGATCGGCCTCGGCAACCTCTGGAAGTTCCCGTTCATCACCTGGGAGAACGAGGGGGGCGCCTTCGTCCTCGTCTACCTGGTCTGCATCCTCGCCGTGGGCCTGCCGATCATGATGGCGGAACTGCTCATCGGGCGCAGGAGCCAGAAGAGCGCGGTCGGGGCGCTCAAGGAGGCGGCCGGACCCTGGTGGGGCGTCGTCGGCGGGTGGGGCGTGCTCGCCGGGTTCATCCTCCTCAGCTACTACACGGTCATCGCGGGCTGGTCGCTGTACTACTTCGCCCAGTCCATCGGCTGGACGTTCGGCGGCTACCCCGCGGGGATGGCGGCGGGCGACCTCTTCAACGAGCAGGTGGGGAATGCCGGCCTGCAGCTCGCGCTCTCCCTCGGCTTCAGCATCGCGACGATCGCGGTCGTCTACTTCGGCGTGAGCAGGGGGATCGAGCGGATCGCCCGCATCTTCCTCCCGATCCTGTTCGGAATCCTCCTCCTCCTCCTCGTCAGCGCGCTGGGGATGAGCGGGTCCGGCGAAGCGCTGCGGTTCATCTTCCGCGCCAACTTCTCGGAACTAGAGATGAGCGGGGTTCTCGAGGCGCTGGGACACTCCTTCTTCACCCTCTCCCTCGGGATGGGGGCGATGATCACCTACGGCTCCTACATCTCGCGCAAGCAGTCGATCGTGAAGGCGTCGGGGGCGATCGTGGCGCTCGACACGCTGATCGCGCTCGTGGCGACGGTGATCATGTTCTCCGTCATCTTCTCGGTGGCGGGGATGAGCGACCAGGTGAGCGGTTCGCCGGTGGGGATGCTCTTCATCTCGCTGCCGGAACTGTTCTACACGGCGGTGCCGTTCGGCACGGTGCTGGGGCCGCTCTTCTACGTGCTCGTGGCGCTGGCGGCGCTGACGTCGACGATCTCTCTCCTCGAGGTCGTGTCGAGCTACGTCATCGATGAACACGGCCTCGCCCGGCACAAGGCGACGATCCTCTGTGGGGGAGCGATCTTCGTGTTCACGATCTTCGCGGCGCTCTCGTTCACGGGCACGCCGTTCCTCTCCACGCTGGAGATCTTCGCGGGCAAGGAGGGCTGGTTCTCGACCGCCGACCACTTCGTCTCCAACTGGATGCTGCCGATCGGCGGGTTCTCGATCACGCTCGCCGCGGGCTGGTTCATGACCCGGAACGCGACGGAGCGGGAACTGGTGGACGGCACGGAGCCCGGCTGGTTCCGGTACGGGGCGTGGCGCTTCTTCATCCGCTGGGTGGCGCCGCTCGCGGTGGGGGCGATCATCGTCGCGGTCATCCTGGGCCGCGACTTCAGCTGACGGGACGGCGTTCGGAGCTGTGGCGGGCGGCGGTTTGAGGCGGACCCGGGTCGGCGCGGTGGCGCTGGCCGGGGCCGTTCTCATCGGCGGCTGCGGCGGCCCACCTTCCGCGTCCTCCCGGGACGGCGACGGGAGCGGCGAGGCCGGGGGCCGCCCCGAGATCGGCCGCGAGCAGGTCGTCGAGGCGCTGGCCCGGGGCCGGTTCCCGGGCCGCGTGGGCGACATCGCGGTGATCCCGGACTCGCGGGCGATCATCACGTACCCGAGCGAGAGCAACCGCTACATGCATGGCGGCCCGTGGCCGTTCGACAGCGACGTACCGCTGCTCCTCCACGGCCCCGGCACCTTCCGGCCGGGCGTCTACGACGCGCCGGCTTCCCACCAGGACATCGGCGCGACCGTGACCGAACTGCTCGGCCTTCCGCCGTGGGGCGGCGCGACGGGGCGTCCGTTGAGGGAGGCGTTCGCCTCCGATGCCGCGGGTGACGAGGCGGTGCGACCGGGGCTGATCGCCGTCCTCGTGCTCGACGCGCTACGCTCCGACTACCTGGAACGGAAGGCGGACCTCCTCCCCAACCTGAGCCGGCTCGCGGGGGAGAGCGCCCGCTTCGCCAATACCCGCGTCGACTACCTCCCGACGAATACGTCCACCGCGCACTCAACGATCGCGACGGCGACGGACCCCGCGATTCACGGGATCGTCGGCAACGGGCTCTACGACCGGCGGACCGGCGAATCGAAGCTGGCCTACGAGGGAGCCGCCCCCTACAACCTCATGGCGCTCACCTTCGCGGACCGCTGGAGCGTCGCCACCGGCGGCCGCGCCGAGATCGTGGCGCAGGCGGGGACGGACTATCCGGCGGTGGCGCTCGCGGGCCATGGGGCGTGCATCCTGGGCGGCCACCCGCCGTGGATGGCGTACTACGACTCCGGGAGCGGCGCGTGGCGCACGAACGAGGACTGCTACCGCCTGCCGGCCGCCATCGCGGCGCTCCATTTCGACCCCTGGCTCGACGCCGTGGACCGCACGTGGATGGGACATGAACTCGACAGCTACGGCGAGGCGCGGCGGTCGTCTCTCTTCTCCGCGTTCGAGGGGGAGGCGGCGGTCGCCCTCATCGAGGGGAGCGCCTTCGGCGAGGACGACATCGCGGATCTCTTCCTCGCCAACCTGAAGAGCCCGGACTACGTGTCGCACAAGTACGGTCCCTTCTCGCCCGAGATGGATGCGACGCTGGCGGAACTCGACGGCTGGCTGGGTCGGATCGTGGCGGCGCTCGAGGCGAAGGCCGGGGCGGGCGGGTTGGCCCTGATCGTGACGGCGGATCACGGCATGCCGGACACCCCGGCGAGCGATGACCTGTGGGTCACGTACGGCGACGTGACGGCATGGCTGAACGAGCGCGTGGACCCCGGCGGGCCGGGCGTGGTCGCCTACTTCGAAGGGTCCGAGAATCAGATGTTCCTCGACCACGCGCGGCTGGAGGCGCTCGGACTGGCCCCGGACGACATCGCCCGGACACTCGAGGAGTCCCCGGCCGTGGGCTTCGCGATCACGGCGGACGAAGTGCGACAGGCGCTCCCTGCACGGAGGTAGTTGGCACATGTTGAACCGGCGGACGTTCCTCAAGACCGGCGCCTTCACGGCAGCCGGCCTGGCGACGCGCGCGCAGTCTCTCCTCGCCGCCCCCTACGATCCTCTTCCCCGCATCTCCGGGACCGCGAACCCGATTCGCGTGCGGGGGATGGTCCGCGCGGGAGGCCGCGGCGTGGGGCGGATCGCGGTCTCCGATGGACTCCAGGTCGTGGACTCCGACGCCGACGGCCGCTTCGAACTCGTGACCTCGGCCGACCGGGGCTTCGTCTGGGTTCGGGTCCCGTCCGGATACGAGATCCCGACGAACCCATCCGGCACCGCGCGCTTCTACGAGCGCATCGACCCGACGCGGAGCGAGATGTCCGTCGCGTTCGACCTCGCCCCGCTCGGCATGTCGGACGAACGCCACGCGCTCCTGCTCCTCGGGGACATCCAGACGGAGACCGAGGAGGAGATGGGGTGGTTTCACGAGCGCTCCGTCCCGGACCTCCAGCAGACCGTGCGGGAGTTGGGCGACATGCACGTCTTCGGCATCTCCGACGGCGACATCATGTACGACCGTCTCGAGCTCTATCCGGAGTACGAGCGTGGCGTGCGGAGGATCGGGGTTCCGTTCTTCCAGGTGATCGGGAATCACGACCTCGACATGGAGAGCCCCACCGACGAGGCCTCCTCGGACACCTTCTCCCGCCACTTCGGGCCGCGCTACTACTCGTTCGACCGGGGCGCCGTTCACTACGTGGTGCTCGACGACGTGTTCTGGCACGGGAGCGGATATCTCGGCTACCTGGACGCGGACGCGCTGACCTGGCTGGCGGCGGACCTGAGCCGCGTGGAGGCGGGGGCACCGGTCATCGTGGCCACGCACATCCCGGCGCTCGGGAGCAACCACGTTCGACGCGGCCTGACCTCCCCCGATCCGCCCGGCGCGATCATGAATCGCGACGCGCTCTATCGGCTGCTGGAGCCCTTCCAGGCGCATATCCTCACGGGCCACACGCACGAGTTGGAGCATGTGTTCGAAGCGGGCACGCACGAGCACGTGGCGGGTGCGATCTGCGGCGCGTGGTGGAGCGGGCCCATCTGCTGGGACGGCGCCCCGAACGGCTACTGCGTCTACGAGGCGGCGGGCGAGGAGATCTCGTGGCGCTACAAGTCCACCGGGTTCGACGCGACGCACCAGATGCGGCTGTACGCGCCGGGGTCCGACCCGAACGCGCCGGGGGCGGTCGTCGCGAACGTGTGGGACTGGGATCCGGAGTGGACCGTGCGCTGGTTCGCCGATGGCGAGGCCCGGGGGCTGATGACGCGAAGAAACGGACTGGATCCGCTCAGCGTCGAACTGCACACGGGAGAGGACCTTCCGCCGCGCCGATCGTGGGTCGAACCGCGCATCACGAACCACATGTTCCAGGCGCCCGTAGAACCCGGCGTGGCGGAGGTGCGCGTGGAGGCCACGGACCGCTTCGGCCGCGTCTACTCCGAGGCCCTGCGACTGCCTTAGCCGCGGGCCCGACGCGTCGGGCCCGCGGGGGGCGTTGTAGACCTCGGACTCCGGGCTCATGTTGCGGAGACGGGGCGGCCGGAGGGTCGGCCGTCCACACGCTGATTCGGGCCCGGAGATGTCGCCATGACCCAGCTACGCCCGCGCTTCCGTCCGTCTTACTTCTTCCTCCCCGCCTCGACGCTGCTCCTCGCGGGCGCCTGCGCGCCGCCCCAAATGACGATGGAGGAGGCGTGTGCGGATCCCGCCAACGAGATCGTGGCGGAGAACTGTCTTGAGGGTCACCCGCCCACGGAATGGGACATCAACGGCTACGGCGATCCCAGCATCCAGGGCTTCGGGACCGACATCGCGATCAACCGGGGCGAGACGATCGAGTTCAAGGTCGACACGGACTCCGACGACTACCGGATCGACATCTACCGCATTGGCTACTACGGCGGCATGGGCGCGCGCCGGGTGGATTCCTTCGATCCCGCTGCGACGCTGCCCCAGATCCAGCCCGAGTGCTTGCGCGCTCCGATCCCGGTGCTCGCCGAGGGGGGTGGCCTCGAGACGTGGCCCGCGCCGCTCGTGGACTGCGGCAACTGGGCGGTGTCGGCCTCCTGGCAGGCGCCCGAGGACGCGACGTCGGGAATCTACTTCGCCCGGCTCGTGCGCGAGGACCCGATCGAGGGCTGGGTGAAGAACGATGCGTTCGAGCCGACGCCGCTCCCGCCGACGGGCGAAGACTCGCTCTGGGAGGCGCCGGGCTTCCACGCCGTGATGCGGAACCCGCTGCGCGAGGCTCGCGCCAGCCACATCTACTTCGTCGTGCGGGACGACGACGGGGAGTCGGATCTGCTCTTCCAGACCTCGGACCTCAACTGGCAGGCGTACAACCGCTATGGCGGCCACAGCGTGTACGGACGCTTGAATCCCGAGCGCCTCCGGCTCCACGGCGGACCCCCGCGCGCGCCGAAAGTGAGCTACAACCGGCCCTTCGAGAACCGGCACTACCGGGCCGTGAACATGGTGTTCAACTCCGAGTACCCGATGGTCCGCTGGCTCGAGCGCAACGGCTACGACGTGAGTTACTCGTCGGGGGTCGACACGGACCGACGCGGCGAGGAACTGCTCGAGCACAGGGTCTTCCTCTCGGTGGGACACGACGAGTACTGGACGGGCCAGCAGCGGCGCAACGTGGAGGCGGCGCTCGCGGCCGGCGTGCATCTCGGCTTCTTCGGTTCGAACGACATCTTCTGGAAGGTGCGCTGGGAGCCGAGCATCGATGGAGCGGAGCAGCCGTACCGCACGTTCGTGACCTACAAGGAATCGCAGGACCACCGGAAGCTCGATCCGGTCGAGTGGACGGGTCTGTTCCGCGATCACCGTTCGATCAACCCGGAGGGCCCGTGGCCGGCGAACGCCCTCACCGGCACGCTGTTCACGGTGAACGCGTGGCGGAACGACCCGCTCATGGTGGACGCCGAGTTCGCCGACCTGAGGTTCTGGCGGAACACGGAGGTCGCACGGCTCCAGCCCGGTGAGCGCTACGTGTCGATCAAGGGAATCCTCGGCCACGAGTGGGACTCGGACATCGACAACGGCTTCCGCCCGCCGGGGCTGTTCCGGCTCTCCGCGACGACGATCGACAACCTGCAGTACTGCGTCCACCCGGGTCGGGGCTGCGAGACGGGGTCGGCCACGCACAACGCGGTCATGTACCGGCACGAGAGCGGTTCGCTCGTCTTCGACACGGGGACACTGCAATGGCCGTGGGGCCTCGACGCCCACCACGACACCGAGACCGGCGTCCCGCCCGAGCGCCAGAACGGCATGGACACGCGGGTCGGAGTGGACCCGAACGGCCCGGATCTGGTGTTGCAGCAGGCAACGCTCAACGTGTTCGCTGACATGGGCGTGCAGCCCGCCACGATCCAGGCGGACCTGGTGCCGGCCACGGCTTCGACGGATGACGTCGCGCCGACGTCCTCCTTCGAGACTCCCTCCGGGCCCGATGCGGAGAGCGGCCTGATGACCGTCCGCGGGACGGCTTCGGACGCCGGGGGCGGCGTGGTCGCTGCCGTCGAGGTGTCGCTGGACGGCGGGATGACGTGGCGCCCGGCCCGTGGCCGCACGAACTGGAGCTACGAGTTCGACCCGGCCGCGGCCGGCGGCGAGGTCTCAATCCTGAGCCGCGCCGTGGACGACAGCGGCAACCTGGAGGCGCCGGGCGGGGGCGGCTGACCCGACGAAGCTCGCCACCGCCCGTTGTAGACTTCCGAGGGCGAAGTCATGTTCCGGGGACGCGCCGGCCGGGAGGGCCCGCCGGCGCCCACTCTGGCCGGGAGATCTCCATGTCCGCGTCCCTGGCAGCCCGTGGCGGGAGCCGCGCTGCGTTCCCCGCTTCCGTCGTTTTTCCGCTCGCGGTCGCCGCCGGCTCCGGCTGCAGCCTGCAGGTGTCCGTGGGGGATCCGTGCGCGAACCCCGCCAACGAGATCGTAGCGGAGAACTGTCTCGAGGGGCACCCGCCGACGGAGTGGGACATCAACAGCTACGGCGACCCCAGCATTCAGGGCTTCGGCACGGACATCGCGATCGCCCAGGGGGAGACGATCGAGTTCAAGATCGACACCGACTCGGACGACTACCGGATCGACATCTACCGCATGGGCTACTACGGCGGCATGGGCGCGCGCCGGGTGGATTCGTTCGAGCCTTCCGCGGCGCTGCCCCAGATCCAGCCCGAATGTCTGCGGGGCCCGATCCCGGTGCTGGCCGAGGGCGGCGGGATGGAGACGTGGCCCGCGCCGCTCGTCGACTGCGGCAACTGGGCGGTGTCGGCCTCCTGGCAGGCGCCGGAGGCTGCGACCTCGGGCATCTACTTCGCACGGCTCGTGCGCGAGGACCCGATCGAGGGCTGGGTGAAGAACGACCAGTTCGAGGCCACGCCGCTCCCGCCGACCGGCGAGGACTCGCTTTGGGAGGCGTCCGGCTTCCGGGCCGTGATGCGGAACGGCCTGCGCGAGGCGCGCGCCAGCCACATCTACTTCGTCGTGCGGGACGACGACGGGGAGTCCAACATGCTCTTCCAGACGTCGGATCTCACGTGGCAGGCGTACAACCGCTACGGCGGGCACAGCGTGTACGGACGGCTGAACCCGGAGCGCCTCCGCCTCCATGGCGGAGAGCCGCGGGCGCCCAAAGTCAGCTACAACCGGCCCTTCGAGACGCGCCACTACCGGGCCGTGAACAAGGTCTTCAACTCCGAGTATCCGATGGTCCGCTGGCTGGAGCGCAACGGGTACGACGTCAGCTATTCCTCGGGCATCGACACGGATCGCCGCGGCGAGGAACTGCTGGAGCACAAGGTCTTCCTCTCGGTCGGACACGATGAGTACTGGACGGGACGGCAGCGGCGGAACGTGGAAGCCGCCCGGGCCGCCGGCCTGAACCTCGCATTCTTCAGTTCGAACGAGGTGTACTGGAAGGTGCGCTGGGAGGCGAGCATCGACGGCTCGGGCGAGCCCTACCGGACACTCGTTACGTACAAGGACTCACAGGACCACCGGCGGCTTGACCCCGTCGAATGGACCGGCGAGTTCCGTGACCACCGATCCATCAATGCCGAAGGGCCGTGGCCGGAGAACGCCCTCACGGGGACGCTGTTCACGGTGAATGCGTGGCGCAACGACCCCATCATCGTGGACGCCGAGTTCGCCGACCTGCGGTTCTGGCGCAACACCGAGGTCGCGCGCCTCCGGCCCGGTGAGCGGTACGTGTCGATCAAGGGGATCCTCGGCCACGAATGGGACTCGGACATCGACAACGGGTTTCGGCCGCCCGGCCTCTTCCAGGTGGCCGCGACGGAGATCGACAACACGCTCTACTGCGTGCACCCGGGGCGCGGCTGCGAGACGGGCACGGCCACGCATCACGCGGTGCTGTACCGGCACGAGAGCGGCGCGCTCGTGTTCGGCGCCGGGACGCTGCAGTGGTCGTGGGGGCTCGACGCGCACCACGACACGGAGACCGGCGTGCCACCCGAGCGGCAGAACGGCGCGGACACCCGCGTGGGCGTCGACCCGCACGGTCCCGACCTCGTCCTGCAGCAGGCGACGATGAACCTGTTCGCGGACATGGGCGTCCAGCCCGCCACGATGCAGCCGGATCTCGTCCCCGCGACCGCGTCGACGGATTTCGACGCGCCCGTGTCCTCGTTCGGGCCGCCCTCGGCGCCGGACGCCGAAAGCGGCAGGGTCACGATCTCGGGGACCGCTTCGGATTCGGGGGGTGGGATCGTCGCGGCCGTCGAAGTCTCGCTCGATGGAGGAGAGACGTGGCACCCTGCCCGCGGGCGAACGGACTGGAGCTACGAGTACGATCCCGCCGCGGCCGGCGATGAGGTCTCGATCCTGAGCCGCGCCGTGGACGACAGCGGCAACATCGAGACGCGGGGGGAGACCACAGCGGACGGCGGGGGAGGCTGACCCCCCGTCCACCACGCCCCCGGGATCGGGCCGCGGGTCAGCGGTTCGTGGGGAACCCCAGGTCGACGCGGCTGCCGGCGGGGTCGGGCCAGCGCGTCGTCATCACCTTCGGTTTCGTGTAGAAGTGCACCCCCTCGGGGCCGTAGATCGCGTGCGCCCCGAACGTCGACTCCTTCCAGCCGCCGAAGGAGTGGTATCCCACCGGCACCGGAATCGGGACGTTGAGGCCGACCATGCCGGCGTCCGCGTCCTCCTGGAACTGTCGCGCGGCGCCTCCGTCGCGCGTGAAGATCGCGGCCCCGTTTCCCCAGGGGTTTTCCCGCACGAGGTCGACCGCCTCGTGGTACGTCCCCACGCGCACGACGCAGAGTACCGGACCGAAGATCTCGTCCCGGTAGACGGTCATGTCGGGCGTCACCTCATCGAGGAGGGTGACGCCGAGGAAGAAGCCGTCGCCCTCGAAGGGGGCGGCCCGGCCGTCGACCACGACGCGCGCCCCGGCCTCGGCGCCCTGGCGCACGTAGTCCGCGACGCGGTCGCGGTGTTCGGCGGTGATGAGCGGGCCCATCTCGGAGGCGGGATCGTCGCCGTGGCCGATGCGGAGCTTCTCCATGCGGGCGCGGATGGCGTCGACGAGCGGATCGGCGCTGTCACCGACGGCGACCGCGACGGAGATCGCCATGCACCGCTCACCGGCCGATCCGTACGCGGCGGAGACGGCGGAGTCCGCGGCGAGGTCGATGTCCGCGTCGGGCAGCACGACCATGTGGTTCTTGGCGCCGCCGAGCGCCTGTACACGCTTTCCGTGCGCGGTGGCCGTCTCGTACACGTGCCGGGCGACCGGCGTCGACCCCACGAAGCTGACGGCCTGCACGTCGGGGTGTTCGAGCAGCCGGTTCACGGCCACGTCGTCGCCGTGCACGACGTTCAGGACGCCGGCCGGGAAGCCCGCCTCGTGGAAGAGTTCCGCGATGAAGTTGGCGGCGCTCGGATCGCGCGGTGAGGGCTTCAGCACGAAGGCGTTCCCGCACGCGACCGCGTTGGGGAACATCCAGAGCGGCACCATGGCCGGGAAGTTGAACGGCGTGATCCCGGCCACGACCCCGAGAGGCCGCCGGACGGAATAGACGTCGACGCCGGTGGACGCCTGCTCGCTGTACGTCCCCTTCAGGTGTTCGGCGAGGCCGCAGGCGTATTCGATGTTCTCCAGTCCGCGGGCGACCTCGCCCATCGCGTCGGCCAGCACCTTGCCGTGCTCGGCCGTGAGCCGCTTCGCGATTTCTTCGGCGTTTTCCGCGACCAGGTTGCGGTACGCGAACATGAGCTTCGTGCGCCGCGCGACGCTGACCGCGCGCCACTCTTCGAACGCCGCCGCGGCCGTCGCGACGGCTTCGTCCACCTCCCCGGCCCCCGCGAGCGGCAGTTCGCCCGTCCGGCGGCCGGTGGCCGGATTGAAGACGGGCGCCGTCCGGCCCGAAGTGCCGGGCCGCGCCCGGCCGCCGATCAGGTGGGGGATACGTTCGATCGCCGCCATCGCGGCATCTCCGGCCGCCTCCCCCGCCGCCGGCGCCGATGTCGAAGACAATACGGTGCTCACTTCGCCCCCTCGTGATAGCCGAGGATCGCCTTCACCTCGAGGAACTCCTCGAGCCCGTGGCGACCCCACTCGCGCCCGTTGCCGGACTGCTTGTAGCCGCCGAACGGCACCCGGAAGTCCGGACGCGCGCCGTTCAGGTTGACCTGGCCGGACCGGATCCGGCGCGCGACGGCCCGTCCGCGTTCGCGGTCCCCGGCCGACACGTAGCCGGCGAGACCGTAGAGCGTGTCGTTCGCGATGCGAACCGCGTCATCGTCGTCCTCGTAGCCGATGAGCACGAGCACCGGGCCGAAGATCTCCTCGCGCGCGACGACCATCTCGTTGTTCACGTGCGAGAAAACCGTCGGCCGGACGTAGTACCCACGCTCCAGTCCCTCGGGCCGACCAGGGCCGCCCGTCGCGAGGCGGGCACCCTCCTCGATTCCCCGCTCGATCAGCCGCTGGATCCTGTCGAACTGCACGTCGGACACCGCCGGGCCGATCGTCGTCCCCTCGGCGCCCGGAGCGCCGACCACGACCTTCCCGGCCGCCGCCGCCGCGATCTCCGCGGCCTCGTCCATCCGCGAATGCGGCACGAGCATGCGCGTCGGCGCGTTGCAGGACTGTCCGGTGTTGTTGCAGACGGCGAAGACGCCCCGGGACACGGCGCGCCCGAAGTCGGCGTCGTCCAGGATGATGTTGGCCGACTTGCCGCCCAGTTCCTGCGCGACGCGCTTCACGGTGGGCGCCGCGTTCCGGGCCACCTCCACCCCCGCCCGCGTGGAGCCCGTGAACGAGACCATGTCCACGTCGGGGTGGGACGCCAGCGCCGCGCCCACCACCGGACCGGCGCCGTTCACGAGGTTGAAGACGCCCGGCGGCACGCCGGCCTCATCCAGGATTTCCGTGAAGATCAGCGCGTTCAGCGGCGCGACCTCCGACGGCTTGAGCACCATCGTGCACCCCGCCGCGAGCGCCGGCGCCACCTTGCAGGCGATCTGGTTCAGCGGCCAGTTCCACGGCGTGATGAAGGCGCACACCCCCACCGGCTCCCGCACGAGGAGCGAAGTCCCGAGGTCCGTCTCGAATTCGAAGTCCGCGAGGATCTTCAGCATGGTTCGGAAGTGGGCCAGGCCGGACGGGACCTGTGCCTGCGCGGCCAGCGCCATCGGCGCGCCCATCTCCGCGCTTACCGTCGCGGCCAACTCCGCCGAACGGGCCGCGTAGCCGTCGCAGATACGTTCCAGCAGCGCGACCCGTTCTTCCCGGTCCGTCTGCGAGAACGAGTCGAATGCGGCCTTCGCGGCCGCCACCGCGGCGTCCACGTCGGCCTGCCCACCCATCGCGATGGCTCCGATCACCTCCTCGGTGGCCGGGTTCACCACGTCCAGCGTGTCGTCGACCGACGGTTCGACCCACGCCCCATCGATATGGAAGTTGCGGAAGTTCTCCACGGATTCCCTTTCCTGCGCCGCGCGACGCGGCGTCCTGATGGTTCCGTAAAACACGACCCCGGCGGGGGGCGGCCTTCGCCTCCCGCCGGGGTCGGATCCTACCCTCCGGGCTCGCCCTCGACTACCGGCGATCCCGGATCCCGTCCGACTACGCTTCGGAACTCACCCGGTCAGCCACGACCACCGGTAGTTCACGCGGACGTAGTAGTATCCGCCGTTGAAGCCGAACGGCGAGCTCTCCGGATAGAGCAGACCGACGTCGTCGGCCGTGTCCGGAGCCTGCGTCGCCGGATACGTGTCGAACAGGTTGTTCGCGCCGATCGTGAGCTCGGCATCGTCCGTGAGGTCGGTCGACAACTCGAAGTCGACGAGGAACCGGCCGGGGAAGGCCGTGCCCTCGACGCCGCCGATCACCACGCCGCCGACGTCCACCCACGAATCGTACCAGGTACCGCGGACGAGAGTGCGAACCCCGCCCAGCGAGTGCAGCACGTTGAGCGAACCCCGCCACGAGGGGACGGACTGCTCGAGCTGATCCACCCGGTCCGAGTCGATGACGTCGGGGTTGAAATCGGTGACGGACGTGCCGTTGTAGTTGAAGAGCGCGCTGAAGCTCGTCGCGCCACCCATCCCCGGGGGCGTGTAGTTCGCCACGACATCGAGCCCCTGCGTCCTCGTGCTGAAGTCATTGGTGAAGAACCGGAACTCGGCGAGGTTCGCGGCGCTGGTGACTCCCTCCGACAGAAGACGCGTGACGTCTTCGGGCGCGAGCTTGAACGTCTGCGTCTGCGCGAAGCGGTCCGAGATCGCGATCCGGTAGTAGTCCACCGTCAACTTGAACGCGTCCGCGTCGAACACGGCCCCGGCGGTGAGGCTGAACGCCTTCTCGGGCGTCAGCTGCCGCCCGCCCTCAAGGGCCGCCACGGCCGACGTCGAGGGGATCGTGCCGCGGTTGACGAGGTCGCCGATCGTCGCGTCGAACACCGTCGACACGTTGAAGGCGTTCTGCTGCCCCGGCGTCGGCGCGCGGAAGCCGGTGCTCCCGCCCGCGCGCAGGGCGACCGCGTCGCTGACCTGCAGGCGGCCCGAGACCTTCCCCGTCAACTGGCTTCCGAAGTCGGAGAAGTCCTCCAGGCGCAACGCGGCGCCGAGCGTCCACGGGTCTTCGCTGCCGCCCAGCTGGATATCTCCGTAGATCGCCACGTTCTGGCGGTCCCAGTTACCCGCGGCGATCGGGCTGAAGCCCGGGAAGCCGTTGGACGACGAGCTGAAGCCCTGCGCGGCGTAGGGCCCGATCTTCCACGACTCGTCCTGCCCCTGCCCGATCGTGAAGCGCTCTTCCCGCCGCTCGAGTCCGCCCGCGAGGTGGACCCCGTCGCTGGCCTCGTACGCGACGTCGAAGTTCAGGTTGAACTCATCCTGCCGGTACAGCCCCGGGTCGAAGTGCGTGGGCGTCTCCGGCCCGAGCGCCGCGTTCACCGTGTTGTAGATGAAGAAGTCGGCGGTGTGGCTGCCGAAGCTGGCGCTCGCATCCCACGTAAAGCCGTCCTCGTTGCCGCCCTTCACGCCGCTGACGACGGACCAGTCGGTGACGTTGCCGCCGAACTGGGGCGTGAAGCCGCCCGGGAACATCTCCTGGAACGAGAAGCAGTTCGGATCCGCGAAGACCTGCGCCAGCGCCACCGGGTCCGGCACATGGTTCGTGATGGGGACCTCCGGGCAGTTCGCCGATCCGAGGCCCTTCGCCATCAGCACGTCGCCGATGAGAAGCGACTTCCCGCCGTCACCGCTGAACACAGAGCCGCGCGTGTTCGGATTACGGAAGAAGAACCCGCCGTCCACCTCCTTGGTGGAGAGGTTCCCGAAGGCGTAGAACTGCTCGTCGTCGCTGAACGTGTAACCGGTGTTGAGCCACACCTTCAGGTCGTCGTTGACCTCGGGCGACCCCCAGATCTGGGCCGTCGGCGTGCGGACGGCGCTGTTGCCGGCCGCGAGGAGCGCGATGGCATCGGCGCGCTGGATGGCCCGGTCGGTCGGATCCTGGTTGCCGTATTCCACGCTGAGGTTGGCGAAGCCGGTAGCCCCCAGCGGAACCCCGACGTTGCCGGCGACGGTGAGCATGTCGCCATCGCCTTCGTAGTAGCTGCCGCTCTTGACCTCGATCATGCCGCCGTCGCGGTCGTCCTTCAGGATGAAGTTCATCACGCCGGCGATGGCGTCGGAACCGTACTGCGCCGAGGCGCCGTCGCGCAGAACCTCCACCTGCCGCAGCGCGATGCCGGGAATGGAGCCGATGTCGACGCCCTGGGCCCCGTCCGAGAGACCGGCCCCGAGCCACGTGATGATCGACCCGCGGTGCCGCCGCTTCCCGTTGATCAGCACCATCGTGTGATCGGACGCGAGCCCCCGCAGGTTCGCGGGACGCGTGATCGTGGCGGCGTCGCTGATGGGCTCGACGCGGACGTTGTAGGACGGGACCACGGTGCGAAGCAGAAAGTCGATGTTCGTCTCTGCCTGGCTGGTGATCTCGGACACCGGGATCACGTCCACGGGCACCATCGACTCGGTCACCGTTCGCGGCTGCGCGCGGCTTCCGACGACCACCAGCTCACCAAGGTTGATCGCCTGGAGTTCCAGCGCGAAGTCCTGGTTTGCCGTCTGGCCGCTCACGACCGAGACCGTCTGCGTCTGAATCGCGTAACCGATGAGCCGGACTTCGACCGCGTGGTCGCCGGCCGGAACGCCGGGAATCGAATAGGCGCCGCCGGCGCCCGAGCCCACCGATATGTCGAGCGCGGGGATCGCGACCCTCGCGCCGCTGAGGCCGGCGCCGGCCGGATTGGTCACCCTGCCCTCGATGGTCCCCTGGGCATAGGCCGCCGCCGGCGCCGCCAGAAAGGCGAGAGCCAGCAATGCTCGTTTCAGCATACTCAATCTCCTGAGGTTGGTTGTACTCAACTCCCGAAGTTGGTCGGTTCAAACAGGTCGGCTCGAAACTTCCCGTTCCCGAGGGCCCGAGCCGAGGAGCCCGCGGGACGTCCGGAGATGCTCTAGAGCGGAGCCCAGGGCATCTCGATGGACCTCCACATGTGTGCGACCGGACTGTTGTCGTACCCGAGACCCTCCTTTGGCTGCTTGAAGTGACGCCCGATGATGTCGATGAACGGGTCCAGCGAGACCTCCATGCCATCCTGGAAGGCATACGTGTCGTTGACGCAGATCATGCGGGCCGAAACATACAGCGGGTGGCCTTTCGCGTACTCCGCCGCCTGCTTGATGTAGTCCGGCGGGATGTAGTCCTCGCCGAAGATCCGGTTGTACAGCTCCGGGTATTCGTACCCGTACTCCTCGTCCGGATAGAAGCGCAACGCGCCGTGATACCGGATGCCCCAACTCACGTACTCGGGAACATACGGTTCGTAGAGCTGTGCGCCCCACCAGCCATGATCCACCTTGATCAGGTTCTGCACCGTGTCGTGGAGCAGGCCCGCGAGGACGTTCTCCTCGGGCTGCCCGTCATTCAACGCGTGAGTCGCGCTCTGCAGGACATGCCGGGCGGGCCAGAACCGCAGGCGGAAGAAATCCTCCAGCGTGGGATTCGCGGGGAGGGGTTCGACCACCTCGTCGGTGGGCCTGAACAGGTTGCCCGTTCCGCGCGGGGGCCTGACCTCCTGCCCGGCATCGTGATCGTCGTGGTGATCTTCGTGCCCGAATTCGGCTTCGGCCTCCGCGGCCTCCGCCAGCAACTCGTTCTCGTCGAGGAGCCGCGGGTCGAGGTCTTCGGTCCGCGGAACCGGACCGTGGTGGTGATGATGGTCGTGGGCGTGACCCGGATCCTCGCCATCGAGGAGGTCGCACATGTAGTGCTCCAGGGCCTCCGCCTTGTCCTCGGGTGTCATGACCGCGAGGGCCCCGGCACCAACCGATGCGAGGAACTTTCTTCGGTCGATCTCCATGATTCCCTCCCGGCGCTGGAGGTGACGCGACGGTTACACGTTCAAGGTGAATAAACAGGCGCGAGACCGCTAGGGAGGAAGGGTCGCGCGAGGCCGCCAACGAAATGCGGGGCCGCCAAAAAAAGGGGGCATCCCGTCCCGGACGCCCCCTTCCTGCCTGTCTCTCTGCGCGATGCGCGATCTACCGGCGGATCAATAGGCCTGCTTGACGACGTTCTCGGCTTTGGGGCCTTTCGGTCCGTCGACGACATCGAGTTCGACCTTTTCGCCTTCCGCCAGGCTCCGAAAACCATCCGCCTGGATCGCCGTGTGGTGAACGAAGACTTCGGCGGATCCATCATCGAGCGCGATGAACCCGAAGCCCTTTTGATCGTTGAACCACTTGACTGTGCCGCTTCTGCGCATGCCCGTGCTCCTGAAGATATGGATGTCGCCGAGAGTACGGGCTTGCCGCACATGCCGACCACAATGCCGGCGAACCTGATCCGGTTCGCATTTTCCGGAGCCCAGAATACGTGGGAAATTTGCGGTTGTCCATGCGCCGGGCGGGACGCGTCTATTTCCTTACGGAGAGGAAATCGCGCAGCCGGAGCTTCGTCTGGTGGTCCTGCATCCGCATGCCGCGCATGTTCTGGCCGCGAATATAGGTCCGCTGCCAGCCCTGTTGAACCGCCTCCTCGTCCTGGGCGTGGAGGTCGTCGATGAACCGGGCTCGGGATTCGTGCCACGTCGTGTACTGGTTCGCGATGAGCTTGTCGTCCCACAGCTCCCGGGTGCGGGGACGCACGTTCTCGAGATAGTGCCGCGGAATGGGGACGATCCGGCAGATCGGCTCTCCCTCGTCGAAGCGGATCCAGTGCTTGGGCCGCGTGACCTTCCAGTTCATCGTGAACGAGAACGGAGCCCAGTCGGTCTCGATGATCCCGTCGAGCGGGGCGATGCCGTCCTTTGGAAGGTTGGGGCAGCCTCGCGCCCAGAGGTTGTGTCCCTTCGTGGTGCGGAACAGATAGCCGGGCGTGAAAGTCAGGACTCCGCTCCCGAAATGGCTCGCGATGGCGGGGTGCGGCTCGTCCTCCCAGCGAAAACGGATGGAGTCCAGCGCGACCCCGCCGTCCCAGCGAATCCAGAACTTCGTGGGGCAGAGCAGGTCCCAGCCGGCCTGGTTCGCGATGAGGAGCGGGAGGCAGCGGTAGGCGAAGCGGTCGGGCGTCTCGTCCATCCACTCGCGACCCTGGTCGCCCGTCACGATCTCGAGGGCGGTCTCCGCGACCCGGAAAGCCGTCAGTTCGATGCCGCGCGCGGACTGCGGCCGCGCCTTGGCCTTCTTCGCCACGGGAGAGCCGCGCCCTACCGCGCCGAGACCCGGTTCGCCGGCCCGCCTCCGCCGCCGCCTTCGGCGGCTTCAACGAGCGACTTGCCGAGATCCAGAGGGACCAGCCGGCCACCGATCTCCGCGACGCCCTGAATGCGGACCCAGCGGTCGAGAAGGGTGACCTGGAGCACGGTCTCGAAGCCGTCGCTCGTCGCGGTGGGGTCGATCTTCATCGTGATTCTCCGCGCACCGACGTCGTACTCCCACGAACCGTACAGCCGGGTGTCGAGGGTCGTACCGCCCGGCCCGAATCCGGTCAACGTGAGCCGCGAACTCAGGTTCTGGATCGACCCGAAGACGAGACGGACATCGGAACCAGGGGGGAGGGGCTCGAAGTCGTCGGGAAGATGCGGCACCTGGCGCCTGAGAAGTTCGAGCGGCCGGTACGCGCCGACGATGGTGTGATGGACGGTTCGGTATGCGGGGCCGTACGGGTTGTCGTCGAACTCGCACCCGGTCACGGCAGCCGAGAGGGCAGCGACCGAGATCGCCCACCCGATGTCTCGCGCCCGGACCCGCGCCTTGTAGCGTCCCATCCTGTTCCCACCTTCGTGGCGGCCGGGGGCCCGCGGACCGTCCGCGGCGTGCCTCCAACCTCGACGTACCTGCTCCGTCGCCCCTTATGAAACCGTCGCGAGGGGAAACCGGCAACCCCGCGCGGGCGCGCGCGCCGCGCGCCAGGCGTTGCGCCGCGTGGTCCGGCTCGGCAGGGTTGTCGCCGAACCGACTCTCACGCCAAACCCGAACCCCCCACGCCATCACGTCATGCTTACGATACGTCCCGTCCCGCGCGCGCTCGTACCCGTCGACTCCGAGGCCGCCCGCCGCGTCTCGGCTCGGAACTACGACGAATTCCAGGGGGATGCGGAGATCTGGGAGGCCATCCGGCGCGCACCCGACTCCGTCCTCAGCGTTACGATGGCGCACTGCGCGGTCGACAGCCCGACCGCGATTCCGCCGGGCGATTCGGAGGCGTCGCTGGAGCTCGCGCACCGCAACTTCCAGCGGCTGAGCGCCTCGCGTTTCACCCGCGAGGCGAAGCGGATCCTGTACCTCTACGAGATCGTGGACCCCCGGCGTCCCGGGGTGCGGCAGATCGGCCTGGGCGGGTTGGCCCGCACGAACGAGATCCGGACGGAAGACACGCCGGACGGGCCGATCATCCGCAACGAAGGGGTCCGCCCGCCCAAGGCGAGGGGACGCGCCCGACTCATCGAAGCCACGGGCGCCATCATCGGGACCGTGAACAACGCGGTGCCGGACGAGTCCGGGGCGTTCGCGGCGGCGCTCGAGCGCCACGCCGACGGAACCGCGCCCGACTTCGAGACCGGGGGCTCGGGAGACACGACCCATCGCATCTGGCTCGTCGCGGAACCGGGGGCCATTGCGCGCCTCCAGCGACTGCTCGCCGCGGAGCCCGAGGCGTACGTGGCCGACGGCAACCACCGGAGCGCGGCCGCCGCCATGCTGGGGTACGAGTCTTTCCTCGCGGTGTTCTTTCCGGCGGACCGGATGGGGATTTCCCCCTACAACCGGCTGGTCCGCCTCCCTCGCGAGCGCGATGCGGCCGCCGTCGACGCGGCGCTGGAGCGCTCCTTCGAGGTCTCGCCCGCGGGCGACGAACCTCTTCAGCCTCGCGAGACCCACGTGATCGGCGTCTATGCGGCGGGGCGCGGCTGGCGGCGCGGGACGCCCCGGAGCGGCGTGGTTGACGCCGCCGATGCCGCCGCCTCCATCGACCACGACATCGTGCAGCGGACGCTCTTCGCCGATCTCGGCCTGGCCGACGCGACGGACGAACGGCTCACGTTCGTGGGCGCGAACAAGGATGCGGCATGGCTCGCGGCCGAGGTGGACGGGGGTCGGGCCGACCTTGCCGTCACCCTGCCCGCGGTGACGATGCGTCAGTTCATCGAGGTGTGCCGGCAGCGGCGAATGATGCCCCCCAAGTCGACCTGGTTCGAGCCCAAGATCCGGAGCGGACTCGTCATGGCGCACCTCGACGGCGAGTAGCGGTCCGCCAGGTCTTGCAGGCTAGCTCCGGGACCGGTCGCGGAGCGCGGCGCGGTCGACCTTGCCCAGGTGCGTCCTCGGCAGATCCGCCGCGACGTGAACGGCGGCCGGCGTCTTGTACGAGGGCAGCCGCGAAGCGACGAACTCCCTGAGTTCCGGCGCTAGCTCGCCGGCGCCCGCGGCGGCCGATTTCGTCGGGACGACCCACGCGACCGGTTCCATGAGACCCTCCGGAGTCGGCACCCCGACGACGGCCGCCTCCGCGACGGCGGCGTGTTGAAGCAGACAGTCCTCGACCTCGCCGGGGGAGAGCCATTTCCCCCTGACCTTGAGCATGTCGTCGCCGCGGCCGCAGTAGCGGAACACCCCGCGTTCATCGCGCACGATCATGTCGCCGGACACGTACCATTCGCCCCGGAAGGCCTCGGCCGTCGCCCCGGCCCGCTGCCAGTACCCCAGCGCCCGCGAGCCCCCGCGGACCCATAGCCAACCCACTTCGCCATCCGGAAGCTCTCGGCCCTCGTGGTCGCAGACCCGCACCTCGAAACCGGGAACCACCCGCCCCAGCGTTCCCGGATGTACCTCGTCGGGACGGTTGCTGAGGAAGATGTGCCACATCTCCGCCGTCCCCAGGCCGTCCAGGAGCGTCACCCCCCAGCGGTCGCGCCAGCGCCGGTGAAGTTCGGGCGGCAGTGCCTCTCCCGCCGAGGTCGCGAGACGAAGGCTCGACAGATCGCTCGCGGCGGCGTCCGGATGCGCGACCATGTGCCGGATCATGGTGGGGACGTTGACGAGCACCGTGGGGCGGAATCGTGCGATCCTCTCGAACAGGACATCCGGACTGCAGCGCTCCGGGAAGAGGGCCGCGGTCGCGCCGACCGAGAAGGGGAAGAAGAGGTTGGATCCGGTGGCGTATCCGAAGAACAGCTTGGGGACGGAGAGCGTGATGTCGTCTTCCGTGAGGCCCAGCACCCGCTTGCCGTAACACTCCGTCGTGTTCGCGAACGAGGCGTGCGTCTGCACGACGCCTTTCGGGCGGCCGGTCGTCCCGCCGCTGAACAGCCAGAGGGCGGCATCGTCCCGGTGGGTCGGGCAGGGTTCCAGCGCCGCGGGCTGGGCGCGAAGCCGTTCCGCGAAGGCCGGCTCGTCCACGACGAAGGTCTCGCGCGGAGCGAAGGGTGCCTCGTCCCAGGGGATGCCGGCTTCATGAGCCGCCGCGGATGCCGGCGCCCCGGAGATCCCCTCGCGGAAGAAGGGCGCACGGTCCGAATCCACGAGGAGGACGGCGCCGCGCGTGTAGCGAAAGAAGTACGAGATCTCGTCGCGCCGGAGCCAGGGGTTCAGCATGACGCCCACGGCGCCGATCCGCAGCGTGCCGAAGAGGGCGCCGACGAAGTCCGGTCCGTCCGGGAGCGCGATGAGGACCCGCTCCTCCGGTCGCACGCCCGCGCTGCGCAGGAGGTGGCCGTAGCGGTTCGCCAGCGCGTCGACCTCCGCGTAGGTCACCTCGCCGCTGTCCGTGAGGAGCGCGCGGCGGCCGCCCCGCCCTTCCCGGATGCGGTCGCCCAGGAAGTACTCCGCGATGTTGAAACGCTCGGGCGGATCGAAGATCGGCTGCGGCGCGGCGTCTCGCATCGGGCTCCGTCGGCGGGGGTCACGCACGGGTTCGGGTGTCGCACGGTATGCGCGACCCGGCGGGTCTACAACCGACCCGGACCGCCCGGACTTGCGCCTTTCCCCGGCACGGCGTAGCGAGACTCCATGACTCTGCACAGGCTTTCGGACCTCACCTGGGAGGAAGTCGGGGCCCTCGACCTCGATCGAACGGTCGCGATCCTCCCCGTGGGCGCGACCGAAGCGCACGGCCCCCACCTGCCTCTCGACACCGACGTCACCATCGCGGAAGCGATGGCGGAAGCCGGCGCGCGACGACTCTCGGCTGCGGGTCTGGAGGTCGTGCTCCTCGACGGCCTCCGGTACACGCCCGCCGCCTTCTCCGCGAGGTTTCCCGGCACGATCGATATCGGGGCCGCGACCCTCACCGCCCTCCTCGTCGACATCGCCACCAGCCTGCGCCGGGCCGGGATCGCGACCCTGGCGATCGCGAACGCCCACTTCGACCCCGCCAACCTCGAGGCGCTTCAGGCCGCCGCCGAGGCGGTCGGCGAAGGTGACTCCATTCGCGTCGTGTTTCCCGATGTGACGCGGCGGCCGTGGGGACGCCGGCTCACCGAGGAGTTCCGAAGCGGGGCCTGCCACGCCGGGCGGTACGAGGGCTCGATCCTCCTCGCCCGCGATCCCGGGCGCGTGCGCGAGGAGATCATGCGCGAACTGGAGGACAATCCCGTCTCGCTCGCCGCCGCGATCCGGGACGGGCTGGGAGACTTCGTGGAAGCGGGGGGGACGCGGGCCTATTTCGGCTTCCCGTCGCAGGCGACGGCGGAAGAGGGACGTGCTACCATTGAGACGCTCGGCGACATCCTCGCCGAGGCGGTGAGGGAAGCCCTGAGAGCGGAGGAAGAGTCGTGAGTCTTGCCGGACGTGGCGCGCTCGTCACGGGTGCGGGGCGCGGCATCGGGGCCGCGACGGCACGGGCGCTGGCGGATCGAGGCGTCCGGCTGGTCCTGGCGGCGCGGACCACGCCGGAGATCGAGGCCGTCGCGGCCGAGTTGCGGGAGAGTGGCGGCGAGGCCTGGGCGATGACGTGCGACGTGTCGGACCCGGGGAACGTGGAGGCCCTGTGCCGCGAGGCCGGGCAGCGGCTCGGCGCCGTGGACATCCTCGTGAACAACGCCGGCGTGGCCAGTTCCGCGGCCGTCGTGAAACTCGCCCTCGAAGAGTGGGACCGGCTGTGGCGCATCAACGCGACGGGCGCGCTCCTCGCGATGCAGGGCGTGATGCCCGGCATGGCGGAACGCGGCTGGGGCCGGATCGTGAACGTGGCCTCGGTCGCCGCGCTGCGCGGCGCACGCTACATCGCCGCCTACGCCGCGTCGAAGCACGCCCTGCTCGGACTCACGCGTTCTGCCGCGGCCGAAGTGGCGGGCGCCGGGGTCACGGTGAACGCGGTTTGTCCCGGCTACGTCGACACGCCGATGACGGACGCCACGATCAGGAACATCGTGAAGCGAACGGACATGGCGGAGACCGACGCCGTCGAGGCGATTCTCGCGACGACGCCGCAGCGGCGGCTCATCGCCCCCGAGGAGGTCGCGGCATCCATTGCGTTCCTGTGCGAAGACGAAGCGCGGAGCATCAACGGCCAGACCGTCGTCCTGGACGGCGGCGCCACGGCGGCTCTCCAGTGACCGACGCGTTCGAGGTGCTGAACCCGGCCGCGCTGGGCGAGCCACGGGGCTGGAACCACGGACTCCTCGCGCCCCCCGGCGGGCGCGTCCTGTTCGTCGCCGGGCAGACCGCGAGCGGATCCGGCGGACACGTCGAGACTTCGGACTTCGCCGCGCAGTTCGCGCTCGCGCTCGACCGCGTGCTGGCGGTCGTGCGGGCGGCGGGCGGAGAGCCCTCGCACATCGGACGGATGACCATCTACGTGACGGATCTCGCCGCCTACCGGGACGCCCGTTCCGAGCTTGGGGCCGCGTGGCGCGCCCGACTGGGCCGCCACTATCCCGCGATGGCGCTCGTCGAGGTCAGCGGGCTCGTCGATTCCGGCGCGCAGGTCGAGATCGAAGCGACCGCCGTCCTGCCGTGACCCCGCATCGCCCCGTGGAAGGAAGCGCGCCGTGTCTCTGAATCCGAGTTCGTTCCTGTACGAGGTCGACGCCGCGACGTCCGTCGCGACGATCACGCTGAACCGCCCGGACCGGCGCAACGCGCTGACCTTCGAGGTCTACGACGAACTCCGAAACACGTTCCGCGCGCTCGACCGGGAACCGGGGGTCCGCGCGGTCGTGATCACGGGAGCCGGCGCCGCCTTCTGCACGGGCGGAGATGTGCGCGACATCATCGGGCCGCTCCTCGAGATGGACGCCGCGGAATTGCTCGAATTCACGCGGATGACGTGCGACCTGATCGCGGCCATGAGGGAGTGCGGTCGGCCCGTCGTCGGCGCCCTGAACGGTACCGTGGCGGGGGCCGGGGCCGTGATCGCGACGGCCTGCGATGTGCGGATCGCGGCGGAATCCGCGAAGATCGCCTACCTGTTCACGCGGGTCGGGCTCTCCGGCGCCGACATGGGGATCGCCTGGCTCCTGCCGCGAATCATCGGTCTCGGGCGTGCGACGGAGCTTCTGATGACGGGCGACTTCCTCGATGCACGGGAGGCGCTCCGTATCGGACTGTACAATCGGGTCGTCCCCGATGGCGAGGCGCTCGCCGCGGGGATGGAGTGGGCAGCGCGGCTGGCGGCGGGACCCACCGCCGCGCTGTCCGTCACCAAGCGCGCCCTGGAGACGGAGGCACACATGACGTTGCGCGACGCGCTCGCCGAGGAGGCCCGGCTGCAGGCCGCCTGCATGGAGGATCCGAACTTCCGCGAGGGCTTCCGCGCCTTCGTCGAGAAGCGGGCCGCGGTGTTCTCGTGATCGACCTCCACCCCGTCCGCGCCTTTCTCGAACCGCGGCACCTCGAACTCGGGGAGGGGCTCGGGCGCTACGCGGCGTCGGAGTTCGCCGAACACGCGCATCGCGACGATGATGATCTCGCCCGCCGCTACGCGCGGGAGATCTGCGCATCCCTGGGGCGGGGCGGCTGGCTGAAGGCCGTCGCCCGGCAGGACTTCCGGGCCTGTTCCGTGACGCGCGAGACGCTGGCCTTCTACTCGCCGCTCGCGGACGCGATGTTCGCCCTCCAGGCGCTGGGCTCGACCCCGATCGCGCTGGCCGGCGACGAGAGGCAGCGGCGGCTGTGGCTCGACCGCGCCATCCGGGGGCGAGCCGTGGCAGCCTTCGCGATGAGCGAGCCGGAGGCGGGGTCCGACGTGGCCGCCATGCGCACGACCGCCGTCCGGGACGGGAACGAGTACGTCCTCAACGGCATTAAGACCTTCATCTCGAACGCGGGGATCGCGGATTTCTATCTCCTGTTCGCCGTCACCGACCCGGGCGAGGGGGTGGCGGGGATCTCCGCCTTCCTCCTCCCGGCCGACACGAAGGGGTTCCGCTTCGTGCGGCCGCTTGTGATGGCCGACCCCCACCCGCTGGGCGAGATCGCGCTCGAGGACTGCCGGCTTCCGGCCGAGGCCCGCGTCGGAGGCGAGGGCGAAGGGTACAAGCTCGGGCTCGCGACGCTTGACCGCCTGCGCCCCACCGTCGGAGCCGCGGCGTGCGGGATGGCCGGGCGCGCGCTGCACGAAGCGCTCCACCACGCCCTCTCGCGCCGGCAGTTCGGACGGGCGCTCGCCGATTTCCAGATCACGCAGGAGAAGGTGGGGCGCATGGGGACCGACCTGACCGCCGCCCGGCTCCTCGTGTATCGAGCAGCCTGGGAGCGCGACGGCGGCGCGGATCGCACCGACCTCGAAGCCGCCATGGCAAAGTCCTTCGCGACCGAAATCGCGCAGGGGGTGGTGGACGACGCCGTGCAGATCCTCGGCGGACGCGGCGTGCTGGCGGACCACCCGGTCGACCGCCTCTACCGCTCCGTGAGAGCCCTCCGCATCTACGAGGGCGCCACCGAGATTCAGCGTCTCATCATCGCGCGTCATCTGCTCGACGCCGCGCGCGGCGAGAGCGACCTCTGAGAATCGTCTGCGTCGGAGGCGGGCCGGCCGGCCTGTACTTCGCGATCCTGATCAAGGGTTCGGATCCGGCGCACGATGTCACCGTCCTCGAACGCAACCGCCCCGGCGACACCTACGGCTTCGGCGTCGTGTTCTCCGACGCCACCCTGGAGGAACTCGCCGCCGCGGACCGCCAGAGCTACGAGGCGATCGTGCGGTCCTTCCACCACTGGGACGACATCGACATCCACTACCGGGGGCACCGGCTCACGTCGACCGGACACGGGTTCAGCGGCCTTGCCCGCACCACCCTCCTCGAGATCCTGGAGTCGCGGGCGCGCGAACTCGGCGTCGATCTGCAATACGGCGTGGAGGTCGAGTCGGAGGAGGCGTACGATGGCGCCGATCTCGTGCTTGCCGCCGATGGCGTGAACAGCCGCATGCGGGACCGATACGCCGCCGCGTTCGGCCCCCGCGTCGATCTCCGTCCGAACCGGTTCGTCTGGCTCGGCACGACGAAGCCCTTCCCCGCCTTCACGTTCCATTTTCGGGAGACCAAACACGGCCTGTGGCGCGTGCACGCGTATCAGTACAGGCCCGATGGCGCGGACGGGGAAGCCGTTTCCACCTTCATCGTCGAGGCGACCGAGGCGACGTGGCGCGCCGCCGGCATGGACGCCGCCTCCGAAGCGGAGACCGTCGCCTTCCTCGAGGACACGTTCCGCGAGGAACTGGATTCCCATCGACTCGTCGCGAACCGCTCGATCTGGCGGGGCTTCCCGACCGTCCGGAACCGAGCGTGGCGCCACGGCAACATCGTGCTCGTCGGCGACGCCGCGCACTCGGCCCACTTTTCCATCGGTTCGGGCACCCGGCTGGCGATGATCGACGCGATCTCGCTCCACGAGTCGCTTCTCGCCCACGATCTCGCGGTGACTCCGGCGCTCGAGGCCTACGAGACGGCACGCCGGCCGGACGTCGAGAGCGCGCAGAGGGCGGCCCAGGCGAGCCTCGAATGGTTCGAGGGCACCGAGCGTTTCCTGGAGACGGAACCCCCGCAGTTCGCCTTCAACCTCATCACGCGCAGTCTCCGCATCACCCACTCCAACCTCGCGCTGCGCGACCCCGGGTTCACCGCGCGCGTCGACCGCTGGTTCGCGGAACGGGCCGCGGCGGACGCGGCGGCGGGGGCCGCAGAGGACGCCGCGACGGCGGCCGGAAGATCTGTCGCCGGGAGCGTCGGGCGCGGACCGGCTCCGCCCCCGCTCCTCGCCCCGTTCCGGCTCCGGGAGCTTGAACTGAAGAACCGGGTCGTTGTCTCGGCCATGTGCCAGTATTCCGCGGAGGACGGGACGCCGGATGACTGGCACTTGGTGAACCTCGGCAGCCGGGCGATCGGGGGAGCCGGACTCGTGATGTCGGAGATGACGGACGTGAGCCGGGAGGGCCGTATCTCGCTGGGCTGCACGGGAATGTACGCTCCCGCGCACGTAGGTGCCTGGAAGCGGATCGTCGATTTCGTGCACCGCCATTCCGACGCGGCGATCGGCATGCAGCTCGGCCACGCGGGCCGGAAGGCTTCCACGCATCTGTCCTGGGAGGGCGACAACGAACCGCTCGAAGACGGCGGCTGGCCGATCATGGCCGCTTCCCCCGTGCCCTGGTTCGAACACAGCCCGGTGCCGCGCGAGATGACGCGGCGGGACATGGATCGGGTGACGGCCGAGTTCCGCCGCGCCGCGGAAATGTCGGAGGAAGCCGGATTCGACCTGCTGGAGATCCACTTCGCGCACGGCTACCTGCTGGCCAGCTTCGTCTCCCCTCTTACGAACCTCCGTGAGGACGAGTACGGGGGAGACGTGGACGGGCGGCTTCGTTTCCCGCTCGAGGTCCTCTCGGCGGTGCGATCCGCGTGGCCACCGGAGAAGCCGATCTCCGTGCGCATCTCCGCGGTGGACTGGGCGGACGGCGGGATGACCGCGGACGGAGCCGTCGAGGTCGCGCGCCGCCTGAAGGAGGCGGGGGTGGACATCATCGATGTCTCGGCGGGGCAGACCGTCCCCTGGCAGGAGCCGGCCTACGGCCGCCAGTACCAGACCCCCTTCTCGGACCGCATCCGGCACGAGGCGGGGATCGCGACCATGGCCGTGGGCAACATCTCGTCCTTCATGGACGTGAACACGATCCTCGCGGCGGGGCGCGCGGACCTCTGCTGTCTCGCCCGCGCCCACCTCTGGGACCCATACTGGACCCGGCACGCCGCCTATGCCTCGGGGGCGCCGATCCCCTGGCCGCCGCAGTATTCGTCGCTGGACGGCTACACGCCGAGATTCGAGTGGGGGTACTGAGGACGCGGGAGTACTGAGGACGGGCCACCGGAGGGAGCTTCATGGCGCACGGAAAATACCTGACCTATTCCGGATACCTGCACCTCGACGAGCTGCTGTCGCTTCAGGAGGAGCAATCGGGCGAGGGCGGGAGCCCCGAGCACGATGAGATGCTGTTCATCATCATCCATCAGGTGTACGAGCTGTGGTTCAAGCAGCTCCTGCACGAACTCGAGTTCGCGTGCGACCGGATGGGTGCGGACGACATGCCGCGGCTCCTGCATACGATGGAACGCATCCTCACGATCCTGAAGGTGCAGGTCGCCCAGCTGGACATCCTGGAGACGATGCGTCCGCTGGATTTCCTCGCCTTCCGGCAACGGCTGGAGGAGGCGAGCGGCCTTCAGTCGTACCAGTTCCGCGAACTCGAATTCATTCTCGGCCACAAGCGGACGGACGTCTTCGACCGATACCCGGCGGGAAGCGACGCGCGCCGGCGGCTCGACTCCCGCTACCGGGAACCGTCGCTGTGGGCCGCCTTCCTTCGCTTCCTCCACGGGCGCGGGTACGCGATCCCCGCGGAGGACCTGGAACGGGATGTGACGGCGCCGACCGAGCCATCCGCGGGCGTGCGGGCCGCCCTCATCCGGCTGTACCGGGAGGATCCGCAACTCGTCCAGCTGTGCGAGCGGTTCGTGGACCTGGACGAGGGACTCCAGGAATGGCGCTACCGGCACGTGAAGATGGTGGAACGCACGATCGGGGCGCGGCCCGGCACCGGCCAGACCGGCGGCGCCGCCTACCTCAGGAAGTCGCTGAACCGCCCGGTGTTCCCGGATCTTTGGGCGATCCGTACGGACCTGTGATGAGCTTCGCGTGACGGGCTTCGCGCCGGAGGATCTGTACCGGGAGCCGAACGCGCTGGCCCCGTACTACTCCCGCTTCCGGGTCGCCGAGCGGCTGCTCCTCACGGGACATTCGCACCAGGCGTGGCCCGACTGCGGATTCGCGGGACAGCTCCGGGCCTGGGAGGACGCCGCCCGCCTGGTGGACGGGAAGTGGGAGGAGGCGTTCGCCCGCGGGAATCGGGTCCGCGCCGGGTACGCCGAACTCCTCGGACACCCGGGGCACCCGGACGAAGGGGACTACGCCCTGGGCTCGAACACGCACGAACTCGTGGTGCGCTTTCTCTCCGCCCTCCCCCTGCGCGCGCGTCCCCGGCTCGTGACGACCGCGGGGGAGTTCCACTCCATCCGGCGCCAGCTCGACCGGCTGGAAGAGGAGGGACTGGCCATCGTTCGCGTGCCCGTGGACCCGATCGACTCGCTCTCCGAGCGGCTTGGTCTCGCGACGGACGACGAGACGGCGGGCGTGCTGGTCTCCGCCGTCCTCTACCGGGACGCCCGTATCGTCGGCGGGCTCGACAGCGTGGCGGAACGCTGCGAACGGGTGGGGTGCCACCTCCTCGTGGACGCCTATCACGCGCTGAACGCGATCCCCTTCGATCTCTCGAAGCTGGGGCTCGAAGGCGCGTTCGTGGTGGGGGGCGGGTACAAGTATTGCCAGCTCGGCGAGGGGAACTGCTTCCTGCGGGTACCGCCGGACTGTCGGCTGCGGCCCGCCGTCACCGGGTGGTTCGCGGAGTTCTCGGCGCTGCACGGGGGGGAGGACGCGGCGCGGGTGAGGTACGGAGCGGGAGCGGAGCGGTTCGCGGGCAGCACGTACGATCCGACGAGCCACTACCGGGCGGCCGAGGTGTTCGACTTCTTCCGGGAGCGTGGACTCGCGCCGAAGTTTCTGCGCGCGGTGAGCCGGCACCAGATGGACCGCCTCACGCGAGGGTTCGACGGGCTCGACGCGGACCCGGCGCTCGTGGACCGCGACCGGGAGACCCCGCCCGATGCGGTGGGCGGCTTCCTCGCGCTCCGGACGCCGCGGGCACGGGACTTCCACGAGGCGCTCGCGGCCCGGGGCGTGGCGACGGACTACCGCGACGATCTGCTGCGGCTGGGCCCCGCCCCCTATCTCAGCGACCGGCAACTCGACGACGCGGTCGCCGCCCTCGGTGAAGTAGCGGCCGGTCTCTAGCGTGACGCCGCGCTAGTCGGCTCCGGCGGCGCTCCGCTCGGCCCACTCCAGGTCGGCCCGGCTGTCCACGCCGCGCACCATCGTCTCGAGGTCGCCGAGTCGCTTCACCTGTTCGGCCGTGACGGTCCGCACCCGCAACCGCTCCAGGAAGCCCATCATCGAGGGGGACGGGCCGCCGGACGCCGCGGTGCCCGCCACGAGCCGCGCGGCCAGCCGGCCGACCTCCCGCCGATAGGCGGCGCACAGCGGCTGCGCCTGGCCGCGCGCGTGCGGCACGACGGCGTCCGACTCCGCGTCGCTCGCGAGTTCGCCGCTCAGGCGGTCGACGAGATCCGGCGTGACGAAGGGGAGGTCGCCCGCCAGCACGACGCAGATCGCGCCGCGCGCCGCGCCCAGCCCTGAAGCCAAGCCGGCGAGCGGGCCGAGGTCGGGCACCGGATCTGGCACGACGAGGAGGGCGCGTCCCTCCGGGCCGAGGAACGCGGTCGAGCCGGGCGGGCCCGCGCTTTCCGCGCCGGGCTCCCAGCCGTCCGCGGCGAGGGCACGCCGGAAGGGCGGAACCTCGCGCACCGCGAGGACCGTGTCCTCGAACTGCGCCGTGGCTCCCAGGATCCGCGACAGTACAGTGCGGCCGCCGATCTCGACCAGCGGCTTGTCGCGGCCGAGGCGGCGCGAACGTCCGCCGGCCACGATCACGAGCGACCGGTCCGGCCGGCTCACGCCCCGGGCGCCACGCCGAGATCGGCCAGCAACGCGGCCACCCGCAGGCGAATCTCGTCCCTCACCGCGCGGAACTCCTCGGCCGGCAGGTCCTTCGGGTCCCTCACCTCCCAGTCCTCCCGCCGCCGCGCGGGCACGTGTGGACACGCGTCGCCGCACCCCATGGTGACGACCGCATCGAACGGACCGGGCGGCACGTCGTCCAACCCCTCCGATCGGTGGACGCCGAGATCGTAGCCCAACTCCGCCATGGACTCGATCGCCCGCGGATTCACGACGCCCGAAGGGCGGGAACCCCCGCTCGCCGCCTGCACGCCGTCACCCGCCAGCATGCGGGCGAAGGCTTCCGCCATCTGGCTCCGGCAGGAGTTCTCTACGCAGACGAAGAGGAGCCTCGGCACTAGCCCCCGAGGACGTTGAACTGCCGGCTGAACTTGACGATCAGCGAGCGGCCCTGCGGCCCGTGCAGATCCTGGATCCCCTGGATGTCGTTGTAGACGATGAACAGGCCCGTCCCCGCCGTGTTGAGCCACCCGAACCGCACGTTTGCGGAGAACGTGTCGAGCTGCGTCGAGTACTGGACGAGCGACTGCAGGTAGACCCTCGGCGTGAAGAAGTACCCGAAGTTCACCCCCGCCAGCGTCGTGACGAAGTCCCCGTGCTCCAGCGTGACGTTGTTGTAGTCGAGCCGGAGCGACGTGCTGAACGACGAACCCGGCCGCACGGTCAACGTCCCGTTCAGGCTGCGGCGCGAACCCGACAGGAATTGGCCGATGTTCGCCCCGCTGCGGAAGGAGACCTTCGCCGATTCGTTCGTCCAGAAGCGCAGTTGCGTCTCCCACCCATCGTACGTCCCGGCCGGCACGGTGACGTCCGTGCCGAAGATCGTGAAGGGCTCGTACAGTCCTTCGCGGTTCCAGTTGACGCCCGTGTGGGCCTCCATCCCGTCGTTGAACTCCCAGTGGTTGTCGATATGGAGCCGGGCCGACTCCTCGAACCCCGGCGTCACTCCCGTCTTTTCGCTCCGGAAGGTGAAGTACGAGATGTGCGGGCGGATCTCGCGGAAGGTCTCGGCCGGATGGATGTTGTACATCAGGAAGACCTGGTAGTACTGGTGGCCCGTCCGCCGCAGGAAACCCACTTCGGGGTTGAAGTTCTCGCCGAAGTACTGGTACTGGAAGTTCCCCCGCCACTTGCGCGTCGTGAGACCGAAGGTCGCGTCGAACGCCCCGTCCGCGTCCGTCAGGCCGGGGGTCGCCGTCCGCGCCCCCCACGCCGTCAACGTCCACGCCTCCCCCAGCCCCAACTGTCCATCCACCGCCCAGGTCCGGTTGTAGTCGCCGGAAGCGCTCCCGTCGCGGTTGATGAAGGCGCCGCCGATCCGCGACCGGTTCGGCAGTTCGCGCGCCACGCGGGCGACCGAGTACGCGTTCGCGCCCTGGATGCCCTCGATCCCATCGGTCCCGATGTGCAGCATCCCGACGTTGAACCCGGCCGCGCGCCCGGAGACGCGGGCGCCGCCGGTGATCGGGACCTGCCGTCCGTTGGCGATGCCGATGCGGCGGCTGAAGAAGAGATCCGCCCCGCCGCCGCCGACCGCGAAGAACCCCGCGTTCTCGAGGAAGAAGGGGCGCTTCTCCGGGAAGAGCAGACTGAATCGCGTCAGGTTGACCTGCTGGTCGTCCACCTCCACCTGCGCGAAGTCCGTGTTGTACGTCGCGTCGAGCGTCATGCCCCGCGTGAGCTGGAGCTTGGCCTCGCCCCCGAAGTCGTAGTTCTGGTCGAACGCCGTCTGCCCGCCCGCGTAGTCCCGCGCCGTCGAACCCAGCATGTACGGCGTGACCGAGCCGAGGCGCCGGAAGGGAAGCTCGAGCCCCGTCAGGTTCCCCGCGTAGTTGAGCCGGTAGAGGTTGAACTCGCGGGGGACCGCGGACCAGAAGGACTCCTCGTTCCGGCGCCGGATCTGACGGGAGACGTTGAAGCCCCAGGTCGGATCGGTCCCGTAGCGGAGCGTGTTGAAGGGAATCCGGAACTCGGCGTACCAGCCCTCGCCGTCGCGGCTCGTCGCGACGTTCCAGGAGCCATCCCAGTTCTTGTTGAAGCCTCCACCGGCGCCGGATTGCATCCGCCGCTGGGTGTTGAAGCCGCCCCCCAGGAAGAAGCCTCCGCCACGGCCTTCGTTGGCGACCTGTCCATCGTACTCGATGCCCGCCGGCGTCGTCCCGAACACGAACGCGTTCTGGTAGTCGTGGTAGGTATCGAACGCGAGCAGCACGTGGTCCGCCTCGGACACCTCGGCGTCCCGGATCCGGTCCCCGGGGATGATCCCCGCCGGGTCCCCGTCGAGAGCCCACACCCCCACGTAGATCGCCTCGTCGTCGAACACCATGCGCACTTCGGTGCGTTCGGAAGCCGGCTGCCCGTCGAAGGGTTCGCGCTGGATGAAGTCCGTCATCACCGGAGCGCCGTTCCAGGCCGCATCGTCCAGGACTCCGTCGATGTCGGGCGCCTGCGCCGTGCGGACCGCAAGACCCTCGATCGGGAGGGGCGGCGCCTCTTCCGGCTCGCGCGGCCCCGGGCCGTCCTGGGCGCGCAACTCCGGCGCCGGCAGGAACAGGGCGATGAGACAGGCGAGCCCGAAGCCGAGGCGACGGCCGGGGAGAGCGTGGTTTCGTCGGAAGCTCATATCACGAACACCTTGAAGTGACGAACACCTTGAAGGATGGACCTGCGCACGCCAAGCCGAGGAAGGTAACACGTACCGGCTTCGCACGGTTGCAACGGTGAGCCGCCGACCTGTATGTTCAGATATATGGACACCGTTCAATCGCGACTGCGGTTCTTCCGTAAAGATGTTCAGGGACTGTCGTTGCGCGATTTTCGCGGCCGTGTCAACGCGGAGTTGCCCGAGCACGCCCGCGTGAGCCTCGGCACGCTCTCGAACTACGAACGGGAGGCCGCCCCCGGGTCCTCGAGGGCGGGCCCGCGGGCCGAGTTTCTGGCGGCGCTGAAGCGAGCCTTCCCTCCCCTTCGGCTCGAGTGGCTGATTCTGGGCGACGGAGAGCCGACGACGATCGCCGAGCGACTCGCCGCGCCCGAGGGCCTCGAGGCGAAGGCGGGGTCGTCGACGAGCGAAGAACCCTCCCTCGCAACCCGGGTTCTGGCGCGCTACCCCGACCTCGAGTTGCTCTCGCCGGAAGCTTCCGCCCTCTTCATGGCCGCGCTGACGCGACTGGCCATGGGAGAGCCGAAGCTGGCGCTGGACGAAGGGAACCTGATCGAGCTGGCGGGCGACCTGCGCTGGCTCCTTCTGCTTCCGCCGGGGGCGTGGGGGTTTCGCCACGCGCCCCCCTATCGGGTCTTCTCCGACTACGCCGTCGCGATGCTTCACGCGCTGAGCCAGCTCATGCCCGAGAGCGGGGAGGGAGACCCGATCGCGGACCACGCGGCCTCGATTCTCCCGCAACTGCGCCGCTTTCGCACGGTCGGTTTCTAGACGCGCGAGGGACGATTAGATTCCCCGCCGGGTCTTCGTCGCGGTTGGGGCGGGGCGGTTGCGGAAGGCGAAGGCGGAGTCGTGGCGAGTCTCCGGAGCCCGGAGACCCGGCACCCAACTCTTCCTGATAACCTGGACATACATGGCAACCCCTATCGACCAGACCGACGATCTGGAGCGCGCGCTCAGCGCCCTGGCCCGCCCCGAATGGCGGGATCTCCAGGCCGAGGACCTCCTCGCGATGTATCGCACGATGTACACGTCGCGGACGATCGACGACCGCGAAATCGCGATGAAGCGGCAGAACCGCATCTTCTTCCAGATCTCCGGCGCCGGACACGAAGCGCTCCTCGTCGCGGCGGGACGCGCGCTCAGAGCGGGCCACGACTGGTTCTTCACCTACTACCGCGACCGCGCGCTCTGCCTCGAACTCGGCATGTCTCCGTACGAGATGTTCCTCGGCGCGGTCGGGGCGGAGGAGGATCCGTCCACCGGCGGACGGCAGATGCCGGCGCATTTCGGTTCGCCGGACCTGCACCTCGTCACCCCTTCCAGTCCGACCGGCACGCAGTTCAACCAGGCGGTGGGATGCGCGGAGGGCATCGCCCGAGCCCGGACCGCCGGCCTCGACGGACTCGACGCGGTCGCCCCGAATGTGGAATCGGATGAGATCGTGCTCGTGTGCACGGGGGACGGCACGACCTCGGAAGGAGAGTTCTGGGAGGCGCTCAACACCGCCTCCAACCTGCAGCTTCCCATCCTCTTCCTCGTGGAGGACAACGGATACGCGATCTCGGTGCCGGTGGAGGTCAACACGGCCGGCGGGAGCATCTCGAGTCTCGTGCGGAACTACCCGAACCTCCACATCGAAGAGGTCGATGGAACGGATCCGCTCGAGAGCTACGTCGTCATGCGGCGCGCCGCGCGATATGTGCGGTCCGGTCACGGTCCGGCGCTCGTGCACGCGCATGTCACCCGGCCCTACAGCCACTCGATGTCCGACGATGAGCGGCTCTACAAGTCCGAGAGCGAACGGGAAGTCGAATCCGAGCGCGACCCGCTCGCCACCTTCGCCGACTACCTCGTTCGCGAAGGCGTGATCGAGGCCGGGGCACTCGAATCGCTCAACGCGGAGATCAGGGCCGAAGTCGCCGACGCAGCGGACCGGGCCATGGCCCGTCCGCAACCGGACGCCGATACCGTCTACGCGCACGTGTACTCGCCCGACGTCGACCCCACGTCGGGCGCCTTCGAGACGGAGGCCCGGCCCGACCCCGAGGGGAATCCGAAGACGATGGTCGACCTGCTCAACGCCTGCCTCCGCGACGAGATGCGGCGCGATCCGCGGATCGTGGTGTTCGGGCAGGACGTGGCGGACGCGAGCCGCGAGGAGATCCTCGATGAGGTCAAGGGCAAGGGCGGCGTCTTCAAGGTGACGTACGGCCTGCAGCGCGAATTCGGGTCGCTGCGGGTGTACAACGCGCCCCTCGCGGAGGCGAACATCGTCGGACGCGCCGTGGGTCTCGCGGTGCGCGGGCTGAAGCCGGTCGCCGAGGTCCAGTTCTTCGACTACATCTGGCCGGCCTACCACCAGTTCCGGAACGAGGTCGCGACCTTCCGCTGGCGCTCCGCGGGACGCTGGAAGTGCCCGCTCGTCATCCGGACCACCTACGGGGGCTACATCTCGGGCGGCGCGATGTACCATTCCCAAACGGGTGCTTCGCTCTTCACGCACACGCCCGGCATGCACGTGATCTGCCCCTCGAACGCGGTGGACGCGAACGGGCTCCTGCGGACCGCGATCCGGTGCGACGACCCGGTGCTCTTCCTCGAGCACAAGCACCTGTACCGGCAGACGTACAACAAGGGCGTCTATCCGGGTCCCGAGTACATGATCCCCTTCGGCAAGGCCGCCCTGGTCACGGAGGGCGACGATCTCACGATCGTCACGTACGGCGCGATGGTGGAGCGGACGCGCAAGGCGCTCGCGAAGCTGGACCGCGCGGGGGAGCCGGTGCGCGCGGACCTGATCGACCTGCGGTCGCTGAACCCGGTCGACATGGACACGATCCGCCGCTCCGTGATGAGGACGAACCGCGTGCTCGTGGCCTACGAGGACGCGAAGTCCTGGGGCTACGGGGCCGAGATCTCGGCCCGCCTCGCCGACGAACTGTTCGAGTGGCTGGACGCGCCGATCCGCCGGATCACCTCGACGGACACCTTCATCGGCTACGCGCCTTCGCTCGAAAACGCGTCCCTGCCGCAGGTCGACGACATCGCCGAAGCGATCGTGGAACTCGCCACCTGGTAGTGGGCGGGGACCGGCTTCACTCGGCGGGAGTTGTCCCGCCCGACCGAAGCTCTTCGAGCGCTTCCAGGCTGCGGGGCCAGTCCTTCCCCAGCAGCCGGGAGAGGGCCCGGTCCGCCAGCACTTTTCCGCCGGTCTGGCAGGCGGCGCAGTAGTTCGTTTCGTTGTCCGCGTATCGGATCCGCTGCACCGGCGCCGCGCAGGCCGGACACGGCTGGCCATACTTCCCGTGCACCGCCATCCCGGCGTGGAACGCGGTCACCTTCTCCGGGAACCTCCCCGCCAGCTCGTCCCGCAGCCGGCGCGTCCACCGTTCGAGCGTGCGGCGCGTGGCTTCGTGGAGCCGGTCGATCTCCTCGTCGCTGAGCCGGCTCGTCCACTTGATCGGCGACAGCTTCGCGCGGTGCAGGATCTCGTCGGAATACGCGTTTCCGATGCCCGAGAAGAGCCGCGGATCCGTGAGCGCGCGCTTGAGCGTGTGGTTGCGGGCCGTGAGCGTCTCGCGGAAGACGGCCGGGTCCGCGGCGAGGGGATCGATGCCGCCGGGGTCGTGCCGGGCGAGCGCCTCGGCGCCCTTCACGACGTGCAGCGACGCCCGCTTCTTCGTTCCGGCCTCCGTGAGAAGGAGGCTCCCGTCGGCGAAGTCGAAGGCGGCGAGACCCAGCCGTCGGGGGATCTTCACGCCGGGATCCCGCCACCTGAGCCGCCCCGCGATCATGAGATGGAGGACGAGCCACAGCTCCGGTTCTTCCCGGTCATCCGGGGCCGCGAGTCCGATCGCGATCCGCTTCCCCAGCCGGCGCAGGGCCGCGACCCGGCGTCCGTGCGCCTCCGCCAGGGGCGGATCGACGCTCCGGAGCAGGAAGGGACTGCCGAGCCGCACTCGCTCCAGCGTACGGCCGAGGACGCGCGCTTCCAGCCCTTCCAGGTAGATCGTGATGTCGGGCAGTTCGGGCACTACCCTCAGCTGCCGGCGGAGGGGGATGCGCGGCCGTGGCCGTGGCCGGCTTCGTTCGGTTTCTCGAGCGTATTGCGAAGATCCTGCACGTAGTCCGGGTGCTCGCGGCTGAACTCCGGCCAGTCCCCGGCCGCCGAGATGATGATGCCGCCGATCGCGCCCATCGCACGGTCCGGCGCCGCGTGACCCAGCGGGTTCGAGTACTGGACGGAGATGCGGTAGACGTGGTCTTTCCGGATCCGCGCGCCTCCGCGCCACCAGAGCCGGCTCGTGGGCACGCCGACGGTCCGGCCTCCGCCGTCCACCTCGGGCCCCGTCTCCCAGATCACCTTGCCCGCCGTGACATCCTCGAGCCGAATCCAGTCCCCGTAGTCGTGCAGGTGCCCTCCGACGGCGAGGATCCGCCCGTCCACGGCGGGGCTGCCCTCCCAGCTCCTCCGGTGCGTCCCGGGCGGAAGCGGAAACTCCTTCTCGCCGACCGGGCCCATCACGTCGAGATAGAACGGATAGACGTCCACGGGCTCGACGAGGCCCGGATCCTCGAACGGCGTGTACGGAAGCCGGATATGCAGGAAGGCTTCGTCGTGCGACGCGTCGGGGAGCGGGGCGAACATCGCGCTCACGAGGACCCGGGTGTCCGGCGCGAGGGGAACGCCCAGCACGCCCGGCAGAAGCTCGCTCTTCGTCTCGCGGCCCGCGGCGAGAATGCGGCGCGGGACGGCGGAGAAGAGTTCGCGGCGGTCGGGGTCGATGACGTTGACGTGATGGAGGAGGCGGTCGGGGAGCGGGTTGCCCTCCCGGTCCCTCATCCGCCACGAGAATCCGTGCATCCAGCCCGCGACGGGCACTTCGGCAAGCTGCACGGGAGGCCGGAGGTGTGGACCGCCGGCCGGCAGGGAGAGGGGGCCGACGACGATCTCGAACTCGCGGTCGGCCGCGTGCACCCGCACGTCGATGAGCGGGCTCGCGGCGGGCAGGCGAGGCGGGGCCGGGTCGCCGGCCGGGGCCGAGGCTGCGTGCGCGTGTTCCTGCGCCGTGGAGGCGTGCGGCGACAGCAGGAGACCGAGGCTCAGCAGGTGCGGGCCGCGCGGGCGCCGGTTCCACATCGCGGTGGCTCGCCTCAGGGGCTCACGCCCGGGTTCAGTCGGGCGGGGGAACGTCGAAGTAGGTGTAGTTCTTCGCGGTGAAGGCATCATACTGCTCCGGCACTTCGTCGTCCGGATAGATCGCCTCCACGGGGCACTCGGGCACGCAGGCGCCGCAGTCGATGCACTCCTCGGGATGGATGTAGTACTGATCCTCTCCCTCGTAGATGCAGTCGACGGGGCACACGTCCACGCAGGACGCATCCTTCTCGCTCATGCATGGTTCGGTGATGATATAGGTCATGCGCGGGAAGATACCCGAGGCCCGAGGGCTGAGCAATTCGCCATCCCCCCGCGCGGGCGGGGCGCGTCGGGTTGGTCCGTCGTGCAACAGCCGGTATCTTGGAGGGTTCCGGGCGGACGGCACGGGGACGCATCGGCGCGGTGCGCGGGACACGGAAACGCGGTCCGGATCACACAGCGAGAAGGCGGCAGCCTTGAAGCCACTCGAGGTCATACAGGGAGGGAGCACGGCCGATGCCTGGCCTGCGCGGAAGCCGCGTTGGCTCAAGGTGCGGGCACCCGGAGGGCCCAACTATCTGCGCCTCAAGGAACTGATGCGGGGGCTGGAACTCAGCTCCGTCTGCGAGGAGGCCCAGTGCCCCAACATCGGCGAGTGCTGGGAGGCGGGCACGGCGACGTTCCTCATCATGGGCGACGTGTGCACGCGCAACTGCCCCTACTGCGCGATCGCGCACGGCCGGCCGGAGGAACTCGACGAAGACGAGCCGCGGCGGGTCGCGGAGGCCATCGAGCGGCTGCAACTCAACCACTGCGTCATCACGTCCGTGGACCGCGATGACCTGCCCGATGGCGGCGCCTGGATCTTCGCCGAGATGATCCGCGAGATCCGGTCGCGCCGTCCCGAGTGTTCGATCGAGGTGCTCACGCCGGACTTCCGGGGGAATCCCGAGGCGATCCGCACGGTGATCGCCGCGAGGCCGGAGATCTTCAACCACAACATGGAGACCGTGCGCCGGTTGCACCGGGTCGCCCGGCCGGGCGGCCGCTACGACCGATCGCTGAACGTCCTGAAGACGGTCCGGCAACTGGACGACCAGGTCCTCATCAAGACGGGGATCATGCTCGGGCTCGGCGAGACGCCCGCCGACATCGACGAGTTCATGGGCGACGCGCTCGAAGCCGGCGTACAGATCCTCACGCTGGGGCAGTACCTGAGGCCATCGCCGGACCATCTTCCGATCGACCGCTACGTGTCCCCGGAGGAGTTCATGAACTGGAAGGAGATCGGGGAATCGCGCGGGTTCCTGCACGTCGAGAGCGGGCCGCTGGTTCGGTCCAGCTATCACGCGCGCGAGCAGGTGGTCGAACTGCGCCGCAGGGTCGCGGCGCTCGCGGCGGGATGAGCTCGGCGAACCCCGGCCGGTCCACGGCCACGGTCTCCGACGATCCGGCGGCGGGAGCCCCCGGCGGGGCATCGAGCGCAGACCCCGACGCATTCCTCGGACTCTCGAAGGAAGAGTGCGTGGAACTCCTCCGGGAGATGATCATCGAGCGCCGGTTCGAGGAGAAGGCGGCGGAGGTCTACCAGGTCGGCAAGATCGGCGGCTTCTGCCACCTCTACATCGGGCAGGAGGCCGTCTCCGCGGGGTCGATTTCGCCGCTGCGGGACGACGACTACGTGATCACCGCGTATCGCGACCACTCGCAGGCGATCGCGCGCGGCATGACGCCGAACGCCGTCATGGCCGAACTCTACGGACGCGTGGACGGCTGCTCGAAGGGCTTCGGCGGCTCGATGCACATGTTCGACAAGTCGCTCAACTTCATGGGCGGACACGGCATCGTCGGGAGCCACCTGCCCCTGGCAATCGGAGTCGGCTACGCGATCCGCTACCGGGGCGGAGACCAGGTCTGCCTCTGTTTCTTCGGCGACTCCGTGGTCAACATCGGCGCCTTCCACGAGTCGCTGAACATGGCCGCGCGCTGGAAGCTGCCCGTCATCTTCCTCCTCGAGAACAACCGTTACGGAATGGGGACCGACTACCGGCGGGTGGCCGCGGTGAAGGAACTCAAGGACCGCGGCCGGGCGTACGAGGGCCTCACCTCGCTGGACGTGGACGGCATGGATGTGCTGGCGGTCCGCCAGGCCATGGAGGAGGCGATCGAGCGGGGACGGAACGAGAAGACGCCCAGCTTCATCGAGGCGCGCTGCTTCCGCTACATGGGCCACTCGATGGCGGATCCGATGCACGGGACGTACCGGACGCGCGAGGAAGTCGAGAAGTGGCGGTCGGATGACCCGATCCTCTCCTTCACCCGGCGGCTCATGGACGCGGGGCGGCTGACGGAGGAGGAGTACAAGACGATCGACCGCGAGGCGAAGGAGATCGCCGAGGAGTCCGCGGCCTTCGCGGACCGTAGCCCCTTCCCGGATCCGGAGGCGCTGTATCGCTACGTGTATTCGGACGGGTATCCGGACGACATGCGGCGACGGGATGCGTGGCGGAAGGAGCTGCGCTGATGGCCGTCCTCACGTACCGGGAAGCGCTCAACGACGCCCTCCGCGAAGAGATGGAGCGCGACGACTCGACCTTCATCATCGGCGAGGAGGTGGGGGAGTACGACGGCGCCTACAAGGTCACGAAGGGGCTGCTCGACCAGTTCGGGGAATGGCGCGTGCGGGACGCCCCGATCGCCGAGTTGGGGTTCGCGGGGCTCGGCGTGGGCGCGGCGATGGCGGGTCTGCGGCCGATCGTCGAGTTCATGACGTGGAACTTCGCCCTGCTCGCGATCGACGAGGTCGTGAACGCGGCGGCGAAGATGTTCCAGATGTCGGGCGGGCAGTACAACGTTCCCATCGTCTTCCGGGGACCGGGCGGCGCAGCGCTCCAACTCGCGGCGCAGCACTCGCAGTCGCCGGAGCCCTGGTACAGCTACGTGCCGGGGCTGAAGGTGATCGCGCCCGCCACGGCGAAGGACGCGAAGGGACTGCTGAAGAGCGCGATCCGCGACAACGACCCGGTCGTGTTCATCGAGAGCGAGATCATGTACAACCTCGTCCGGGATGAAGTGCCGGAGGAGGAGTACCTGACCCCGATCGGCAAGGCCGAGGTGAAGCGCGAAGGGTCGGACGTGACCGTCGTGTGCCACTCGAAGATGGTGCACCAGGCGCTCGCGGCGGCCCGCACGCTCGAGAAGGAAGAGATCGACGTCGAGGTGCTGGACCTGCGCACGGTGCGTCCGCTGGACGTGGACGCGGTCGTGGCGTCGGTGAAGAAGACGAACCGGGCCGTGGTCGCGGAAGAGGGATGGCCGATGTGCAACGTCGGGGCCCAGGTCGTGGACGACATACAGCGCGAGGCTTTCGACTCGCTGGACGCCCCGGTGGCGCGCGTGAACGGGCTGGATGTGCCCATGCCCTACGCGAAGAACCTGGAGAAACTCGCAACCCCGAACGCGGACCATGTGGCGGCGGCGGTGCGCCACGTGTGCTACGCGGACTAGCCGCGGGACGCCGACCGATATGCCTACGAGAGTCGTGATGGCGCAGCTGAGCCCGACGATGGAGGAGGGCAAGCTCATCGAGTGGAAGGTCGCCGAGGGCGATGCCGTGGCGCAGGGGGATGTCGTCGCGGAGATCGAGACGGACAAGGCGAACATGGATGTGGAGGCGCTCGGCGGCGGGGTGCTGCGCAAGATCGTCGTGCAGGCGGGCGCCACGGTCCCGGTGGGCGCGCTCATCGGCGTGATCGCCGAACCGGACGAGGCCATTGACGACCTGCTCGCGGAGGCGGAAGCGGCGGGCGGCGACGGGCCGGCGGAAGGTCCCGCCGAGGAGTCCGCCGCGCTCGCCGTGGCGCCGGAGCCCGCAACGTCGGCCGAGGTCGCGGCGGACGCGGGTGCGGCCGCCGCGCCGGCGCCTGAAGGCATGGCCGCGGCCACGCCCGGAGACTCGGCCGCGCCGGCCGGGGGGCGCATCAAGGCCTCGCCCGTCGCGCGGCGGATGGCCGCGGAGAGCGGGATCGCGCTGGCCGGCCTCGCCGGATCCGGGCCGGGCGGCCGGATCGTCAAGGCCGATGTCGAGGCCGCGCTGGCCCGCGGCGTCCCGGGCGTCGCGCCGGTCCCCACCCCCGCGGTGCCCACGACCCCCGCGCCCACACCGTCTCCGGCCGCACACAGTCACTTAAACACATATGAAGAAGACCACGAACTTACGCGTGTAGATCTCGGTGTTCTCCGTATCATTAAAAAAAAAGAGGGTGGGGGGGGTGGGGGGTGGGGGGGGCGGGGGCCGGGCGCCCCGCGGCGGCGGCGGGCGGCTGGGGGTGGCGGCGGCGCCGGCGTGGGCGCGGGGGGGGGGGGGGCCGGGGCGGCCCCCCCCCCCCCCCCCCCCGGCGCCTGAAGGCATGGCCGCGGCCACGCCCGGAGAC
>VXOJ01000056.1 GCA_009840115.1 Gemmatimonadales bacterium | reverse complement strand
CCAAGACGGTGCTGCGCTGTTACCAGCAGCCCGACGAGGCTCAACTCAGGCAGGCAATCCGGAGCCGCCGGAGGCCGCGGGGCTGAAATCGACTCGGCGGGAACCGAACGGCGGGAAATCGACGCCATAATCCCGTAACTTCAATGGTCACAACAGATCCGCGCGGGATGGCAAATGCTGGCCCAGCGTCGACAGTTCCCAGTCCACGATCGCCAGCACCTGCGGCTCCGTCGGGTGCAGGATCATGTTGTCGAGCCGGTAGTCTCCGTGCGCGATGGTCGTCTCCTCCTCGGACGCGTCGCCGACGGGGATATGCGCCGGGAGCCACTCGACGAGCGCCTCCATGGCCGGGATCGGGTCGGTGCGGGCCGCCTCGTACTGTCGCGTCCAGACGGAGATCTGCCGCGCCACGTAGTGCGACGGTTTTCCGTAGTCCGCGAGACCGACGGCCGCCCAGTCGACCGCATGGAGCCGCGCCAGCGCTTCGTTCATCGCGTCATAGATCGCCGCCCTCTCGACGGGAGAGTCGACCTCGGGCAACCCCGGGGCCGACGGCACGCGCCCCTCCACGTGCTCCATGACGAAGAACGCCTGCCCGATCACGCCGGGGTCCTCGCACAAGTGGATCATGGCCGGCACGGGCACGCCGGTCTCCGCGAGCGCCTTCATCACGCGGTACTCGCGCTCGATCAGGTGCGCGGAGGGCAGCAGCTCGCCCGGCGGCTTCTTCCTGAGGACGAAGTACCGCCCGCCCGCTTCAAGCCGATAGGTGGGGTTCGACTGCCCGCCCTGGTACTGGAGCGCCGTCAGCCCGCCCCCGAACTCCCCCAGCCCGCAGGCGCACAGGTAGTCCGCGAGCCGCCGCTCGTTGAAACGATGCGACGCCGTAGCAGGCTCAAGTCTAGCCATCGTCAGCCTTGAGGGCCTTCAGGATGTGGTCTTCATACGGAGGTGGTAGTAGATCCCACGCCAGGGGATCGTCGGCGGATTGGGGCCAGTGTCTGTCCAAATACGACACCAACGCCACCCGGTACACCGAAGAGGCTAACGACATGATCGGCACGCCATTGCCGAAGGGCATCAGCAGTCGAGGCGAGGTCTTGTCTCCATGGACGAACTTGCTCCGGGCGTTGTGGAGGTGAACAAAGACCCGCGCAGCGAGCGTCATGTGTTGACGCCGACGCTCTCTGCGATTTAGAACCCAGTATCGCCTTAGGTTAAGTCTGGGTTCCAAAGATGGCTCAGCTTCGTCGATTAATTCAACGCAATTCCATAGGTTGACGTTTCTGTTTGGCGGAGCGGCGAGCACCTCCACGGCGGTAGCCCAGTTGATTGTCGCCAAACCGATTTCGCTCAACGACCCATAGTGTCGAGAAGGCATTCGTAGCGCTTGGTACGCCGCTTCCAGCGAGCGGAACACTTTCCTGGCCTTCCACTTATCCTTTCTTTGTCTGTACAGGAGACTCCATAGCTGTCCGAGGCGTCTCGCCAAGAACTCGTCAACCTCGATCGGGCTGGTCCGCGGGATGCGGACATCGACCGAAAGCCGGAGCCCGTCCGAATCTAGGTTGTATGAATCCAACGCAGGGGAGAACAGATTGAGGCGACGGCCGTCGATTGCCAACTCGACAGAATGGTAGTCGAACGCTTCAGACCACGCCGGCCCATGCGATGTCGCGTAGGGCCAGTGAGATCTGACGGCGAGAATCGAGGAGACGGCCACGGCGTTTCGAAACGAGATTATGGGAGTAACGTCCCGATTCAGGTCGGAGTCGTAATCGTTCCTCACGAGAAGGAGGGCGGGTGAAATGGTCTTTCCGTAGCCATCCGCGAAGGCGCTGAGGAAATGATCGGCGGTGCTCGACCACCTGCGGATTGCCATGACTCGATCATCCGTAGCGGGTACAATCGCGATGCCGTCGAGACCGATGGTGAGCTCCGATGGCACGTACTCGGAGACGTTTGGCTCCCCCGCAAGGGCGAGGTTTGGAAGGACGAAGGCCGGCTGCCAGTCAGGTCTTTGAGTCAAGGGAATCTCCCGAGGTTCGCAGGGCTCAAGGTCAGTCAACTTACGACCTAGTCCACCGTTGTGCCGGCCCGGGAGAGAGTGACCTATCTCCTGAGTCCGGCCGGCGCTGATGCAGCAGACAACTTCTGTCTCGTCGTCGGATTCTCCGAAGCCCCTCGTGGCCCACGCGATCTTCTCTACGACTCTCAACCACCTAGTCGAAATCGATTCCGCATTGTGAGGAGCACGAAAAACAGAAAGATTGGCCCCAACACCACTTGTAGGACTCCAATCGAATTCACTACGCCCCAACCATCGTTGTTCTCCACGACCGTCCGGAATTCGGCGAGATACCCCCCCTCGTCCGCAAGGCCCAAGAACGCGTGCGCGTTCGAAAAACTCGTGGCCAGACCTGCGATCAACCAATCCCTCCAGTTGCCGTTGTCCCCCGACGCCGCGACGCTTCCCGAGAACAGCACGCCCCCGCCCAGCCACAGCACCGCCCACGCGTAGACGGCACGGCGTACACCCCACCCGTAGTCCGCAATTGTCTCAAACAACCAGTTCAACGTCCGTATGAGAGCACTCTCCTCCTTCCGGCGAGCCCTCATCTTCAACCGGAAGAACCGGTGTCTATCTAAGGGTTTCTCCAAGTCGCTCATCAGCAATTCGAGCCGTTCCCACGCGCGGATCGCATACCGAAGTCTCCCCCTATCCGTCGTCCCTTCACCCCACTCGACTGACGAAAAATTCGTATCCTCATGTAAATCCGTCGCAAAAAAGGCCGGTGGACCAACAAAAGTTGCCTTTTGAAACTCGGTCGGACGTTCGAATGTTGCTCCCGTGAAATCTGCGTTTCGCCCTGGGGTAAGCTGACGCGAATGCACCTCAGGATCGCTACCGAAGACTGTTCGGTGGAATCTAGCCCTTCCTTCAAACTTCGCATATCTGAAGTCAGCGAGATATAGTGGCATCATCGCACTGGAGTAATACAGTTGCTCAAAGCGTGAATCGTTGAGCGATACTTGTTCTTTGAACACGACGTGATTGAACGATGCACCGCCCTCGAATGTCACACTGTGGAACCAAGCCGGTCCTTCGAATATGGAGTTCACAAAATCCACTGGGCAAAGGAAGTGGGGTCCCCATGCCGAAACTCGATCCATGAACCTGACCCCTCGAAAGCTGCAGTCGTGGAGAAACCTGGTATCACTCGACAGCGACACTTCTGCTTCGAACGCTGCGTTGTCGAAATTCGCATAGATCAACGTTAACCCCGATAGATCCACGGAATCCGAAAAGCTGTATCCTTGAAAGTTCATGAAAGAGTAGCCGAATACTGGATGTCCTCCGCTGTCTCGAGCCAGTTCTTCTATAGAGGCTTCCTCTTCTGGTGTCATCGTGGGCCAACCGTCAGCCGGCGGTGGGATAAACGCCGTTGGCCAGCCACTGCCTGGCTGTGGCTCTCGCTGTGTCCTAGCCGGAAGATGTTGGCCGAGGTACGCGTTCCAAAGCCGCGCTCGATGCTCGGCGTCCCCGCCGAGACTCAGGAGGCCCAGCCAGAACTGCGCCGTCGAGTCATGCATAGGTACCTAGGGGATAAGGGGCTCGGCGTGGGCTTTGACCGCTAGTTGATGAGCTCGTGAGTAGTGTTGGATCGCATGGCCGAGAATCGCCGACAGACTCCAGTTCAGATGCTTAGCGACGAAGGATGGAAGAAGGTATTCCGTGCGGAGGCTCAGGGGAAGCAGGTGGACGTTTCAGTCAAGTGGTGACATGTGGGGGAGCTCAGCGCGCCGTCGCCGCATAGGACGCCGTGAGCGCGAGGATGTCGCCTTCGCGTCAACGGCGAGCGCGGTCGTGCCGTAGAACCTCAGCAGCCGTTCGCTCGTCAACGGGCTCCGCAAGGTTGCGGTGGACCGGTCGCCGGGCCTGCCGTCGTCCTCCCCGGAGGGCGGCGAATCTTCGTGTCGTCCGCTATAACGTCACCCCGACCGAAGGCTTCAGAGGATGATGCTCACCGCACCGTGCCAGGCGAGGTCTTCCAGATCGAGCACCGCGCGGCGGTAGGCGATTCTCAAGTCCCCGCCGTCCCTCCTGAGGATGTACTCGATGGCGCCGACGTAAGGCGCTCCCTCGCCGCTACGGAACCGGTAAACCAGGACGTTTGCGGAGACCCGGAGTTCCCCATCGCCGGTTTCTTCAACCCGCACGTTCGAAACGAACCGGCGGGTCCGCGACCGCGGAGACTCGCGGTGCGAATGGCGGCTGTTCAGCCGCGCCACCCGGGCGCGCAGGCGGACGATGTCGTCGTCGATGAACACGAGGTCGCGAGCGGGATCCCCTTCCGGCAGATCCGTGGAGGGGACCACGTACCGGGCGTCGTCCGTAAACAGATCGACCCACTCGTCCAACCTCCACTCGTCCAGGAGTGCCGCTTCCCTGAACAGGAAGTCCTCCACCTGATTCCGCAGGCTACCGGTCCTGCACATTGGTCGTGTTCCGGCCCTGCATGTGGGCGTGCCACTGCCGCCAGAATCCCCGCATCTGGAGTTCGTCCGACGTGCCCGGGCTCGGATTCAGCATGCCCCTCGAGATGTCGGACCACTCGGCCTCGGTGGCGCGGAAGCCGGCCTGACACGATTCGAGGACTTCCACGTCATCGGGCGTGGCAAAGCCGCCCGGTCCGAGAAACGTCAGATAACTGTCGAGTCGGGTGGCCAGCGCGGGACCCGACTCCTCCCTGGGCACGAGATGCCAGGCCGTGACGTCCATCCTGTCCGGCGCCACCGGTTCGATGTATCGGATGCTGATGGCCACGAAGTCCATGATCAGCAGATTCGGATAGATGAGCAGATTCCGGGACGTGTCGGCCATCCGGTAGGTGCGCTCTTCCCCGTATTTTTCTACCAGCCGCCGGCGCACGAGCGAAATGCGCTCCCTGGCCTCCTCGCCGAATACGGGGTGCCAGCGGGCGATGGGACGGCCGTTCCGGGAGATGTTCTCCGACACGCAGTGGCCGCCGCCCAGGGCCTTCGCGGCGCCCGGCGGACGAGCAGACACGGTGTCTCCGCTGTCGTCCGTCCCGAAACCGGCGATGTAGTCCACGTAGGTTCGATGGGTCGGGACGAGGTGGTATCCGTCCAGGCTGTTCTCGGCCAGCAGCTTCCAGTTGGCCTTGATCGTGTACCTGTTGGAACCGGGAACGACCCGCATGCCCTCCTCGGCCTGGTCGACGACCAGGTCAAGGTAGTCTCGGGCCCCCGCCAGGTAGGTGACCAGATCTTCGACATGCGGGTTGAAGCTCACGAAATGGAAGCCTCGGTAGCTGTCGACTCTGGGTGGTGCCTTCAGGCAGAACTCCGTCCGGTCGAAGTGGGGGCCGTAGGCATCTTCGCCGGGGACGCCGATCAGATCGCCGTCGGTGCTGAACGACCAGGCGTGATAGAAGCACTGCAGGACCCCGGCGTTCCCGGCGTCGCGGCGGCAGATCATCGCGCCGCGGTGCGGACAGGAATTGAGGAACACCCGCACCTGACCGTCCTTGCCGCGGATGAAGAACAGCGGTCGGCCGGCGACCGTGCGGCGGCGGTAGTCTCCCGGGGCCTCCACTTCCGATTCGTGCCCCAGGTAGATCCAGCAGCGGTCGAGAACCCGTTCCCGTTCCTGCTCGAACAGACCGGCGGACGTCATGCACGACCGGTGGACCCGGAAAACCCCGCGATCCCGGTCGTCGACGATCAGATCCTTGATGTCCACCGACGGTTTGCTAGCCGGGACGCCCCGTCATCCAGTCCCACGCGTGGACATGGCATTCGGCGAATACGTTCGCCTTGGCGAAGGGGCTGTCGGCCAGGAACGCGCGCGCCGCCTCGACCGAGGGTGCCTCCATCACGATCAGCCGTCCGACAATGCTCTCGCCATCGTCGCCGAGCGTGGGCCCGCCGTGATGCACGACGACATCCGGGTGGGCCGGATGACTGCGGAGATACTCAAGGAACGCCGGGCGCGTTTCGTCCCGCGCCTGCGCCGCCCCGGGTTTATCGGTGATGAATGCAGCGACGTACATGGACGCACCTCTCTGGCCTGTGTCCCATCACGGTTGGTATCCCACCGCTCAAGCCGTCAAGCTGCGGTCCCGGTTGGGGTTCACGCAACGCTCGACGGGCGACGGTTGTCAGCGGCGGGTTCCCGGTGGAACGTATGTCGTCAGCAGTTCCGGTAACACTCGAACGGAGGCGTGAATGCCCTCTCCCGTGATCATCGGCGTCGTGGTCGTCTACCTCCTCTTCCTGCTCGTCATCGGCGTGTGGGGTGGCAAGGAATCGCACGACGTGAAGGGCTACTACGCCGCGGGCAAGAAGCTCCCGTCGTGGGTCCTCGCCTTCTCGTCGAACGCGACCGGCGAGAGCGCCTGGCTCCTGTTGGGGCTCACGGGAATCGGGTACGCGCTCGGCATGCACGCGCTGTGGGTCGTGCTGGGCGAGGTGCTCGGCGTCGCGCTTGCGTGGGCTTTCGTGGCGCGGCCGTTCAAGGCGTTCACCGACCGCTACGGCTCGATCACCGTCCCCGACTACCTCGAGGACCGCTTCCGGGACAAGACGCACAGCTTCCGCATCGTCGGGGCCGCCATCGTCCTCTCCATGGTCGCCTTCTACGTGGGAGCGCAACTCACGGCGACCGGGAAGGCGTTCGATTCCTTCCTCGGCACCGGCTACGGCGTGGGCGTCGGGCTCGGCCTCGCCGTCGTCCTCTTCTATACCGTCGTGGGCGGGTTCAAGGCGGTCGCGTATTCCGACTTCGCCCAGGGCGTGCTCATGTTCGCGTGCCTCCTCATCCTGCCCTTCGTCGGCATCGGCGCGGTGGGAGGCTGGGGCGCGCTCATGGACGGGCTGCGCGCGGCCGAGCCTCTCGCCGTGTTCGAGGGACTCCAGGCGTCCGGTTCGGACCTCCTGCGGCTCGGCGGAGGGCTGGGACTCACGCCGCTCGGGATCGCGAGCGCGGCCGGGTTCGTGGGCGTCGGACTCGCGTTCCTCGGCGCCCCGCAGCTCCTGGCGCGTTTCCTCGCGGCGCGGGACCAGCGCGAGATCCGGAAGGCGGGGCCGATCGCCGTCGGCTGCATCATCGTGTTCGACCTGGGGGCCGTGTTCACCGGGATGGCCGCCCGCGTCCTCTACCCGGCCCTCGCCGACCCCGAGACGGCCCTCCCCGCCATGGCCGCGGGACTGCTGCCCGACCTGTTCACGGGTCTCGTCCTCGTCGTCGTCCTCGCCGCCATCATGTCGACCGCCGATTCCCTGCTCATCCTCGCCTCCTCCGCGGCGGTGCGGGACGTCTATCAGAAGATCTTCCGGCCCGACGCCCGGCAGCGGGCGCTTTCGGTGCTGGGGAAGGCCGTGACGGTCGTGCTCGGCGTGACCGGACTGCTGCTCGCGCTGACCGCGGAGCGGGCGATCTTCTGGTTCGTCCTCTTCGCCTGGTCCGGCCTCGCGGCGGCGTTCGCCCCGGTCGTGCTGTGCTCGCTCTTCTGGGCCCGCACCACGCGCGCCGGCGCGCTCGCCGGCATGATCGCCGGCTTCCTCGTCACGATGTTGTGGGTCGTCCTCTTCAAGGAGGGCTTCTACGACCTGTACGAGATGCTGCCGGGGTTCGCGGCCGGCTTCGCCGTCACCATTGGCGTCAGCCTGTTCACCCAGCCCCCCGACGGCGCGGCCGAGGAACTCGCCGCCATCCGCGAGGAAGTCCGCCGCGCCTAGCCAGCCCCGGTCGACCCGGGGCTGACCCGCTGACCTGCAGGTCCCAGCGCCTTACACGCGGGCGGAGATCACTCCGAGGAGGCGGTCGACGTCGTCGCGGTTGTTGAACATCGCGACGGCGGCCCGGAGGAGGTCCCCTCCCTCCTGGAACGTGAAGAACACGCCTTCCGCGCGCAGGGCGTCGCCGAGTTCGTCCGGGTCCATCCCGTGGTAGAAGCTCACGATCGGTGACGGGTTGGCGGGCGGCGTGAACAGCTTCATGCCGAGGTCCGCGGCCCCCTCCCGGAGCTGGCCGGCGAGCGCGTGCGTGTGTTCGGCGATCCGCGCCAGCCCTACCTCGTCGATGAAGCCGAGGGCGGCGTCCATGGCCGCGACGGGGCCGAAGGCGAGGCTCCCGTGCTCGAACTTCCGCGCGTCCGTCCTCAGCCGGTACTGGTGTTCCGGGAGCGTCTCGGCCACCTGAGCGTGGCCGAAGCGGTCGGGCTGCATCCAGTCGTGGTGCTCGCTCCGCGCGTACAGGATCGAGCATCCGAAGTCGGCATGGAGCCACTTGTACCCGTTGCCGCAGGCGAAATCGACGTTCTCGGCGTGCAGGTTCGTCGGGAAGGTACCGAACGCCTGGATCCCATCGGCGAACAGGTACCCGCCTCTGGCGTGCGCGATCTCGGCCAGCGCCGGCAGGTCGTACCGGAACCCGTTTCGATTCGAGACCCACGCCACGCTGATGAGCCGCGTGCGGTCGTCGGTGTAGGCGTCGTAGTCCTCGGGGTGGGCGCGGCCCTCTCGCGAGGGGATGATCCGGAGTTCGACGCCCTCCCGCTTCTCGAGTTCCCGGTAGACGACGAAGGCGGTGGTGAAGTGGAGTTCGTCGATGACGACGTTGTCGCCCGGCCGCCAGTCGACGGAGTTGGCCACGATGTTCTCGCCGTCGCTCGTGTTGAAGAGGAAGGCGATCTCCTGCTCGTCCGCGCCGAACAGCGTGGCGAAGCGGCTCCGCGCGCGGTCCACCGCGCGCCTGCGGCTCGCGGGATCCCGATACGTCATCTTCTCGTCCGCATAGGCGACGAGCGCCTCGCGGACCGGAAGCGGAAGCGGGCCCGTGGAAGCCGTGTTCAGATAGGCGAATTCCTCCGTGACCGGGAACTGGCCCCGGATCCCCAGCGGGTCATCGTCCGAACGAGGGCCGGCTTTCAGACCCGCCCCGGGTGCGGCGTCAGCGGTCCTCGGGTCGGTCGCGGCGAGGGCCGGCGCGGCCGGGAGCGCGAGCCCCGCGGCGGCGGCCGTCCTGACGAAGTTGCGGCGGCTCCACTCGGTCATCCGTCCCTCCTGATCCTTCTCGTACCCGGTCTGTCACAGACCCCCGAAACGCCCCTCGGAACGTACGTCCACAACCCGTTCGCGGGACAGCGAAGCACCGCAAGCACGTTCCCGCGGGAACGCGGGCCAACCCACAGGCCGTGGACCGAGCCGTGGGTCGAGCCGTGGACCGGGACCCTCGGCGGTGCTTAGTGTCGTGGGCGGTCTCATCTCTCCAGTCTCCATGAATCGAAACGGGAGCCGGACCATGTCGAAGCTCATCATCGCCGCCCTCGCGGCGGGTGTCCTCTGGAGCGCGGCGCCGGGCGACCGCCCGGACAACCCGCCGGCCACCTACATCTCCGCGGCCGACATCCTCGCCACGATCGCGAACGCGCCGGAGGGCCGGGTCAGCGACCAGCAGATCCGGCACATCGACGCGGGCGGACACAACGCCGGGGTCGGCGTCGTCCAGCGCCCGCCGACCACCTCGCTCGGGGCGATCCAGCACCACCAGCAGACCGAGGTCTACTACGTCGTCTCGGGCCGCGGCACGCTGGTGACGGGCGGCGAACTGTCCAACGCGCGGGAACTGGACCCGGAGGGACAGACGGTGCGGACGCTCACCGGCCCCAGCGCCGTGGGCGGGATCGTGGGCGGGGAGAGCCAGGAGATCGGCCCGGGTGACATGCTCATCATTCCGGCCGGGTCGCCGCACGGCTTCAGCGAGATCACCGAGACGATCACCTACATCGTCGTGCGCGTGGACCCCGAGCAACTGGTCGAGCTAAAGTAGCGTGGATCATTCGCTTCTCGGCTATCTGAGGGATCGGAGGGACGCAGGATGAGCGACCTCACGCGGCGTGACTTCATGGCGATCTCCGGCCTCGCGGCGGGCGGCGCGGCGCTGGCGGGCTGCGGCCCCGGGGACGCCGGAGGGGGATCCGGCGCCGCCGCCGGCACCGGGGCGGGAGGCGCCGCGGACCTCGTCGTCCGCGACGCGACCGTCCATACCGTGGACGACGGCCTGCCGCGCGCCGAGGCGTTCGCCGTGAAGAGCGGCCGCTTCCTCGCCGTGGGCTCGAGCGACGACGTCTCGAACCTCATCGGCGCCGGCACCGACGTCATCGATGCCGCCGGCCGCACCGTCGTCCCCGGCTTCATCGACGCGCACAACCATCCCTTCTACTCCGGCACCAAGCACCTCAAGCGGGTGAGCCTCGACGTGCGCTCCATCGAAGGCATCAAGAGCGCGCTGAGCGAGCGTGCCCAGAACACGCCGCCGGGCCAGTGGGTGCAGGGCTTCCTCTACGACGACACGAAGCTCGAGGACGGGCGTCCGCTGACGCGCGCGGATATCGACGACGCGGTCCCGGACCACCCCGTCTCCGTCACCCACCGCGGCGGCCACACCGGCGTCTACAACTCCCGGGCGTTCGAACTCGCCGGAATCACCGCGGACACCCCCGACCCGCCCGGCGGAAAGTACTACAAGGAGAACGGCGAACTCACCGGACGCGTCGCGGAACACGCCAAGGACCCGCTCGAAAGCCTCATCCCCGCGGGGACGACGCGCGCGGAGCGGCAGGAGAGCATCCGCCTCATCGGCGAGCGCATGGCCGCGGCCGGCCTCACCTCCGTCCACGAGACCGGCGCCGGCAATGATCTCGTGAGCTATCAGGACGCCTACGAGGCGGGCGAACTCCGCTTCCGCGCCTACGTCTTCCCCAACGCGGGCGACGCTTCCTTCCTCTTCGCTTCCCTCAAGGCTGCGGGCATCCGGACCGGCTTCGGGGACGAGTGGGTGAGAGTCGGCGGGATCAAGTACGTGGCGGACGGCTCCGCCTCCGAGCGCACGATGGCCATGTCAACGCCCTACGTCGGACGCCCCGACGACTTCGGCATCCTCACCATGGATCAGGAGGGGATCCACCACGCGGTGGACGACGCGGTCCGGAACGGGTGGCAGATCGGCATCCACGCGAACGGCGATCTCGCGATCGACATGTGCCTCACCGCCTTCGAGCGCGCGCAGCGCGAGATGCCGCAGGCCGACCCCCGCTTCCGTCTCGAGCACTGCTCGCTCGTGAACGACGATCTCCTGCGCCGGATCCGGGACGTGGGCGCGATCCCCACGCCGTTCTACACCTACGTCCACTTCCACGGGAACAAGTGGGGCGAGTACGGGGCGGAGAAGATGGAATGGATGTTCGCGCACCGGCGGTTCATCGACTACGGGATTCCCGTGGCGGGCGCCTCCGACTATCCGCCCGGGCCGTTCGAGGCGCTGATGGGCATCCAGAGCATGGTCACGCGTACCGACATGCAGGGGCGCGAGTGGGGCCCGAGCCAGAAGATCACGGTCGAGGAGGCGCTCCGCGTGTGCACGATCAACGGAGCCCACGCCGCGTTCGAGGAGGGGATCAAGGGATCGATCACCGCGGGCAAGCTGGCGGATTTCGTGATCCTCGCGGAGGACCCGCACACGGCCGACCCGTTCGCGATCAAGGACATCGAGATTCTGCGCACCGTCGTCGGCGGGCGCGCCACGTACGAAGCCTGAGGAGACGACGATGAGCGAGGTCAATCGCCGGGAGTTCATGGCCCTTTCCGGGCTCGCGGCCGGGGGCGCGGCCCTGGCGGGCTGCGGGACGCAGGGCGGGAGCGGCGGACAGGCCGGCGCCGGCGGCTCCGCGCACGCCGACCAGGTCGTGACCAACGCGACCGTCTACACGGTGGACGACGCGAACCCGCGGGCCGAGGCGCTCGCCGTGAAGAACGGGCACTTCCTCGCCGCGGGCTCGAACGACGACATCGCGAACCTCATCGGACCCGGCACGGAGCGCATCGACGCGGGCGGCGCCACCGTGGTCCCCGGCTTCATCGACGCACACAACCATCCCTCCTCCGCGGGCATGCGCCACCTCACGCAGGTGGACATGAACATCCGCACGATCGAGGGAATGAAGTCCGCCCTCCGCGAGCGCGCGCAGAACACGCCTCCCGGCGAGTGGGTCGTCGGCTTCCTCTACGACGACACGAAGATCGAGGAGGGGCGCCCGCTCAACCGGCGCGACATCGACGAGGCCGTCCCCGACCATCCCGTCCAGGTCACGCACCGGGGCGGACACACGAGCGTCTACAACTCGAAGGCGTTCGAACTCGCCGGGATCACCGTCGACACGCCCGACCCGACGGGCGGACACTTCTACCGCGAGGACGGCGAACTCACGGGCAAGGTCGCCTCGCTCGCGCGCCGCCCGCTGCAGCGCCTCGTCCCCGGCGGGAGCACGCGGGACGACCGCCAGGCCGGCGTCGCCCTCATCGGCCAACTGATGTCCGCGGCCGGCATCACCTCCGTGCACGAGACGGGCGGGAACAGCCAGGGCCTGACCGCGCTGCAGGACGCCTACGACGCGGGGGACCTCCGCTTCCGCATGTACTACTTCCCCTCCGGCGGCAGCCTGCTCTTCTCGGCGCTCAAACAGGCGGGGGTTCGCACCGGCTTCGGCGACGAGAACCTGCGCATCGGCGCGGTCAAGTACAGCGCGGACGGCTCCGCCTCGGAGCGCACGATGGCGATGCGCACCCCGTACGTCGGGCGCCCGGACGACTACGGCATCAGCACCATGACCCAGGAGGACATCCACCGGGCGGTGGACGACGCCGTCGGCGCCGGTTTCCAGATCGCGATCCACGCGAACGGCGACAAGACGATCGACATGTGCCTCAACGCGTACGAGCGGGTCCAGCGCGAGATGCCGCAGGCCGACCCCCGCTTCCGCCTCGAGCACTGCTCGCTGGTGGACGATCCGCTCCTCCAGCGGATCAAGGACATCGGCGCCATCCCCACCCCCTTCTACACCTACATCCACTTCCACGGGAACAAGTGGGGCGAGTACGGGACGGAGAAGATGGAGTGGATGTTCGCGCACCGCCGATTCCTCGACTACGACATCCCCGTGGCGGGCGCGTCCGACTACCCGCCGGGGCCGTTCGAGGCGCTGATGGCGATCCAGAGCATGGTCACGCGCACGGACATGCAGGGACGCGAGTGGGGTCCGAGCCAGAGGATCTCCGTCCCGGAGGCGCTCCGCATCTGCACGATCAACGGAGCCCACGCCTCCTTCGAGGAGCACATCAAGGGCTCGATCACCGAGGGGAAGCTGGCGGACTACGTCATCCTGGGCGACGATCCCCACACGGCCGACCCGTACGCGATCAAGGAGATCGAAGTCGTCCGCACCGTCCTCGGCGGCCGCACCACCCACGAAGCCTGACCGCGCGCCGTCCGAGACAGCCAACCCAAAGCCTGGAGTCGTCATGAGTGACGTTCTTCTCGTCGAGAAGCTCGACGGACATATCGCCAAGCTCACGGTCAACCGGCCGGAGAAGCTCAACGCGCTGAACGGCGCCGTCCGCTGCGCCATCTTCGGCGCCCTCGACCGCCTGGCGGCGGACGACGAGGTCCGCGTCGTCATCATCACGGGGGCGGGCGACCGCTCCTTCATCGCGGGCGCCGACATCTCGGAGTTCAAGGACGCGCGTCCCGTCGAGCAGTACCGCAGCATGACGCGCGGCGACATGTACAGCGCGATCGAATCCTTCCCCAAGCCCGTCATCGCGATGATCAACGGCTTCTGCCTCGGCGGCGGCTGCGAACTGGCGATGTCGTGCGACATGCGCGTGGCCTCGACCTCGGCCCGCATCGGCCAGCCGGAGATCAACCTCGGACTCATCCCCGGCGCCGGCGGCACGCAGCGCCTTCCCCGCCTGGTCGGCGAGGGCTGGGCGATGCGGCTCGTCATGAGCGGCGAGCTGATCCCGGGGGAGAAGGCCGAGCAGATCGGCCTCGTGGAGGCGGCCGTCGCCCCCGAGGAACTCGAGGGTCACGTGATGGAACTCGCGTCGAACATCGCGAGCCGCAGCCCGGTCGCGCTTCAGGCGGCCAAGGAGTCCATCCTCGCCGCGCGGCGGATGCCGCTGGATGAGGGGCTGAAGTTCGAGCGGAGCTGGTTCTCGCTCCTCTTCTCGACGGACGACATGGCGGAGGGCGTGGGCGCCTTCCTGGAGAAGCGGAAGCCCGAGTTCAGGGGTTCCTGAGCGGGATCCTCACGGGACGCCGACGGCGCGGCGATTGCCCGGCGCGGCTGGCAGCCGGTGGCGGTGCGGCTGCGAGCGCGCGGCGGGCTACCGTCGCGAGGCTAGGACGCCGGCGTTACGACGCTGACGAAGCGGCGGCCTCGCCGGCGATGGAATTCGACCTGCCCATCGGCGAGCGCGAACAGCGTGTCGTCCTTCCCCCGGCCGACGTTGCGACCCGGGTGGAAGGGCGTCCCCCGCTGCCGGATGAGGATGTTGCCCGCGACCACGTACTCGCCGCCGTACTTCTTGACGCCGAGGTACTGCGGGTTCGAATCGCGTCCGTTGCGGCTGGAGCCGACACCTTTCTTGTGCGCCATCAGTCGCCTTCCTTCGCCGCAATGGCCTTGTCCACGTCGCTCTTGAGGATGCGGCCGTCCTTGCCCGTCCCCTCGATCGCGCCCAGGTCGAGTCCGTGCTCCTCCGCCAGCTTCCGCGCGACGGGCGTGATGTCCACCGACGCCGGCTCGGCGGCCTCGGGTGCGGCTTCGGCTTTCGGGGCGGCCTTCGGCTTCGGAGCGGCCTTGGGCTTCGGGGCCGCGGCCGCCGGCTTCGCCACCGCCTCCTGCGGCTCGCCGGGCAGATCGATGCCGAGGATCCGGATCTCCGTGTAGCCCTGGCGGTGGCCCTGCTTCCGCCGGTAGCCCTTCCGCCGCTTCATCTTGTAGACGATGATCTTGTCGCCGCGCCCGTGGCTCACGACCTCGGCCGCGACCGAGGCGCCCGCCACGCACGGGGCTCCCACGTGGACATCCCCGTCCTGCTCGGCGAGCAGCACGTCTTCGAACTTGACCGTGTCCCCGGGCTCGGCCGCGAGGGAGGGGATGCGGAGCACCTCATCCTCCACCGCGCGAAACTGCTTTCCCTGGGCTTTGAAAATCGCGTACATATCGTCAGATCACCGCCGGAATTCCACGAATTGCGAGCCGCTGAGATTACCCGCGGCGGGCGGATGTGTCAAAAGATGTACTTCTTCGTGACGTCGGCGTCGGCCGGGTGGGCGAGGAGCCGGAACTCGTCGAGACCGAGCAGAGGGTCGTCGCGCAGATCGATCGCGATCCCGCCGCTGTTCCTCATCCGGCCCAGGAACTCGCGTTCGCGCTCCAGCAGGTGGAGGGCGATCACCGGGTGCGTGAGAATCGTGATCCCGCTCTCCCGGCCGGCCGCGGCGACCCGGTCCAGCGCCCGCTCCAGCCGGCGCACCACCGTCTCGGAGGCGAGAATTCTCCCCGCGCCCTCGCAGTACGGACACGGTTCCATCATCCGCTGGTGCAGGCTGGGGCTCACGCGCTGCCGGCTGAGTTGCAGCAGGCCGAGTTCGGAGAGCCCGAATACCTTCGAGCGCGCGCGGTCGTGGCCCAGCAGCGTCCGCATCTGCTGCACGACCTTGTTGCGCGACTCCTCCTCGTTCATGTCGATGAAGTCGATGACGATGATCCCGCCCACGTCGCGCAGACGGAGCTGGCGGGCGATCTCCCCCGCCGCCTCGAGGTTCGTCTTGAGGATGGTCTTCGCCGGGTCGCGGCGGCCCGTGTAGCGCCCCGTGTTCACGTCGATCGAGACGAGCGCCTCGGTCTGTTCGATCACGACGTGGCCGCCGGACTTCAGGTGGACGGTGCGGCGGAACGCGCGCCGGATCTCCTCCTCGATCCCGAACTCGTCGAAGATGGGCGCCGTGCCCTCGTACCGGCTCACCCGCTCGAGCAGGTCCGGGTCCACCTGTCCCAGGTAGGAGCGGATCTCGTGATACAACTCCGCCGAATCCACCGTGAGCTGGTCGATCCGGTCGCTGAAGAGGTCGCGGATGATGCCGGACGTCAGCCGCGCGTCCTGGTAGACGAGGGCCGGCGCCTTCATCCCGTTCTGCCGCCGCCGCACCTTCCGCCACGTCTTGCGCAGCGACTTGAGTTCCCGCTCGCAGGCCTCCCTCGTCATCTCCTCGCCGACGGTCCGGACGATGACCCCGCCGTCGTCGCCGAGGATGTCCCGCACCATGCTTCGCAGATGCGCGCGCGTCTCCCGGTCGCCGATCTTGCGGCTCACGCCCACATGGGAAGAGTCCGGGATGTACACGAGGAAGCGGCCCGGGAGGGAGACCTGCGTCGTGACGCGGGCCCCCTTCGTGCCGATCGGCTCCTTCACGACCTGGACGAGGAGCGTCTGGTCCTTGCGGATCGTCTCCTCGATACGGGGAGCGTTCTCGTTGCGCGCCCTCCGGCGCCCCCCGTTTCGTTCCCGTCCCCCGTTCCCGTCTTCGTCGGGATCTTCGTCGGACTGTAGATCGGAGGCGTGCAGGAAGGCGGACTTCTCGGCCCCGATGTCGACGAAGGCGGCCTGAAGTCCGGGCACGATCGCTTCGACCGCACCGAGATAGATATCGCCGGCGATGCGGCGCTCGTCGGGCCGTTCGTACATCAGCTCGACGAGCTTGCGGTCTTCTACGATCGCGACCCGTTTCTCGCGGGTCGTGGCGTTTACGACGATCTCGCGGCGCACGTCAGCACGCGCACGGGTTCGCCGCGCCCGATTGTGCTACCAGAGGGCTGGCATCCTGTAAGACTCGATTCTTCGCTGCGAACCGCCGGCCGCTGCCCGGGGGTTCGTGTATCTCTTCGTTACTGCCCGGTTTCCGCTGACGGCCGTGACGCACGGCCGAACCGCTCCCCCCAAACTAATCGAGGGAGCCCGCTTCGCGCAGCATCTCCCTTGAAATCACGATCTTGAGGATCTCGCTCGTCCCCTCGCCGATCTCCGTGATCTTCGCGTCGCGCATCATCCGTTCGACGGGATACTCGCGCGAATAGCCGTAGCCGCCGTGCAACTGCACCGCCATCGTCGTCACGTCCATCGCCGTCTCCGAGGCGAAGAGCTTGGCCATCGCGGCCTCCTTCTTGTGCCTCGCCCCCGCCATCCGGAGGCGCGCGGCGTGGTGCATCATGAGCCGCGCCGCGTGAATGCGCGTCTGCGCTTCGGCCAGCATGAAGCGGACGCCCTGGAAGTCGTGGATCTTCCTGCTGAACTGCTTCCGCTCGCCGGTGTAGCGAACCGTCTCGTCCAGCGCCCCCTGCGCGATCCCGATCGCGTGGGCGGCGATCCCGACGCGTCCGCCGTCGAGGGTGTCGAGGAAGATGGGAAACCCCCGGTCCACCTCGCCGAGCACGTTCTCCTCCGGAACCTCGACGTCCTCCAGCGTGAGTTCGCGCGTGTCGGAGGCGTTCCAGCCCAGCTTGCGCAGCTTCTGCCCGGCGCTGAAGCCCGGCATCGGCTCGAGCTCCTCGGAGTGGCCGAATCCGACGCGCGCGGCGTCTTCGAGGTCGCACGTTTCCTTGGTGAGGACGAACGCCGTGATGCCGCGCGAGCCCTTCTCGGGCGACGTGAGGGCGCCCACGACGAACACCTCGCCCACGCCGCCGTGCGTGATCCACGTCTTGCGGCCGTTGAGGATCCACCGGTCCCCGGCCTTCCGGGCCGTCGTCCGCATCGCGCCCGCGTCGGAACCCGACCCCGGCTCCGTGAGCCCGAATCCGCCGAGCACGCTGCCGCTCGCGAGGGGCCGGAGGAAACGTTCCTTCTGGGCCTCCGTCCCCCAGCGCGCGATCGGGGTCGCGGCCAGGCTCGTGTGCGCCCCGATCATGATCGAATGACTCGCGTCCACGCGCGCGAGTTCCTCGACGGCGATCGCCGCGGCGAGGAGGTCCATGCCGGCGCCGCCGATCTCCTCCTCGAAGGGAATCCCGAACAATCCCAGTTCGGACATGAGGGCACCGGTGTCCCACGGAAAATCCTCCGATTCATCGTAGCGGGCGGCGACGGGCGCAATCTCCGCCTCGGCGAACTCCCGCACCATCTCGCGGATCATCTCGTGATGGTCTTCCAGTTGGAAACTCGGGTCTTCCATTCACTCCTCGGTTCGGCGCGTGCGGCCGGCGTCGCAAAATCGCGACTTCTCGCATGCGCGCCGGGGTCGGGTGCGTGGCCCGGCGGCGGGCGGGCTGTGACTTCGGGACGCCGCGCGCCTAACGTACCGGAGGCGGGGCTCCCGCCGAAACGTTTGGCAGAAACGGCAGGGCCGGACGCGTCACGATCGGGCGTTCGCAGGCGTTGACCCTATGGATGGCAAGGGTGCAAGCCCGCGGCGCTCTTCGCGTACCGGCAACGGTGTGGAGGGGAGAACCGTGGACTTCGAGGCGGCATACAAGAGCCACTGGACGCCACTCTTTCGGTATGTCGACCGGATGGTGGGTGACGCCGACCTTGCGGCGGACGTCGTGCAAGAGGCGTTCGTTCGGCTGTTGGACCAGGCTCTTCCGGATGAGGAGGTGCGGCGCTGGCTGTTTACCGTGGCGACGAACCTGGTGCGGGACGACGCTCGCATGAGCGCGCGACGGCGGCGGTTGCTGTCGCAGCGCTACGAGCAGACGGACCTCGCGCACGATCCGGTGGAGTCGCCGGACCAGCCGGTCTTGCGGGCTGAACGGGTCGCGGCGGTGCGCGCCGCGCTGGCGGAGATGCCCGAACGCGACCGTCAGTTGCTGTTGATGAGAGAGGAAGGATTCCGGTACGCGGAGATCGCCGAGGTGATCGAAGTCGCGCCGGGGTCGGTGGGAACGCTGCTTGCGCGGGCACTGCGCCGGTTCACGGAGGCGCTGGATCCGCGGATCGTGGAGGACGAGACCGGTCGGGGCCGGTGAGGGGGGGACGATGGGTGACCGGTCGGGATGCGACTGGAAATCTGCGTCGAAAATAGTGAGGATTGAATATGTCTACGCGTGAACAGCCACATGTCGACGACGGAGCGCTGCTCGCTCTGCTCGACGGTGAGCTGACCACAGCAGAACGGCGATCCGTCGAAGAGCGCGTGGCGGCGTGCCCGGATTGCGCGGCGCGCCTCGACGAAATGCGCTTCGCGCTGCGGCGTGCGACGGCGGCGCTCGACCTGCTTTCGGCGCCTGAAGCGCGGCGCGAGATGCCGGCCGCGCTGCGGGAGGCGGCGCGCAGGGCGCCGGCGTCTCTCCAGAGCGCGAGGGCGCGACGCTGGGCGAGGCTCAGCCGCCGCTCCGTCGCGGTGGCCGCGGGGATCACGCTGCTCGTCGCCGCCGGCGCCTACGCGGTGCCGGGATCGCCGGTCAAAGGCTGGGTCGACGGCGGCATCGATGCGGTTGCGGTCTGGATCGCGGGCGAACCCCGGGTCGCCGGGGACGCCGGACCTTCCCGGGTGTCGGTGGATCCCCGCGACGGCGCCGTGCGCATCATGGTCGTCGGCGGGCACGAGGGCGCGCGGTTGACGGTCGAACTGTCCGACGAGGAGACAGCCACGGTGGCGGCCCGTGACGCGAGCTTCCACGTGGAGCCGGGCGTCATCGAGGTCGCGGGAGCGGCGGATGAGATCCGCGTGACCTTGCCGCGGAACGCCGCGATCGGTTCTGTAGTCATCGATGAGACCGAGGTCGTCCGCCTCGAGGGCGGTGAGTTGCGGCGCACGGATTCGGCGGCTGCGAGTCGCGTGGAGATCTTTCTCGACACCGACGGGTAGCAGCGCAGGTAACGGACGCCGCCGCGGCGGATGACGGTGACCTGACGGACCGCTAGCCTCGAGGGGTGGATCCCGGGATGACGAAGCCCATGTACCGAAGGTCGGGGCCCGTCTCCCACCGGTGGCGATTCGCCCTGCTCCTCGGCCCGGTTTCGACCTGCCTCTTCGCTCCGCCGGTTCTCGCTCAGGATCCCCCGCCGCCCCCCTCTTCGGAAGATGCGCCGGTTGTCGGCGCCGTCTTCGGCCGCGTGCTGCGCGCCGAATCCCAGACCCCGATCGCGGCCGCTTCGGTGGAAATCCGCTTCCCCGCGTTTTCCTGGTTCCTCGTCACGGACGACGACGGCTTCTACCGGGCGGAAGGGCTTCCCGCGGGCCCCATCCACCTCATTGCGCGGGCGCTGGATCGCGACCCGCTCGCCGCCAGCGTCCTGGTACCGGCGGGCGGCGACGTCCCGCTCGACCTGGCTCTGGAGCGGCGGCCCGTCGCGATGCCGAGCCTGTTCGCCCACATCCTCGCGCGGCGGCTGCCCGCTCCGGGCCTCACCCGCGGCGGGTTCCGGGAGGAGGGAGAAACGGAACTCCGCGCGCTGGATTCATCTCCGGGCGTGGCGGAGGCGGGTCTGACGCTGGATGAAACCGGCATCGATCCCGCGGATCCGACCAGCGTGCTCTACGTGCGGGGCGCCGCGTCGGACCTGAAGCTCGTGCTGCTCGATGGCGCGCCGGTCTACGCGCCGTTCCACCTCAGCGGACTCCTCGACGCCTTCCCGGACGGCGTGCTCGACGAAGCGGCTCTTTACATCGGAGGCACGCCGGCCCGCTACGACGGGGGACTCTCCTACGTCCTCGACCTCAAGATCCGGGAGGGAGACGCGGAGAGGTTCCGCGTCGCCGGCGCGGCCGACCTGCTGGGTGGCACCCTGCGGGCGGAGGGACCAATCGGACCCGCGGGGCGGGTGCTCCTCAGCGGCCGGGCGCTTCACGGACTCGGCTATCCGATCATCACGAACGAGCACGAGATGCCCTACGGGTACGGCGACCTCCTGGGCCGGCTCGACTATCGCCTGGGGACCGGGAAGTTCACGGCCACCGGGTTCTGGAACCGAGAGTCCGTGCTGCTCGACATCGGCCGGCTCGAGGACGCCGGGGCCGTGGAGTCGGCCTACTGGGGCAACCTGGCGGGGTCGGCGAGCTATCGCGTTCCGCTGGCCGACGGCACGTTCACCCTGCGGGGCGCCCACGGGCGGTTCGGCACGGGCCTGCCGTTGCCGCGGGACAAGGAACTGGACTTCGAGGTCTCGTTCGCGGACGCCATCGCACGGACCGTCCGGACCCGCGCCGAGGCGCTGTTCGAGTCGGGAGGCCGCGAAATCCGCTGGGCCGCGGGCGGCGGCTTCGACTCGTACGAGACGGTGGTGGACCGGCGGACCGTACTCGGCGGCCGAACGGCGCACGACGTGACCCACGCGGTGCGGCGCGCCGACGTGGTGGCCGGCTGGGGCGAGGCCATCTGGGAGGTGGCCCCCGAAGTCGAGGTGAGGGGGGGATTTCGGACCAGCTATTTCGCCCCCTCCCGCCGCGCGAAGTTCGCGCCCCGGGGCACCGTCACCTGGCACGTGACGGAGGCGGCGGATGTCCGCGTCTCCGCCGGGAGGTTCTATCAGGTGCTGCGCGGACCCGAGTCCATCCTCTCGGGAGACCTCACCGGACCCACCATCGGCGGCTTCCTCCCTACGCTGGACCCCGACTACATCCCGCCGTCGACGCCGGGGTCCAGTATCGCGGGCGCCTCCCATTTGGTGGTCGGATTCGAGAACTCGCTCGAGAACGGCGTCGATGTCGGCGTCGAAAGCTACCTCAAGTCCTTCGACGATCTCCCCGACGCCAACCAGCTCTACTCCTGGGGCGGAGATCTGTGGCTGCAGGCGAAGGAGGGTCCGGTCCGAGGCTGGATCGGCTACTCGATCGCGTTCGTGTCGACGACCGACCCGGACGAGGAGACCCCGTTCGTGGGCCGGCAACTCCTGAGCGGCGGGCTCTCCTCGGGCGTGCGCGAGTTCGACTTCGGGATCCGGCTCGCGTACGGGGCCGGCCTGTCCTTCACGTCCGTGACGGGGGGGCGCGAGGAGAAGGACGCGCCAAGCGGTGACGATCCGCTGCCGGTGCTGTCCGGGGCGCCGGACGACGCGTATCTGCGGGTCGACGCGGAGATTTCGCGACGCTGGGTCGCGAGCATCGGCCGCTCGTCCGTCGTGATCGCCCCGTACGTGCGGGTGCTCAACGCGCTGGACCGCCGGGACGCGCTCTTCTACCAGACGACGTCGGACCAGCCGCTCACGCGTCCCGCCCCGCTCGCTTCCCTCCCCGTCATCGCCATCCTCGGCGTGTCCTGGTCGTTCTGACGCTCGCGCCGGGGTCGCGGCGGGGGGCGGCCCGGTCGCGGTCGCAGTTGTCGCAGCCGTCGCAGACCGGAGCGGGTTCGCCGAAGTAGGCGGCGATGGCCGCCCGGCGGCAGGCGGCGGTTTCGATGTAGGCTCGCATGGCGGCGCGCCGTTCGGCGTGGGCGGCGGCGCGGTCGGAGCCGGGCGGCGGGCTGCCCGGCCGGGGGCGCTCGCGCCGGCCGAACGGAAGGGCGCGGCGGCGACTCTCGCGGATCGCGACCATCGCGCAGCGCGCCGGTTCGCCGTCCCGGCCGGCGCGACCCGCTTCCTGGACGTACTCCTCCAGCGACGACGGGGCGCCGAGATGCGCGACGAGGCGCACCTGCGGGTGGTCGATCCCCATGCCGAACGCGGTCGTGGCGCAGACCACGCGAATGCTCCCGTCCAGGAAGCCCCGCTGGGTCGCCTGGCGCCGCTCGATCGGCAGACGCGCATGGTACGGCGCGCTGGGCACGCCCGTCCTCGAGAGCGCGATCGCCAGCTGCGCGCTCAGTCCCCGGGTGCGCGCGTAGACGACCGCCGACGCCCCCCGGCACGCCGCCACCTCGCGCCGCACGCACCGCCAGGCCTCGCGCGTATCCGGGGCGACCTCCACGGAGTAGCGCAGGTTCGGACGGTTCGCGGGCACGAAGATGCGGATCGCCCCTTCCATGCGCAGGAACCGCTCGATCTCGCGCCGTGCGCGCCACGTCGCGGTGGCCGTGAGGGCCGTCAGCGGCGGGCGGCCCAGCCTCTCCCTCGCGCGTCCGATCCGCAGGTACGACGGACGGAAGTCGTGCCCCCACTGGGAAACGCAGTGCGCCTCGTCCACCGCGATGCCCGCCACGCCGGCTTCGCGCAGGCGATCGCAGACGGCCCGGTTCTCCAGGCGCTCGGGCGCCAGGTACAGGAGGTCGAGTTCGCCGCGCCGGGCGCGCTCCAGGGCTTCGTCCACCTCCCCCCGCGGCGTGGCGCTCGTCCAGCCGAGCACTCGCATGCCTCGGCGCGCGGCCCCGGCGACCTGGTCCTCGATGAGCGAGATGAGCGGCGAAACGACGAGCGTCGCGCGCGGACGCAACAGCGCGGGGATCTGGAAACACACGGACTTGCCGAAGCCCGTCGGAAGCACCGCGAGGGTGTCCCGGCCGCTGAGCACGGCTTCCACCACGCGCGACTGGGCCGGACGGAAGTCGTCGTACCCGAACCGGTCCCGCAGGAGGTCGCGCGCGTCGCCGAGGGTGGCCACGGGGCGGCCCGAGGCGGTGCTGTCGTCGGCATTCATACCCCTCGATCCGCCGCGCGGTCAACGCGGGATCAACCCCGGGGGCCGGGTCAGGCTCTCGTGCGCCCCAGGCGGAGGACGACGGCGGCGACGAGGAGGCCGCAGCCGGCGCCGGCCACGAAGTCCTGCTCCGTGAGCGCGCCGATGAGCCACGTCGCGCCCCCGGCCAGACCGAGACCGATCTGCAGCCGCAGCCACCAGTCGCGGCCCGCCGTCGACGCCTCCGTCCCGTCGTCCGGCCCGCGACCGGCGATCATTCGTCGATCGGGCGGGCGACCGGGGTCTCGTCGCCCGCTTCGCCCCAGCCCAGCGTCGCGCCGGCGATCGCCCCCCACAGCACGTTCACGGCGAGGATGGAGAAGACGGCGAACACGCCCCGCCCGGCGTAGAGCGCGAGCGCGGACACCAGCGGGAGGTCCCCCCGCGCGAAGTCCAGCGCGGGCTCGCCGAGGCCGAGCCGGATGACGACGTAGAGGGTCGGCGCCAGCGCGAAGGTCGCGCCGCGGGCGGCGGGCGAGCCGGACAGGTAGGTGTAGAGCACGCCGAGCATGAGACCCCAGACCGCGCCGCTTCCGAGGTGCGACAGGAATTCCGCCCCCGTCCACCCCGAGGTCAGTCCCATGCTCACCGCTCCGATGGAGCCGAACGTCGCCACGACCGTGCGGGCCGCGGCGGAGACCGCGGCGCCGAGGAGTCCGCCGAGCAGTCCGAGGCCGAGGCGGGCGCTCAGGTCGAGCCGGCCTTCGACCGCGGCGCCGTGCGCGCCGCCGCCCAGGAGCACGCCCGCCGAGGCGAGCGCCGCGATGAGCAGGAGGACGGCGAGCGTGAGCGGCGCCCCGTCCGTCGCGAGGAGGACGATGCCCGACGCGCCGGCGCCAAGCGCCCCGACCCGCCACGGGAAGGCCGACCCCACCGCCGAAGCCACGCCGTTCTCGCTCATGCTCGCTCCCCTTTCAGGAACCGGCGGATCCCCGCCTGGCAGTCGTCCGTCATGCGGGCGAGCGCGTTCACACGCGCGCCGGTGGCCACCGCCGCCTCGAAGCTCTGCCCCTCCGTGCCGTACAGCAGCTTTTTCGTGAGCGCGAGCGCGGACGCGCTCCGCCCCGCGAGTTTGGCCAGGAAGGCGGCGCTCTCCGCATCGAACTCCGCGTCCGCGTAGATCCGGTTCACGAGGCCCAGCCGCGACGCCTCCGCCGCATCGATCGTGTCCCCGAGCGACATCAACTCGAAGGCACGCTTCTCCCCGAGGTTCCGGCGCAGGATCGCCGTCACCATCGCGGGCACGAACCCGAGCCGCACCTCCGGGTAGCCGAAGCGGGCGCTCTCCGCCGCGAGCACGAGGTCACACGCCGTCGCCAGGCCGCACCCGCCCGCCAGCGCCCGGCCGTGCACGATCGCGACGACCGGCTTCGAGAGCTTCCTCAGGAGCGTGAAGAGTTCGCCCAGCGCTTCCGCCTCCCGCAGGCTGGCCATGACCCCCTCCTCGACCGAGGCCTGCACCTCCGCCAGGTCGGCGCCCGCGCAGAAGTCCGGGCCACGCCCTCCGATCCCGATCACGCGCACCCGGGCGTCCGCCTCCGCGAGCGCGAGCGCCTCCTTCATCTCCGCGACGAGCGCCCCGCTCAGCGCGTTGCGGCGTTCCGCGCGGTCGAGATGGATCCGGTTCACGCCGGTCCGCTCGTCGATCTCGATCTCGAGGTATTCGAACATGAGCCTCTCGGGTGGGAGCCGGCCTCAGTCGGCCCGGTTCAGGAGGTGGTCCGGCACGTCGATCTCCATCCTCAGCAGGGCGGTGGCGAACGTCTTCCCCTGGGCATCGAGCATGAGCGATACGGTGCCGCCCCCTCCCAGCGAGCGGTGGAGGAGGAAGTTGAGCGCGCGCAGGTTGGGAAGCTCGAACCGCTCGACCTCGCCTTCGCAGATTCCCTTGAAGTGATACTTCACACGTTCTGATGTAACTTCCTTCACCAATACCGGATAGATGGACGGTCGAAAAGCGATGAGACCCACGTTCGCCGTGTCTCCCTTGTCGCCCGAGCGGGCGAACGCGATCTCCCTCAGTTGCACTCTCACAGCTCCATCGTCTCCACTTGCACGTTCGCCTCCACGACGCCGCGGTCGATGAGGGCGGGCCAGTAGGCGACGACCTCCTGCACGCGGGGGCGCCCGCCGGCGAAGCCGGTGACGGTGGGGGGGCCCGCGAGGATGAGGGGCGCGATCTCCCGGCTGAAGCGCGACACGGCGTGGCGGTCCGGACTGCGGACGCCGACCCGCAGCGTGACCTCGGGCAGGTCGTCGGAGGGGGCGCCCGCCAGCGGCCCGTGACACGCGCCCGCGCCGACGATCTCCGTTCGGATCTCGTCGAACTCGAGCCCCAGGTGCCGCAGGCGACCCCGGAGGATCTCGTCCGCGCGCCGCGCCTTGTCCACCGCGTCGGGCCAGGCGTACGTCAGAGCGCCCACCGCCTTGAAGCCGTCGTGGTACGCGATGGAGACCTTGAGCTTGTCCGTGCGCGAGCGGCCGGCCACGCCGTCGACCCGGACCCGGTCCCTGCCCAGATCGCGGAGGCGGATGGTGGAGAAGTCCGCGATCACGTCCGGCGTGATGTATTCCGTCGGGTCGCCGAGTTCGTACAGGACCTGTTCCGCGACCGTCTCCCACGTCACCCGCCCGCCGAGCCCCGGGTGCTTCGTCACCACGAAGGTCCCGTTCTCTTCCGCTTCGACGATGGGATAGCCCGGCAGCGTGAGGTCGATCTCCCGCCAGTCGACGAGCGAGTTCCCGCCGGAGGCCTGGCAGCCGCATTCGTTGATGTGTCCGGCGACGACGCCGTGCGCGAGCCGGTCCCAGTCGTCGTCCGGCCACGAGAACTCGTGCATGAGCGGCGCGTAGGTGAGCGCCGTGTCCGTCGAGCGCCCGGCCACGACGATGTCCGCCTCCTGCCGCAGCGCCTCGATGATCGGTTCGGCGCCGAGGTACGCGTTCGCCGCGGCCACCCGGTCGCGTACGGTGGAGAGCGGCTCGCCCGTCTCCATGTGCCGGAGTTCGTGTCCCGCCGCGAGGAGGTCGTCGAGGGAGTCCATCAGGTCGTCGCCCGTGATCACCGCCACCCGGGGCCGGCGCGGCAGCGACTCGTCCGCGAACGCGAACCCGAGTTCGGCCCGGCACCCCTCCGGGTTCACGCCGCCCGCGTTCGAGACCACGCGGATCTCCTTCTCGAGCAGGTCGTGGATGAGGTCGTCCATCAGGGGCACGAAGTCGCGCGCGTAGCCGGCGTCCGGGTTCCGGTCCCGCTGCTTCTGCATGATCGACATCGTGATCTCGGCCAGGTAGTCGAGCATCAGGTAGTCGATCGATCCGCGCCGCACCTGCAGCTTGGGCGCCTCCTGCCAGTCCCCCCAGAACCCCTGCCCGGAGGCGACGCGCACCCGGCGGCCGCCGTCGCGCCGGGTACGGGCCGGGAGCGGCCGTTCTTCGAGTCCCACCGCGGCGGACGCCTCTTCGAGCAGGGCTTCCGGCGCCACGGGCTGCGCGTTCACAGGCTGTCCGGGAGGGTGAAGGGTCCGAGGTGAGGCCCCGGGTTGCCGAGGGAGCAGCGGAGCGCGAGCGACAGCACCGCCCGCGTGTCCTCCGGGGTCAGGATCGCGTCCACGAAGCCGCGCGCCGCCGCGTATTTCGCATCGAGCTGCTCCTCGTAGTTCTCCCGCGTCCGTTCGATCGCCGCCGCCGTCTCCTCGTCCAGTTCTCCGTCCGCCGCCTCTTCCAGCTTGCGTCCGAACGCGGCCTGTACGGCGGCCTCCCCTTCCATCACCCCCATCCGCCCCGTCGGCCACGTGAAGATGAAGTCGGGATCGAACCCCTGCGCCGCCATCGCGTAGTACCCCGCCCCGCTCGCGTGGTTGACCGTGAGCACGATCTTGGGCACGCGGGCCGTCGCCATCGACTCGACCATGCGCGCGCCCGCCCGGATGATCCCGGACTGCTCCGCCTGCGGCCCGACCATGAACCCGCTCACGTCCTGCACGAAGAGGAGCGGCGTGTCGTGCCGGTCGTACAGGTCCATGAAGTACGCCACCTTCTCCGCGCTCTCCGGGTACACGATGCCGCCGAACTTCGGCGGTTCGCCGGCCTCGCCCCGGAACATGCCCCGCCGGTTCGCGATGACGCCCACCCGGAAACCGTCGATGTGCCCCGTTCCCGTGAGCATCTCCGGCGCGCGGTCGGCCTGGAACTCCTCGAACGGACCCTCGTCGAGGATCGTCTCGAGGACCGCCTCCATGTCGAAGGGCTGGCGGTGGTCGCCGGGCAGGAGCGCGTAGGCCTCCGCCGCGCCGCGCGCCGCGTCCCGCGCTTCGATGGCGGGGTCCGGGCGCAGGCCGGCGGGGAGTCCGGCGACGAGCGCGCGCACCTTCTCGATGCACGCGCGGTCGTCCTCCACCCGGTAGTGCGCCACGCCGCTCACGCGGTTGTGCATGAGCGCCCCGCCGAGTTCCTCGGCCTCGACCTCCTGCCCCGTCGCCCCCTTCACCAGGTTCGGCCCGCCGAGACCCATGAAGCTCGTCCCCTCGACCATTACGATCACGTCCGAAAGGGCGGGAAGGTAGGCGCCCCCCGCGATGCACTGGCCCATCACGGCGGAGATCTGCGGCACCTCGAGGTAGTGTCGCATGATCGAGTTGTAGTAGAAGATGCGGCTGGCGCCGTACTGTCCCGGGAAGACCCCGCCCTGATACGGCAGGTTCACGCCGGCCGAGTCCACGAGATAGACGATCGGCACGCGGCATCGCATCGCGATCTCCTGCGCCCGCAGGATCTTCGTGATCGTCTCGGGCCACCAGCTCCCGGCCTTCACCGTCTGGTCGTTCGCGACGATGACGACCTCGCGCCCGCAGACCTCGCCCACCCCGGTGACGACGCCGGCGGCCGGCGCCTTGCCGTCGTACCGGTCGTGCGCGATGAGGAGGCCGATCTCGAGGAACCCGCCGCCTTCGTCGATGAGGAGGTCGACCCGCTCGCGCGCCGTGAGCTTGCCCTGGGCGTGCTGGCGGGCCACGCGCTCTTCCCCGCCGCCGCGCTGGACCCGGGCTTCGAGCTCGCGCAGTTCGGCGACGAGCGCGCCCATCCGGCTGTCGTCGGTTTTGCCCACCGCCGCCGCTAGCCGTTCGCCCCGGGGGCTTCGCGCCCGTGCTCCTCGAACCAGGCGCGGATGTAGTCGACGGCTTCGGAGGTGGAGGTCCCCGGCCCGAAGAGGCGGCCGACCCCGAGGTCGTTCAGCGCCTCCATGTCCTCGGCGGGGATGATCCCTCCCCCGGTGAGCAGCACTCCGTCCATCCCCTGGCCGTCGAGAAGCGACTTCACGCGCGGGAAGAGCGTCATGTGCGCCCCCGACAGGATCGAGAGCGCCACGACGTCCACGTCCTCCTGGAGGGCGGTGGCGGCGATCATCTCCGGCGTCTGGTGGAGTCCGGTGTAGATGACCTCCATCCCCGCGTCCTGCAGGGCGGCCGCCATCACCTTCGCACCCCGGTCGTGGCCGTCGAGCCCCGGCTTGGCCACGAGCACACGGATCTTCGGTTCGATCAAGCGCTTCTTCCCGGCAGTTCGTTCGGGAGTTCATCCCGGAAGTTCTCGGTCACGAGGGAACGGTCGAAGTTATCCGCCGAAAGGCGCGCACTGCAACGACGATCCGGTGCCGACGCCTACCCATCTGCGGGGTTGCCCCGGCCCGCTCCGGCGCGCACCCTCGTGTGATGCGCGACGACGCGACACGAGTACACCGAACCCTTCTGAACCTGGCGGCCTTCGTCATCATCGTGGCCGGGATGCGGGCCGCCTCCGCGCTGGTCGTCTCCTTCGTGCTCGCGCTCTTTCTCACCATCCTGTGCTCCACGCCGCTCCGCTGGATGACGGACCACCGGATTCCCAAGTCCGTCGCGGTCCTCGCCCTCGTGCTCGTCATCCTCGCCCTCGGGACGGTGGCGGGGGGCATGCTCGCGACCCCCGTCGTCGAACTCGGACGCTCGGAAGCGCAACTCGACCGGCTCTTCGCGGAGCAGATCGAGACGGTGGAGGCCACGCTGAGCGACTACATGGTGCGCTTCGGGCTGCAGTCGCCCCTGCTCGACACCGACGAACTCATCACGATCTCGCCGAGCTGGATGCTCGGCCTGATGCGGGAGCTCGTCGAAAACGTCGGATTTCTCCTCGCCAACGGGTTCCTGATTATCCTCACGATGGTGTTCATGCTGCTCGAGGTCTCGAGCTTCCCCACCAAGGTGCGGGTCGCCCTCGGCGAGGCGGATGCGACGGAGGCGCGGGAGAACTGGGAGAAGGTCGGGAGCGCGGTCCGGCGCTACGTGGTGCTCAAGACGGTCGTCAGCCTCGGCACGGGCCTCTGCGTCGCGGGGCTCATGGCGCTGCTGGGCGTCAACTACCCGATTCTGTGGGGCATGGTCGCGTTCCTGCTGAACTACGTGCCCAACATCGGGTCCTTCATCGCCGCCGTGCCGGCGGTGCTGGTCGCGTGGCTCACGATGGGGGTCGGGACGGCGGTCGCGGCCGCGGCCGGGTTCCTCGTCGTCAACGTCCTCTGGGGCAACCTCCTCGAGCCCAAGGTCATGGGGTACAGCGTGGGCCTGTCGACGCTCGTCGTCTTCGCTTCGCTCGTCTTCTGGGGCTGGGTCCTGGGGCCCGTGGGGATGCTGCTGTCGGTGCCGCTCACGGTGATGTTCCGCATCGTGCTGGGGACGAACGAGTCCACCCGCTGGATCGCGGTCCTGCTCGGCTCGGAGCGCTCGGATGAGATCACCGCCGCGATCGACGCCGAAGTCGCCGTCGCGCTCGGGCAAGAAGGCTAGGCCGCGACGCTAGGCCGCCGCGGCCGCCCGGAACACGTCGAGCGCCCCCGCCACGTCGTCGTCCGTCGTGTGGAGGTGGGGGATGACCCGCAGGTCCCGCCGGTTGTAGGCGTTCAGCAGGACCCCGTTCTTGCGGCAGCGGGCCGCGAACTTCGGCGCATCGACCGCGGTGGTCCGGAAGCGGACGATGTTCGTCTCCACGCCTTCGACGTCGACCTCCAGTCCGGGGATCGCGGCGAGCCCGCGGGCCAGCGTCCTTGCCCGGGCGTGGTCGTCCGCGAGCCGCCCGCGGTGGTGTTCGAGCGCGTACAGGGCGCCGGCGGCGACGATCCCGGCCTGCCGGAAGCCTCCGCCGTAGAGCTGCTTGAAGCGGCGGGCGCGCTCGAGGAGTTCGACCGGGCCGGCGAGGGCGGACCCCAGCGGGGCGCCGAGCGCCTTGGAGAAGCAGACGTTCACCGTGTCGAAGCCCTCCGCGAACTCGGCCTCGGGGACGCCGCTGGCCGCCGTCGCGTTCCACAGCCGGGCGCCGTCGAGGTGGGTGGCGAGGCCGGCCTCGCGCGCGGCGGCGAGCATATCGCGCAGGAGGTCCGGCGGCCACACGGCGCCGCCCGCCCCGTTGTGGGTGTTCTCGGCGCAGACGAGCCGCACGGGCGACTGCATGCGCGCCCGCACGGTCCCCATGTCGAGGTTGAGCGCCGCGCGCAGCGTCGCCGCGCCGAACATGCCGCGGTCGCCTTCGAGCGGCCGGATGACGACGCCGGAGATCGGCGACGGCGCGCCCCCCTCGCCGAACCAGATGTGGGCGCCCGCGCCGATGAGGACCGCGTCGCCCGGCTCGGTGTGCGCGCGCAGGGCGAGCTGGTTGCTCATCGTCCCCGTCGGCACGTACATGGCGGCTTCCTTGCCGAGGATCTCCGCCGTCCGCCGCTCCAGTTCGAGCACCGTCGGGTCGTCACCGTAGCAGTCGTCGCCCACGGGCGCCGCCGCCATCGCCGCCCGCATCGCCTCCGTGGGGCGCGTCACCGTGTCGCTGCGGAGGTCGATCGTCACGAGGCGAACTGCGGCGGACGCCGCAGGTGGTGCTCCGTCGCGTCCTGCACCGCCTTGGCGAGCCGCAGCGCCTCCGCGTCGCCGAACAGCTTGCCGACGAACGAAATGCTCGTCGGCGTCCCGTCCTCCGAGCGATACCCGTTCGGGATCACGACCTGCGGGTGCCCCGTGAGGTTCGTGAGCAGGAGCATCGATCCCCCGAAGCTCGGCGTGACGACGACGTCGATCCCCTCCATCGTCCGCGCGAAGCGGTGCATGGCGATCGTGCGCGCCCGGTTCGCCTGGATGTACTCGGACGCGGGGATCATGCGGCCGGTGCGCATGATGTTGGGGCGCGCGTTCTCCCCCTGCAGCACGAGCTCGTCTTCCCGCCCGCTCAGGATCAGGTCGTCGAACGCCGCCCCCTGCTCCGCGCTGAGGATGATCCGCATCGCGTCGTAGGGGAGGTCATCCGGGAGTTCGACGGGCACCGGATCGATCCCGAGCCCGCGCACGACCTCCAGCGACGCCTCGTCGAACGCCTTCCACTCCTCGTCCTCCCGCTCCGCCTCGAAGGCCGAGGGCACGTACGCGACGCGCAGGTCCGAGAGCGGCCGCTCCGGGTCCCAGTCGAAGGCCACGTCGCGCGCCGTCGGGTCCTGGCCGTCCGATCCCTGGATCGCGTCGAGCACGATCGCGCAGTCCTCCACGCTGCGGCAGATCGGCCCCAGCTTGTCCATCGACCACGAGAGGGCCATCGCCCCGGCCCGGCTCACGCGCCCGAAGGTGGGCCGGAACCCCGAGGCGCCGCAGCGCGTGGAGGGAGAGACGATCGAGCCCAGCGTCTCGCTCCCGATCGCGAATCCGACGAGCCCCGCCACGACGGCCGCCGTGGACCCGGCGGAGGACCCGCTCGACCCCTGCTCGAGGTTCCACGGGTTCCGCGTCAGCCCCCCGTACCACACATCCCCGCGCGCCAGCGCCCCCAGCGTGAGCTTCGCGACGAGCACCGCGCCGGCCTCCTCGAGCTTCCGCCCCGCGGTGGAGTCTTCCGGGATGTACTGGTCTTCGTACGGCTTGGCGCCCCACGTCGTGAGCGTCTCGTCCTCGGAGAGAAGGTCCTTCGCCCCCCAGGGGATCCCGTGCAGCGGCCCCCGGTAGTACCCCCGCGCGATCTCGGCGTCGGCGCGCGCCGCCTGTCGCATGGCGAGGTCCTCGGTGAGCGCGATCACGGCCAGCAGCGTGTCGCCGTGGGCGCGCAGCCTGCCCAGGTACATCTCCGTGAGTTCGGTCGACGTCACCTGCCGGGAGCGGACCAGTTCAGCCAGGTCGGTCACCGGCCGGAACGCGAGTTCCTCGAGGTTTGCGGGCCGCTCGAGGCCCCGCGGGCGCGTGTAATGGAAGACGGTCGACGCGGATGGGGCCGGATAGGAGGTCCCCGGAAGCACGGGGTCGAAGTGAAGGGCGGGGACGACGGAGTTCGGCATCCCCATCGCGCGGAGTTGCGCGTACCGCTCCCGCATCGCGTTCACTTCCTCCACCATGAGCTCGACTTCGTCCTCGCTGAAGTCGAGTCCGGCGACGCGCACGGCAGCGCTGACGTCGGCCCGGGTAACGGCCTCCTGCCCCTGGTGGGTGCGCGCCCACAGCGCGGCCGGGAGCGCCGTCCCGCCCAACCCGAGCGCCGACAGCGACGCCATGAACGCCCGCCGGTCGAGCGCGGGACGGCCCGATTCAGTAGCCATTGTCGTCCTCCCTGTCCATCTGACCATACCGTGTCCGAGCGCACCACGCCTGGGCGGCCTCCACGACGCGGTCGATGTCGGAGTCGTCGTTGTAGACGCCGAGGGAGAAGCGGAGCATGCCGGTGCGGATCGCGAGGCGGATGCCGGCGGCGGTGAGGTGGTCGTAGAGGGAGTTCATGGCGGGGTCGTCGGCCGTGTAGTGGCGGCCACCGCCGCTCTCGCCGACCGAGACGATGTGCGCGAGGTGGGGTCCGGGCCTCCCGCCGACGACCGGGAGGCCGAGGTCCAGGAGGCCGTTCGCCAGGTCGGCCGCCAGCCCGCGCACGTGCTGCTCGACGCGCCCGACGCCCCACGCGGAGAGAAGGTCCAGCGCCGCGTCCGTCGCCGCCGCCCCGAGATAGTTGTAGTTGCCCACGTCGAACCGGAGCGCGCCCGGGCGGAAGCGGAGTTCCTGGTCCGAGTACGCCGTCTCGTGCGCGTCGAGTTCGATCCCGAACCGCGCCACGTGTACCGGCGTCAGCGTCTCGGCCACCTCGCGCCGCACATACAGGAAGCCGAACCCGTACACCGAGAGGAGGGCCTTCTGCGCCGCGACGGCCAGCGCGTCAACCCCGAGTTCGTCCACGTCCGTGCGGTGGGCGCCGACCGACTGCGCCGCGTCCACCAGCGTCAGCGCTCCGACCCCGCGGGCCGCCGCAGCGATCGCCTTCATGCCCGTCACGAACCCCGGGGCGAACGTGATGCTCGGGATCGTCACGAGCCGCGTGCGGTCGTCCATCGCCGCGGCCATCGCCTCGACCGGAACGTGCCCGTCCTCCGGCGCGACCGGCCGCACCTCGATCCCGTGCGTGCGGACGAGGCTGTACCAGAGGTAGATATTGTTCGGGTGCTCGAGCGCGGGACACAGGACCACGTTGTCGCCCGCCTGCCACGGGAGGCTGGCGCCGAACAGGTTGAGCCCGTCGGAGACGTTCTTCGTGATCGCGACCTCTTCCGGGGCCGCGCCGATGAGAGACGCGAAGGAGGCCCGCGCGCGATTGACGGTGGCCACCATCTCCGTCTTGTCGCCCCGCCCGGAAGTTCTCGCCCCGAGGTGACGTTCGATCGCCGCCCGCACCGGCTCGGCCATCAGCGAGTTCGCGGAGATGTCGAAGTAGGGCTGCTCGCTCGCGCCGGGAAAGAGCGCCCTCACGTCCGGGTTCATGCCGCCTCCGGGTTCACGCTCGCCCCGCTTCGGAGCGGGCGACGAGCGCCGCGCCGACCATGTCGCCCATGATGTTCACCGTCGTATTGCTCATGTCCACCAGGCGGTAGATCCCGCCCACGATCGCCGCGACCTCGATGGGCAGGTTCAGCGCCTGCACGTAGATGAGCGCGACCACGAACCCGCCTCCCGGAACTCCGCCCGTCCCGTGCGAGAGCAGCATGCCCAGCAGCAGGATCGTGACGAAGTCCGCCGGGGAGAAGGTGACGCCGGCCGCCTGCGCCGTGAAGAGGAGGACGGCCGCGAGCATGACCGAGGTCCCGTCCTTGTTCAACTGCGCCCCGAGGGGGAGGACGAAGGAGTAGACACGGCGCGGGAGGTCGAGGCGCCCGGCCGTCTCCAGCCCGACCGAGAGCGAGGCGAGGCTGGAGGTCGTGGCGGCGGTCGTGGCCCACAGCGAACCCGTGGCCCGCAGGAATCGGGCCGGCCGATAGTCGCTGAAGAACCTGAGCAGGAGCATGTACCCGGTCACGATGACGATCTGCGCTCCCCACACGCCCGCGAGGAAGCGCGCCGTCGGGCCGATCAGGTCGGTCCCGTAGCGGCCCACCGTGACCGCGACGAGGGCGCCGATCCCGACCGGGGCGACCCACAGGACCATGTGGACGAGCCGCCGGAAGAGCCCCGCCAGATCCTCGAAGAGGGTGGCGAGGCGAGCGCGCGGGCCATCCCCGAGGGCCATGGTCGCGATCCCCAGCATCAGCGCGAGGATGACGATCTGCACCACGTTTCCCTCGGCGAAGGCGCGGACGACGTTCGTCGGGATCATGTCGAGGAGGACGGCGCCCACGGACGGGGCCTCGCCCACCGCCCCCGAGACCGTCTCCGTCTCCGTGACCGTCTCCGTGAGCCTCAGGCCGACCCCGGGGCGCAGGAGCGCCATGGCGCCAAGCCCCAGCGAGAGCGCGACGATTTCCGTCGTGAGGAAGAACCCGACGGTCTTGCCCGCGAGCCGCCCCAGCGTCCGCAGGTCCCTCAGCGAGGTCAGGCCCGCGAGAAGATTGAAGAAGACGAGGGGGGCGGCGGCCAGAATCAGGAGGGTGATGAAGAGATCGCCCAGCGGCTGGACCGCGGCGACGCGCTCGCCGAGGACGGCACCCAGGCCGACACCGGCGAGCATCCCGATGAGGATCCGCCCGCCCGGCCCCACCTTCATCGGCGGGGCGGGGTTCCGAGTTCGAATCCGTCCCGGTCGAAGCGGGCGCCGCGCTTCAGGGTGAAGCGGATGGACTTGAGGTTTTCGACGGCCGCCGTGGGATCGTCTTCCAGGAAGACGAGGTTGGCGTACTTCCCTTCCTCGACCGTCCCGATCTCCTCCGCGAGACCGAGCGCGAGCGCGCCGTTGCGCGTGGCGGCCCGGATGACGTCCGTCATGGACATGCCGACGCGCTCGTGGAGGTAGGCCAACTCATCGTAGAGGGCGGGCCATTCGGCGCCCGGGGCCGGCGGCGCGTCGGTGCCCGCCGCGATCGGGACGCCGGCCTCGTGGGCGCGACGGGTGAGGCCGATGCTCTCCTCGGCGCTGCACGCGGCCCGAACGCCTCGCCGGCGCGGATCCGGAGGCGGCGCGTCCGGCCCCTCCCTCGCGGCGTCCGGCCTCGGCGCGGGGGGCGCCGGGGGCGCGGCGGCGCTGTCCCGGACCATCGTCATCTGCTCGCGGAAGAAGCCGACCTTGAGCGTCGCGTCCAGCACCGTGCCCTGGCGCTTCATCTCCTCAAGGACCGCATCGATGCGGGGGTCCGTCAGATCCACCTCGACCCTGCCGGAGCGGCGCCCGGCCCGCGCTTCCTCGATCACCTCGTCCGGGATCGCGGCGCTCGCCAGGCTGCACACGTGGGACATCGAGGTGACGCCCGCCCGCGCGACGTCCATCGGAAGGGCCGGGCCGACGTGCGTGTGCGACCAGACCGGAATCCCCTGGCGCCGCGCCTCCGCCGCGATCCGCGCCAGGAGGGGGCCCTCGATCGAAGCGTAGGTCTTGAGCCCCGTCGCCCAGGTGCCGCGGGCCAGCGCGATCGTCTCGGCCAGATCCGTCTCGTCGTCGACGATCTGCAGCCAGGGCACGCGCCCGGGCACCTCGCCCATCGACGAGGACCGCGTGCGCGGATCGACGAAGAAGGACTCGCCCGCGACGAGGGCCGCGTAGTGGATGTCCGGCGCCGGGATCTCGCCCACGAGCGCCGCCCGCTGCAGTTCCGCGAGCGCGCGCACGTCGCCCGCCATGTCCCGGACCGTCGTCACGCCCCCGTAGATGAACCGGTTGAGTTCGAACTCGGCCGCGGCCCGGTCCGCGCGCGTGGCCAGGTGCGTGTGGCTCTCGATGAGTCCCGGGATGACGTACAGCCCCCGCGCATCCTCGACTTCCGCCTCGGGCCAGGCGTCGAGGGACAGTTCGTCCGTCCGGGCGAGCGCCGCGATCCGTCCGTCCCGGACGACGATCGACATGTCCGGCATGAGCGGCGCGCCGGTGCCGTCGAGGATGGCCACGCCCTCGTAGACCGTCGTTTCGGACTCCGCGGTCGGATTCCGCGGCGGTTCCCCGCTCCGCGACTGGCCCGCGAGGGGCGCGGCCGACGCGGAAAGCGCCGCCAGCAGCGCCGTCCCGGCCAGGGCCGCCGCTCTGGTCCCCTGCTGCCCGCGGCCTCCCCGGGTCGACATGTCGATCATTCTCCCCATACGTCGCGCATGACGCGCAGCGCATTCAGCCCCAGGATCCGCTCGATGCGCTCCGACGAGTGTCCGCGCGCCTGGAGCATGCCGGCCAGCTTCCGGAACTGGTCCGGGCCCTGAAGATCCGGGATGAAGGGGACGACGCCGGGGCGCTCGCCCGCCGCGCTGATCCCCGCCCTGCGCCGCGCTTCGACCTCCCGGCGCGCCGCCTCGTACGCCGCGTCGAGATCGTCCACGGCCGTCGTCCCCCCGTCGGTGCCGATCCCGACGTGTTCCTCGCCGCACACCTGCACCGCGTGTTCGATGTGCCGCACCACGTCCTCCGCCACGGCCATGCCGTCGGCCGCGAGGAAGGGCATGAAGTAGATGCCGACGATGCCGCCGCCCTCGGCGACGAGCCGCAGTTCCCGGTCCGTCTTGTTGCGCGGAAGGTCCGTCACCGCCCGGCAGCCGGTGTGCGTGATCGCGACCGGCGCGACCGAAGCGTCGATCCCGTCCAGGCAGGTCCGCTCGCCGCTGTGGCTGAGATCCACCAGCGTCCGGGTGGCGTTGAGTTCCGCGACCACGTCGCGCCCGAAGTCCGTGAGCCCGCCGTTCTCCGGCACCATCGACCCGTGCCCGAGCTGGTTGGGGCCGTTGTACGTGAGCTGGATGATCCTGACGCCGAGGCCCGCGAAGACGCCGACCCGCCCCGCGTCGTCCCCCATCATGGCCCCGTTCTGGAAGCCCTGGATGATGCCGACCCGGCCTTCGCTGGCGGCACGCTCGATGTCGCCCGCCGACCGGACCTTGAGGAGCGCCTCCGGATGGTTCCGGATGATCCGGTTCCAGCGCGCGACCTCGGCGACGGAGTACTCGAACGGCTCCTGCAGGCCCGCCACGTAGCCGATCGTCGTGTTGACGGCGGCGGTGCCCGAGGCGAGGACGTCGGAGAGCGCCCGCTCGTCCAGCGTGAGCGGCCCGTCCACGGGGTCGCCGCCGAACGGCCCCCGAGAGCCCCGGCGGTTAGGGTTCCGGATCCCGCCCAGCAGGTTGATGACGAACGGATCGGACTGGCCTCGTCCCAGCCCACCGACCCGACCCCGGCCCGCCGCACCTGTGGCCGCGACGCCGGTGGCGGCGAGCGCGAGTCCGGCGGCGCCAAGAAAGGCCCGCCGCCCCATGCTACGCGGGTTCCCGATCTCCATCGTCTCTGTCCCCCGGATCACAGGCTCCTCCGTCGCACCGCGCGTTCGCCCTCCGCCGCAGCCGCCAGGCCACGCCGGCTGCAGCAGGAGCCCATACAGTAGGACCGGGGGGACGCGCAGTCACACGTCAGCGGGGCCGTTGTTCAGCGGGGCCGTTGTATTGTGCCGGGGATCTGCGTTCTTCCGTCCATGAACATCGCCGCGAGGGGAACGATGAGGGTTGCGGCGGCGACCGCGGTGATGGCGACGAGGTCTCCGCACATCGTTCCGCAGAGGGCCAGTCCGCGGATCGGGGGCACGAGGAGGTGAATGACGACGAACACGTAGCACACAGCGATCCGTATGCGTAGCCACGCTTCGAGGCGCCCGCCATCCGAGGCGAACCACAGGGTTTCGCCGACGATTCGGTGCTCCTTCGCGCGATCCTCATCCGCGGTCGTCGCGATGGCGCGGTATCGATGGTACAGGACTTCCCGGACCGCGAGCATCATCACCATGCAGACCACCGCCAGGCCGATGGTCAGCGGATGGTAGAGCCTGTCGTTGCCGGGCACCCCGAAGGCGCTCAAACCGAGGGCGTTCAGACCGAGGTAGAGGGGAATGGAGCTTCCCCAGGCGAACGCGCCCAGCGCGGTGCGCCGGTCGGCTCGACACCACCGCAGCAGAATCCCGCCCAGGACGTATACGATGGCGACCGGGAGAAGCATCGCCAGCGCCGCCGCTGCAGGACCGTACTCCGCGAGTCCGGCTGCGACTGATGGGGCCTGCGTCATCGCGATGGCGAATGCCAGGACCGATGTCGCGACACCGACGGCGAGAGCCTGACGGACGCCCTTGTTACGGATGACCCTGTTACGGATGACCTTGATTCGGTCCCGCAGGCCGGAGACCAGAGATCCGACGTCCCTGCGTTCGCCCGTTGCCCGGCTCTCAAGCGCAGGGAGCCGCGCGTCGATGAACGCTTTGCGATTGCGTCTCCGAATCGTTTCGACGTCGTCCAGATACCTGCGTCGAGGGAGTTGCACCCGAAGGAGCAGCCACAGGCGTGCGTAAGTGCGGTTGAGTACCGCGCCGCCACCGCGTGCCGAGACGTCGCGCGCCGCCGCGCGTTCCTCCGTGGCCCGGTCGCTGAGCCTCAGCCATGCCTCGAGTCTGCGGCTCGTCCGCCGAACATTGGACAGGTGCGCGGCGGAGTTGACGAAGACCGTGCCGGCCGCCATGCCGACCATCAACACGGGCAGTGCGATGCCCAGGATCCAATACAGATTCCCTTCGGCGAGCCAGTTCTGCGGTTGGAGCGCCACGTCGTAGACTCCCGGCCCGAGACGCGCGTTAGTGCCCGGCGTCGGGCGGCGGGTCGAGGAGGGGGGCGAAATGCTCCAGGGCGAAGGCGGCGAGGAGCTGGTGTGGGGGGATGCGTTCCAGCTCGACGAGATTGCAGCCGAGCCACCGCTTCGCCTTCCGGCGGAGGGTTTCCCGCGGGAGTCCGAGCTGCGCGCTCACCTGCTTCCACTTCGCGCCGGTGGCTCGAAGCTGTTGCGCCCGGAGGATGGCGAGCGCGCCGAGGAACCGGTTGAACGTCGTCCGGCCGCGGGCGCGGGCCTGAAACTGCTGAAACAGCGTCACGGGAGAGCAGTCCACCGCCGCCGCCAGTTCCTGCACGTTGCGGACGGGCGTGCGGCGCGCCTCCCGGAGGGCGTGCGCCGCGGCGGAGCGGAGGGCCGGCGGCGCCGTCGACCGCCGGATCTTGTCCGCCATCTGCAGGAGGGCGGACCCGCCGCGCGCGGACTCGATGCGCGCCGCGAGCTGACGCTCGACCTCCTCGAACCAGACGAGATCCGCCACCTGCACCCTGCTCAGGAGGCGCGCGATGGCGATTTTCCGGTCCGTCACGAGGATCACCGGAACCCACGGGAGTTTCCGCTCGACCTCGCGCAGGAGCGAGATCCGTTCCGCGAGGAGTCCGCTGCGGCTGCCGAACACCAGGCATTCGATGTCGAGGTCGGTGGCCGCGAGGTCGTTCGCCTCGTGGATCACGCGAACACCGCCGACGACGGCCCGTCTCATGAGTTCCGCATCGCGAGGGGTGTCCGCGAGGATGCCGATCATTCTTCGACGCCCGGCTACGCCAACGATTGCTTCGGGTTCCTCGGCGATCCCTTCGGCGGAGGGGAGACCCACTCGCGGGCGCGCAGCCACAGGGCGATGGCCGCCAGCGTGAAGGAGGCGGACCACACCCAATAGGAGAGACCCAGATGGCCGTACGCGACAAGTTCGGCCTCGACCGGGATCGGGATGGGGAGGAGGAGGTTGAACGCTCCCACTCCAATGGCCGTAATGCCTACGACCCCAACGACGTATCCCACCCACGCGTCGACCGGGCGTCGGGCCCGTCCGAAGGTCAGGGACGTGGACATCATAACGAGAGCCGAGAACGCCGCGAGGACCCAGACGGAGATCGGCGCGGGCGTGAGGAGTTCCTGCCACGAGACCGACATCCTGAAGTCCGGGTTCAACGGCTCAAACGCCACGGTGCCGAAATCCGAGAGAATCAGCGACAGCGCGTACAATCCCCACCCCGCCAGGAGGAGACTCCGCCACGCCGGGGCGTCCTGCTTCGCGAACTCGCGGGAGAGTACGGTCGGGTCGCCGAATTCCTCCCGGGCGGCGGTCTTGAGCGCGCCGGCGGAGGCCGGGGTGGCGTCCCGCGCCCGTTCGTCGGCCGCGTGGGCCCGCAGGTGGTCCTCGAGTTCAGCCAGTTCGCGTCGTGAGAACCGCCCCCCGGCCTCCAGACCCCGGCGCCACGTCCGGATCTCGTCATCCAGCCGGGACATCGCCGCCTCGCCAGGATAGCTCCAGCACTCCGTACATGGCCCGCCAACTCTTCCGGTCGGTGGCCAGCTGCCGCCGCCCCAGGGTCGTCAGGCTGTAGTACTTGCGCGGTCGCCCTTCGTCGGTGGGTTCCCAGTAGCCTTCAATGAGGCCGTCCTTCTCCAGCCGGTGCAGGAGCGGGTAGAGCATTCCGCCCGACCACTCCAGGTCGCCGCCGGAGAGCCGCTTCACCTGCTTGATGATCTCGTAGCCGTACGTGTCGCCGCCGGCGAGGATCGAGAGCACGAGGGGGCGCGAGGAAGCCGCCACCAGCTCCTTTTGGATCGACTTCTTCATCCGTTTTCTCGATATGTAGAAGTACGATGTAGCTTGAGTATCTACATATCATGCACGGCGAAGCGTGGCAACCGGCGTTCAGGCGCCGGAGACACCGCGGCGCACTCTGCGGACTCGCGCGACGAGGTAGCCCAGCAGGCCGAGGATCATGGCCCCCATGGCGCATCTTATCGCCACGGACTGAAGGAACTGCGCCCGGATCGCCTCCCGTCGCGCTTCCTCCTCCCGCAGCATCCCGGCCAGGCGCTCGTCCCTGGCCCGCCCCGCGGGGGTAAGCCCGCCCTCCGTCTCCACCGAAAGGTCGGCGCCGCGCTTGATCAGCACGTCCACGATGGCGGGATTGGGGTCCCCCATGGGGCCGTCCCAAATCCTTCTGGCCGCGTCGTGCAGCGGCGTCCCTCCGTCGTGCTTCCGGACGTTGACGTCGGTCACGCTGGCGAGCGCATCCACGACGGCGGGGTTCTCGTTGATCAGGGCGGCGAGGTGAAGGGGTGTACGGCCGTGTTGCGTCTCGGCATATGCGTCCGCCCCGTACTCCAGCAGCGCCCCCACCACCGCCGGGTTCCGGTTGTGCCGGGCCGCCCAGTGCAGGGGCGTCCGACGCGCGCGGGTCGAAGCCTCCAGGCGGGCCCCCGCCTCGACCAGCACCGCGATCACGTCGGGATCGTCGCTGAACCGCGCCGCCCAGTGCAGGGGCGTGGCCTCGTTGGGGGCGGACCGATCGTCGACGCTGTACCCGGCGGAAAGGCAGGCTGTTGCCGCTGCCGGATCCGCCCCCTCCCAGAACGGTCCCGTCAACCAGCCCTCGCACGCCGTCTGGACCGGCGCGGCGGCAACCGAGGCCAGCACGGGAAGGGCCGGAAGGGCCAGGAGCGTCGACAACAGCCGTGGCCCCGTCATGTGGCGCCGTCGTCGTCGACATCGGGCGGGCCGGCTGCGAGGGCCGCCTCGAGATCGAGCCAGAACGGCTCCCAGATGTGCCCGTCGGGGTCCGCGAAGGCGCGCGCGTACATGAAGCCGTAGTCCATCGGTTCCCGCGGCTCGTCCGCTCCGTGGGCGAGCGCCGTCTCCATGAATCCGTCCACTTCCTCCCGACTCTCCAGCTGGAGCGAGACCAGGACCTCCGTCGCCTCGCCCGCGTCCGCGAGGGGCCGCGGCGTGAACGTCGCGAACCTCTTGTGCGTCACGAGCATGCAGTAGCAGTTCCCGGTGATTTCCATCCCCAGGGTCGCTTCGTCGCTGAAATCGTCGTCGAAGGCGAAACCGAGGGCGGCGAAGAAGGCCCGCGAGCGAGCCAGGTCCTCCACCGGGAGATTGATGTAAACGTTCACGAGAGCTTCCTCACACTGGGCGTTCAGGGCTTCGTCGACGGGGCGGGCCGATCACCTTCTTGCAGAGACTCGGGAATGTCACGCCGACCGTGCAGAATCCGCCAGACGTCGACCACACCCTCACCTTCCATGTAGAAGATGAGGTAAGGATACGTTGCAAGCGGCCACGAGCGCAGGCCCGCCAGGTTCAACTCCTGTCCATGGCGCGGGGATCCGGAGCCCGGGTTGCGGGCGACGTGGCCAAGAGCGGTCTCGAGCGCATCGATGAAGCCGAGGGCCACATCCTGTCCGCCTTCTTCCAGATAGCGCACGACCGCCCGGTCGACGTCCCGCCGGGCCGACGCCCGCAGGATCACGGACGTCGGCGTCCGGCCCCTCGTCACGCCGTCGGGTCTCCGCGAACTCCGGCGCGCAGGGCTTCGAAATAGCTCGCGTCGGCCTCGACCGCCGGAACGGACTCCCCGCCCTCAAGGAGGAGGCCTCTCAGGTGCTGCCGATCCCGGTCGTTCCGAATCAGCTCGCGGATGTAGGCGCTGCAGGTTCCGAACCCGCGATCCGCGACCTGCTTGTCAACGAACGACTTGAGTGGGGCTGGAAGGGAAATGTTCATGGTGTCCATCGTCAGAGGCTAGTCGGCATGGCAAGAAATGGCAACGCGTGGGAAGAGATCATCCCGCCGCTTGCTTCACGATGCGGACTGCGATTAACTGGCTATCAAACGGCCGCCGGCTGGCGCTCCCCCGTGCGCGCGGGCCCGACCAACCTGAAGGAGCAACCCGGAGCGATACATGAACGCAGCGCAAATGCAGCACTACCAGCAGAAGCTCGCTTTCGAGACGGACTCCTGGGACCTGTTCGAAATGCTGAGCGGCGACCGGGCGGTGACCGTGATCGACGGACGGTCCGCCGAAGCCTACGCCCGCGAGCGCATCCCCGGCGCCGTGAATCTCCCGCACCGGGAGATCAGCGCCGAGACGACGGCGTCGCTCGACCGGTCCAGGCTCTACGTCTGCTACTGCGGCGGAAGCAGTCGTGTTCACAACCTGATGTGAATATTGACCTTACGGGACTCAGACTCCGTTTTCCCGCTTTTCGGTTCCCGCCAATCG
>VXOJ01000038.1 GCA_009840115.1 Gemmatimonadales bacterium | reverse complement strand
CCCCCCCCCCCCCCCCCCCCCCCCCCCCCCCCCCCCCCCCCCCCCCGCGCCCCGGTTCGCAGCCGGAACCTCAACCCTTCTGGAACGCGACGTCGAACTGATCTCTCCGTGCTCGCAGCTCACTGGAAGGACCACGCCGTGTAGTCATCACACCGCACGTATTCTGTGGTGTCGTCGTGCATTCGGTACACGCCAACGTCGAACGTCGCGGTGATCCCGACGCTGAGACCGAAGGCGGCGCCGAATGAGATCGTTACGGACTGGGAGCCCACCAGCGATCCATTCGTTGGATTGCCCGGGCCTCCTGAGATGTACTCCGCGCACTCGCTCTGCGCCGCGGCCTGGGACGGCTGCGCCAGCGAGACCGCCAGCGCCCCGGCGAAGGCCCATGCCACGGCGAGCGGCCACGCCGTTCTCCTGCCTCTCCTCGTCCTCATCATCATCCACCTCCCCTGAGTGATCCCGGAGGGCGACGCCCTGCCGCCCTCTCTGACTCAAGGATCGGGGCGGGCATCAACGGGCTATCAACCCGCGTGACCCGGTGGCGAACGGTGGTTCGGGAGGAGGTTCAGACGTCGAGATTGCGTACGTAGCGGGCGTTCCGCTCGATGAAGTCGCGGCGCGGCTCGACGTTCTCGCCCATGAGGGTGTCGAACAGCCGGTCCGCTTCCGCCGCTTCGTCGATCCTCACCTGGAGCAGCGTGCGCTTCTCCGGGTTCATCGTGGTCTGCCACAGCTGATCGGCGTTCATCTCGCCCAGGCCCTTGTACCGCTGCAGCGAGGCGTTCCCCCTGCCGTTGTCGAGTCTCGCCTGCGCGGCGACGCGCTCCGACTCGTTGTAGCAGTAGAACTCCGTCTTCCCCTTCCACACCCGGTACAGCGGCGGCTGCGCGATGTAGATGTATCCGGCCTCGATGAGTTTCAACATCTTCCGAAAAAAGAAGGTCAGGAGCAGCGTGCGGATGTGGGCGCCGTCCACGTCGGCGTCCGTCATGATCACGACCTTTTGGTAGCGGGCCTGCGATAGGTCGAACTCGTCCTCGATGCCGGTCCCGATAGCGGTGATCATGGCGCGGATCTCCTCGTTGGAGAGGATCCGGTCGATGCGCGCCTTCTCCACGTTGAGGATCTTGCCGCGCAGGGGGAGGATGGCCTGGAAGTTGCGGTCGCGCCCCATCTTCGCGCTCCCGCCGGCGCTGTCTCCCTCCACCAGGTAGAGTTCGGCCCACTCCGGGTCCCTGGTCGAGCAGTCCGCCAGCTTCCCCGGCAGGATGCCGGTCTCGAGCGCCGACTTCTTGCGCGTCAGGTCCCGCGCCTTGCGCGCCGCCTCCCGCGCCCGGGAGGCCTGGACCGCCTTGTCGATGATCTGTCGAGACGGGCCGGGGTTCTCCTCCAGCCACGTCCCCAGCCGGTCGTTGACGAGGCTCTCGACGATCCCGCGCACCTCGCTGTTCCCCAGCTTCGTCTTGGTCTGCCCCTCGAACTGGGGCTCCATGACCTTGACGGAGAGCACGGCGACGAGTCCTTCGCGCACGTCGTCGCCGCTCAGCGTGGAGTCGGCCTTCTTGAGGATGTTGTTCCGCTGCGCGTAGTTGTTGATCGTCCGCGTGAGGGCGCCCTTGAAGCCCGACAGGTGCGTCCCGCCTTCGTGCGTGTTGATGTTGTTCACGAAGGTGGACGTGTTCTCGCTGTAGGCGTTCGTGTACTGCATCGCGAGTTCGATCTCGGTGTCGTCCTGTGCGCCCGAGACGGAGATCACGTCCGCGTGAAGCGGCGTCTTGTTGCCCAGGAGATATTCGACGAACTGCGCGATCCCCCCCTCGAAGTGGAAGTCACGGCGCAGATCCTCCTTCCGCTCATCGACGATCGCGATCCGTACGCCCCGGTTCAGGTAGGCGAGTTCGCGGAGCCGGCTCGCGAGGGTCTCGAAGCTGTATTCGAGCGGGTCGCCGAGCCCCTTGAAGATCTCGGGATCGGGCCGGAAGGTGACCGTGGTGCCGGTCTCCTTCGTCTTGCGCCCCTTTTTGAGCTTCCCCTGGCTGACGCCGCGCTCGTAGCGCTGCGTCCACTCGTGGCCGTCGCGACGCACCTCGACCTGCAGCCACTCGGAGAGCGCGTTCACGACGGAAACGCCCACGCCGTGCAGCCCGCCGGACACCTTGTAGCTCGACTTGTCGAATTTTCCGCCCGCGTGAAGCGTCGTGAGGGCGAGTTCGACCCCCGGAACCTTCTCCGTCGGGTGAAGGTCCACCGGGATGCCGCGCCCGTCGTCCACGACCCGAATCGACTGGTCCGTCCCGATCGTCACCTCGATCCCGGAGCAGTGTCCGGCCATCGCCTCGTCGATCGAGTTGTCCACGACTTCGTAGACGAGGTGGTGCAACCCCCGCCCGGAGGTGGACCCGATGTACATGCCCGGGCGCTTCCGCACGGCCTCAAGCCCCTTGAGGACATGAATCTGCCGCGCGGTGTAGTCCGAGTTGTCGTTGTTATCTTTCACGGGCTTTCCGCCCGCCTTCGACTTCGCCATCAACCCCTCCCCTTCTCGGTTCGGCCGGGGCGCGTCGCGACCGGCGACGACTCCCCGGACTGCACGAACACGATCCGTTCGATGCGGCCGCGGGCGCGATCCCTGTTCAGGCGGCCCAGCAACTTTCGCCTCATCATGTTCAGTTCCGTCATCCAGGCCGCACCGGCCACCTCGATGAACACCGTCCCGCCCTTGATCCCGCCAACTCTCGTGACGCGCGCGATGTGCGGACCCACGACCCGCTCCCACCGCGCCGCTGTGGCGCTGCGCTCCACCCGCTCGCGGATCCCCAGGCGATCGAGCAACTCCGCCAGCACGCCCCCGACGGGTTCGGGATGCCGTTCCCTCCCGCTCGCGTCCCCGCGCCGCGCCTGTCCGCGCGGCATCGCCCCGGAGGCCGGGCCGTTCATGCGATGATCCGTCCGTTGCGCAGGCGCCAGCGCGCGAGCTTTCCGCCCATCAGTCCCACGTCACCGGTCTTGGGCGCGGTGAGAATCACCTGCCCGCCCCGCTCGGACTCGAAGAGGCGAAACAGCCGGTCCGAGCGTCCCTCGTCGAGTTCCGCAAACACGTCGTCGAGCAGATACAGCGGCTCGCGGCCGAGTCGCTCCCTCAGCCGGTCCGCTTCGAGCAGGCGCAGGGCGAGCGCCGCCGTGCGCTGCTGCCCGCTCGACCCGTAGCTCCGGAGGTCGCGGGGGCCTTCCGGCGCCTCGACCTCGAACCTGATCTCGTCACGGTGCGGGCCCACCACGGTCATGCCCTGGCGACGCTCACGTTCACCGGTCCTCTCCAGCGCGCTTCGAAAGCGGTCCTCCCACGAGACCGCGCCCTCCGGCCCGCCGTCCGAAGCGATCGAAGCCGAGTACCGAAGCCCCGCACTGTCTCCTCCCGAGATCCGCGCGTAGTAATCGGCGTATCGCTCCGCCCCTTCCGACACCCACGTCGCCCGCCTTTCCGTGAGGACTCCACCCGCCTCGACCAGCCCTTCCGTCCACGCTTCGATCTCGTCGTTCGACCCGCCGCGCCGAAGCGCTTCGTTCCTTTGCGACAGAAGGCTCCGGTAGCGCTGCAGCGCCGGGAGGTAGTCCGGCACGCCCACCGAGAGCGCGATGTCGAGGAAGCGACGCCGCAGCGTCGGCCCTCCACGCACGATCTCGGCGTCGTCGAGGCGAAACGCCGCGACCCCCACCGAACCGATCCCCGCCGAAACCCGCTCCACCTCGAGCGCGTCGACCTCGACCTTCTTGATCCGTTGCGACCGGTCGTAGGCGGCCGCCACGGACGTCCCCCCCTCAACCTCACCCTCCACCCGGAATACCGTCTGTCCGAACCGCACCAGCTCGCGGTCCCTCACGCCTCGAAAGGACCGAAACACCTCGAGGTAGCAGATCGCCTCGAGGAGGTTCGTCTTGCCCGATCCGTTGGGCCCGATGATCGCGACGCCGGCCTCGGGAAACTCGCATTCGAGCCGTTCGAAGTTGCGGTAGTCGCGAAGGATCAAGCGCCTGAGGAAAGGCGCGGAGGACGCCTCAGGCTGGCGGATAGACGGTGCCTCCGGTGTCTTCGTCACAGGCTTGAAAAATACGGCGAAAAGCCTTATGCCGCAAGGAAATTTGCCCGTTGGAGACGTCGTCCTCCGAGCGCCGCCGGGCGGTTGCCCGAGCGCCTCCGGGCAGGCAGCTTCGAAGGCGTTCATGACACCCTTCGGACGTTGCGGCACCGGCCGCCGGATCACGCGTACTGGAGTTCCTCGAGCGGGCCTCGCCCCCTTTCGAGTTGCGTGGCTTTTTCTGCCTCTCCCGCTCGCCGCGCAGGATCCCGTGTCGGCGCCGAACCCGGACCGCGCCGGCCCGGGACCGGCGGGCGGGGAGACGAGTCAGACCTGGAAGCGTGTTGGACTCGGTGCCGGCGCCCTCGGCGGAGCCCTTCTTCTCGACCGGAGCATCCGCGACCTGGCGCTTGATCACCAGGGGGCGTTCGGTCGTGACCTGGCCGAAGGCGGCCACACCTACGGCGACTGGAAGCGGACCGCGCCCTTCCTGGCGGGGGGCGGAATTCTGCTTGGCGTCGCGTTGGACGGGGAGACGGGCGTCCGGCGGGCGACCTCGGCCTTCTTCGGGGTCTTCGCCGGCTCGATGTCGAACACCCTGCTCAACTGGACGCTGGGACGAAGCCGCCCGAGAGACGAGCGGGGGGTCCTGCACTTCGATCCCTTCCGGGGCAACGCCTCGCTGGGGTCCGGCCACACCGCCTACGCCTTCGCCATCGCCGCCGCCGTCGATGAGGTGACCGACGGTGGGTGGGCGATCCCCTTCTACGCGGCCGCCGCGGGCACGGGACTCGCCCGGATCTACGGAGACCGCCACTGGCTTTCCGACGTGGTCGTCGGCGGCTTCATCGGCTGGTGGGTGGGCGGTCGGGCGACGGCCGCCGCCGAGAACTGGCTCGGAATCCGGCCGCTGATCGCCCGCGACGCGGTGGGCGTTCAGGTCCGCTTCCAGGAGTAGCCGAAGGCGCCGTCGGCTGGCCCGGGGCGCCTTCGGCCGGCTCGCACCGCCCCGCACTAGAGCACGAAGCTGGAAACGACGGGTTCATCGCCGCTGTAGTCGTAGCAGCCCTTCCCCGTCTTTCGGCCGTGGTAGCCGGCCAGGTACATGCGGCGCAGGAGAGGGGGAGCGGCGAAGCGCGCCTCCTTGTACTCGTCGTACATGATCCCCGTGATGTGGTACAGCGTGTCGAGTCCCACGAAATCGCCCAGCGTGAAGGGGCCCATCGGGTACCCGCAGCCCAGGCGCAGCCCCTTGTCGATGTCGGGGATCGACGCGACCCCGGCCTCGTACGCACGGATCGCGTCCAGCATGTAGGGAACGAGCAGCCGGTTCACGACGAAGCCGGTGTTGTCGCCGCAGGCGATCGGGCTCTTCCCGAGCGATGCGGCGAACGCGAAGGCGGCGTCGAACGTTTGCTCCGCCGTCTGCCCGCAGCGGACGACCTCCACGAGCGGCATGACCGGCACGGGGCTGAAGAAGTGGAGTCCGACGAAACGCTCCGGGCGATCCGTCTCGGCGGCGAGTTCCGTGATGGACAGGCTCGATGTGTTGGAAGCGAAGATCGTCTCCTCCGCGCAGAGTCCGCCGAGCTCACCGAACAGCGCGTGTTTCGCCCCGAGGTTCTCGGTGATCGCCTCGATGACGAGGTCGCACGACGCCAGATCCGCCAGGTCGAGCGTCGGGTGAAGACGGGCCATCGTCGCGTCCCGCTCCGCCGCTCCGAGTTTCTCCTTCTGCACGGCGCGGTCGAGGTTCTTCCCGATTCCGGCCATCCCCCGGTCGAGAAACCCCTGCTCCACCTCCCGCACGATCGTCTCATAACCGGCCGACGCGCTGACCTGCGCGATCCCGCTCCCCATCAGTCCCGCTCCGACCACCCCGACCTTCCGAATCTCAGTCAATGTCCACTCCCTCTATTGGTCTTCAGGTATCAGTGTCGGCTGCTTGACAGCCGCTCGAGGCGCACACCCTTCAGCGCAGGAGTTTCCGGTGCCAGGGTTCCTCCGCGCTGCGGAGATTCTCGCCGCGTTCGAGTCGGTCGAGAAGACCCTGAAGGGCGAGTTCCATGCGTTGTCTGACCTTCCGCATGTCGGCCCGCGCGGAAACCGTCGCGATGGCCGTGAAACCCGAGAAGATCGCCAGCCCTCCCAGGAGCGGCAGAACGCCGCCCCCCGTCGCCATGAACAGGCCGAAGCCGCCGGCCGCTCCACCCAGCCCCATGCCGGCGAACCAGCCGCCGATCCGTTCCGCCCTCATGTTACCGACGTCGGCCGTCAGCGTGACCAGCGACCACCCACTTTCCAGGGCTTCCACGCTGACCTGGAGGTTCCGCGCCTTCGCGAGCGTGTAGCGTCGGCCGCCGACGTCCATCGCGCGGCGCATCTGGCTGACGAGGCCGGTCCCCGGCTCCCACAGCGATCCGCCGGGTCGCGAGCGCACCTGTCGGAGAAGCTCCTCTTCGCGCAGGTACGACTCGAGATTCGCTTCCACGTCCGCCGGACTGCCGGGCACCACGCGGCTCGTGCTCACGATCGCGGAGCCGACGATCCGCCGCGCGAGCCCCTCGTCCGGAGGCGCGTCGGGAATGAGGGAGGCGGCTTCCACCTCGGCCAGCGCCTGCCGGACGTACCGTTCCTCGAGGCCGACTTCCGCTCCGATCTGGACGACTTCGCCCGCCCCGAGTTCTCCGCCGACCGAAGTGGAACTGCGGAACTGGAGGTCCGAGGCCCGGCGGATCACACGTTCGAGTTGCTCCTGCGTGACCGTTTGTGGGAGCGACGGCCGGCGTGCCGGAAGACCGGGGCCGCCCGCACCCTCGCGACTGTCGTCAGCCGGCGGCATCGCGCTCCCTCGCCACGGATTGCGGCTCGTCCGCGGCCTCCGGCACGTCCTCCGCCGCCTCCGCGCCAGTCAACTGCGGCGCGCCTTCCGAGCCTTCGAGCACGCGTTCGTCGACCGGAGCCGGAGCCGCGGACCCTTCGTCGGCCGCCGTCGCAAGCCCCTTGAACAGACCCATCATGGGCCCGAGTTCCACCGGCAGCGGGAAGAGCGTCGTCGAGTTGTTCTCCGCCGCGATCTCCGTCGCCGTCTGCAGGAAACGCAGTTGCAGCGAGGCCGGGTATTGGCTCAACTGCCGCGCCGCGTCCCGCAGGTTCGACGCCGCCTGCAGTTCGCCCTGCGCGTTGATCACTTTCGCCCGCCGCTCGCGCTCCGCCTCCGCCTGCCGCGCGATCGCGCGCTTCATCTCGTTCGGCAGGTCCACATCCTTCACCTCGACGCCCGTGACATCGATCCCCCACGCGTCCGTCCCCTGGTCGATGATGTCGCGCAGGATCTGGTTGAACTTCTCCCGCTCCGCGAGAACCTCGTCCAGTTCCGCCTGACCGATGACCGACCGGAGCGTCGTCTGGGCAAGCTGCGACGTGGCGAAGAGAAAGTCCTCGATCTCGAGGATGGCCCGTCTGGGGTTCGCGACGCGGAAATAGAGGACCGCGTTGACCTTCACCGACACGTTGTCCCGCGTGATGACGTCCTGCGGCGGGATGTCCATGGCGATGATCCGCAGGCTCACCCGCTCCATGCGCTCGACCCCGAACGGGACGAGGAAGATGAGCCCCGGCCCGCGGGTCGGACGCGCGCGGCCGAGCCGGAAGACGACGGCCCGCTCGTACTCCTTCAGGATTCGGAGACTCGTGGCGAGCGCCAGCGCGCCCGCCCCGGCGAGGATGAAGAATAGCGGATCCATGTTCGCTCCCTCCGACTGATCGCGGCGCCCGGCGCGGCGGTTTGCCAGCAGGCCGTGGCTAGGCGTCGACCTCCACGACGACGGCGGCGCCCTGTCCTCCGCCGATGCACGCCGCGCCCAGACCCAGGCCGCCGCCGCGGCGCCGCAGCTCGTGCAGAAGGTGGCCCGTGATCCGCGCTCCCGTCATGCCGAGCGGGTGGCTCAGCGCGATCGCCCCGCCGTCCACGTTCACCTTGTCGCGGTCGAGGCCGAGTTCACGCTCGACCGCCAGGTACTGCGGGGCGAAGGCCTCGTTCACCTCGACGAGGTCGATGTCGTCGAGCGTGAGGCCCGCTTTCTCGAGGGCGGCGCGCGAGGCGGGCGCGGGCCCGATGCCCATGATATGGGGTGGCACGCCCGCCACGGCGTAGGACACGAGGCGGCCGGCCGGCTCCAGGCCGTGCGCGGCGGCATAGTCCCGGCCCGCGAGCACGAGCGCCGCCGCCCCATCCCCGATCCCGCTCGCGTTGCCGGCCGTGACGAGGCCATCCTGCTTGAAGTACGGCCGAAGCTTCGCGAGCCCCTCGACCGTCGTATCGGGACGGAGGTGCTCATCGCGCTCGAACGACGTTCCCCTCCCCTTCCGTCCCACCATCATCGGCACGACCTCGTCCCCGTAGCGGCCATCCTCCCAGGCCTCCGCCGCCAACTGCTGGCTGCGCACCGCCACCTCGTCGGCCTCCGAGCGCGAGATCCCGTACTCCTCCGCGAGATTCTCCGCCGTCTGGGCCATTGAGAAGCCGCAGTAGGGATCGGTGAGGGCCTCCCACAGCGAATCCTCGAACTTCGGCGCCGGGCCCAGCCGCAGACCCCAGCGGGCTCCGCGCACGATATGCGGCGCCTGACTCATGGATTCGGCTCCGCCGACGAGGCAGACGTCGCTCTCCCCGAGTTCGATCTCCTGCGAGCCATCGATCACGGCCTGAAAGCCCGAACCGCACAGGCGGTTCACGGTGACGGCCGGTGTCTCGATCGGCAGCCCCGCCCGCAGCCCCACATGCCGCGCGAGATAGATCGCGTCGGCCGACGTCTGCATCACGTTCCCCATCACCACATGCCCGAAATCGCCGGGCTCGGCGCCCGAGCGCTCGATCGCCGCTTCCGAGGCGACGACGCCCAGGTCCACTGCCGAATACTCCTTCAGGCTGCCGCCGAACGCGCCCATGGCGGTTCGGGCCGCCGAGAGAAACACCGTCCCGTTACCGTTACCGTCGCTCATTGTCCCGGAGTCCTTCCATCTTTTGCCGGTCTTCCGACCGGATTGATGTCATGTGTGCCGCGGCCTCGCCGGCACCGCCCGGCCCGCGCGGAGCCCAACGCCCCGTCCGTGAAACGTAGCGTGGTGTATCAGGCCGCGCCCACCCGTTCCGCGAGCCAGCTTCCGACCTCCTGCGTCGTCGCGCCTCCCCCGAGGTCCGGCGTCCGCACTCCGGCGGCGAGCGCCGCATCCACGGCGGCCTCGACCGCCTCGGCTGCTTCGTCCGAACCGTGATCCCGCAGGAGGAGGGCGGTGCTGAGCACCGCGGCCATCGGATTCGCCCGGCCCGTTCCGACGATGTCCGGCGCGCTGCCGTGCACGGGTTCGTACAGGCCATGGACGCCGGGGTTCACGTTGGCCGAGGGCGCGAGCCCCGGCCCACCCACGACCTCGGCGCCGAGATCGGAGAGAATGTCGCCGAGCAGGTTCGACGTGACGATGATCCCGAACCGTTCCGGCGCCCGGATCATCTCCATGGCGAGCGCGTCCACGTAGCGCATCTCCGACTCCACCCCGGGATATCCGGCGGCGACCTCCCCGAACACGCGGCGCCAGAGTCCGAACATGTGCGGCACCGCGTTCGCCTTGTCCGCGAGCGTCACGCGCAGCCCCCGGGGGGCGGCGTACTCGAACGCGCGCCGCACGATCCGCTCCACCCCGAACCGGGTCGCGACCGACTCCGACACCGCGACCTCATCGGGCGTGCCCTCGTGCTCGACGCGCCCCACGCCCACGTAGAGGCCTTCCGTATTCTCCCGGAAGATCTCGAAGTCGATGGGCGCCGAGTCCGCGGACCTCAGCGGCGACAGCTCCGGCGCGCGCAGCCGCAGCGGCCGGCGGTTCAGGAACAGGTCCAGCCGCACCCGCAGGCCGAGGAGGAGGTCGCGCGCGTGACGGCCGTCGGGCACGCGGGGATCGCCCACGGCGCCGAACAGAATCGCGTCGAAGTCGTCCCTCAGAGACTCGAAGGTCCGCTGCGAAAGTGTCTCCCCGGTGGCGAGATAGTGGTCGGCGCCATGCGGGAAGTGTGTGAGTTCGAGTTCGGAAAGACCCCTGTCGGCCACGGCGCGGAGCACACGACACGCCTCGCGGGTGACTTCGGGGCCGATCCCGTCGCCGCCGATGACGGCGATGCGCAGCGGAACCTTCACCTCGGCTTGGCGGCTAGCGTTCGATCTCGAGCGCGCCGACCCGGGCGGAGTCCTCGAGGAAGGCGCGCGCCGTCTGCCAGGAGACGGCGATGCCCGTCAGCGCCTGGAGCCGCATCGCCTCGTTTCGCATGAAGTCCGCCAGCGAAACGCCGGGCTCCTCGGACCCGTTGCGCATGGCCCGCACGATCCCATCCCAGTCTCCCTCGTATACCACCCCGTTCGGGGCCCGCACGCGGTGCACCTCCACCGCCGACGCGTCGGGCGGACGACCGAACAGGTCGAGCTGACCCGTTCCCGGCCCCGCCGCCAGCCCGTTCGCCCGGGCTTCGACCTCGGCCAGCAGGCGTTCCTCCGGACTCGGTTCCGGCGCCAGTTCCTCCAGCGCCAGCAGGTAGGGCTGCAACTCCTCGGCGTCCGATGGAAGGTCTTCGAGTCGGCGCTTGAGGTCGACCACGCGCCACGCGACGATCGGGTCGGCCAGGCTCGTCACCGGGATGGTCGCAAGTTGCGCGAGCGCCCCCCGAAAATCGCCGCGTTCGTAGAGCACGTTGCCGTAGAGCGCGCGGGCTTCCGCGAAGCGGGGATCCAGGCGGACGGCCTCGCGGCTCCAGAACAGCGCCGCCTCGGTGTCGCCGTCCCGATAGAAGGTGAAGGCGAGATCCAGCGCGGCGTCGGGGCTCTCGCGATCGGCCGCGAGGGCAAGCCGGAAGAACCGCTCCGCCCGGCGCAGGAGACCCTCGCGCAGCAGGCTGCGTCCCACGCAGAGCATGAGTTCCACGTCCCGATCGTACCCCAGCGCGACGAGCCCCTCGAAGATCTGGAAGGCCGCCGCGCGTTCCCCGAGCTTCAGCAGCACGTCTCCGAGGCCGGCCAGCGCTTCCTCGTGTTCCGGATCGATCCCGAGGACCGCGTCGAAGGCCGCGCGCGCCCAGGCGTATTCCTCGCGGGCCAGACGCGTATATCCGAGCGAGACGAGGAGTTCGACCGAGTCGGGAAAACGGGTGAGGGCCTCCTTGAGGAGGCCGAGCGCCTCATCGAAGTCGCCGGCTTCGTACAGCCGTTGCGCTTCGGCGTCAAACTGCTCGTAGTTCCAGGAGTCGGAGAGGTTCAAACCCGGAACCTCAAGTCAGGAACCCTTCCGACCATGTTCGGCGAGCCAGAGCGGAGCCTTTCGTTGAAGGAGGCTCCTCCAACTTCGGGTGCCGCGCTCACGCCAGCAAGTTCGGGGCCCGAACGCGTTCACGATTCGAGGGCTTCGCACAATCTCGCCACCGTCTCCTCGTCCACGCCGAGCAGGTTGAGCCGCGTGATCCGCCGCTCGACCAGCTCCGCGACCTCCAGCCGCGCATCTCCCAGCGGGACCCGGTCTCCGGGCTCCGGGATGCGGCCCAGCGTGCCGATCACGTAGCCGGCCACCGTGTCGTACTCCTCGTCTTCGTCGAGATCATCGAGGCCCAGACCCTCGAGCAGGTCCGCGAACGAGACGCCCCCATCGAGTCCGACCGTCCCGTCGGGGCCGACCTCCAGTCCCGCCTCCGCCTCGTCGTGCTCGTCGTAGATTTCGCCGACGATCTCCTCGAGAAGATCCTCCAGCGTGGCGATGCCGTCCGTGCCGCCGAACTCGTCGACGACCACCGCCATATGCGTCTTCCGGGCCCGCATTTCCGCCAGCAGGTCGTCGATCGCCTTCGACTCCGGGACGAAGAGCGCCTCGCGCATCACGTCCCGCGCCACCAGCCCCGTCGGACGCTTCGCGAGGACTTCCGCGAGCAGATCCTTGACCACGATGATGCCGACGATGTCGTCCAGCGAATCGTCCGTGACGGGGAGGCGCGAATGGCCCGACTCCGCCGCGACCTTCAGGATGACCCTGGCCGGATCCCCGGCCCCGACGGCGACGATGTCCGGCCGGGGCGTCATGACTTCCCGGACCACGGTATGCGTGAGATCGAACACGCCTTCGATCATCGCCTGTTCGTCCTTCTCCACCATTCCTCTTCGCCGACTCTGCCGGACGAGCAGCTCGATCTCGTCCGGGCTGTGGGCGTGCTCGACACCGTGCGCGTCGCCCGCGGGGGCGCGAATCGTCCGCAGGAACAGCCGGGATGAGCCGTCGAGCAGCCAGAGCGCCGGCGTCGCGACGCGGTTGAAGGCGAGGAGTGGACCGGCGAGGTAGCGGCTCACCGTCTCCGGGCGCAGGAGCGCGACGGTCTTCGGCGCAAGTTCGCCGAGGACGATGTGGAGGTAGGTGATGAGGATGAAGGCGACGACGACGGCCGTCGTGTGGAGAGCCGCCGGCCCCGCGGCGAAGCCCAGCGCGCCGAACAGGGGCTCGATCGACCGCGCGAGCGCCGGCTCGCCGATCCAGCCCAGACCGAGCGACGCGATGGTGATCCCGAGCTGCGTACCCGAGATGGCGCGGTCGAGATTGTCCTGCGCCCGGCGGACGACGCGGGCCAGACGATCGCCGGCTTCGGCCAGTTCGTCGATGCGGGTGCGTCGCGCGCTGACGAGCGCGAACTCCGCGGCAACGAAAAAGGCGTTCGCCGCTACGAGCGCGAGGACCGCGCCGAGCCTCAGAACGAGTCCGAGGTCCATTCAGCGGTCCGCCTGGCGGATGGTGTGGCTCCCGGTCTGTCCGGGGGCGGGGGTTCGTTCAGGCTACGTTACCTCGTTACCTCGACGGTGATGCTAGACCTGGGCTTCCTGCTTCGACGGCTGGGCCGCGCCTCCGTGCGGGATCGCCGGGGCACAGTACCGCTCGCCGATGGTGCGCAGAACAGACAGCTCAGCCGGCGTCAATTCCGGATATCGCTCTCCGAGGTACTGGATCGTATCGTCGAACCACTCTTGCCGCTGCTCTTCTTCCGCGTCGAGCACGCCACAGCGGCGAATGTGGCTGAACAGCTCATCGCGGGCCCGGTCGCTTGAATTCGGCACATGATTCCCTTTGCTCAAGGCACCTCCTTGCTGGTCGTCGTCACCCTGCAGTCCAAGACTAACCTAGGGTGCACCACGGCAAAAAGGGAGTGCCGCGCGACCCCGGCGGCGGCCCTCGGCGACGTTTGGCGCCCGCGCCGCCGATGGGCCCGGTGCAAACGTCAGCGGCCGGCCTCCGCCTCATTCTGCTCGACGTCGCGAAGATACATGTTCACGCTGCCTCGCCTCATGCGGCTCTTGATCTGAACGATGAGGCGACGGTCGTCGTCCGAGATGAAGACCTCGGCCTGCCCCTCTTCCCCGAACAGGCCATCGGTCTGGATGGTCGGACGCACGACGAACGTCTCGAACGTCCCCGCGGGGACCCGCACGCGCTCGCGGCGGAGGACCTCGACGATGACGGGATTGCCATCCTCCTCGAAGTAGCGGTCGAATTCGTAGGTCTGTCCGACTTCGAAGGGGAGGCTTCGGATCAGGAAAAGATACGAGATCTCGTCCAGCGCGCCGGGCGGTATGGGAAGGTCCCGTTGCCGGCGGTGCGGACGGTAGGCCTGAGTCTCCTCATCCCAGTCTTCTCGCGTTGCCGTCAGCGCCTCGTGATCCAGCTCCCAGCGCTGGTGTCTCCGGTAGTTGCCCTGACGCAGGATCTCCTCGAACCGGAGCGTCCGGTACGGTTCCGTGGCGAGCCAGCTCACCGAGCGGTCGTCCATTCTGTAGAAGGGGATGCTCCCCTTCATCTCCATCGCGATCCGGTACGCGGGCGTGCTGCGAATCGTATCCCGGGCTTCCACGCGCAGGTGCATCTGCCCGAACCGCACCGGTCCGAACGTCACCGCGTATTCGGCCTCCTGGCCGACCGCGAAGGGCCACGCCTGGGGAAACGGATCGCCGGCCACCGCTCCCGGTCCGGCCTGGCCCGCGAGTGGCGCCATGCCGGCAAGGGAGGCAGCGAGAACGGACGCGAAGACCGTGGCGAGCCGGGGGAGACGCTGCGGCATGTCAGGCGACGTCCGTAACCTGCCGGCCGATCTCGCGCAGGGCGCGGTCCCGGCCGGCCGCGAACAGCTGCCGGAGCTGCTCGCCGGCCCGGAAGCGGGCGTCGCGGTATCGGCGGAGGGGGTGCGGATCATGCGGAATCTCCTCGAATCTTCGTACAAACGGCCACACCTGCAGGAGCAGCGCGGCATTGGCGGCCCAGCCCTCGTACTGCAACAACGGCCCATCGCCGGCGGCGACGGCGCGTTCAAGAGCGAACAACCTATATAACCGAAGCGAAGCATAAGGGTCCGTCACGGCCGGAGCCGCGAGCAGATGACGGGCGCAGAGCCGCCCGCCGGCCCGGGTCAGACGCCGGGCCACCGGTTCGGGTTCACCGCGCGCGACCGTGACGAGATCGGCGCCGCCCTCGAAGCGGCGAAGCATCTCCGGCAGGCGCTCGGGCGGATCGGAGAAATCTCCCTGCATGGAGACGAACGCATCGCGCCGCGGATACCCCGAGCGACGAAGCGTCGCCCGGATCAGCCGGTCGAGACTCGCGGCGTAGCCCCGGCGTTCCTCGTTGCGGAGCACGGTCAGCGGGAGCACCCGCGGATACCGCGCGAGCGCTTCCTCCGTCCCGTCGTCCGAGGCATCGTCGCAGACGAACACGTGGAACTGCCGCCGCTCGCCGTAGAGCAATTCGCGGATGCGCCAGAGCAGCGGACCGATGGTCTCGCGCTCGTTGCGCACCGGAATCCCGATGTGAATCACGCGCCCTCTCCATGTTGCGCCACCCGCTTCCAGCGCCGGTGGAACCAGAAGTACTGCTCGGGCCGCCGTCGGATCTCCCTCTCCAGCGCCCGAACCCATCCCTTCGTGACCTCGACCGGGTCGCCGCCGGCGCCGGATCGAACGCCGCCGATCTCTTCATGGACGATCCTGTACCCCGATGGGTCTCGAACGAGAGCCGCGAAGAAGAGAGGGACATCGGCCGCGAGACACAAACGCGCGGGGGCGAGCGACGTCCAGGCGGGGCGGCCCAGGAAGTCGATCCGGGCGCTCCCGCGCCGCGCGTGCTGATCGGCCACGAGGGCCAGGACGCGACCGGAGCGCAGCGCGTCGAGCGCGGGCCGGGCCGCCGCGTCGCGGTCGAGCACCTCCAGTCCCAGCCGCGCGCGCAGGTCGCGAAGCCGACGGCCGAAGGCGCCCCGCTGGCGCTGCACGACCGCCCTCACGCGCACTCCGAGCGCCCGCACGGCGGCGCCGCCGAGCTCCCAGTTGCCGAGGTGCCCGGCGACGACCACGGCGCCGTCCCGCTCCGCGACCGCGGCGTGCAGGCGCGGGCCCAGCCCGGCCTCGTCGACGACGCGAGACAGCCTGCGCTCGATCCGGGGCGGGCCGCCCATGAGAAGCGCGGCCTCCTGGCCGAAGTGGCGGTAGCAGGCGCGAGCCGTGTCGCGCACCCAGCGCGGCGTCGCGCCGGGGAAGCTCGCGGCGATCTGGGCGTCGACCACGCGGCGCCGTACGAGGAGGGGCTCGCGACACAGCGTCCCGAGCGCCCGGCCGGCCGCCAGCGCCACCGGTTCCGGCGCGGCGCGGAGGCCGAGATGCAGGCCGGTCACTCCGCCGTCCACGAGTGCGTCGGCGAGCCGTCGGCCGGCGCCCCGCCCGCCGTCCCCACCACGCCGGCCGGCCCGGCCCACTCGGTCCGTCACGGTTGCGAGACGCGTTCGAGCTGCCGGCCGAACAGCCGACGGTACGGTCCGCCGCGAGAGACGAGGGCGTCATGGCGGCCGGCGTCTACGAGCCGCCCGCGCTCGAGGACGAAGATCCGGTCGGCTTCGCGCACCGTGGAGAGCCGGTGGGCGACCACGATCACGGTGCGGCCGCGAAAGCCCGCCGCCGCCGCCCTCAGCGCCGTCTCCGTTTCGGCATCCACGGCCGATGTCGCTTCGTCCAGGATGAGGATCGGGGGGTCGCGGAAGAGGGCCCGCGCGATGCCGATGCGCTGGCGCTGGCCCGTCGACAGACGCACCCCGCGATCGCCGAGCACGGTATCGTAACCGTCGGGCAGTCCCTCGATGAAGCCGTGCGCCCCGGCCGTCCGCGCCGCCGCTTCGACCGCCGCACGGTCGGGCGCATCCTCCCCGTAGCCGATGTTCGCCGCCGCCGTGTCGTGGAAGAGCACCGCCTCCTGCCCCACGAGACCGGTGAGCCGGCGGAGCGAGTCCACCGAGAACTCCCGGATATCCGTCCCGTCGATCGTGACCCGCCCCGCCTGCGGGTCCGCAAACCGGGGCAGCAGGTCGACCAGCGTGGACTTCCCGCTCCCGGACGGCCCCACGATGGCGACGACGGAGCCGCGCGCGATGACGAGGTCGACGCCGCTCAGCGCCGCCCGGCCCGGCTCGTAGGCGAAGCTGACGTTCTCGTAGCGGATCTCCCGTTCGGGCCCCGTCGCGATCCGCGACCCTCCGGTCGGCTCCGGGTCCTGGTCGAGGATTTCGAAGAAACGGTCGGCCGCGGCGAGCCCCTGCGCGGCGATGGCCGGATACTGCGCGAACCCCTTCACCGGCGAGATGGCGCGCAGCGCGATGGTCACGAAGGCGACGAACTGTTCGGGCGCGATCGACCCGCCGCTCCCGACGAACGACGCCCCGATCCAGACGAGTCCGAGCGCCACGACGGACGCGAGCGTTTCGGAAAGGGGCGAGGCGAGGTGCCGGGTCGTCGCGGCCGCGATCCGCCTGCGGCTGAACCCGTCGGAACGGCGCCGAAAGCGCTTCTCCTCGAACTCCTCCGCGACCCTCGACTTCACGAGCCGCACCGCGCCCAGCGATTCCTGCAGCTCCGCGACGAGTTCGCCGTGGTCATCCCAGGTGCGGCGGAATCTCTCGCGCAGCCGGCCGAGCAGCGGCCGCAGGCCGAGCCACACGAGCGGCACCAGGATGACGGCGATCAGCGCCAGCCTCCACGAGAGAGCGAACAGCGCCACGGCGTAGGCCGCGAGCGTCGCCGCCTGGCGCACGGCCTGCGCGAGCGCGTCCGTCACGACGGGCTTCGCCTCGCCCGCGTCCGCGATCACGCGCGCGATCAACTGTCCCGTCTTGCCGCGCTCGAAGAAGGCGAGCGGCAGACGCTGCAGGTGCGCGTGCACGGCGTTGCGCACGTCGCGGACGAGGAACTCCTGCGTGCGGATCGAGAGCGCCCGCCCCCCGACGACGCAGAGGTTCTTGAGGAGGAGCGCGGCCAGCACCAGCACGCACACCGCCCGCAACCCGTCCAGCCCCGCCTCCGGGCCGAGCCACCCCCCCGCGATCCCGTCGATGAAGCGCTCCGCCGCGTTCCGTCCGCCGCCGGGGAGGGGCGGCCCCATGCCGAAGAGCGAGCGGAGGAACGGGATGAGCAGGAGGAGGCTGAACGCCTCGAGTCCGGCCGCGAGCACGCCGAGCGCCAGGCTCGCGAGGAAGGTCCAGCGATAGGGGCGCAGGAACCGGAGCAGCCGCCGATACGACGAGGCGCCCCCGACGTTCCGCCCCGCGCTCATCGCGTCACCGCGGCGTGAGCAGCGCGGCCGGAAGCACCATCTCGTCGGGGCTCACCCCGCCGTGCAGGAAACTGTCCCGATACCGGTTTTGATATTCCCGCAGCCTCGTCGGATAGACGAAGAAGTAGTCCTCGCGGCAGAGGGCGAAGGTCTTGTTCATCCCGCCGGGAGGCAGCCGCCATTCGTCCGCGTCCGAAGTCGACATGACGGCGGCCGGGTTCTCCACCTTCATGTCGTCGCCGATCTTGTAGCGCAGGCTCGTCGACGCGTCGCGTCCGGCGTAGATCGTGGCGGGCCGCCGGCAGTGAATCGAACCGTGGTCCGTCGTGAGGAGGACCCGGACGCCCCGCTGCGCGGCCAGCCGGAGCGCCTTCAGCGCCGGCGACCGCTCGAACCAGGTGACCGTGAGCGAGCGCAGCGCGCTAGTGTCCTGCGCCATCTCCCAGATCAGGCGCGACCGCGCCCGCCCGTGCGTGAGCATGTCCACGAAGCCGAACACGAGTGCCGTGGCCGAAGGGGACGACAGGTAACCGCCGAGCCGCGCCAGCATGGGTTCGCTCTCCTGGGCCGAGAAGATCTTCTCGTAGTGCACGGGGATCCGCGACGCGGTCAGTTCGTGGATGTGCCGCTCGAAGAGTTCATCCTCGAACGAGTTGTAGCCGATCTCGCTTCCCCTCTCCCACCACTCCGGATAACTCTCGGCGAGTTCGTCCGCGAAGGTGCCTCCGAAGATCGCGTTGCGCGCGAACGGGGTCGCGGTGGGCAGCAGACCCGCGTAGAGCGCCTCCTCGATCTCGAAGTACTCGCTGACGATGGGGAGGACCGCCCGCCACTGGTCCAGCCGCATGCAGTCCATCACGACGAGCAGCGCGGCCGGATCCTCGTCGAGGATCGGCCGGAAGAAGCGCGGCAGCACGTCCACCGAGAGGGTCGGCCCCCGCTCGCCCCCCTCGTGCACCCACTCCCCGTACCGGTCCGCCACGAGATCGCAGAACCCGCGGCTCAGGTCCGTGTGCAGCCCCTTGAGGATCTCGCGCAGGCCCGACTCGCCGGCCTCCTCCAGCTTCAGGTCCCAGTCGACGAGTTCCGAGTACAGGTCGGCCCAATCCCCCCACGAGGTCGCCGCGGAGACCCGCTCCCGCAGTTCGCCGAAGCGGCGCGAGAAGTCGCGCGTGATGTGCTCGTGGCGCAGGGCCGGGCCGGCGAGGAGCCGCGTCACGACCGACAGCACCTGCCGGGGGCTCGTCGGCTTGACGATGTAGTCGTCCGCCCGCCGTCCGATCGCCTCGTGCATGGTCGATTCTTCTTCGCTCTTCGTGACCATCACGACCGGGAGGCGCGGGGCGGAGCTCCGGATGCGGTCGAGAACCTCGATCCCGCGCAGCCCGGGCATCCGCTCATCCAGCAGCACGAGATCGTAGGAAGCCGCCGTCAGGAGTTCCATCGCGTCCTGGCCGTTCATCACGGCATCGACGTGATACCCGGACGACCGCAGCAGCATGAGGTGCGGACGCAGCAGGTCGACTTCGTCGTCCACCCACAGGATCCGGCCCGCCACGGTCTTCGTCCCTTCGGTCATGTGCCGCCTTTCAGCTGTTCAGACAGGAGCGGATGGCCCGCTCCAGCTTAAGCACGACGTCCTCGACGCGGATCCTCGACATGCGTCCGCGACGGGTGGCCCGGGACGGCATTCTCTCGCCGTCGGAGCCGGCCGAGGCGCGAAACCGGTCCACCGTGAGATCCGTGAATCGGCCGTAGGGACCGCTGCGTCTGGGGTCCGTGTACCCGTACAGTCCGATGGTCGGCGTCCCCAGCGCCACCGCCATGTGCAGAGGACCCGTGTCCGGCGCCAGCACGAGGTCGCTCGCGTCGAGCCGGCCCGCCAGCTCCCTCAGCGTCCCGCCCAGCGCGACGCGCGGCGGAGCCCCGCACAATTCCCCGAGGCGGCGGGCATCCCGCAGTTCCTCCTCGGAGTCTCCTCCCAGGAGGACGGGCTGGAGACCCAGATCGCCGGCCGCCATGTCGATTACCCGCGCCGTCCCCTCGAGGGTCCAGTTCCTGCGGGCGTTCGAACTCCGCGGCACGACCGCCAGGACCGGGCGGGAGAATCGCTCCCGCCACCGCGCCGAAACCCGGCGTTCCTCCGCCGTGAAGTGAAAGCGCCACTCGAGGCATCGCGGGACGCCGAGGTGATCGAGGAACTCGAACAGTTCGTCCTGAATGTGGGCCACGGGGGCCGGCGGGATGCGGCGGTTCGTGGCCACCCAGCTCAGGTCGCGGGCGCGCGCGCGATCGTGGCCGAGGCGCTCCGGGGCGCGCAGGAGACGCGTGACCATCCCTCCCTTGAAGTTCGGTTGCAGACAGATGACGAGATCGAACGTCTCTCCCGCCACCTCGCGCCGAAAGCGGGAATAGGCGCGGACGCCGAGACTTCGGTGAAAGAGCAGGATCCGGTCCACGTCCGGCCGGCCGGCCATCAGGGTCGCCGGGCCCGGCTGCAGCACCCAGGTGATGTGCGTGCCGGGCCACGCCCGCCGGAGGGACGCGATGATGGGCATCCCCTGGACGGTGCTTCCCACCGCGCTCATGAGCACGATGGCGACCCGCCGCGGCGCAGCGCCCGCGACCCGCAGGGATCTATCCGGCTGCATTCCGGTACAGAAGTTGGCGGACGGTGAAGAATCCGCGGGGCTGAACCGGCCCCTGAAAGACCCGCCCGGGCTGACAACGGCCCGAAAACACAGTAATCTCGGGGCGATGCGAACTCTCACCCGCTATATCCTGAGCCGTCACGCCGGGCCGTTCATCTTTGCCGTCATCGGCACCACGGTGCTGCTCCTCCTCGACCAGGTGAGCAAGCGCTTCGAGCGGCTCATCGGCAAGGACCTCGAGTGGGCGGTGATCGCCGAGGTCTTCGTCTACTCGATCCCCTTCATCCTCGCGCAGACCCTGCCGATGGCCGTGCTCATCGCGGTCCTTTACGTCTTCAGCCGGATGGAGGGCGACTTCGAGATCACCGCCGTCAAGGCGAGCGGCATCCCCCTGTCGCGCGTGATGGCCCCGCTCCTCGTCTGTGCCGTCATCCTCGCCGGCGGAATGACCTGGTTCAACAACACGGTCCTGCCGCAGTCGAATCATCACCTGCAGGTGCTGCTCACGGGGATCGGCCGCAAGAAGCCGACCTTCAACCTTCGGGAACATACGATCAACGAAGTGCTCCCGTCCTATGTCTACGTCCATCCCGGCATGATCGACCGGGAGGAGAGCGTGGTGCACGACGTCGCGATCTACGATGAGCGGAACGGCCAGGAGAGCCGCTCCATCTACGCGACCCGCGGGAAGATGGGCTTCTCGGAGGAGGGGGAAGACCTCTACTTCGACCTCGAGGACGGCGTCGTCCAGGTACGCATGAACGAGCGTCCGCACGCCTTCCGGCGCATCGCCTTCGAGCGGATGCTGCTCAAGATCCCGGATGTGGCGAACGGGCTCGAGCGCGATACCGCAGCCATTCGCGGCGACCGGGAGATGAACATCGCCGACATGCGCGTGGAGGCGGATCGCGGGGCGCAGATGGCGGACGCGGCGCGCTCGGAGAGCCTCGTGTACGCGCAGGCCATCACCCGCATGCTGCTGGACTTCGAGCAACCTCTCGCGGACGCGCCGGATCCCTGGGACGGGCCGGCGGGCGGCGCCGAGGCCGGGCAGAGCGACGTCCCCGACCCGGCGGATTATATCGCGGACCGGAGGGATGACATCGTCGACCTGGAGCGCCGGAGAGATGGCCTCCCCGCGCCACCGGAGGCGCCCGCGCGACGCGAGATCGAGCCGGGACCCGCGCAGGAAGCCGCCGCCCCGGATTCCACGACACAGGTCGCCGAGAGCGCGGCCCGCCGCTTCTACTCCGCCTCCGATGCCGCGAACCAGTTCCAGTCGTACGCCGAGCGCGAGGTCACGGGCCTGCGGCGGATCAACCAGTACTGGGTCGAGATTCACAAGAAGGGGACGATCCCGGCCGCGTGCATCGTCTTCGTCCTCCTCGGCGCCCCGATCGCCGTCCGGTTCCCGCGCGGCGGCGTCGCGCTCGTCGTCGGCGTCAGCCTGGGCATCTTCGGGGCCTACTACGTGTCCCTCATCGGGGGCGAGCGGCTCGCCGACCGCCTCTGGATCTCGCCGCTGTGGGCGATGTGGGCCCCGAACGTCATCTTCGGCGCCGCCGGGCTCGTGGCCCTGGCGCGCTCCACGAAGGTGATGCGCTGACGCCGTGAAGCTGCTCGACCGGTACGTCCTTTCCCAGTTCCTGAGGATCTTCGCGGCCTGTGCCCTCGGCGTGCCTTTCCTCTTCATGGTCATCGACATCGCCGACAACCTCGACCGGTTCCTCGACCAGGGGTCGACCTGGTCCCAGATCGCCCTCCACTACGTGTACGAGTTTCCGTACCAGTCGCTGCTCGGATTCCCGATCGCCGCCCTGCTCGGGTCCGTGTTCACGGTGGCCTCCATGTCCCGGCACTTCGAGGTCGCGGCCGCCAAGGCGGGCGGCGTTTCCTTCTACCGCCTCGTCTTCCCGATTCTCTGCGGCGCCACGCTGCTCAGCTTCGTCGCGCTCGGTCTCACGGAACTCGTCGCCGTGACGAAGCGGAAATCGGCCGAAGTCCTCGAACAGGAGGAGGCCCGCAGCCAGACGATCCGGAACTCGTTCGTCTACCGGGGCGACGACGGCCTCGTGTACAAGGCGCGGCTGCTCGACACGCGCGAGGGTCGGATGGACGACGTGCAGATCGAGCGGAGAGGATCGGAACCCGACTTCCCCACGGTACACATCACGGCCAATGTCGCACGGTACGACTCGGTGTCCGCTCGCTGGGTGCTCCAGCAGGGGTGGATGCGGGAGTTCCGCGGCCCGGAGGAAGAGTCCGCCTTCGAGTTCGCCGAACTGTTCGTGCGGCAACTGGACGAGACGCCCGAGGAGCTGCAGGCCAGACCCAAGGAACCGGACGAGATGCGCTACGCGGAACTGGGACGCCTCATCGAATCCGTCGAGCGGTCGGGCGGCACGACGAACGGGCTGAGAACGTCTCGCTCGCTGCGCATCGCCTTCCCCTTCATCTGCCTCGTGATCGCCGTGTTCGGCATACCGCTTGCGCACAGCAACAAGCGGGGCGGCGCGCCGACCTCGATCGGAATCGCGCTCGGGACGACGATCCTCTTCCTGACTCTGATCCGCATCGCCGAAGCGATGGGCGCCGGAGGAGCGCTGTCACCGGCGGCGGCGGCCTGGCTGCCCAACATCATCTTCGCCGGCGCCGGCCTCCTGCTCTTCGCGAAACTGCGGACCTAGCGGCCCGTACCGGACCGGCCGGGCTAGCCGGCCCCGGCGTCGATCCGCTCGATGTCGGTTCGCACCATGAGGCGGATCATCTCCTCGAACGACATTCGGGGTTCCCAGCCCAGTTGCCGCTTTGCCTTCGACGGGTCGGCGCAGAGCCGCTCGACCTCTGCCGGCCGAAGGAGCGCGGGATCCTGCTCCACGTGCTCGCGCCAGTCGCGTCCGATCTCGTCGAAGGCGATCTCGATGAGCCGCTGGACGGAGTTCGTCACGCCGGTCCCGATCACGTAGTCCTCCGGCGTCTCCGCCTGAAGCATGAGCCACATCGCCTCCACGTAGTCGCCCGCGAATCCCCAGTCGCGCTCCGCCCTGAGGTTCCCGATCGACAGACGGTCGACGAGGCCGCCGTGGATGCGGGCCGCCTCCCAACTCACCTTGCGCGTGACGAACTCGCGGCCCCGCCTGGGGCTCTCGTGGTTGAAGAGGATCCCGCTCGTCGCGAACAGGTCGTAACTCTCCCGGTAGTTCACCGTGATGAAGTGGCCGTACACCTTCGCGACGCCGTACGGGCTGCGCGGATAGAAGGGCGTGTCCTCGTTCTGAGGCGTCTCCCGCACCTTCCCGAACATCTCCGAGGAGGAGGCCTGGTAGAAGCGGATCGCGGGGTCGACCGCGCGGATCGCCTCGAGCATGCGCGTGACGCCCAGCGCCGTGAACTCACCCGTCAGCAGCGGCTGGTCCCAGGAGGTGGGCACGAAGGACTGCGCCGCGAGGTTGTACACCTCCCTGGGCTCCACGCGTTCGAGCACGCGTATGAGCGACAACTGGTCGAGCAGGTCCGCCTGGTGGAGCGTGACCCGGTCTCGGAGATGCGAGATGCGGTCGTACTTCTCCACCGAGGAACGGCGCACGACGCCGTGCACCTCGTACCCCCTGTCGAGCAGGAACTCGGCCAGGTAGGAGCCGTCCTGTCCCGTGATGCCGGTGATGAGCGCGATCATGGCGGCCGAATATGCGCGGCCGGCGCGCCGCGGCCAAACGGGCCGGCGCACGCGAGGCCGGCGTCCCCCCGCCGCTTGACCGAAGACAACCCGAAGCGGACATTGCCCGTCCCACGGCCGGCCGGGCCACGGGAAACCGAAGGTTGAAGACAGAGGAGGTCTCGCGATCGCGCGCGCGACGCCGGTTCCGGAATGGGTGCCCGACCTTCCCGCGACGCCGGGCGTCTACGTCTTCGTGGATGCGCACGGGCATCCCCTCTACGTGGGGAAGAGCGTGAACCTGCGGCGGCGCGTGCGGGGCTACTTCTACTCGGGCGGGCCTTCGAACGAGCGGCTGGCCGAGATGTTGCGGATCGCGCGGGGCGTCGAGGCACACCCGACCGGGAGCGACCTCGAGGCGCGACTCATCGAGGCGGAGCGCATCCTCGGCCAGCGTCCGCCCTACAACAAGGCGCTCAAGCGGCGCGACGCCGGCTGGTATCTGGAACTGCAACGCAACGAACCCTTCCCCCGGCTGCGGGTCGTGCGCCGGCCGCGCCGGGCCGAGGCCCGCTATGTCGGCCCCTTCTGGAGTCGCCGGCTGCCCGAGCGCATCCGTCGCCTCGTGGAGAAGATCGTCCGGCTGCGGAGTTGCGCCGAGTCCCTGCGCCCGGACCCGGCGCGGAGCCCGTGCATGCAGTTCGACATGGACCTCTGCACCGCGCCCTGCGCGCGCCGCGTGGGGCTCAACGCGTATCGGCGGCAGGCGGAAGCCGCCGGGCGCCTGCTCGCCGACCCGGGCTATGCCTGGGAACTCATGGACCGTTTCGCCGAGGCGCGAGACGCCGCCTCCGACAGGCTGGAGTTCGAGCGGGCGGCGGCGGCGCAACTTCGTCTCGAATGGATCGAGGAACTCGAGGAACTTCGGTTTCTGCTGGAGCCGGAAGCGGAACCGCACTCCTGGCTTATCGTGCTCCCCGGGCTCGACGCGGCGCACCGGATGCTCCAGCCCGTGGCGCGCGGACAGGTGCTGCGGAGGCGCCGCGTGGCGTGGGTCGAGGGCGCCTGGGAGCGGGCCGTGGAAAACGCCTGCTACGCCGTGCGAGTGGCGGAGTTGCGGGCGCCCACCGTGCTTTCCCCGCGGGAATCCGTGCCCAGCGCGATGGTCGGCCGCTGGCTCGAGGAGGGCGCGGACGATGGACACGCGATCGACCTGACCCGCCTCGACGCCGCCGGCGCGATCGACCGGCTGCGGCGCCTCGCGTCCTGACGCCGGCCACGGAACCCCGTTACCGTCAGCCGGGTCTTGATTGCCATGCTCAAATCGACTGCCATGCTCACGAACTCAGATGTCGTCGCGGCGCGTGAACGGATCCGGTCCGGAGTGGCGCGGACCACCTGCCCGCAGTCCTTCGCCCTCGAGGCGCGCGCCGAGGGGCGCTTCCATCTCAAGACCGAGTTCCGGCAGCGCACCGGGTCGTTCAAGGATCGGGGGTCGCTCCACAAGCTCCTGCGCCTCGGCTCGGCCGCCCGCGAGGGCGGTGTCGTCGCGGCCAGCGCCGGGAATCACGCCCAGGCCCTCGCGTATCACGCCTCCCGGCTGGAGATCGCGTGTACCATCGTGATGCCCACGCACGCGCCCCTCATCAAGGTCGCCCACACGCGCGGCTACGGCGCCCGCGTGATTCAGACCGGGGAAACCCTCTCCGACGGGATGGCGCTCGTCGACCGCCTGGCCCGCGAGGAGGGACTCACGCCCGTCCACGCCTTCGACGATCTCGACGTGATGGCGGGCCAGGGGACGATAGGGCTGGAGATCCTCGAACAGGTGCCCGACCTCACGACGGTCATCGTCCCGGTCGGAGGAGGCGGGATGATCTCCGGCATCGCGACCGTGGTGAAGGCGCAGCGGCCCAACGTGCGCGTGATCGGCGTGGAGGCCGCGGCCTCGCCGGGGGCCCGGGAGTCGCTGGCCGCCGGGAAGCCCGTACACCTGGAGAACTCCGACACGCTCGCGGACGGCATCGCCGTGAAGCGGATCGGCGACCTCGCCTTCCCTCACCTGGCGACGCTCGTGGACGACGTCGTCCTCATCGAGGAGGAACAGATCACGCGCGCGATCTTCTTCCTCCTCGAATCCGAGAGGTTCGTCGTGGAGGGCGGCGGAGCGGTGTCCGTGGCCGCCGTCCTCGAGGAAAAGGTCGAGTTCGGCCCGTCCGATGTCACCGTCTGCATCCTGTCGGGCGGCAACATCGACATGAACCTCGTGTCGCGGGTCATCGACCGCGCGCTCTGGGCCGATGGCCGGCTCGCGCGCCTCGCGGTCGTCGTTCGCGACCGCCCGGGCTACCTCAACGAGGTGACGGCGCTCGTCGCGATCGAGGGCGCGAACGTCCTCCACATCGAACACACGCGCGCGTTCGGGGACATCTCGGTCGGAAAGGTGGGGATCGAACTCACGATCGAGACGCGCGGCCACGACCACGTCGCGACGATCGTCGCCAGGCTCCGCGAACTCGGTCACCGGGTCGAAGAGCTTTCCTGAGGCCGGGAGTTGACCCGCGGAGGCGTTCGGCGCATCCTCGGGGCACGACAGAATCGGCCGGGGGGGCTCACGGAAGCCGGTGTGAATCCGGCGCGGCCCCGCCACTGTGAGAGGTCCGGGATTTTTCCCGGAACGCCGACTCGGACGTGCCACTGGGACCCGCGCGGGTCCCGGGAAGGCGAGCCCCGGCGGCCTCGAGCCAGGAGACGTGCCCATCCGGCGCCCAGAACACACCTCCGCGGGGAGGTGAGGGGTCGTCTTCCGGGCACGGCACACCTCGGAAATCTCCCTCTCTTTTCCGCGAGAAGGGAGAACCGAGATGAGACATGTGAATCCGGCGCGCGGGCGCCCCCTTCACGCACTCGCCGTAGCCGCGGCGGCCTGCGCCGCTCTCGCCGCGTCCCCGCTTCGGGCACAGGAACCGATCAGCCTCGAGGGACTCGTCGTCACCGCCCACCGCTGGGCCGAGCCCGAGTGGACCGTGGCCGCCAACACGACGGTCATCGAAGGCGAGGAACTGGAGCGGGCCGGGATCGAGTTCGTGTCCGACGCGCTCCGGCACGTCGCCGGCCTGGCGGTCGCCCGCAACGGATCCTTCGGCGCCATCACGTCCGTGTTCCTGCGCGGGGGCGAGTCGGACTACGTCCACGTGCTCGTCGACGGCGTGCGCGTGAACGAGCCCGGCGGATCCTACGACTTCGCATCGCTGACCACCGACAACGTGGAGCGCATCGAGATCGTGCGCGGGCCGGCTTCGGCGCTGTACGGCTCCGACGCCGTGAGCGGGGTCATCCAGATCTTCACGCGCCGCGGGGCGGGACCGCCCCGGGGCAGCGTCTCGTTCCAGACCGGGAGCTTCGGGACGACGCGCTGGCAGGGCGACCTTTCCGGAGGCGGCGGCGGACTCTCCTATGCCTTCTCGCTCGGCGGCAGCGCGACGGATGGGATCCTCGCCTTCAACAACGAGCACCGGCAGACGACGGCCACGGGGCGCGTGCAGGCGAACCTGGACGCGGACACCGACGCGACCTTCGCCATCCGCTACAACGACTCGCGCTTCCACTATCCGACGGACGGGTCGGGAAACGTGGTCGACCGCAACGCGTATTCCTTCGGCGACGCGCTCACCGTCAACATCGACGCGGGCCGCCGCTGGACCGACGCACTCGAGACGCGGCTTTCCCTCAACGTCTGGGAATCGGACCGCGGAACGGACGACGGGCCCGACAACCCCGCCGACAGCCTGGGCTTCTTCGGGTTCAAGAGTCTCACCGACACCCGGCGCGTCACCGCCGGCGGCCGCGCCGTGTGGCGCCCCGCCGAGGGGATGGCGGTCACGGCGGGGGTTGAGGAGGAGCGACAGTCCGTCCGCGGCTTCAACCGGTCCTTCTCCCAGTTCGGGGAGAGTGCCGGCAACTCCGAGGACGACTGGTGGAACCGCGCCGCCCACGCGCAGTTCTCATGGGCCCGCGACGCGCTGGCGCTCAACGCGGGCCTCAGGGCCGAGGACGACGAGCGGTTCGGGGCGGCGGCCACCTGGCGGACGGGAGCGGCGTGGCGCGCCGACGCGTCGGGGACGCGCCTCCGGGTCTCGGCCGGCACCGGAATCAAGGAACCGACGTTCTTCGAGACCTTCGCCACGGGCTTCGTCACGGGAAACCCCGACCTCACGCCGGAGCGCTCCACGAGCTTCGAGGGGGGAATCGACCAGGACGTCGGCGGCTCGCTGAAGCTCTCGCTGACCGGCTTCAGCCAGAACTACCGGGACCTGATCCAGTACACCGGCTCTCCGCCCGCCGAGGGCGACCCCAACTTCTTCAACGTCGCGAAGGCCCGGAGCCGGGGGCTCGAGGCGGAGGCGTCCGTGGAGGCCCGACAGCTGCGGCTCACCGGTAGCTGGACGTACCTCGACACCGAGGTGCTGGACTCCGGCTTCGACGAGGGACCCGGCGCGACGTTCGTGGAAGGCTCGGCGCTGTTGCGGCGGCCGAAGCACGCCATGGCGGCGTCGGCCTTCTATCCGGTCTCGTCGGCGGTGGGGCTGGACGTGAGGTTGCGGCGCGTGGGAGAACGGGAGGATCGCGACTTCTCCTCCTTCCCGGCGGAGCCCGTGATGCTTCCCGCGTACACGGTGCTCGATGTCTCGGCCAGCTTCGACATCGCCGGACGTGGCGGAGGTCCGGGATTCACGCTCACGGTGCGCGGGGAGAACCTTCTCGACTCCGCCTACGAGGAGGTCTGGGGTTTCGCGGCGCCGGGTCGCGGGCTGTACGTGGGCGGCCGTGTCATCCTCGGCGGGGGTCCCTGACCGGGAACTCGCCACGGGCGCAGATTCCCGGGGCCCCGCGGCGGCGAATGCCGCGGGGCCCGCCGCGGCACGGAACTACGCCGTCGCGCCGGGAGTCTCCTCCACCTCGGCCAGCGCCTTCTGCAGTTCGCGCCGGGCCACGCGCGTGACGAGGACGACCACGGCGGCCGTCGCGGCGAGGCCGGCGACGAGCAGGGCGGTCTGCCCCCAGCTCGCGGCACCGCCGGACGCCTCGGCCACCTCCGCCCCGGCCGCGCCGATGTACACGTACAGGAGCGTCCCCGGGAACATCCCCACGAGCGAGGCCGCCACGTACTGGGTGAAGGTCACGCCGGTGAGGCCGTAGAAGTAGTTCTGCGCGCTGAACGGAAATACCGGGGAAAGGCGGGTGAGGAAGACGATGCGCCAACCCTGGGTCTCGACCGCGCGGTCGATCGCCCGCAGCGCCGGGCGGTTGGCGAGGAGCTTCTCGACGCGGTCGCGCAGCACGTAGCGGGCGATGAGGAAGGCGAGCGCGGCCCCGATGTTCGCGCCCACGAACACGGTGAGGGTGCCGAGCGCGAGGCCGAAGGTGACGCCTCCGGCGATCGTCAGCGCCGAACCCGGCACGAAGAGGACCACGGCGAGCGCGTAGAAGAGTCCGAAGAAGAAGGGCCCCAGCCACCCCAGTCCCGCGGTGGTCTCGCGCAGCCAGGTGACGAGTCGCGCGAGAAAGCCCAGATCCTCCGCCGCCCCAGGCTCCGTAGCCGCGGGCTCCGAAGCCTGGGCCGTCTGCGCGGGGATCGGCGCGGCGGCCACGAGGGCGGAGGCCTCGAACTCCGGACCCGCGTGGACCGATGGGGCGTCGACCACACCCGCCGCCGACCCCGGTACGAGCAGTCCGAGAAGGAGCGCGGCCCGGGCGACCACTACGGCCTCTCCAGCCGGTTATGCGCGGCGAGGATGCGCCGCACTTCGTCGTGCGGGAGGCCGGGCACCGTGTTCCCATCGCGCCCCACCATGGTCCGGCCCGCAACCATCGCGTTCGTGATCGCCTCCTCCGTCGCCTGGGCCGTCGCGAGCAGCAGCGGCGAAACGGCGTCGTTCGACATCATCTCCACGGTCGTGTTCTCCCCGCGGCTCCACGCCCCGCTGTTCGCCGTCGAGAAGGCGATGAAGATGTCCCCGGAACTGTTCGCACCGTAGCCCCCCATGCGCCCGATCCCGATCGGCGCCCGGCGCGCGAGCCGCTTCAACTGGTGCGGCAGCAGCGGAGCGTCCGTCGCGATGACGACGATGATCGACCCGAGGCCGTCGAACGCGCCTGCGTCCGCTGCACCGCCCGCGCCGCCGGGCGGCGTCCAGTCGAGGAGTTCCTGCCCCACCGGCACGCCCGCGATCAGCAGTTCCGGCCGGCGCCCGTAGTTGCACTGCACGAGCACGCCGACGGTGTAGTCCCCCACGAGCCGGGACGAGGTCCCGATCCCGCCCTTGAACGAATTGCAGACCATGCCGGTCCCCCCGCCGACCGATCCCTCCGTGACGGAGCCCGCGGCAGCGCTCTCGATCGCCGCGAACACGTGTTCCTTGCCGACGTGGAACCCGTTGATGTCGTTGAGCCGTCCGTCCCAGGTCTCCGCCACCAGCGGCAGGCTCCACCAGATCCCCGGGGCGATGGGATGGTTCGCGCGCGCGTCGCGCGACCACTCGATGACCGCCTGGTGGACATCTCCCACGCTGTGGGTGTTGGTGATCATCACGGGACCCTCGAGGAAGCCCGATTCCTCGACCCAGGTCGTCCCCGTCATCTCGCCGTTCCCGTTCAGCGAGTACCAGCCGGCGAAGACGGGTTCGTAGCTCTCCGTACGCGGGAGCACGGCGGTCACGCCCGTACGCACGGGACCCTGGCCGACGACGAGCGCCCCCTCGCCTTCGATGATCGTCGCGTGCCCGACGCGGACGCCGGCCACATCGGTAATCGCGTTCCAGGCTCCGGGCTCCCCCGGAAAGGGGATCCCGAGGTCCCGCGCGCGCGGCGGGGTCTGGGCGCTGAGGGCGCCGGCGACCAGCGTTCCGGCGGCGAGTACTCCGACGGCGGTGGCCAGCATCGGCGCGACCGGGCGCCGGTGGGCCGATCCCGTTCGTGGCAAGAAGAACATCGACACCTCCACGCGAGGGACTATGTGGTTCGGCTTATGCGACCACTATCTGAACGTGCCCTGGATCCCCAGCGTCCACAGGACATCCGGCCGCAGACCGGCGGCCCGGATGGGGAGCAGGGCGTTCGTGGCGAGAATCATGTCTCGGCCGAGCATGTACTTGAGCCCCACCGCGAGGTCGATGAAATGGCGACCGACGTCCGGGAGGGATGAGGATTCGACCGTGAGCGCCGGGTTGCCGACGAAGGTGACGGGACCCGGCAGCGGATGCTCCGGATCCGCCAGTTCCCAGCGAGTGATGAGGTCGGCGGCCACCGTGAGGACATCGGACGCCTGGGCATCGAACCCCACGGTCGCGAGCATCGCGTCCCGGTCGAAGTTCCTGTCGCGCAGGTTGCCTTCGCGCAGGAGATAGCCGGCGTTCAAGTGGGGCGAGAACCGTCCCTGGTTGAGGGAGAGAATCGCCACGGCGCGGCCGCGGCCCTCGCCGAGTCCGAGCAGATCCTCCTCCTGGCCCGTGGGGAAGGTGACGTCCGCCAGGAGCGCCATGCCGACCGGCGGCGGCGCGCGACCCACGGTCGTACCCCCCATGAGGTTGACCTTCACGCGGGCGGAGATATCGCCGATGCCCGTCGCGGACCCTCTCACGGAGTTGCTCGCCTCGAGGACCGGCGCGGCGGGCGTGCCGCCGAAGCGGTGCGCGAGCGCGTTGCCGAGCGGCAGGATCTGGGCGTGGGCCGTCCCCCTCAGATTGGCCCGCACGACCGGCACGGCGAATCCCACGTCGAGGAAGGACGCCAGGCCGGCGCTCAGGACCGCCGTGGCCACCGTGTAGTCGAGGTCGAGGTTCGTCCGCACCCGGAGCACATCGCGCTCGAAGAAGGGCAGGCCGAGCCCGGGGTCCGGACCGAGAGCCACGTCCGAATCCTCGTGGAAGAAGTTCAAGACGAGGTTGTCCGTGGGCACGCCGCTGAAGTTCGTGACCTGGAACGCCGTCGCTTCGAGACCGAGGAAGAACCGCCCCATCCCGAGGGTTTCCGCCCGTTCCGCGAAGATCGGGCCGAACGATGCGCTCCGCTCTCCATCCGACCAGATGCGGCCGCCGGACATCGCGGTGGGGGGAAGGCTGCCCACGACGCCGGCGATCCCCCCCTGGAAGGCGAGGATGAGCGCGTCGTTTCGCGGGACCCGTTCGCGCAGGTAGTGGCGGCCGTGCTCCGTATTGAAGACCCCGGTCTCCTCGAAGTCCGGATCGAGGCACAGAGGCACGCCGCACTGCCCGAACACGAACAGTTCCGACACGAGGTCCGTGAGCGACTGTGCCGCGGCCGGCCGGCCCGTCGCCGCCGTCAGCGCCACCGTGACCATGAGCCCCGCGACGGCTCGTCTGTGCATCGCGCCCCCCATCGAGTTTCCGCTCCGGTGGCGCTGAAGGTTCGCGCACCGGTCGGACGCGGCAAGATGACCCGTTGACCTCCGGCGCCCTCCGCGCTCATTCTCGGGCCATGCCTTCATCGCACCCGCGTCTGACAACAGCCGCCTCGGCGCCCGCGTTACGGCGGCGCAGCCAGGACGCCCACGACGTCATCATTGTCGGCTCCGGCGCGGGGGGCGGGATGGCCGCCTACGTGCTCGCCTGCCACGGCGTGCGCGTCCTGCTCCTCGAAGCGGGGCGCGACTACGATCCGGTGTCGGAGACCCCGATGTTCCAGCTCCCCGCCGACGCGCCGCTCCGGGCCGCGGGGACCGCCGACAAGCCCTTCGGCTTCTACGACGCGACGGTGGACGGCGGCTGGCGCGTCCCCGGCGAACCCTACACGAGCGCCGAAGGGGTCAACTTCATGTGGTGGCGGGCGCGCATGCTGGGGGGGCGGACGAACCACTGGGGCCGGATCTCCCTCCGCATGGGCCCCTACGACTTCAAGCCCTACAGCCGGGACGGGCTCGGGTTCGACTGGCCGATGACGTACGACGACCTCGCGCCGTGGTACGACCGGACCGAGGCCTTCATCGGCGTCTACGGTTCGAGCGAGGGGCTCGAGAACACGCCCGACTCCTCCGACGGGATCCTCCAGCCGCCGCCCGCGCCGCGGGCGTACGAACTGCTCGCGAAGAAGGCCTGCGGGGGACTCGGGATCCCGGTCGTGCCCGCGCACATCGCGATCCTCACCGAAGCGCAGGACGCCGAAGGCCTGTCGCGGATGCTGTGGCCGGGCAACGCGCTGGGCCGCCGCGTGACGCGCGACGCCATGCGGGGCCGCGCGCCCTGCTACTGGGCGACGCCGTGCGGGCGCGGCTGCTCGATCAAGGCCAACTTCCAGTCGACGACCGTCTGCCTGCCGCCGGCGCAGGCGACCGGCAACCTCACGACGATTACCGACGCCATGGTGCGCGAGGTGACGCTCGATGCGCGGGGGCGGGCGAACGGGGTCCACTACGTCGACAAGAAGGCGCGCGCCGACCGCCATGCCGCGGCCCCGGTCGTCATCCTCGCGGCCAGCGCCCTCGAGTCCGCCCGCATCCTCCTCAACTCCCGCAGTTCGCTCTTCCCGGATGGCCTCGCCAACGGGAGCGGGCTCGTCGGCAAGTACATCATGGACACGGTGGGCGCCGGCGTATCCGGCCAGATCCCGGCGCTCGAGCACCTGCCCCGGCACGCGGAGGAGGGGGCCTCGGCGATGCACATGTACATGCCGTGGTGGCTGTACGGGGAGCAGGCGGCGGGACGCCTCGATTTCGCCCGCGGCTACCACATCGAGTTCGGGGGCGGGCAGCGGATGCCGGGCTACGGCGCCTTCAGCGGCATCGAGCCGCTCACGCAGGGTGCCTACGGACAGCGCTTCAAGGAGGAGTGCCGCCGCTACTACGGCTCGTTCATGTACATGGACGGCCGCGGCGAGATGATCCCCAACGAGGACTGCTACTGCGAGATCGATCCCGAGGTCGTCGACCAGTGGGGGATTCCCGTGCTCAGGTTCCACTGGAAGTGGTCGGACCACGAACTCAACCAGGCCCGGCACATGCAGCAGACGTTCGCCGGGATCATCGAGGAGATGGGCGGGCGCGTGCTCTCGACGGTGCAGACGGACGGCGCCCGTGCGATCCTGGCGCCGGGCCAGATCATCCACGAGGTGGGCGGCGTCCCGATGGGAGACCGGCCGGAGAACTCGGTGCTCAACCAGTACTGCCAGTCGTGGGAGGTCCCGAATCTGTTCGTGATGGATGGCGGGCCGTTCGTCTCCAACGCGGACAAGAATCCGACGCTCTCCATCATGGCGATCGCCTGGCGGTCTTCCGAGTACCTCGTGGATCAACTGCGGCAGGGAGCGCTCTGATGGCGGACCGTGACCGCGAACGCACCGGGGACCGCCCACCGGAATCGGAGGCGGCCGAGGGACTGACCCGCCGCCGGGCGCTGCAGGTGCTCGCGGCCGGGGCGGCGGGCGCGGCGGCCATCTCCGCGGGGGCGTGCGCCGACGGCGGAGAATTCGGCGTGCCCGGCACCGAGGATGCGACCGACTTCGAGGGCGCCACGAGCGGCGGCAACCCCCGGGCCGCCGGCACGCCGACGGACCCGGACCTCGTCTCGCCCGTCGTGTGGTGGGACCTGGTCCTGACCGAGGACGAACTCGCCAGCCTCGCCGCCCTGTGCGATGTCATCATCCCCGAGGACGAACACTCCCCCGGCGCGGCGGCGCTCGGGGCGCACGCCTTCATCGACGAGTGGGTGAGCGCGCCCTACGACGGAAACCGGGACGATCTGACGCTCGTGCGCGGCGGGCTCGTGTGGCTGGACATCGAATCGGCGGAACGTTTCGGGGGCCGCTTCACCGAACTCACGCTCGAGCAGAAGCACGCCATCTGCGACGACATCTGCTGGGCCGAGAACGCCGCCCCGGAATACCGGGTCGCGGCCCGTTTCTTCGACCGCGTGCGGGATCTCACGTCGACCGCGTTCTGGACGACGGCGGAGGGGATGGCCGATCTCGGCTTCGTGGGGAACCGCCCCATGCCCCGCTTCGACGGCCCGCCCCCGGAGGTTCTCGAACGCCTGGGTCTGGCCTAGACGCCGTCGGCGCGAGACCATGCAGGCGGGCTTTCTTTCGCGGACCTGACCCGGAGTGAGGCGCAGCATGACGCTGAAGAACAACTTCTCCCGGCGCGACTTCGTGCGGGCCTCGGGCGCAGCCGGCGTCGGCCTGAGCATCGTACCCGCGCATGTGCTCGGCGGGCCCCGGCACCGCGCGCCCAGCGACACGCTGAACCTGGCGCACATCGGGGTCGGCGGCATGGGCGGCGGCGACGTGCGCGGCATGGCGGGGGTCGGCGAGAACATCTACGCCCTGTGCGACGTGGACGAGCGCCAGGCGGCCGGCTCGTGGAGCGCCTTCCCGCGGGCCAAACGCTACCGCGACTTCCGGACAATGCTGTCGGAAGAGGCCGACAACATCGACGCCGTCCTCATCTCCACGCCGGACCACACGCACACCGCGGCCGGCATGATGGCCCTCTCGCTGGGCAAGCCGACCCGCATCCAGAAGCCGCTCGCGACCACGATCTGGGAGGTGCGCCAACTCGTTGCCGCCGCGGAGCGCGCCGGGGTCGCCACGCAGATGGGGAACCAGGGTCACGCCCAGGACGGGACGCGGGAAATCCGCGAATGGTACGAGGCCGGCGCGATCGGCGAGATCCGGCGCGTGGAGTACTGGACGAACCGTCCCATCTGGCCACAGGCGATCCTGCGGCCGACCGAGGCACACCACGCCCCGCCCTGGCTGGAGTGGGACCTGTGGCTCGGGCCCGCGGCCGACCGGCCCTACCACCCGGCCTACGCCCCCTTCAACTGGCGCGGCTGGTGGGACTTCGGGACCGGCGCGCTGGGCGACATCGGGTGCCACGCGATGGACGCCGCCTTCTGGACGTTCGACCTCGGCACGCCGGAGCGGATTTCGGCGGAGTCGACGACGCTCTTCGCGGAGACGGCGCCCGCGGCGTCGCGCATCGAGTACGACTTCCCCGCCCGGGGGGATCGGCCGGCCGTGAAGGTGGTGTGGCGCGACGGCAACCTCTCGCCGCCCCGGCCCGAGGAAGTGCCGGACGACGCGCGCTGGCCCTTCGAGTCGAGCGGACAGCTGTGGATCGGGACCGACGGCAAGATGTTCGCGGGGATCTACGGCGAGAACCCGCGGCTTCTCGACGCCGAGCGGGACGCCGCGATCCGGGCCGACCCGCCGGCGGAGAAGTACCCCCGCACGGACGGCGTGTACGCGGAGTTCGCCGCCGCCTGCAAGGACGGGCCGCCCGCGGGTTCCAACTTCGTCGAACACGCGGGGCCGCTGACGGAGATGGTGCTCCTCGGCAACCTCTCCGTGCGCAGCGGGCGGGAAGTCCGCCTCGATCCGGCGACGGGCGAGATCCTCGACGGCGTCTCGATCCCCGAAAGCTACGTGAAGCCCGACTACCGCTCGGGCTGGGGGTGGTAGCGGCCCGCTTCCCGGCCGCGGCGACCGTGGACGCACGCCGGCGGCAGGTGATCCCGTGCAACTGAACGGCCTCGACTGGATCGTCCTGGCCGCGTACGGGACCGTGGCCCTCGGAGTCGGGCTCTGGTTCGCCCGGCGCGCCGGCTCCGGCACGAACGAGTTCTTCCTCGCGGGCCGGAAGCTCCCCTGGTGGCTGCTGGGGACGTCGATGGTCGCCACGACCTTCTCGACCGACACCCCGAACCTCGTCACGGACCTCGTCCGCAACGGCGGCGTGAGCCGGAACTGGGGCTGGTGGGCATTCCTCATCACGGCGATGTGCACGACGTTCTTCTACGCGAAGCTGTGGCGGCGCTCCGGCGTATTCACCGACATCGGCTTCTACGAACTCCGCTATTCCGGGCGCGCGGCGACCTTCCTGCGCGGCTTCCGGGCCCTCTATCTGGGCGTCTTCTTCAACGTCGTCATCATGGCCACCGTCACGCTCGCGGCGATCAAGATCTCGGGGGTCCTGCTCGGGGCGGACAAGTACACGACGGTGCTCGTCGCGGGCACGGTGGCGGCGCTGTACTCCGCGACTTCCGGGCTGTGGGGCGTGGTCGTCACCGACCTGCTCCTGTTCGCGATCGCCATGATCGGCGCCGTCGCGGCGGCCTCGTACGCGCTCGCGCAGCCGGAGGTCGGGGGCCTGGCGGGGCTCGTCACCCACCCGGAGATCTCGCAGAACCTCTCGCTGCTGCCCGACTTCTCGGACTGGCGGACGGCGGCGATGGTGTTCGTCATCCCGATCGCCGTGCAATGGTGGGCGAGCTGGTATCCCGGAGCGGAGCCGGGCGGCGGCGGGTACGCGGCGCAGCGGATGCTCGCGGCACGGAACGAGCGCGACTCCATGCGCGCCACCCTGTGGTTCAACATCGCGCACTACTCGCTGCGGCCGTGGCCCTGGATTCTCGTCGCCCTCGCCTCGATCGCCGTCTATCCCACGCTCGACTCCATCGGAGCGGCGTTCCCCGACCTCGATCCGAGCCTTCTGGGGCACGACCTCGCCTACCCGGCGATGCTCGTCTTCCTGCCGCACGGACTGCTGGGACTCGTCGTCGCTTCGCTCGCGGCCGCCTACATGTCGACCATCTCCACGCACCTGAACTGGGGGTCGTCCTACGTCGTCGACGACTTCTACCGCCGGTTCGTGGCCCGGGACCGGGATGAGGCCCATTACGTGCGCGTGGCGCGGATCTCCACCGGGCTCCTGATCGTCCTCTCCGCCGCCCTCGCGCTCTTTCTCGACAGTGCGAAGCAGGCGTTCGAACTCATCCTGCTGCTGCACGCGGGGAGCGGTCTCATCTTCCTCCTGCGCTGGTTCTGGTGGCGGGTGAACGCGTGGTCGGAGATCTCGGGCATGGCGGCTTCCGCGACGGTGGCGCTGTGGTTCCCGCTCTTCCACGAGCGCGTGGGGCTGCCGGCGCTCGACCCGGCGGTCAGCCTGCTGCTGGGCGTCGGGCTGACGACGGCTGTATGGCTCGTCGTGACCTTCCTCACCCGACCCGTGGACACGGCGACGCTGCAGGGCTTCTACGACCGCATCCGCCCCTTCGCCCGCGGCTGGCGCAGGGCCGTGAACACGCGGCCGGACGCGCCCGGGAGCCTGGCCGCGGGTCTCGCCGCGTGGGGCCTGGGCTGCGTGACGGTGTACGCCGTGCTCTTCGGCACGGGCATGGCCCTGTACGGGAGACCGGCCGCCGCGACCGGGTTCGGACTCGTGGCCGTCGCCGCCTCCGTCGGGCTGTTCCGGGCGCTCCCCCGGGTGGGCTTCGACTGACCGAATCCGGCTGACGCCGCACCGGTGCGTGCGGGTCGCGGACCGTCAGGGGTCGATTTCGAGGTGGTCCACGAGGAGCACGTGCCCCGGCGGACCCCAGCCGTCGAGCGAGATGCGATCGACGCCGAGCGGAGCCTCGATGCGCACGCGTTCGGCCCGGAAGAGCGAGCGTCCTCCGGGGCTGTAGGTCGCCGTCCCGGACCCTGAATCGTCCTCGGGGGCGTAACGCAGGTCCGGCGCGTGGGCCCGGGCCGAGGCGGGCAGGCGTTCACCGCCGCTCCAGACGATCACCTCGAAGTCCTCGATGAGATCGGGGCCGAAGAGCGTGAACGTCACGCGCCGGGGACGTCCGGGGAAATCGAGGTGGATGACGCCGACCTCCAGACCCCGGTCTCCCGCCAGCGGGAAGCTCAGCGCGTGCATCGACGCGTTCGGGGGCAGGTAGCCGCGCGCGTCGAGCACATGAGGCCGGGTGGCGTCCGCCGTGTAGGAGTCGAACGACAGCAGGAGGCCCTGTTCCCGCCATTCCTCGGCCACCGATGAGTTGGCGACGACGGGCCGGCCATCGGCGTAGGTCTCGAACTCGATCCGCTCATGCCGTCCGCTCGCCAGGGGAGCGCGCGCGGGGGGCGGAACGTCGGCCGCTTCGCCGCCTTCCGGCGCGTCCGCGGCCCCGCTCGGCTCCGAAGGCGGCGGGGCTTCGCGGAGGGCGGGCGCATCGGCCGTCGGTGGGGGCGTCGGATCGAGGTCCCACCGGAAACGGAAGCCGGCGGAACGCAGCCCGGTCCAGGCGGCCACGCCGACGAGTCCGGCCACGGTGAGGACGGCCAGGCCGCGGAGCGCCCGCAGCGCGAAGGGCGGACGGCGCGTCCGCGCCTTCGTCAGGCGCGGACGACGCCGAGCTGCGGCCACGTCTCCCACCGGCCGCGGGTGAAGTCGGGGAAATCGACCGGCCGGCTGCGGTCCGCCACGGACTCCTCGCTCACCGCGCACACGGCCGACAGCGCCGCCGCGTCGTACACGTTCATGTCCGTGGGCAGTCCCTCGCGCAGACACTTGATGAGCCGGTAGTCCTCCAGGTAGTCCATGCTGCCGTGTCCGCGGCCCGCGCCGGCACCCGCCATCTCGCGCCACAGCGGGTGTTCGAACTCCTCGAGGTAGTCCTCCGCTTCATCCCACCGGTGCCCTTCGCTCCGGCCCTCGACATACACGCGGTCGGGATAGCCCTGGAAGAGGCCCCGCGTCCCCTGGACGAGGTGGATCCGCGAGTACGGACGGGGGAGGTTCGTGTCGTGCGAGACGTAGATCGTGCGGCCGAGGACGGTCTTGATGAGGGTGACGTTCACGTCGCCGAGCGCAAAGGTCTCCCGGCGCTCGGGCGCGGCCTCGGGGAAGTGCTCGCGCGCGAAGTCCTGCAGCCCGCGCGACGGCCCGCTCATCGAGACCGCGTAGTCGAAGCGGTCCCCGCGGTTGATGTCCATGCAGTTGGCGATCGGTCCCAGTCCGTGCGTGGGATAGAGGTTGCCGTTCCGCGTCTTCGAGTGCTCCCGCCGCCACAGCCCCTCGCCGGTGTCGGCGAACTTTATTCCGCGGAGGTCGTGGAGGTATCCGCCCTCACCGTGCAGGATCTCGCCGAACAGCCCGAGCCGCGCCATGTGGAAGACGAGCATCTCCCAGCGGCCGTAGTTCACGTTCTCCATCATTACGCAGTGCCGGCGCGTCGCCTCGGCCGTCTCCACGAGGCGCCAGCAGTCCTCCATCGTGTAGGCCGCCGGAACCTCCGTCGCCGCGTGCTTCCCGTGCTCCATCGCGGCGACGCAGACGGGCACGTGCCAGCGCCACGGCGTGGCCGTGTAGACCAGGTCGAGGTCCTCCGTCTCGCACATGCGGACGAAGTCCGTCTCCCCGCGCGTGTAGAGGGTCGGCTCCGCCCCCCCGGCTTCGAGCACCCAGTCGCGGGCACGCTCGGCGTGCGCGGGCCGGATGTCGCAGAGCGCCGTGAGTTCCACGCCCTCCATGTCGAGGAGATTGCGGACGTGGACCGATCCCATGCCGCCGATCCCCACGAACCCGATCCGGACCGTCTCCATGGGGGGCGCCGAGAAGAGGGCCTGCGGCGCCGCGTCGCGGTTCTGTGCCCCGGGCGCCGATCCACCGCCGGCGTCGGGTCCGCGGCAGCCGCCCAGGACCGCGGCCCCCGCCCCCATCGCGCCCAGCTTGAGCAGCGTCCGCCGGTCGACGCCCGCGGGTGCCGGCTCGCCGGTGTCGTTCGATTCGCGCCTCGTCGGTTCCATCTCCACCGTCCATCCCAATGGTCCGGAGTTTGCCCCAGGCGGCCGGACGTGACATATGGAATCCAACTTCGGATCGGCGGGGAGCGGATGGCAAACATGAGGCCCTACAGGACGCATCGAACGTTGCGGGCGGCGGCGGCGGCCGGCGTCGCGGCCGTCCTTTGCGTGTCGTGCGAGTCGGCGCCGACGGGCCGGGATCGCCTCCTCGACGCGGCCGCGGCCATCCAGCGGCTGTCGAGCCTCGCGTACGAGTACGCGTACGAGGGGAGCGGCAGCGCCGCGGGGTCCTACAGCGGGAGGGTGCGGTTGCTCAGCGCCGCGGACGAACCCCGGATCTACTGGGCCGAGCTTCGGCCATCGCCGTCATGGACCCCCGCTCCGCCGGCGGGCGAACCGCCCCCGGGCGAAGCGTCCACCGACGCACCGGTTGTGGCGCGCGCCGACACGCCCGCCGAGGCACCCGCGCTCATCCTGTCCGGGGGCGGCGACTACGTCGCGGCGCGCGACGAGGCGCTGGGCGGGTTCCGTCACGGGACGATCTCGGGGGGCTCCGGGCATCTCGTGGCCAACGCCCCCTTCGCGGTCCTGTCGGCGTTCACGGATCCGCAGCCGTTCCGGGCGGAACTGGCGAGCGACATGGAACTCGTGAGCCGGGAGACGATCGGCGGCGTGCTGTGCGACGTGCTGCGCGGCAGCACCGACGAGTTCGGACCCGCGCAGGTGTGGTGGCACATCGGAGTCGAGGACGACCTGCCCCGCGCCTTCCGCTGGGAGGCCGATGACGGGAGCGGGGCCCTCGCGTTCGAGATCCGGAGCATGCTCGTCGATGCGACGATCACGGCCGACCAGCTCGCGATCCGCGTGGACCTCGACGGCCCGGAGGGCGGAGACGTCATCGACGAGGACGCGAGGCGCATCGAGCCCGGCGTTCCGGCGCCCGACTGGACGCTCGAAACGGCATCGGGGTCGTCCCTCCGCCTCTCGGACCTGCGCGGGGACATCGTCGTGCTGAGTTTCGGGGCGAGTTGGTGCGCCCTTTGCCGGGACCTCGCGGCCGCGTACGCCGCCCTCCCGGGGCCGGCCGCAGCGGAGCGCGTCCGCTTCCTCAACCTCAACGCGTGGGAAAGCCCCGAGGTCGATCCCGGCCCGATCCTGCACGAATGGGGACTCGACGCGCCACTCCTCCTGCGCGCGGAGCGCATCGCCGCCGACTACAAGCTCGCCTCGGTTCCGGCGCTCTTCGTGGTGGACGCCGCGGGAGACCTCGCGCTCGTCCGGCACCCGACGCTCGCGGATCCCGAGGCTCAGGCCGGCGAACTCGAGCGGACACTCCGGACGCTCCTCGACGCGGACCCCTGACCGCCCCGACCCAACGGGGCGCTTGCCACGGCCCGCCCTACTTGTCGATCGGCAGTCCGCTGGGCACGGTCGCCGGCGCCAGGTGCGACAGGTCGCGCGCCGCATCGTCCGTCAGTGACTCGAGGAAGGCGACGAGGTCGTCCGCTTCCGCGTCGTCGAACGTGACCGGGATGAGAATCGTGTCCCGCGTGGCGAGTATCTCGTCGAAGTTGTTGAGCAGCGTGCCCCGCAGTTCGGGATCCACCTGCGACACGTCGTAGTCCCGGAGACGGTTGTCGATGCTGTCGTAGTGGACGACGATCGCCTTCAGCGTGGCGAACTGGCCCGCGTGGCCGTACGGCCCCGTGAGTTCGACGTTCCGCATCGGCGGCGTCTTGAACAGCCGCCGGTGCGCCGGATCTCCCGTCACGCGCTCGCGGCCGAAATCGTCGTTGCCGCCCGGCCCGTCCCCCAGCCCGGGTCCGATCTGCGGGAGAGCGGCGTTGTGGTGCTCGTTGTTGCGGTCGTCGAACTGGTCGGTTTCGTGACACAGCATGCAGCGAATCGTCATGAAACTCTTCGCGCCGCGCAGCGCCGAATCGCTGAGCTGGTCGTTGTCCCCCTTCAGGAACCGGTCCCACGGCGTGTCGATGAAGGTGAGTTCGGAGACGTAGAAGCCCGCGATCGCGTTCGCGGCGTGCGCGAAGGACATGTCGTCGAACGCCGTGCCCGGGTACGCGGCCTCGAACATCGTCCGGTACTCCTCGATCTCCCCCAGCCGCGCCATGAGCGCCGCCCACACGCCGGTGAAGTCGTCATCCTCCAGCGCCGCCACTTCGTTGTCCTCGCCGAAGCCGCGCATCTCCTTGCGCCGCAGCACGGGAATCATGGGCTGCGCCGAGAGCGCGCCGAACTCGAACACCGCCTGCATCTCGGGCGTCAGTTGATCCCCGGCCTCCGTCGAGATGGAGCCGTCCTCCATTTCCTCCACGAATCCGTCCCAGAAGAACTGCGTCGAGAGATGGAGGTTGAAGAGCGCGGGCGAGTTGCGCGGGATGAACTCGCCCTCGGGGTGCGTCCGGTTCGGACCCAGCCCGCGTCCCCCGACGCCGATCGACAGCGACCGGCCGTCCCCCATGGCGAAGCTGGGCAGGTGACACGTCATGCAGGAGATGTCCCGGTTCCCGCCCAGAATCCGGTCGAAGGACAGCGCGCGCCCCAGTTCGACGAGTTCCGGCCGCACGGGGGGCGGCGGCTCGAGCGGGTCGAGGTTCCGGTGGTCCGCGAGCAGGCGCACCGTGTCGATGAGCATGGCCCGCACGACCTCGGGAGACGGCGGGGGCGGGGGCGGGGGTTCCGGCGGAGGCGCGGGCGGCACCGCCGGCGGAACCGGCGGCGTGACGGAACCGTCCCCGCAGGCGGTGAGGCCGAGCAGGAGTCCCGTGGCCGTGAGGGCGATCGCCCTCCGAGTGCGATTCAACATGCGGGAGACATATGCACCGGGGTCGTGGAACGCTCCCGTCAGGGGCTTTCCACGATGATTCGCACATCCATCATGTACTCGTGGTAGCGGCAGAAGAACACGTACTCGCCCTCGACCCTGGGACGGTAATCCCAGACCGTACCCGGCCGCAGATCGTCGCTGTCCACCGCTGTCGCGCCCTCGGGGACCTTGCTGAACTCCACCCGGTGGATGTTCGTGCCGTTCTGCGTCCAGGTGATGGTCGCGTGCCGCTTCACCGTCACCTGGGCTTCCTGATCGTGATTGCCGTCCGGATCGACGAACGTGTCGTCCAGGATGTCGAAGTTCGCGTCCGACCCGAAGGGCACTTCCACTCTGGGCGGCGGGGGCGGTGGAGGCGGAGGTGGAGGCGG
>VXOJ01000030.1 GCA_009840115.1 Gemmatimonadales bacterium | reverse complement strand
CCACCGCCCCCACCGCCCGCGATCCCCACCACGCTCACGCTGAGCGCCAACCGACGCGCGACGGAAGGCGGACGCGACGTCACGATCTCGGCGAGGCTGGACGGTCCCGCGCCCGCGGGCGGCACGCAGGTGACGCTGCGGGTCGGCGCCGAGAGCACGGCGACCCGCGGCGTGGACTACACGCTGTCGCGGACCGAGTTCACGATCGCGGAGGGCAACCGGACGGGCGCCGCGACCCTGCGCGTCATCGACGACGCGGATGACGACGACGGGGAGACCGTCTATCTCTTCGCGGACAGCCGGAACCCGGAGTTGAGCAGTCCTGGGCTCCGCATCGACATCCGGGACGATGACCTGCCCTCGGTGACCCTGTCGGCGTCGCCGAACCCAGTGCGGGAGGGGTTCCCGGTGACGGTGACGGCACGGGTGTCCACGGCCCTGTCGAGCGACGTGACGATCCCCCTCACGCTGACGCCGGGCACGGCGGACGAGGGCGACTACGGTTCGCTCTCGAGCATCGAGATCGAGGCGGGCGCGACGACCGGGAGCGACACGATCTCCACGACCGAGGACGAGGACACCTACTACGAGACGTTCACGGTGGCGCTGGGCAAGCTGCCGTCGTCGGTCCAGGCCGGGAACCCGAGTTCGGTCGAGGTGACGATCTGGGACACGACGCCGACGAACGAGGATCCGACCGTGACGGCCTACTGCGATCCGTGCCGGGTGGGGCCGGGCGGAGAGGTTCGGCTGACGGCGGTGGCGACGGACCCGGATGGCGACACGCTGACGTGTGTGTGGAGCGCGCAGGCGGGGAGCTTCATTGGGGCGGTAGACGGGTTCGAAGCGCGCTGGGTGGCTCCCGCCGAGCTGGGAACCGTCTGGATCAACGTCGACGTCTCGGACGGGTTGGGCGGCACGGCGTATGCCGAGGTGCCCATCGACGTGGTGAACGAGGCTCCGGCGTTCAGGGAACCGTCTTACGCGTTCGAGCTTCGCGAGAACGAGGACGGCCGCGTCCGTGCGGTGGCGCTGGACGCGGTGGACGCGGAGGACCCGGACGGCGATGAGGTGACGTACTCGCTGGCGTCGGGCGACGCGACGCGGTTCGCGGTCGGCTCGCGGGACGGGATGGTGTCGTACGTGGGTGCGGGCGAGGACTACGAGACGGAGCCGAACCGGTACCGGCTGGCGGTACGGGCGCGGGATCCGCGCGGCGCGGCGGCCACGGTCGGGGTGACGGTCGACGTAACGAACGTGAACGAGGCTCCGGAGGCGGCCGCGGACACGGCCGCGACGAACGAGGACGAGGAGGTCAAGGTCGAGGTCCTGGCGAACGACACGGACGTGGACGGCGACGCGCTGCACGTCGAGTCGGTGTCGAAGCCGGAGCACGGGACGGCACGGATGGCGGGCGGCGGGGTGACCTACGCGCCGGAGGCGGACTGGCACGGCACGGACCAGTTCACCTACACGGCCGCCGACGGGAACGGCGGGACCGCGGTGGCGGAGGTCGTGGTTCGGGTCGCGGCGGTGAACGACGCGCCCGTGGCCGTGGCCGACACGGCGGCGACGAACGAGGACCAGCCGATCACGGTGGACGTGCTCGCGAACGACACCGACATCGACGGCGACGCGCTGCGCATCGAGTCGGTTTCCCCGCCGGCGCACGGTACGACGCGGGCCCGGGCGGACGGGGTCGCGTATGCGCCGCAGGCGGACTGGCACGGCACGGACCGATTCACCTACACGGTGGCCGACGGCAACGGCGGCCGGGCGGAAGCGGAGGTCGTGGTTCGGGTCGCGTCGGTGAACGACGCGCCCGTGGCGGTGGGTACGATCCCGAACCAGGCGCTCGCGGAGGGGGGCGCGACGGCGGCGCTCGACCTGACGCCGTACTTCGAGGACGTGGAGGGGGATACGCTGAAGTACACGGCCACGTCATCGGATCCGACCGTCGCTGCGGCGACCGTGGCGGGCGCGGTGCTGACCGTGACGCCCGTCGGCTACGGTTCCACAACCATCGAGGTCACGGCGCGCGATCCGGACGGGCTCTCGGCCGCGCATACGTTCGCGGTGGGCACGAACGACCGGATGGCGCGGATGGCGCTCGACGAGACGCTGGCCGCGACGGCGCGGGCGCACCTGGCGAGCGCGCGCATGACGCTGGGCCGCCGCGTGGGACCGGGCGGCCGGGACGAGCGCTCGCGGCTCACGGTCAGGGGACGCGCCATCCCGCTGGACGAGGCGGGCGCGCGGGCGGCGGCGGAGCGGCTGCTCGCGGGGTGGACGATGTCACGCTACCTGCGCGGCGGAGGCCTCGCCGAGGCCGGACGGACGTTCGAGCAGCAGGCGGCGGAGTGGGCCGCGGCCGCCGCCGAGGGCCGCGACGGTCCTCCGGCCGGGCCCCGGGACCCCGCGGATCTGTTGGCAGCTCTGGGCGTGGGCGGCCCCGGGAACCTCCGGGGGCTTGGCGGAGGCGGCGGAGGCGGCACTGAGTTCGCGTTCGCGTGGGGCGGAAGGGAAGGCGGCCGCCCGGGCTGGCGGCTCTGGGGCCAAGGCGACATCCAGACGTTCGCGGGCGAGCCGGCCGCGGAGCGCGGCTACGAGGGCAGCCTGCGCACGGGCTGGGCCGGGCTCGACCGCGCCTTCGGCGGGAGCTGGCTCGCGGGTGTTGCGGTCGCGAGGAGCAAGGGCGGAAGCGACTGGCGCGCCGGCACGGCGGGCGGCCGTCTCGAGACGTCGCTGACGGCCGTGCATCCCTACCTGCGCTGGTCGGACGGAACCACTTCGGTGTGGGCGATGGCGGGCGGCGGGCGGGGGTCGGCGGAGAACGTTCGAGCGACGGGCCGCGTGGGCACGAGCCGCCTCGACCTGGGGCTCGGGCTCCTCGAGGTCCGGCGCCGGTTCGCCGACGGGTTCGGGCTCCGGGCCGACGCGGCGTGGATGCGACTCGCGACCGGAGCGGGCCTCGGGACCGTGGACGGCCGCAGCGCGAGGGTCGAGCAGCAGCGGTTGGGCATCGATGTGAGCCATTCGATGCGCCTCGGCGGGCTGGCGCTCGAGGCGTTCGGCGAGGCGAGCGGCCGGCACGACGGCGGCGCGGGCCAGACGGGCACGGGGCTCGAGTTGGCCGGCGGACTCCGGGCGGCGGGCGGCCCCGTTCGCCTCGACGCGCAGGGCCGGATCCTGGTACTCCACTCCGCCCGGGGCTACGAGGAGCGCGGCCTGGCCGTCACCCTGACCGTCGGCCGCCCGTCGGACGAGGAAGGACTCTCGCTCTCCGTCTCGCCGCGCTGGGGCGGCCCCGCCAACGCGTCCGGCGCGCTCTGGGAGGAGCGGCTCGCCGGATCAAGCGGCCCGACCGGCCCCGCGTCCGCCGCGCCGTGGTCGCTCGACGCGCGCGCCCGCTGGGCCCTCCGCCTGCCGGGCGGCCGGATCCTCGCCTGGTCCGGCGCGCTCGACCGCTCCGCCGGGGGCTGGGGCCTGACCATCAGCGGCGGCATCGAACCCCGCGGCCTCGTCACCCCGCGATCCGGAGACGCCGGGACGCAACCCCTCACCCGTCCGTAACTACGTCTCGCCCGGTTCGGGCATGCGGTAGCCGACGCCGCGCTCGTTTCGGATGTAGGCCGCGTGGGTCCCGTCCTCGCCCAGCTTTTTTCGGAGCCTCTTGATGACGGCGTGGACGAGCTTCGGGGTGCGGGGGTCCGGATGCCGCCGCCAGGCCTTCCGGAACAGAGAACGGTACGTGGACACCCGCCCCGCGTTGGTCGACAGCACGCGCAGGATCTCGTACTCCGTGGCCGTCAGTTCCAGCGTGCGCCCGGCCAGGGTCACATGGCGCCGGTCGTAGTCGATCGCGAGTTGTCCGAGCACGAAGCGCGCGGGGGCGGCGTGCCTTCGCACCGCGGCCCGCACTCTCGCCGTAAGTTCCGTCGGGGAAAACGGTTTGACGATGTAGTCGGCGGCGCCGGCGCCCAGGGCGCGGGCGATGGTCTCGTCCCGTCCGTAGGCGGAGATGAAGATGACCGGCAGATCGGACAGTTCGGGAACGTGCTCCAGCAACTCGATCCCGTCGGCGCCGGACAGCATCAGATCGAGCAGGACCAGATGGGGTTTCTCGGCCTGGATGACGCTTGACAACTCCCGGTGGTCGCCCGTCACGACCGCGGCATAGCCGGCTGCGGTGAGCGCGTCACGGACATAGCGCAGCGCCTGCGGATCGTCGTCCACCACGAGGATGCGCACCTGTGCCCGGCGTGGTCCGGGTGGGCCCTCCGGACCCGGGGCGAAGTTCGCCGTCTCAAGGTCACCGGCGGCATGCTCGGCCAACGGGACCGTGAAGGTGAACCGGGCGCCCTGGCCCTCCCCGCGGCTCCTGGCCCAGATGCGCCCGCCGTGGGCCTCGACCAGGCCCTTGCAGATGGCGAGCCCCAGACCGCCTTCCAGATCCTGCTTCGTATCTCCCGTGCCCCCGTAACTCCGGAACAGGTGCGGGAGGCGCTCCGGCGGAATGCCCCGACCGCTGTCTGAGACCGAGATCGCAACGTGAGCGTCCTCCTTTCGTGCGGAAACCTCGATGGGCGACGACTCCGGAGAGTGCGCGGCGGCATTGGCGAGGAGGTTGTTCAGCACCTGTACGATGCGTTGTCGATCCACCGATACGCGAGGCAGGTCCCTGGGAAGGTCGACGTGCACCGTGTGCCGGGCGCCGCCGGCCAGGAAGGTGTTCCTCGCCCGGTCTACAAGCGTTCCCACATCCGAGGATTCGGTCGAGACCGACAGGGTGCCCGTGGCGATGCGTCCGGCATCCAGCAAGTCACCGATAAGGCCGCTCATCTGATCCGCCTGTCCATCGATGATGCGGAAGAACTGCAGCATTTCAGGCGGCGAGAAGTCCGCCGAGGAGGCGAGCACGGTGGCCGTCGAACCCTTGATCGAAGTAAGCGGCGCGCGCAGTTCGTGACTCACGATGGCGAGGAACTCGGTCCGCAGCCGCTCGAGTTCCTCGAATGGCGCCAGGTCCTGCATCGTGACCACGACCGACCGGACCGCGGCCTCGGCCGCGTGGATCGGCGTGGCATTGACCAGCGTCGTCACGCTCCGGCCGTCGGGGACCGAGAGCGTCATCTCCTCGGTGCGGACCGTCTCGCCGATGCGCAGTTGCTGGGCCAGAGGGAACGCTGCCAGGGAGACCTCCCGCCCATCGGCGCGGCGGCAGGTGATCTCGTCCAGCAACTCCTCGAGAGCGCGCCCGGGCGAGCTCAGCCCCTCGACGATGCGCCGTGCCTGCTGGTTGAACGATACGGCCTCGCCCGACGCCGCATCGAAGACCACCACACCCACGGGCGACGTCTCGATCAGAGCCTCCAGGTCGTTCCGCGCCCGGCGCTCCTCGCGATGCGCGCGGGCGTTGGCGATCGCGGTCGCGGCCTGCGAGGCGAACAGCTGTGTGACTTCTTCGTCGGCACTCGTGAAAGCTCCGCCGCCCTCCTTCTCGGCGAGAAAGAAGCTGCCGATGATCACGCCCCGGTGCCGCAGCGGCGCGCTCTGCAACGTCCTGGACCGAATGAGATCCGTCGAGAAGCCGAGCTCTCGGACATAGGCCGGCAGGTCCGTCAGCCGGAGCGGCGCCGCAAGGTCCCGGAAGTGCTCGAAGAGGTCCGGTCCGTCCGGCCACCCGACCAGCTCGCTCTTCTCGTCGGACGTGAAACCGGAAGTGACGAACTCCGCAACACGTCCGGCGTCGTCGACGGTCACGATCGTGGCATAGCGGGCCGCCGTCAGCTCGCGAACGCTGTCGACGACTTCCTGAAGCACCGTGTCCAGATCGAGGCTGTCGCTGACGCGCAGCACGGCCGCGCTCAGTCTGGAGCTGCGCTCCCTGAGCACTTCGATCTGTCGCCGAAGCCCCTCACGATCCTCCGTCATCCGCACCCCTCCGTCATCGTCCGCGGCCCCGCAACCGCGCCGGACCGCCTCACTGGACAACGCCCGAATGTCACCGGAATATCGCCGCCATACAGCTCTCCATCGCCCGAGAATCGTATAAGATGGCCTCGTATATAGGGGTTCCGTGGCCCTCAGGCCAGCGCCCTGGTGACCGTGGCCCGGCCGCCTGAACGGACAGTCGCCAAAATATCGCCGAAAAACGATCGTCTATCGCCCAAGTATCGTATACGACCCACTAGTTTAAGGGGGGGGTCTATGGGGAGGTGTGGCCGCCTTAGGCCATGAGGTGACCCGATGCGGTACCTGGTGCTCTCTAGGTCGTCCCCAAGTCGGTCATGGAGAGGTTCGCGTGCGCGGCTTGCCGGTTACCTGTACGCCCGCGAGCCGTACCCCTCCCGCCCCAACCCGTCGGATCCCGGCAACGAAGGAGCCTGCGTCCGCGAGGGAATGTGACGCGGGTCACGCTCGGCGTTCTCGCGGCGCTTCTCTTCCTGCCTGCGGCCCGGGCCGCGGCGCAGGACCCTGGCGTGACCGTATCGCCGGGGAACCTGACCATACAGGAAGGTTCGACGGGCTCCTACACCGTCGTGCTGGACACGCAGCCGACGGACACGGTGACGATCTCGGTGACGGCGAGCGACGCCCCCTCCAGGTGTCATGAAGCGGCCGGCACCTCATGTACCCGCAAGTCCGGCGTGGCGACGGTCGACAAGTCGAGCCTGACGTTCACGACGACGGACTGGAACTCCGCGCAGACGGTGACGGTGACGGCGACCGATGAGGACATGGCCGGCATCTTCAAGTTCGCGGAGATCGCGCACGAGGCGAGCGGAGGTGGCTACGACAGCGTTACGGTCCGGACGGTCGTCGTCACGGTGACGGACAACGACGTGACGGACATCGTCTACGAGACCGGAAGCCCCGGCGACCTGGAGAAGCGCTCCTCCTTCGGCACCTATGAAGGTTCGACCCACAGCTACTACATCTCGCTGTCGTCGGAGCCGACGGCGGCCACCACGGTCGCGGTCGCCAGCGACGACGTCAGCCTGGTGACGGTGAGCCCGGCCTCGCTGACGTTCTCGACGACGAACTGGAACGTCGGGCAACCCGTGTCGTTCAGCGTGGCCGACAACGACGTGCTCGGCGAAAGCCGGGTGCAGGTGAAGGTCAGGAGCACGATCAGCGGAACGGGCTCGAACTTCGATGGCCAATCCGTCCGCTGGTTTACGGTCAACATCTACAACAACGACCGCGAGCCCGAGACGGTAAACGAACGAGACTCCCTGGTTTACGCGCTCGGATACGAAGAATACCCCGGCGCGTACCTCATTCGCGCGGAGAGCGTCGGCGGGGCGGCGTCGATCGCGCCGGCCAGCGTGCAGGTCACCCCGGACAACTTCGAGAGGCTTCCGTTCACGGTGACCGGCGTCGCCGCCGGCCAGGGAAAGATCAACTTCTGGATTGGAAACTACCTCGTTCGGTCCTTCCTGCTCACGGTGGGTCCGCCCGCGATCCCCACGAGCCTCACGCTGCGCGCCAACCGACGCGCCAGGGAAGGCGGAAACGACGTCACGATCTCGGCGAGGCTGAACGGCCCCGCGCCACCCGGGGGCACGCAGGTGACGCTGCGGGTCGGCGCCGAGAGCACGGCGACTCGCGGCGACGACTACACGCTGTCGAGGACGGCCTTCACCATCGCGGAGGGCGATCGGACGGGGGCGGCGATCCTGCGCGTCATCGACGACGCGGATGACGACGACGGCGAGACCCTCTACCTCTTCGCGGACAGCAGGAACCCGGAGTTGAGCAGCGCGGGCCTCCGTCTCGACATCCGCGACGACGACCTGCCCTCGGTGACCCTGTCGGCTTCGCCGAACCCGGTGCCGGAGGGGTTCCCGGTGACGGTGACGGCACGGGTGTCGACGGCGCTGTCGAGCCGCCTGACGATCCCCCTCACGCTGACGCCGGGCACGGCGGACGAGGGCGACTACGGTTCGCTCTCGAGCATCGAGATCGAGGCGGGCGCGACGACCGGGAGCGACACGATCTCCACGACCGAGGACGAGGACACCTACTACGAGACGTTCACGGTGGCGCTGGGCAAGCTGCCGTCGTCGGTCCAGGCCGGGAACCCGAGTTCGGTCGAGGTGACGATCTGGGACACGACGCCGACGAACGAGGATCCGACCGTGACGGCCTACTGCGATCCGTGCCGGGTGGGGCCGGGCGGAGAGGTTCGGCTGACGGCGGTGGCGACGGACCCGGACGGCGACCCGCTGACGTGTGTGTGGAGTGCGCAGGCGGGGAGCTTCCTGGGAGCGGTGGACGGGCTGGAAGCGCACTGGGTGGCTCCCGCCGAGCTGGGAACCGTCTGGATCAGCATCGATGTCTCGGACGGGTTGGGCGGCACGGCTTATGCGGAGGTGGCGATCGAGGTGGCGAACGAGGCGCCGGCGTTCAGGGAACCGTTCTACGCGTTCGAGCTTCGCGAGAACGAGGATGGCCGCTCTCGCCCGGTGGCGCTGGACGCGGTGGACGCGGAGGACCCGGACGGCGATGAGGTGACGTACTCGCTGGCGTCGGGCGACGCGACGCGGTTCGCGGTCGGCTCGCGGGACGGGGCGGTGTCGTACGTGGGCGCGGGCGAGGACTACGAGACGGAGCCGAACCGGTACGAGCTGACGGTGCGGGCGCGGGATCCGCACGGGGCGGCGGCGACGGTCGGGGTGACGGTCGACGTGACGAACGTGAACGAGGCTCCGGAGGCGGCCGCGGACACGGCCGCGATGAACGAGGACGGGGAAGTCACGGTCGACGTGCTGGCGAACGACACGGACCCGGACGGCGACGCGCTGCGCGTCGAGTCGGTGTCGCAGCCGGAACACGGCGCGGCGCGGATCGCCGCGGACGGCGGGGTCGTGTACGCGCCGGAGGCGGACTGGCACGGCACGGACCGGTTCGCGTACACGGCCGCCGATGGGAAGGGCGGCACGGGGGTGGCGGAGGTCGTGGTCGTGGTCGTGGCGGTGAACGACGCACCCGTGGCCCTGGCCGACACGGCGGCGACGAACGAGGACGAACCGGTCACGGTGGACGTGCTGGCGAACGACACGGACGTGGACGGCGACGCGCTACACGTCGAGTCCGTGTCGAAGCCGGGGCACGGAACGGCGCGGATCGCCGCGGGCGGCGGGGTCGTGTACGCGCCGGAGGCGGACTGGCACGGCACGGACGGGTTCACCTACACGGTGGCCGACGGCAACGGCGGCCGGGCGGAGGCGGAGGTCGAAATTCGCGTCGCGGCGGTGAACGACGCGCCCGTGACAGTGGGCGCGATCCCGGACCAGGCGCTCGACGAGGGAGGTGCGACGGCGGCGCTCGACCTGGCGCCGTACTTCGCGGACCCGGACGGGGACACGCTCGCATACGCCGCCGTGTCGTCGGATCCGAACGTTGCCGCGGTGACCGTGGCGGGCGCGGTGCTGACGGTGATGCCCGTCGGCTACGGTTCCGCGTCCATCGACGTGACGGCGCACGACCCGGACGGGCTCTCCGCCGCGCATACGTTCGCGGTGGGCTCGAACGACCGGATGGCGCGCCTGGCGCTCGACGAGACGCTGGCGGCGACGGCGCGGGCGCATCTGGCCAGCGCGCGCATGACGCTGGGCCGGTACGTGGGACCGGGGGGCCGGGACGAGCGGTCGCGGCTCAAAGTGCTGGGACGCGCCATCCCGCTGGACGGGGCGGGCGCGCGGGCGGCGGCCGACCGGCTACTCGCGGGCTGGACGATGTCGCGCTACCTGCGCGGCGGAGGCCTCGCCGAGGCGGGCCGGACGTTCGAGCGGCAGGCGGCGGAGTGGGCCGCGGTCGCGGCCGAGGGCCGCGACGATCCTCCGGCCGGGCCTCGGGACGGGGCGGATCTGTTGGCGGCGCTGGGCGTGGACGGCCCCGGGAGCCTCCGGGCGTTCGGAGGTGGTGGCGGACCAGCAGACGGAGGAGGCGGCACGGAGTTCACGTTCGCGTGGGGCGGAAGGGAAGGCGGCCGCCCGGGCTGGCGGCTCTGGGGCCAAGGCGACATCCAGACGTTCGCGGGCGAGCCGGCCGCGGAGCGCGGCTACGAGGGCAGCCTGCGCACGGGCTGGGCCGGGCTCGACCGCGCCTTCGGCGGGAGCTGGCTCGCGGGTGTTGCGGTCGCGAGGAGCAAGGGCGGAAGCGACTGGCGCGCCGGCACGGCGGGCGGCCGTCTCGAGACGTCGCTGACGGCCGTGCATCCCTACTTGCGCTGGTCGGACGGGGCCACCTCGGTGTGGGGGATGGCGGGTGGCGGATGGGGGTCGGCGGAGAACACGCGAGCGACGGGCCGCGTGGGCACGAGCGGTCTGGACCTGGGGCTCGGGCTTCTCGAAGTCCGGCGCCGGTTCGCCGACGGGTTCGGGCTCCGGGCCGACGCGGCGTGGGCGCGGCTCGCGACCGGGGAGGGCGCGGAGACCGTCGACGACCGGCGCTCGACGGTCGAACAGCAGCGGCTGGGCATCGAGGTGAGCCCGTCGATGCGCCTCGGCGGGCTGGCGCTCGAAGTGTTCGGCGAGGCGAGCGGCCGGCGCGACGGCGGCGCGGGCCAGACGGGCAGAGGACTCGAGGTGGCCGGCGGACTCCGGGCGGCGGGCGGCCCCGTTCGCCTCGACGCGCAGGGCCGGATCCTGGTACTCCACTCCGCCCGGGGCTACGAGGAGCGCGGCCTGGCCGTCACCCTGACCGTCGGCCGCCCGTCGGACGAGGAAGGACTCTCGCTCTCCGTCTCGCCGCGCTGGGGCGGCCCCGCCAACGCGTCCGGCGCGCTCTGGGAGGAGCGGCTCGCCGGATCAAGCGGCCCGACCGGCCCCGCGTCCGCCGCGCCGTGGTCGCTCGACGCGCGCGCCCGCTGGGCCCTCCGCCTGCCGGGCGGCCGGATCCTCGCCTGGTCCGGCGCGCTCGACCGCTCCGCCGGGGGCTGGGGCCTGACCATCAGCGGCGGCATCGAACCCCGCGGCCTCGTCTCCCCGCGATCCGGAGACGCCGCGACGCAACCGGGCAGCCCCTGCGGTTAGCCCGCCGGTGCTCCTTCCGCCGTCGCGAGCGCCACGCCTTCCTCCTCGTCCACCCGCAGCAGGAGCAGGAACCCGGCGGCGAGAAACACGAGGATGGAGGCGATGGCCCACCTGTGGCTGCCCGTGGCACCCAGGATGAGCCCGTAGGAGAGCGGCCCGGCCGCGGCGGAAAGGCGGCCCGAGAAGGCGTAGAAGCCGAACAGTTCGCCCTGCTTGCTCTCGGGCACGAACGAACCGAGGAGGGCGCGGCTCCCCGCCTGGTTCGGCCCGACCATCAGCCCCAGGAGTATGGCCGCGGCCCAGAACATCGGGAGGTCCCGCGCGGACCATGCCATGGCGATCGCCACCATCAGCAGCACGAGCGTCACGGCGATCGTGCGCTTCCCGCCGATCCGGTCCTGCACGAATCCGAAGCCGATCGCGCTCGCGCCGGCCGTCAGGTTCACGACGATGCCGAGGATGAGGAGGTCCGCCGTCTCCATCCCGAACTCGGCCCCGGCGAAGATCGCCGCCATGGCGAAGGCGGTCGCGAGCCCGTCGTTGTAGACGAGACGCGCCACGAGGAGGCGGACGGCCTGGCGATAGCGCCTCAGGTCCCGGGCCGTGTCGGCGATGCGGCCGAAGCCCATGCGCACGTAGGTACCGAGCGACGCGCGGCGGCGGGGCTGCCGCTCCCGAAGGAACAGAAAGACCGGAATCGAGAACACGAGGAGCCAGCCGGCGGCGAGGAGGTTCGTGGACCGCACGTTCAGCCCCCCGTCCTCCGGCAGCCAGCCGCTGACCATGCCCAGCGCCGGAACGAGGCAGAGGAGGCCGCCGAAGTACCCGAGGCCCCAGCCCAGCCCGGATATCCGTCCCATGTTCTCCCGGGTCGAGATTTCGGGCAGGAACGCGTTGGCGAGCGACTGCATCGACTCGTAGGCCACGCTGGCCCCGATGAACACGAGCGCGGCGATCCATGCATCGCCCGGCCCCATGCCGAAGAGGCCCGCCGTCAGAACGACGCAGATCATGGTCGCGATGAGCAGAAACCGCTTCTTGAGGCCGCCGAAGTCCCCCATCGCGCCGATCACCGGCATGATGAGCGCCGTCGTGACCGCGGAGACCGTGACCGCGCGCGTCCACCAGACGCCCCCCAGCACGTCGTCGGGGGCGATCGACCGCGCGAACCAGGCCGAGAAGATGAACGTCACGACGATCGTCCCGAAGGCCGAGTGGGCGAAGTCATACATCGCCCATGAGACGATCTCCCGGCGCGCTACGGGCGGGGTCTGTGGGGTCGAGTTCACTCGCGGCGGCCTTTCGAATCTGGCGGGGGCCCGTTTCGAGGGCTCAAGGGTATCACGGAAAGTCCGCGTAACGCGACCCGTCCGGCCGCGCCCTCCCGCCTCTCCGGGCGGCGGGAACGCGGCGCCGCCGGTTTGTCGCGAACGCGCGGCGCGGGGTAGGTTTGCGGGAGAGTCGCCGTCGAAGCCGGCGTTCGCGGCGACGTTCCCATATGAGGCACACAAGACGGAAGATCCACATGTCTGAACATACGGCTGCGAACAAGGGATCCCATGTCAGCGAGGCCGAGGCCCGGAAGGTCGCCGAGGCCGCCCGCGAGACGGACTGGACGGGGCGAACCTTCGTCCGGAACCTCTTTCTCGGGAAGCTCCGGCTCGACGCGATCCACCCCTATCCGGACCCGGACGACTTCATCTCCGACCGCGCCCGCGCGTGGACCGAGGACCTGCGGATCTTCCTCCGCGACGAGGTGGACTCGGACGGCATCGACCGGGACGGCAAGATCCCGCCCGAGGTGGTGCGGGCGCTCGCGGAGCGCGGCGCGTTCGGCATCAAGGTGCCGCAGAAGTACGGCGGGCTCGGATTCAACCAGACGGAGTACGCGAACGCGATGCGCGTGGTGGGTTCCGTGGACGGCAACGTCGTCGCCCTCCTCTCGGCGCATCAGTCGATCGGCGTGGGGCAGCCGCTCAAGATGTTCGGCACCGAGGCGCAGAAGGAGGCGTACTTCCCGCGGCTCGCGAAGGGGGCGGTCAGCGCCTTCGCGCTCACCGAAAACGACGTGGGTTCGGACCCCGCCCGGCTCACGACCTCCGCCGAGCGCACGGAGGACGGGTCCGCCTTCATCCTGAACGGCGAGAAGCTGTGGTGCACGAACGGCACCCTGGCCGAACTCTACGTCGTGATGGCGCGCCACCCGGACACGGGGCGCATCTCCGCCTTCATCGTCGAGCGGGACTGGCCGGGCGTCGAGATCGTGCGGCGCTGCCACTTCATGGGGCTGAAGGCGCTCGAGAACGGGATCATCCGCTTCACCGACGTCCGCGTGCCGGCCGAGAACCTGCTCTGGAAGGAAGGGAGCGGACTCAAGCTCGCCCTCATCACGTTGAACACGGGACGCCTGACGATCCCGGCCTCGTCGGTGGGCGGGGCGCAGACTGCGCTCGAGGCGTGCCGGCGCTGGTGCGCGGAGCGCATCCAGTGGGGCGTGCCGGTCGGCAAGCACGAGACGATCGCGCACTACCTGACGTCGATCGCGACGCGGACGTACGCCATGTCCGCGATCGCCGACCTCACGCAGTCGATGGCGGACCGGGGCGGCTACGACATCCGGCTCGAGGCCGCGATGGCGAAGCTCTGGAACACGGAAACGGGATGGCAACTCGTCGACGACGCGCTGCAGGTGCGGGGCGGGCGCGGCTACGAGACGGCCGATTCGCTGACGGCGCGGGGCGAGGAACCCGTCGCCGTCGAGCGCTGGCTGCGGGACTTCCGGATCAACCGGATCTTCGAGGGGTCGAGCGAGATCCTGCGCCTGTTCATGGCGCGCGAGGCCGTGGACCGGCACCTCCAGATCGCCGGCGACCTCGTCGACCCGCGGCTCGGCCTCGGCGCGAAGCTCAAGGCCCTGCCGAAGGCCGCGTGGTTCTACGCCACCTGGTATCCGACGACGTGGATCGGCTGGAGCCTGCCGCCGCGCTTCGCGAGCCACGGGCGGCTGGCGAAGCACCTGCGCTTTGTCGAGCGCAACAGCCGCAAGCTCGCGCGCACGATCTTCCACCTCATGCTCCGCCACGGGCCGAAGCTCGAGCGGCGCCAGGGACTGCTCTTCCGCGTCATCGACATCGGCGCGGAACTGTTCGCGATCTCGGCCGCCGTCACGAGAGCGGACATGCTGCGCCGGCGCGCGGGGGATGAGGCCCGCGACGAGGCCCGGGAGGCCGCGCGTCTCGCCGATTCGTTCGCCGTCGAGTCACGCCGCCGCGTGGGCGAACTCTTCCGCCGCATCCGCTCGAACCACGACGTGGCGGACTACCGCATCGCCCAGGACATCATGGCGGGCCGCTTCGAGTGGATGGAGCGCGACATCGTCGGCCTCCAGAAGGCCGCGCTCGAAGCCTGGCAGGGCACGGCGCCGGATCGACCGTCCGAGCCAGGTTCCGACGCGGCCCCGTCGGAACCCTTCACGGAGCCTCGAGCGGATGTCCGCCCGGCGGGCGCCAGGGCGGAGGTCGTCTAGCAGCCGCGATTCGGTATTCGCGAGCCTTCTCGCTCAACCCGCGCTCGATCGCTTCGGCGTCGTCGAGCCCCCGCTCGCGGGCATAGCGGCGCACGTCCTCGCTGATCTTCATGGCGCAGAACTTCGGGCCGCACATCGAGCAGAAGTGGGCGATCTTCGCGCCCTCCGCCGGAAGCGTCTCGTCGTGGAAGGCGCGCGCGGTCACCGGGTCGAGCGAGAGGTTGAACTGGTCCTCCCACCGGAACTCGAAGCGCGCCTTCGAGATCGCGTCGTCCCACGCCTGCGCGCCCGGGTGTCCGCGCGCGAGGTCCGCCGCGTGCGCGGCGATCCGGTAGGCGATGACGCCGGCCTTCACGTCGTCGCGGTCGGGGAGTCCGAGGTGCTCCTTGGGCGTCACGTAGCACAGCATCGCGGTGCCGTGCCAGCCGATCGTCGCCGCGCCGATCGCGCTCGTGATGTGGTCGTAGCCGGGCGCGATGTCCGTCGTCAGCGGCCCCAGCGTGTAGAAGGGCGCCTCGTCGCTCCACTCAAGCTGCCGCTCCATGTTCTCGCGGATCAGGTGCATGGGCACGTGCCCCGGGCCCTCGTTCATGACCTGCACGTCGTATTCCCACGCGATCCGCGTCAACTCGCCCTGCGTGCGCAGTTCGGCGAACTGCGCCTCGTCGTTGGCGTCGGCGATCGACCCCGGCCGCAGCCCGTCTCCCAGCGACAGGGACACGTCGTACTCCCGCACGATCTCGCACAACTCGCGGAAGTGCGTGTAGAGGAAGTTCTCCCGGTGGTGGGCCATGCTCCACTTGGCGATGATCGATCCGCCGCGGCTCACGATCCCCGTCATGCGCTCCGCCGTGAGCGGTACGTACCGGAGCAGCAGCCCGGCGTGCACGGTGAAGTAGTCCACCCCCTGCTCGCACTGCTCGATGATCGTGTCCCGGTAGATGTCCCACGTGAGTTCCTCCGGGACGCCGCCCACCTTCTCCAGCGCCTGGTAGATGGGCACGGTGCCGATGGGGACGGGGGAGTTGCGGAGGATCCACTCCCGCGTGGCGTGGATGTTCCGGCCCGTGGAGAGGTCCATGACGGTGTCGGCGCCCCACAGGGTGGCCCAGCGGAGCTTCTCCACCTCTTCCTCGATGGACGACGTGACGGCCGAGTTCCCGATGTTGGCGTTGATCTTCACCTTGAAGCCGCGGCCGATGATCATCGGCTCCAACTCCGGGTGGTTGATGTTGGCGGGGATGATGGCGCGGCCGCGCGCCACCTCGTCGCGCACGAAGGACGGGTCCATGCCCTCCCGCACGGCGATGAACGCCATCTCGGGCGTGATCTCGCCCCGGCGCGCGTAGTGCATCTGGGTGACGGGGCCGTTCCCCCGCCGCGTCTCGCGGACGAGCGTCGCGGGCAGGTCCATGGCGTCGTCCCGCCGCCCGCGGACCACCGTGGCGGAGCGCCCGATCTCTCGCACGTGGCGGGCACGGACCCAGGCGTCGCGGAGGAGCGGCAGGCCGTGCCGCACGTCGCACCCGCCCGGACCGCTGGTGTCGTAGACGCGCAGGGGCGGCTCGCCGCCGGCGAGCGCGATCTCCCGCACGGGGACGCGAAGGTCGCCGGGGCCATCCACAAAGACTCTGGTGGAGTTGGGGAAGGCGCCTTCGTACGGAGCCGAAGTGGCGAGGGCAGGGTCCGGATCGATCATGACCGGCGTCGTTTTCTCCGGCACACCCGCGTCGTCGCCGGACGGGGGATGGTCGACGCCGGGCGGGGACGCTACCCCGCGCGGGCCGCGCTCCCTACGCCGGTATGAGCCGGATCAGGTTCATGGGGTACGCTCTCAATCCCGCGAAATCGGGATGCCCCCGGCGACCGTCGGAAAGATAGGCGTCACTGGTCCGCTTTGCCCACCGTGCCCAGGGCTCCGACGATCAACTCCCCCATCCGCGCCGTCGACACCGGCGCCCGGCCCCCGTCGGCGTGGAGATCGACGGTGCCGTATCCGTCCTCGAGCACGCGGTTCACGGCGGCCCGCACGGCGCCCGCCTCGTCCGGCAGCGCGAACGTGAGGTCGAGCATCATGGCGACGGAGAGGATCGCGCCGACGGGGTTCGCGATCCCCCACCCCGCGATGTCCGGCGCCGCACCGTGGACCGGCTCATAGAGACCGATGTCGCCGCCCACACTCGCCGACGGCAGCATGCCGAGGCTCCCGACCAGCACCGCCGCCTCGTCGCTCAGAATGTCGCCGAACAGGTTGCTGGTCAGCAGGACGTCGAACTGGCGCGGATCACGGATCAACTGCATCGCGCAATTGTCCACGAGCATGCTGGAAAACTCGATATCCGGATAGTCGCCGGATACTCCTTCGGCGATTCGGCGCCAGAAGATCGACGACTCCAGGACATTCGCCTTGTCTATCGACGTCACTTTCCTCCGCCGCGTGCGCGCGAGTTCGAACGCCGACACGGAGATCCGCCGAATCTCCTCCTCCGTATAGATCTCGGTGTCGAAGGCGACGCCGTCCTCGATCCCGCGGGGACGTCCGTAATAGATGCCGCCGAGCAGTTCACGTACGACGACGAGATCCACGCCGCGGACGCGCTCCGGCCGGAGGGGAGATCGCGCCACGAGCGCCTCGGGCACGGAAACGGGGCGGAGATTCGCATGATTCCCGAGCAACCGCCGCAGATCCAGCAGCCCTCTGGAGGCGTCGACCTCCGTCCCGTGCGCGGAGCGCACCGCGAGTCCCACCGCTCCCACGAGCACGGCGTCGACCTCGACGGCGAGCGCCCGCGTGTCCTCCGGCAGAGGATCTCCGAACCGCTCGAGCGCGCCGTCGCCGATGGGAGCCTCGACGATGTCGAAGCGGTGGCCGTAGACCTCGCCGACGGCCTCCAGCACGCGTCGCGCCTCGCGGAGGACCTCGGGGCCGATGCCATCGCCGGGCAGGAACAGGACACGCCCGGCCATCGTGCTAGCCGAAACCTCCGCCGAATCTCTCCACGAACGTGCGCTCGCGGTCGGTGAGGGCGGACCATCCCGCGGCCTTGAGCTTGTCGGCGATGCGCTCGTATTCGGCCCGGTTCACGGGATGAAGGGCGGTCGGCTCGATGCGTCCCCACTTCACGTTCAACTCCCGTTCCCCCATGCGGACGCCGGGACTCTCGGCCTTCTTCCGGAACTGCGCCGCGGCGGAGCGCGTGGCCCGCCACCTCAGGTAGAGCCAGCCGCCGAGGAACCCGCCCAGGTGCGCGAAGTGCGCCACGCCGCCGCCGACGCCGCCCAGGCCCAGCCACAGGGAGAGCAAGGTGAAGCCGATGACGAGGAAGCGGACCTGCACCGGGATGACGAACCAGATCATCACCCGGTCGCGCGGCCAGTAGCGCGCGTAGCCGAAGAGCACGCCGTACACGGCCGCCGAAGCCCCGACCATCGGAATGTACAGGGTGCCCTGCGACATCGTGGGGACCGTCCACAGGATGTGGACGAGCGCTCCAACAATCCCGGCCAGCAGGTACAGCCTGAGGAAACTCTTCGACCCGAGCAGCGACTCGAGCTTCGGCCCGAAGAAGAAGAGCGCGAGCATGTTGAAGAAGATGTGGGACACGCCGCCATGCAGGAACTGGTAGGTGATGAGCGTCCAGGGCCGGGTCAGAACCTGGGCGGGGACGAGCCACAGCTCCGACATCAGGACGGGGTTCGTGCGCGTGAACACGTAGGCGACGACGTTGATGAGGAGCAGTTGGCCGACGACCCGGGTCATGCGTGCGCTCGCTCCGTCAGCCCCGTCATCTCCGTCATCATCTCCGTGAACTGCCCGGCGAGCGCGGGGCCGACGCCTGCGTCCTCGTGCTTAAAGAAGGCGTAGACCCGGCCCCAGCCCGAGGCGCGCAGCCGCTCGGCCCAGGCCTCCAGCTCCTGCGTGGAGTACGCGCTCCGCCGCAGCCGGAGGTAGGTCCAGTCCGCCGTCTCGACGAAGGGCGCGTCGTCTCCGTCGTCCGTCTCGGCGAGGCAGAGGGCGGAGTTCCGGGCCCGGAGGATGTCGAACACCGCCTCGTCGAACCACGAGGCGTGCCGGAACTCGAAGGCCGACGTGCCGGGGTTCGGAAGCTGGTCCACGAAACGCGCGAGCCGTTCATCGTCCCGCTTGAAGTTGGGCGGAAGCTGGTACAGGATGACGCCCGCACGATCCGCCATCACCGACGCCGTCTGCACGAGATACTCCGTCTCCTCTTCCGCGTTCTGCAATCGCTTGAAGTGCGTGATGCGGCGCGACGCCTTGAGCGCGAAGCGGAATCCGTCGGGCACCGCCTCGGCCCAGTTTTCGAGCACGCTCTCGCGCGGCATGCGGTAGAAGGTGTTGTTGATCTCGACGGCCTGAAGCCGGCGCCCGTAGAAGGACAACATCTCCTTGTTGGGGAGATCCTCCGGGTAGAAGCTGCCTTTCCACGCGGGATAGCTGTAGCCGCTCGTGCCGATCCAGACCTGCATGGGCCGGATGATACGGTCCCGTCGGCGGCGGGCCAACGCACCCCGGTGGCGCCTGCATGGTACATTGGCCGCGCGCAACTTCGGCTGCGAAGCGACGTACTACGGTTGCGAAGCGACGTGCGAACAACGAAGGGACGGACCGTGGCGAGCGGAAACGGGACAAACGGGGGCGGCACGCTCCTGCTGGGAACGACGAAGGGCGCCTTCCTGGCGCGGCCGCGCGACGGCGGCGGAGAGGGAGACGGGGGCTGGGAGCTGGACGGCCCCCACTTCCCGGGAGAGGAAGTCTACGCGATGGCGTACGACGACCGGGCCGGCCGGTCGCGGCTGTGGGCGGCGCCGCACAGTCCCTTCTGGGGGACGACGCTGCGCTTCTCCGACGACTTCGGGGCGAACTGGTCGGGAAAGGCCGAGCGTTCGGTCAGGTTTCCCGAGGACTCCGGGCTTTCCCTCAAACGCGTCTGGCAGATCCAGCCGGGGTCGGCCCGCGAACCGGATGTGATCCGGCTGGGCGTGGAGCCCGCCTGCCTGTTCATCTCGCACGATGCGGGCGAGGAGTGGGAGGCGGTGGAGGGGCTGCTGAACCACCCGCACCGGGAGCGGTGGGTGGGTGGGGCCGGCGGGCTCTGCCTGCACACCATCGTCACGGACGGCGAGCCGGGCGGGCGGGCGACGATCGCCATCTCGGCGGCGGGGGCGTACCGCAGCGACGACGGCGGCGCGACCTGGGCCGCGCGCAACAAGGGGGTGCGCGCGGAGTTCCTGCCGGACAAGCACCCGGAGTTCGGCCAGTGCGTGCACAAGATCGTGCACCATCCGTCGAATCCGGGGCGGCTCTTCCTGCAGAACCACTGGGGACTGTACCGGAGCGACGACTGGGGCGATTCGTGGACGGACATCGCCAACGGCGTGCCGTCCGATTTCGGCTTCGCGATGGCGATGCACCCGGGCGATGCCGACACGGTCTACATCGTGCCGCTCGAATCGGACGGCTTCCGGTGTACGCCCGAGGCGAAGCTGCGCGTCTACCGGACCCGGGACGGCGGCGCGAGCTGGGAGGCGCTCACCGAGGGGCTTCCGCAGCGGAACGCGTACGAAACCGTGCTCCGCGACGCGCTGGACACGCTCGCCCCCGGGCAGGTGTTCTTCGGCACCCGCAGCGGCAAGGTGTACGCCTCCCGCGACGACGGGACGACGTGGGGGCTGGTGTGCGAGGGTCTCCCGCCGGTGGTCTGCGTGAAGGCGTGCGCGGCCGGGCGAGGCTGATGCCCGCCGGGACGCAGACTGGCGCGACGCCGGGCGCCGGCCTCGTGCGCGTGACGCTGCCCGCCGCGCTGACGGAGTTCACGGGCGGGCGCTCCAAGGTCGACGTCCCCGGCGCACCAGCCCCGGTCGGGGAGATCCTGGCCGGACTCGGGGCCGCCCACCCCGACGTCCACGACCGCCTGATCACGGAGCGGGGCCGCCTGCGGCCCCATGTGAACATCTTCGTGGACGGCGAGAACATCCGCTTCCTCAGCGGCCTGGACACGCCCGTGACGGACGGCGCCGAAGTCGTCGTCCTCCCCGCCGTCAGCGGCGGCTGACCCGGCGTCAGGCGTCGATGTCGAGGAGGACTTTGCCGAAGGATTGGTTCGATTCGACGTAGCGGTGGGCTTCGGCGGCTTCGGCGAGGGGGAAGATCCGGTCGATGACCGGGCGCAGGCGGGACGGATCTTCGTCCGGGGCGGTGAAGCCGGGGAGGAAGCGGGTCGCGAACATTTCCGTGAGGTGTGCTTTCTCCGCTTTCGAGCGGGCACGGAGGACGGTTCCGACGACGGTCGCGCGCTTCCCCATGAGGGTGCGCAGGTTGGCCTCGACCTTCATGCCGCCCATGACGCCGACGATGACGAGGCGGCCGAGGGTGGCGAGGCTGGCCATGTTCGCCTCCCAGTACGGGGCGCCGACGGTGTCGAGGATGACGTCGGCGCCGGCCCGGTCGGTGTGTCGCGCGACCGCGTCGGCGAAGGAGCCGGCCCGGCGGTCGACGGCGAGGTCGTGCGGCAGCCCGGCTTCGCGGATGCGGTCGAGCTTGGCCGCCGACGCCGTCGCGATGATCGCGCCCGCCCCGCTCGCGCGGGCCAGTTGCAGGGCGGCCGTTCCCACGCCGCCGCCGGCCGTGTGCACGAGCACGGTCTCGCCGGGGCGCAGGCGGCCGCGCTCGATGAGGGCGTCCGCGGCGGTGAGGAAGACCTCCGCGATCGCCCCCGCCTCGGTCCAGTTCAGCGTCGGGGGGATGGGCAGCAGCTGCCCGGCCGGGACCGCCACGCGCTCGGCGTATCCGCCGCCGCCCAGAATGCCCATCACGCGGTCGCCCTCGGACCAGCCGGAGACGCCGGCCCCGACCGCCTCGATCTCGCCGGCGAACTCGAGTCCCGGGATGTCCGGCGGGGCGTCCGGCGGCGCCGGATAGCGCCCCAGCCGCTGCAGGAGATCGGCCCGGTTGATCCCCGCGCAGCGCACGCGCACCCGCACTTCGCCGGCGCCGGCGACCGGGTCGTCCCTCTCGACGAGTTCGAGCACCTCCGGCCCGCCGGGCTCCCGGATGCGGATCGCCTTCATGCGGAGGCCGCCCCGAACGCCCGCCTGGCGGCGTCCAGCCGCTCCGGCGTCCCGATGTCGTACCACGCCGCGCCCGTCGCATCGAACACCGCGACGTGCTCCCCATCCCCGATCCAGTCCATGTACGAATCCATGATCGAAAAGACGCCTCCCTCCGCGTAGCGTTCGAACACCCGCGCCGACAACGCGTGGATGCCGCAGAAACCGTACTCCCGGGCTTCGTCCGCGCTCGATGGTTCCCGCGCGACGACTTCCCACCCCTCCATCCGGTTCGCGCGCCCGTACACGCCGCGGCCGTCCACGAGGAGGGGGCGCGACGTCTCCCGCTCGGCGATCGCGAGCGTGGCCAACCGCCCGTCCCGCGCCTCGCCCTCCAGGTGCGCGCGGTACAGCGCGATGAGATCGACCTCGGTCACGACGTCGCAGTTGTGGAGCAGGAAGGGGTCCCGCGCCTCGAACAGCGACCGGGCGTGGAAGAGGCCGCCGCTCGTGTCCAGGGGCGCGGGCGACTCCTCGTCTTCCCGGGACACGAACACCGGGATGCCCAGCGACGACGCTTCGGCCCACGCCGCCACCTGCTCGGCGAGATAGTGCGCGTTCACGATCAGGCGGTGCGCTCCCGCCGCGACGAGGTTCCCCGCGACGTGCTCCAGCAGCGGGACGCCGCCGAAGTCGACGAGCGCCTTGGGCGTCGCGTCCGTCAGCGGCCGCAGGCGGCGTCCTCGGCCGGCGGCGAAGATCATCGCCTCCAAGCGTCCGCCCCTGTCCTCCGGCTCAAGCAGCCCTTGGCCACGGCTCAGACCGGCGCGGGACGGCGCGGCCAGTCCGCCGATTCCCGGTGCGTGATCTCCACGCGCACGTCCGGGAAGCGCACGCTGAGGTGCTGGCGCAGCCGCTCCGCCATGTACACCGAGCGGTGCTGTCCCCCCGTGCACCCGAAACTCACGCTCAGGCTGTGGAACCCGCGGTCGAGATAGTTCGCGATGTGCGCGTCCACGATCCCCCGCACTCGTTCCCAGAACTCCTGCGCTTCCGGCCGGGCCGCGATGAAGGCGATCGTCTCCTCGTCGAGACCCGTGAGGTCGCGGTACGCCTCCTCCCGGCCCGGGTTCGGGAGCCCCCGGCAGTCGAACACGTACCCACCGCCGTGCCCCGAGGTGTCCGCCGGATATCCGCCGGGATACCGGAAGCTCGAGACCGTCACCTCCAGCCCTCGCTCGACCGCCGACGGCTCCGCCTTGCGGCCCCAGCGCTCGACGATCGCGCGCAGCGCCCCCTCGAGTTCGGGGATGTCCACGGGCAGACCCGCCTCGAGCAACCCCCGCAGGTTCTCCGCCGCGTAGGGCACGCTCTGCAGGAAGCGCGGCTTGCGCTCGAAGAACCCCCGGTATCCGTAGGCCCCGAGCGCCTGCAACAGTCGCACGAGGACATACCCGGGCCAGAGTTCGAGAAACTCGTCGCGCCGCGCGACCCCGTGCGACTCGAGGACGCCGATGTAGTGATCGAGCAGCGCCTCCCGGTGCCGGCGCGCGAGGTTCGCCTTCGAGTCGTAGAGAAGCGACGCCACGTCGTACTGCAGCGCCCCGCGCCGTCCGCCCTGGTAGTCGATGAACCAGGGCTCCGGACCCTCCGCCCCCTGCCGCACCATCACGTTGCGGGACTGGAGGTCGCGGTACAGGAACCAGGACCGGTCGCCGGCGAGCAGGTGGCGCGCGAGCCGCGAGAAGTCGCGCTCCAGGTGCGCCTCGTTGAACGGGATGTGCGCGAGCTTCAGGAAGTGGTACTTGAAGTAGTTGAGGTCCCAGAGGATGGACTGCCGGTCGAACGCCGCCCGGGGATAGGCCCGGCGGAAGTCGATCCGCCTCCCTCCCTCGACCTGGAAGCGCGGCAGAACCTCGAGCACCTGCCGGTAGAGGGGGAGGACGGCGTCGGGGAAGGCGTCCGATCCCGGGTCGCGCGCCTCCTTGATCGCATCGAAGAGGGTCGTGTCGCCGAGATCCTCGAGGAGCCACACGCCGGACGTCTCGTCCGCCCCATACACCTCCGGCACGGGCAGTCCGAGTTCGCGCAGCGTGCGGGAGTACGAGAGGAAGGCCCGGTTCTCCATCGGGTCGGGCCCGTGGGCGCCCACGGCGGACGCCCCGTCCGGGGCGGTGAGGCGCCAGTAGCTGCGGGCGGAGCCGTCCGCGTCGACCGGACGGATGTCCACCGGCGGTTCGCCGTGCCACTCGATGAAGAGCGCCGACGCGAGGTCGACCAGGGCCTTGCCGGGAATCATCAGCCGGCCGGAATCGCGGGTCCGCTGCCCGGCCAGGCGCTGAGCGCGCCCACGAGATCCTCGAGGCGCGCGATGCCGTTCGCCGTCAGGTACTTCGAGATCCCCTCGTGGACATCCACCGCCGCGCCCGGATCGACGAACGAAGCCGTCCCGACCTGGACGAGACAGGCGCCGGCGAGGATGTACTGTAACGCGTCCTCGGCGTTGCGGATGCCCCCGATGCCCATGATCGGAAGCCCGCACGTCTGCCGCGCCCGCCACGTGGCGTAGACGCCCATGGGGAGAATCGCGGGGCCGCTCACGCCGCCCGACCGGTTGCCGATCAGCGGTTCGCGCCGGGCGATGTCGACGACCATCCCGGGGAAGGTGTTGATCGCGCTCAGACCGTCGGCCCCCGCCTCCTCGCAGATGCGGGCGAAGTCGCCCACGTCGGGGACGTTGGGGGTGAGCTTGATCACGAGCGGCCGCTCCGTGCAGGCGCGAAGCCGCGCCACGAGGTCGGACAGCGCCCGCTCGTCGGTGCCGAACATCGTGCCGCCCTTCACGTTCGGACAGGAGACGTTGATCTCGTACCCGAGGAAGCCGTCCTCTTCGTCGAGTCCGCGCACGACGGCGGCGAAATCCTCAGCCGAGTGCCCGACGACGTTCACGAACACCTGCGCGCGGCGGAGGTGCTCGCGCAGCCAGGGGAGCTTCTCCGCGATGAAGCCGTGCAGGCCGGGGTTCTCGAGGCCGATCGCGTTGATCATCCCGCCGGGCGTCTCCGCGACGCGGTGCGGCGGGTTCCCGGGGCGGGGCTCGAGGCTCACCGCCTTCGTGACGAGCCCTCCGATCTCATCGAGGGGGATGAGATCCGCGTATTCCTGCCCGTAACCGCACGTGCCGGAGGCCAGGAGCACGGGACTCGGGAACTCCGCCCCGAACACGCGCTGGACGAGGCCCGGGGACGCCGCGGCCGAGGTCAGATCTCCCCCCAGTCGAGTTCCTCCGCGGGGAAGACGGAGCCCTCGATGCACGACTTCACCCAGCTCCCGTCCGCCGCGCGCACGACGCACCCCTGGCAGGTGCCGATCCCGCAGCCCATGTGCTCCTCCACGGAGACCTGGAGCCGGCGGCCGTGTTCCCGCGCGAAGGCCGCGAGCGCCCGCAGGAGGGGCGTGGGGCCGCAGCCGAGGAGGAGCGCGCTCGACGCCGGGTCGAGGCCGGCGGTCACGAGGCCCTTCCGGCCGGCGGTCCCGTCCTCCGTGAACACCTCCGGGTCGTGATCCGTGAGGCGGGCGATGAGCGCGGGGTCGAAGACGGCTCCGGCATCGCGCTCGCCGTAGATGAGCCGCACGCACCGTCCCGCCGCCGCCTCGCGCGCGGCGAGGAAGATGAACGGGGCGAGCCCGACGCCGCCCGCGATGCATTCGACGTCCGCGCCCTCGGTGTCGAAGGGGCGGCCCAGCGGTCCGAGCAGGAGCGCGGTCTGCCCGACTTCCAGCGTCGCGAGCGCCCGCGTGCCCTGGCCGTAGGCGCGCAGCAGGATGCCGACCTCGCCGCCGGGGCCCGTCCAGCCGACGCTGAACGGACGCGGGAGGAGCCAGGCCCCGGGCGCGTCGAGCCCGACGCCGAGCATGACGAACTGCCCGGGGAGCGCGGAGGCCGCGATGTCCGGGCAGTCGAACTCCTGCCACCAGGTATCGCGGGCCACGAGGCGCGTGGAGAGCAGCGCCGCCCGCCGGCTCACGGGCGCCGCGCGCTCCACCGCCACATCGCGGCCGGCGCTCAGCACCCCGACTCCGGCGCGGGGGCGTACCGGCGCAGCACGTCTGCGCGGTACGCCGCGATCGCGTCCGCGATCGCCCGCGCGATCGCTTCCTGTCCTTCCGCGCCGTTCAGGTAACGCTCCTCTTCATCGTTCGAGAGAAACCCGACTTCGACGATCACCGACGGCATGCGCACGAGCGCCCCGAGCAGGACCCACCACGGTCCCTGGATGACGCCGCGGTCGGGGGACCCGCCGCGCCGCGCCCTTCGGATCGAGTTCTGCACGAACCCGGCGAAGAGCCGCGACTCCGCAAGATTCTCGGTGCGGTCGAGTCCCGCGAGGATGAACTGAACGTCGGACGGCGAACCCGCCGCGTCATCCACCTCGGGACCCCGGTTCTCCCGCAGCGCGACGTCGCGCGCCTCCTCCGAGCGGGCCTGCCCGAGGAAGATCGTCTCGAACCCGCGCGCCCGTTCGTCCCCCGCGGCGTTGGCGTGGATCGAGACGAAGAGGTCCCCGGCCCGGTCCACCGCGAACTGGGACCGTTCGTCGAGGTCCACGTAGACATCCGTCTCCCGGGTCATGTGAGGCTCGAACATCTCGCGCCCCTCGAGTTCCTCGTACAGTCGTCTCGCGATCGCGAGCACGACATCCTTCTCGTAGCTCGCGCCGCCCAGCGTTCCCGGGTCCCGGCCTCCGTGTCCCGGGTCGATGATCACGCGCCACGGCGCCGTCGGGTCGACGCGGTCCGGCAACGGGTCGGCGGGCGGCGGGGAGGACGGGGACTCCGGGGTCGAGGCGGGCGCCGTCCCCCCCTCCCCCTCGGACGCGGCGGCGACCGGCGGCGGTTCCTCCGACACCCACCGCGTGACGAACTCGGCCGGGAGCCAGAAGGCGTCGCCTTCCTCGTAAGGCGGATTCGCGAGCTGCACCGCGCGTCCCCCGTGCCGGAAGAAGGGAGATTCCGCCTCGAACGCGACCTCTTCGCCGTGGAGGCGGGCGTGCAGGAAGACGCCGTTCCGCGTGACCCCGTCGAGGACGCTCTCCAGGGCGAGCGCGAGGTCCGCCACGGCCACGGCGGGGTAGGCCCGGTGCCGCGCGACGGGGAGGCTGACGGTACGGCCCGAAACCTCCGCCTGTACCGTTTCGGGGGGCGTCTGTGCGTGGATTCCCGCCGGGATCCCGCAGAGCACGGCCAGCGCGGCGACGGCGGCGGCAACCGCGCTCCGCCCCCGCGCGCCGATCCGGTCGCGTCCGCCGCCGCCCCGCTCAACCGCCACGCGCCGCCTCCCTCTTCGCCCGTTCGACCTCCCGCTGCATCGTCTTCCTCTTCAGATCTTCCCGCCGGTCCCGGTGCTTCTTCCCCCGCGCCAGCCCCAGCGTGACCTTGGCGAAGCCGCGCCGGAAATGGATGTCCAGCGGCACGAGCGTCAGCCCGCTCTCGCGCGTCTTCGAGCGCAGGCGATCGATCTCCCGTCGCCTGAGCAGGAGCTTTCGCCGACGCACCGGGTCGGGGGCATCGATCGTCGCCTTGTCGTACGGAGGAATGTGGAGGTTATGGAGCCACGCCTCCCCGCCGTCGATCCGCCCGAACGAGTCCGTGAAGCTCGCCTTCCCATCGCGGAGCGACTTCACCTCCGCCCCCCGCAGGACGAGCCCCGCCTCGAACTGCTCGAGCACCTCGTAGTCGTGGCGAGCCTTCCGGTTGCGGGCGATGACCCGGATTCCATCGCGGTCGCCCACGGCTCACTCCCGGGAGGCCCCGCCGTCCGCGTCCCCGGCGCTCTCATCGGCCTCCGGCGCGGCGGCCGCCTCATCTCCGTCCTCCGGGGCCTCGCCTTCCGCCAGCGCCGCGCGGTAGGCCTCCTTGGACTCGGCGACGCGCGCCTCGAGGTCGGAGCGGGCCTGTCGGGCCGCGTCCTTCCCCGCCTTGATCGCCTCCCCCGCCTTCTGCTGGCGGTCGGCGACGTTGCGGCGGAAGTCGTCCACGCGCGTTTCCACCTGGTCGCGCGTGCGGTCGTAGCGTTCCCCGAGCGTTTCCCGGAGGTCCGTGAGCCGCTCGCCCGTCCCCTCCCTCAACCGGCGAGCCCCCTCGCGCAGGTCCGCCTGCGTTTCGCGCCCGGACTTCGGCGCCAGCAGCAGCGCGACGCCCGCGCCCACCAGGGCGCCGCAGAGGAAGGCGACGACCCCGGACGCCCGGCGTTCCACGATCACGTACGGCTGTTGATCCTGCTCCGACATGTCACTCACTCCCCTGCTGGCGACCGACGCCTTCTACAACCCGCCGGTATGCGGCCGGATCCCACTCGGGCCGTTCGTCGGCGTCGGCGATGCGCCGCCCGAGATGAAAGATGAGGCGCGTGATGCGCGCCGTCTTGTCGTACAGGATCCGGTCCGGTTCGTCGTTGGGCCCGTGATAGTCTTCGTGCGTACCCGTGAAGAAGAAGAGAATGGGTACACCCTTCCTCGCAAAACTGTAGTGGTCCGAGCGGAAATAGAAATTCTGCTCCGGCCACGGGTCGTCGATCGTCGCGAGCCCGAGTTCCGGGTGGTCCCGCAGCGTCTGCCGAAGGGTCGCGCCGAGCGTCGATTCGTCGGCGCCGATCGCCACGACGGTGTCGCGCCAGTTCCGTCCGATCATGTCGATGTTCAGGTTGGCGACCGTCGCCCCGAGGGGGAACAGCGGGTTCTCCGCGTACCACCCGGAGCCGAGAAGCCCGCGCTCCTCCCCGCTCACGGTCATGAATACGAGGGAGCGGCGCGGCGGCGTTTCCAGCGACGCGAACGCCTGCGCGAGTTCGATGATCGCCGCGGTCCCCGAGGCGTCATCGTCGGCGCCGTTGTAGATGGAGTCCCCGTCGACGGGCCGCCCCACGCCCACGTGATCCATGTGGGCCGTGAAGACGATGAACTCGCCCCGGAGGTCGGGGTCCGAACCCTCGATCCAGCCGATCGTGTTGTAGGCCCTCTCCTCGCGGAACTCGGAGTGCGTGCGCACCCTCGCCTCCCAAGCGGTCGTGCCCGCGCCGGAAGCGAGGGCCGCGCGCAGCGCTTCCGGGAGCGCGGGCGTCCGGACGAACGCGACCGGGGCGCCGAGTTCCTCCGGCATGCCGACGGAGAGCCGCTCCCGCTCGTAGAAGCGCCGGATGCCATCGAAGTAGTCGTCCGGCGCATCGACGGCGAGCAGGACGGCGACCGCCCCGCCATCGAGGAGGCCGCGGACGGATTCGAGGCCTTGCCGCGTGTCCTCGGGCGCGACCCGCAGGATCGCGACGGCGCCGTCGGGCGGGTCCGCGCCGCCGGGCGTCACGATCGCGAGCGGACCCGCGACCTCCCCGCGGCCACCCGGAACGGGGAGGATGTCGGACCCTTCGATCGTCCCGCCGTCCGGACCGTCGATCTCGATCGACTGCCGGCCGGGGGTGCCGGCCCGGGATGCGGTCAGCGGATACTCCTGCAGGTAGCTGTCGCCGTCCGCCGGCTGGAGGCCGAACTCCTCGAAACGACGGGCAATGTGCCGTGCCGCCTTGTCCAGTTCCGGACTCGGCGTCGCCCGGCCTCGCATCGAGTCGTGCGCGAGGGCGCCGATGCGGAGACGCAGGTCGCCCGCCGTGATGGTCGCCGCCCCGGCTCCGGCTTCGGCCTGCGCGGAGATTCCCGCGGGGGAGGTCGCGAGCGCCAGCGCCAGAACCCATGTCCTTTTCATTCGCTTCCTTCCGGAGGGACGTTCGACCGAAGGCGAGTCCGCGACGTGTGGCGGGGCTCCGCCAAGTGGAGCTAGTCTTTTCCGATGACCGAAGGCACCGCAACTCTCACCTCCGCTCTCGACGCTTCCCGGCAGCGCCTCGACCTCGCGAGTCCTCGCGAGATCGTGGGCCTTTCGCACCTGGAACTCGTGGCGCGCCACATCGTGGAAGGGTTTCTCATCGGGCTCCACGACTCGCCGAAGCGCGGCTTCTCCGCCGAGTTCGCCGAGGACCGCCCCTACAACCGCGGCGACGACATCCGCTACCTGGACTGGAAGGCCTACGCGAAGACGGACCGCCTCTACATCAAGCAATACGAGGAGGAGACGAACCTGCGGGCCTACCTGCTCGTCGATGTGAGCCGGTCGATGGGCTGGGTGTCGGACGGGGAGCGCTTTCCGACCAAGCTCGCGTACGCGCGGCTGGTCGCGGCCTCGCTTTCGCTGCTCCTCGTGCAGCAGGGCGACGCGACGGGACTCATCGCCTTCGATGAGGCGCTGCGGGCGCACATCGCGCCGCGCACCACGCGCCGCCACTGGCGCCGGCTGCTGGGCGAGCTCACGCGCCTGTCCGCCGATGGCCGGACCGATGCGGGTTCCGCGCTCAAGGAGATCGCCGGCCGGCTTCAGCGGCGGGGTCTCGTCGTGCTCATTTCGGACCTGCTCGTGGACCCGGAGACGACGCGGATGTCCCTGCGCTATCTCCGGCACCGCGGCCACGAGGTGATCCTGTTCCACATCATGGACCCGGGCGAGCGGGAACTCCCGGCCGAGGGGGAGGCGATCTTCTTCGACCCGGAGACGGGCGAGGAACTGGGCGCCAACTCCGCGGCGCTTCGCCGGCAGTACCGCGAGGCGGTGGAGGCGGCGGTCGACGGCTGGCGCAAGGAGGCGCTGCGCTGGGGCGCCGACTACGCGCTCCTCACCACGGACACTCCCATCGGGCTCGCGCTGAGGCAGTTCATGCGCAGGCGGGCCGGCGGATGACGGGAGCCGGGCTGGCTTGAGCTTCCTCTACCTGTCGGCGCTGGCGCTCGGGCTGAGCGTGGCCGTGCCGCTCATCCTCCACCTGCGGCGCCGCCAGACCGACCGGCGCGTGTCCTTCCCGGCGCTCCGCTACCTCAGCCGCGCGGAAGACGCGCGCTCGAGGTCGCTCGCGGCCTCGGACCTGCTGCTGCTCGCCGTGCGGATCGGCCTCCTGATCGCGCTCGCGCTCGCCGCGGCGGGGCCGCTCATCGGACGCGGCGGGGCCCGCGACCACGAGCCGACGGACCTCGCGCTCATCGTGGACAATTCGGCGAGCGTCGGGCGGCTGGACGAAAACCGCATCCTGTTCGAGTCGCTCGTGGAGCTTGCCCGGTCGGCGCTCGCCGCGGCCCGCCCGGAGGACCGCGTGTGGCTCTTCCCCACCGTCGGGGAGCCGCTCGCGGCCGGCGTCGCCGCGGGGCGGGCCGCGCCGGCACTCGGGCAGCTCCGGCCGACCGACGGCGCGGCCGATCTGGCCGCCGGCGGGGCGCGGGCGGCCGCCGCGCTCCCCGCCGACGGCGGGCGGCGGCGCGAAATCCAGTTGCTGTCGGACCTCCAGGCGTCCGCTCTGCGGACCGACCCGGCGGCCGCGAGCGACGCCGCGCCCCTCGTGGCCTACGCGCCGCGGCCGCCGGACGAGCCCAACGGCGCCCTCGTCGATGTCGAACTCACCGGCGGCACGACCGCGCCGTCGGGCACCGGGCACGGCGTCATCGTGCGGAGCGCCCGGACCGGGCCGGCCGCCCCGCCGGATCCACCGGACGGCGCCGCGGCGGAAGCCGACATCCGGCTTGAACTCGACGGACGGCTCGCCGGTGCGGCCCGGGCCCCGTGGGGCGCGAGCGCCATCCTCGGCCTCCCCGAACTCGGACCGGGGCTGCACGAGGGGCGGCTGGAGGTGAACCCCGCCGGCGCGCGGGCCGATGACCTGCGCTACTTCGCGATCCGCGTCGTGCCTCCCCCCGCGGTTCGCTTCCATGGCGACGCGAACGGCTTCGTCGGCCTCGGGATCGAAACCCTTCGCGACGGAGGACGGCTGGGAGCCGGAGGAAACGGGGCCGTCGCGGTCGTGGATGGGGATGTGAGCGTCGGCGCGCCGTGGGAGGGCGCGGAGACCGTCATCTTCGTTCCGCCCGCCGACCCGGTCGACCTGGCGGCCTTCAATCAGGGGCTGGCTTCCGTCGGGATCGCCTGGCAGGCACGCGTCGACGCGGGATCGGGCGATCTCGGACTCGCGGAGCCGGAGGCCGCGTTCTCGCTCTCGGGCGTACGGGTCCGGCAGCGCTACCTCCTTCGCACGACGGGCGGCGGGTCGGCCGCCGACACGGCGCTGCTGCGCACGGAGGACGGAGAACCGTGGCTCATCCGCACGGACTCGGACGACCGGATGGCGCTGATCCTCGCCTCGCCGCTCACGGCCACGGCCAGCGATCTCCCGGCGCATCCCGCCATGGTCCCCTTCCTCGAAGCGCTCCTCGTGCACTGGTCGCACCTGGCCACCTGGCCCTTCGCCGACTTCGACGCGGGACGGCCGCTGACCCTCCCGGAGTGGGCAGGCGAGGTCGAGTCTCCCGACGGGACGGTGCGCGCCGTGGAGGGTGGCGCGCAGTTTACGCCGCTGAGGGCGGGAGTGTATGCGGTCCGGGGCACCGGGAGCGACGGGGCGGTCGCGGAAACGCACTTCGCGGCGAACGTGCCGGAAGAGGAGGCCGATCCGACCCCGATGGGACGGCGCGAACTGGAGGAACTGTTCGCCGGCCGGCCGGTATTCACGGCGGGCCCCGACGCGAGCGCCTGGGAAGACGGTATCTTCCGCGCCCGGAGGGGCCGGGACATGGCCCCCTGGCTGATCGCGCTCGCGCTCGCGCTGATCGGGATCGAGCTGTACCTGGCGACGCCGGGCCGGTCGCGCCGCCCGAGCGCGGACGGTGAAGGGAGCGAGGTGACATCGGGCGCGTCGAACTGATTCGAAGGTCGTTCCTCCAAGTCGTGCGAGCCGCCGGAATCCCGGAGGAGCTCTCGCGGCGTGGTGCCCGTGCGTTCGTCCACCCGCTCCCGGGGGCGGGATCCGCCGCGCTCGCGCTCGCGCTCGACGATCTGGCCGTCGGCGCACCCATCGTCCTCATCGCCGACACGCCCGAGCGGGCCGAGGCGCTCCACGAGGACCTCCGCACGCTCGGGGCCGCGGGCGCCCGCTGCTATCCGCAGCGAGAGGCCCTCCCGTACGAGGATGCGGACCCGCACATCGAGATCGAGGCCCAGCGCGTGGAGGCGATGGGCGCGCTGCTCGGCGGGCGCTGCCGGATCCTCACGACGACGGCCCGGGCGCTCGCCGAGCGGGCGCCGATCCCGGTCGGCCCCGGCACGAGCCTCGCCCTCACGATCGGGCGCGGGGCCGAGCGCCCCCTGGCCAAACTCGGCCGACGCCTGGAGGAGATGGGATTCGGCCGGACCCACACGGTGCGTGAAGTCGGGGATTACGCGATCCGCGGCGGGATCGTGGATCTGTTCCCGTTCGGACATCCGGCGCCGCTTCGGATCGAACTCTGGGGCGACGAGGTGGAGTCGGTGCGGCGCTTCGACGCGCTCACCCAGCGTTCGACCGAAACCCTGGAAAGCGTGGACGTCCTTCCGATCGCGCTGCAGGGCTCCGAAACGGCGGGCGACGTGGAGCGGCGTGCCCTCCTCGAGACGCTGCCTCCGACGGCGCTCGCGCTGGTCCTCGACGCGGAAGGGGGCGTCCGGGCCCGCGAACGCCTGTGGACCGAGGTCCGGGACGCGAGGAAGCGCGTCGGCGCCGGCGCGGAGCCGGCCGAGTCCCTCGTCCTTCCGCCTTCCGAGGCGGAGCGACGGCTGGCCGCCTTCCGGCTCCTCGAATTCACGGCGCCGGAGCAGGCCCCGCCGGCCGCGCTTCGGCTTCCGATCGAGCCTCCGCCCTCCATAGGCCGCGACATGAAACGGCTCGTGGCCGAGATCGGCACGGCGCGGGCCCGCGGCGAACGCCTCATCGTCTTCTGCGACAACGACGGCCAGGTCGAGCGGCTGGAGGAGATCCTCACCGAACGCGGGGGCGCGGCGCTCGCCCGCGAGGTCGCCCTCGCCATCGGATCGCTGAGCGGCGGGTTCAGGGTCGGCGTCCCCGGCACCCTGCTCGTCCTCACGGATCACGAGGTGTTCCGGCGCCGGTATCGCCGCCACCGCGTCCGGCTGGGCGGCGCCGCCACCATCGAATCCATCGCGTCCATCGAACCCGGCGACTACGTGGTTCACATGGAGCACGGGATCGGCCGCTACATGGGCCTGGAGCGCGTCGACGTGCGCGGCGAGACGATCGAGACGATGGAGATCCGCTACGCCGACGGTGAAATCCTCAGACTCCCGCACTATCGGCTGGACCTCATCGAACGGTGGAGCGCCGCCGGTTCGGACGCCCGGCCGCCCGCGGTCCACAAGCTCGGCCGGCGGAAGTGGAAGCAGCTCCGGAACCGGACCGTCGCGGCGATCGAGGCCACGGCGGTCGAACTCCTCCAGCTCTACGCGCGGCGCAAGATGTCGCCCGGACGCGCCTTCCCGGCGGAGACCCCCTGGCAGCGCGAGATGGAATCCGCCTTCCTCTACGACGAGACACCGGATCAACTCACCGCCTGGGAGGCGGTCCGGCGGGATCTCGAGGCGCCGGTCCCGATGGATCGCCTCGTGTGCGGGGACGTCGGCTTCGGGAAGACGGAGGTCGCGATCCGCGCGGCGTTCAAGGCCGTTCAGGACGGCGCGCAGGTCGCCGTGCTCGCCCCGACCACGATCCTCGCGGACCAGCATCTCGCCACCTTCCGCGAGCGCCTCGCGGGCTTCCCCGTGCACGTGGAAGGGTTGTCGCGCTTCCGCAGCCCGCGCGAGCAGCGCAAGGTCATCGCGGGGCTCGAAGCCGGGACCGTCGACATCGTCATCGGCACGCACCGGCTCCTCTCGCGCGACGTCGGATTCCGCGACCTGGGCCTCCTCATCGTGGACGAGGAGCAGCGGTTCGGCGTTCGCCAGAAGGAGCGGCTGAAGGAGTACCGCGAGACGGTGGATGTCCTCACCCTCACGGCGACGCCCATCCCCCGGACCCTTCACCTGGCGCTCGGCGGGCTGCGCGACCTCTCCACGATTCGCACGCCGCCGCGAAACCGCATGCCGATCATCACGCACGTGCTGTCCTGGGATGACGGGATCCTGGAGGAGGCCCTGCGCCGCGAGTTCGACCGCGGCGGCCAGGTGTTCTTCGTCCACGACCGCGTCGAGACGATCCACGCCGCCGCGAGCCGCGTTAAGAGACTGATGCCCGAGGCGCGGGCCGCCATCGCGCACGGCCAGATGCCGGAGCGCGAACTCGAGGACGTCATGCACCGCTTCGTCCGCGGCGAGATCGACCTCCTCATCTGCACGTCCATCATCGAGAACGGGCTCGATGTCCCGTCCGCGAACACGATGATCGTCCACAGGGCCCACAACTTCGGCCTCGCCCAGCTCTACCAGTTGCGGGGCCGGGTCGGCCGCTCCCACCGCCGCGCCTACTGCTATCTCGTCGTCCCCTCCGACGTCGCGCCCGATGCGGCGGAGCGGCTGCGCGTGCTCGAGCACCACACGGAACTGGGCTCGGGATACGAGGTCGCGCTCAAGGACCTCGAGCTGCGGGGGGCGGGGAACCTCCTGGGCGGAGAGCAGAGCGGTTTCGCCACCGCGGTGGGGATCGAGACGTGGCAGCGGCTCGTCGAGAGCACCCTCCGGCGGTTGAGGGGAGAATCGCCGGACTCCGCGCCGCGCGCCCGGGTCTCCGTGGATGGGGAGTCTTTCCTCCCCGATGCCTACGTCGCCGGGTCGCCGGTGAAGATGCATCTCTATCGCCGTCTCTCGCGTCTCACCAAATGGGAAGAGGTGAAGGCGTTCCGCGCGGAACTCGAGGATCGCTTCGGCCGCCTTCCGCCCCCGGCGGCGCGTCTCATCGCGGCGGCGGAACTCCGGATTCTCGGGGCGGCGACCGGAGCGGACTGGATCCGGGCGTCCGACGACGACGCCCGAATCTCGTTCGAGGCGACGGCCTCGCCGCAGCTCAGGCTGCTCACGAACGCGCTCGCGGACCGCCAGTTGCACGTTGAAGTGCGGCGGCTGGAACCGTTATCGTTGGTCCTGCGACGGGCGGGAACGGAGCCCCTCCTGCCGATGCTGGCGGAGGCCCTGGGGATCCTGGCGGCGCCGGGGCGCGCGGAGGCGAAGGAGACCAGAGTTCCGGCGGCCGCCGGAGGAGTCTAGCGTGATCGATATCAATGGTGGAATGAAGGCCTTCCGGGCCGGGGCCTGCCTGCTCGCGGCGGCGCTCGCCCTCGGCGCACCGCTTTCCGGGCTGCAGGAGAACGAACCCGCCGCGCCCGACACCGTGGCGGCAACGGAGTTTCCCTCCGGCGTGGCGTCGCTCGACAGGATCGTGGCCGTGGTGGGCGACACGGCGATCCTAATGTCCGATATCCAGGTCACGCTCTACCAGCTGCAGGCCCGCGGCGCGCGAGTTCCGCTCGAAGGGACCCAGGGCTGGGAGGCGTTCGCCCGCGAAGTGCTCGATGCGATGATCGACGATCTCATCTTCCTTCAACAGGCGAGGAACGCGGGCGTCACGGTGCCCGAGGGCCGCGTGACGGAGATGGCGGACGCCTACTTCGCGGAGACGCGGGCCAACTTCTCCACCGACGAGGAGATGATGCTGGCGGTGGAGGAGACGGGCATGAACATGCTCCAGTTCCGCCAGATGCAGCGCTCGCAGGCGCAGGCCGAGGGAATGCGCCAGGCCTACCGGATCGAACTCGAGCAACGTTCGGATCTGCCGCCGGTCATCGTCAGCGAGGAAGAGGTCGAAGCCGCCTTCGAGGAGTTCGCGCAGAACCAGCCGCCGCGGCCGGCGCTCGTCTCGTTCAACCGGCTCGTGGTCACGCCGAATCCGAGCGGCGCCGCCCGGGACAGCGTCCTGGCGCGCACGATTCGCGTGCAGAACGATTTCGCGAACGACGAGGAGTTCTCGGTCCTCGCCCGCCGGCACTCCGACGACGACGGCACCAGGGAGCAGGGCGGCGAGTTGGGCTGGATGAACCGCGACCTGCTCGTGAAGCCGTTCGGCGACGCCGCATGGGGGGCGCGCCCCGGCCAGACGGTGGGACCGGTGCAGACCCAGTTCGGGCTCCACTTCATCAAGATCGAGCGCCAGCGGGGGGCGGAGCGCTTTCTGCGCCACATCCTCCTGCGCCCCGAGATCACGGACGACGACATCGAGGAGGCCCGGACGCTCGCGATCCAGATCGCGGACAGCCTGCGGGCGGGCAGCGACCCGGAGCGGCTCGTGGCCCTGTTCCGCGGACGGGTGGCCGACGAGGCCATCCGCTTCGACGACATCGCGCTCGCGAGCCTGGTCAGCCAGTTCACGGGCGCGGGCGCCGAATCCGGACTCACCGAGCCGACGCCCGGCACGGTGTACGGGCCGCTGCCGATGCAGCGCGGCGGTCCCACCGAGTTCGGGCTCGTCCACGTCCTGACGTTCCGCCCCGAGGGCCCGATCGAGCTCAACGACGTGCGGGTGCAGATCCGGCAGAGCCTCCGGACCCGCAAGCAGATCGACATCATCCTCCAGGAGGTCCGTACCAACACGTACATCGACGTGAGATTCTGAGGAGGATGACCCACATGCCGCGCCTCGGGATCACGCTGGGGGATCCGCGCGGGATCGGGCCGGAGGTGACCGCGGCGGCGCTCTCCTCGTTCTCGGCCGCGGACGGGATCGAAGCGGTCCTCGTGGGGCCGCGGTCGCTCGGCGAGGTGGAGGACCGCCTGGCGGGGGTGCCCCGGGAGACGGTGGGAGACTGGGACCCCGCGGGCGGCGAGAGGCTCGCGGGCCTGCTGTCGGCGCGGGCCATCGAACGGGCGGTCGCGCTGGCGCGGACGGGGGAGATCGACGGGATCGTCACGGCTCCGATCAGCAAGACCGCCCTGCGGGCCGCGGGGTATGCGCATCCGGGGCATACGGAGTTCCTCCAGGAGTTGGCCGGAGCGCACGAGGTTACGATGATGATGTCCGCCGAGCGCACCCCCCTCGGCGGGTCCCTGCGCCTGGCGCTCCTCACCGCGCATCTTCCCCTGCGCGACGTCCCCTCGGTGCTCGACGCGGACCTCTTCGCGCGCAGATCCGGGATCGCGATCGAAGCCCTGCGCATCTGGTGGGGGATCGAACGGCCCCGCGTCGCCTTCGCGGGGCTCAATCCACACGCGGGCGAGGGGGGGCTGTTCGGCGACGAGGAGATCGAAGTGTTCGCGCCGGCGCTCGCCCGGCTCGCTGCCGACCCCGCGCTCGACATCCTCGGCGTCTTTCCCGGGGACACCGTCTTCCTGAAGGCGATCTCGGGGGAGGCGGACCTCGTCGTGACGCCCTACCACGATGTGGGCCTCGCGGTGCTGAAGACGATCGCGATGAACGAAGGCGTGAACGTGACGGCCGGACTTCCCTTCCCGCGCACCTCTCCGGATCACGGCACGGCCATGGACATCGCCGGCCGCGGGGTCGCGGATCCGGGAGCGATGCGGGCGGCGATCGACCTCTGCGCCCGGTTCTGCGCGGCGCGGGCCGTCGCGACATGATCTCGCTGAGAGACGTCTCGAAGGCCTACCCGCGCTCCGGAGACGCGCTCAGCGGGGTTTCGTTCCGTCTCCGGAAGGGGGAGTTCGCCTTCCTCACGGGACCGTCGGGGGCGGGCAAGTCGACGGTGCTCGAACTGATCCACTTCCAGACCCGGCCGACCGAAGGCGAGGTTCAGGTCTCGCGCTACAACTCGAGGCGGGTCCGCCGCCGGGACATCCCCGCGCTGCGGCGGCGCGTGGGGTTCGTGTTTCAGGACTTCAAGCTTCTGGAACGGCTGACCGCGGCGGAAAACGTGGCTTTCGCGCTCGAGGTCATCGGGACGCCACGGCGCGAGATCGCCGGGCGCGTCCAGCGGCTGCTGAGCCAGGTCGGCCTCGCCGCCCGCGCCCGCTCGAGACCATCGGAACTGTCGGGCGGGGAGCGGCAGCGCGTCGCGGTGGCGCGCGCCCTCGCAACGGAACCGCGGATCCTCCTCGCGGACGAGCCCACGGGCAACCTCGATCCCGATGCCGCCGGGGGCGTGTTCGAACTGTTCCGGATGCTGAACCGCCTCGGCACGGCCGTGCTCATGGCCACGCACGACGCGGATTTCGTGTGCCGACACGCCGAGATCCGTCAACTTGAACTGGAGGACGGGCGACTCGTCCGCGATTCCGCCGCGTGAGGGCCGTGCGGGAGGCGCTCGCCGGCTTCCGACGCACCCCTCTCCTGTGCGCCCTTTCCATCGGAGCGGTGGGGCTCAGCCTCGTGATCCTCGGTCTCTTCGGGCTCGTCGCGCACAATGTCGGCGGGGCGATCGGCGACGTGGAACGCCGCGTGGAGGTCGTCGGCTACCTGCTCGACGACGCCGGGCCGGAACAGGTGCGGGCCGCCCGGCGGGAGTTGGAGGCGCTCCCGGCCGTGGAATCGGTGCGCTACGTCTCGAAGGACGAGGCGCTGGAGCGGGCGCGCCGCGATCTCGTCGAGTTCTCCGACGTCTACGGGGAACTGCGGGTGAACCCGCTTCCCGCCTCGTTTCACCTCAGGCTGCGGGAGGGCTTCCGCACGCCGGAGACGGTGTCGGAGACGGCGGGCACGCTCGCGGCGTATCCGTTCATCGAGGAGGCGCGCTTCGGGGACGAGTGGGTGGAGCGGCTCTTCGCCCTGCGGAGCGCCGCGGCGGCGGTCGCGCTCGCCCTGGGCGGCGGGTTCGCGCTGGTCGCCGTGCTTCTCATCGTCACGACGGTGCGCATGGCGGTCCTCGCGCGCGGCGAAGAGATCGAGATCATGCAGATCGTGGGCGCGCGGGAAGGCTACATCCAGCGGCCCTTCCTCCTCGAAGGCGCGCTGACGGGGCTCGCGGGCGGGCTGCTCGCACTCGGCGTCACGCGGCTCGCGTATGTCTTCTTCCCCGCGCGTTTCGCGGCCGTCGAATCGCTCGTGTGGCTCCCGCACCCCTGGACCGCGGCCGGCGTCGCCGCCGCCGCCGCTCTCGGCCTGCTCGCCGCCGCCTTCTCCGTGCACCGCGAAGTGGGACGGGCGTATGGCCCCTCCTAGTCCGGCCGGGGGCGCGCGGGGGCGCGCGGGGACGGCGCGGGTCGTTGCGGCCTTGAGCGTTGCCGTCGCGATGATCCCGGCATGGACCGCGCCGGCTTCCGCGATCGCGCAGGAGTCGCCGGACGTGCGGCGCCGCCTCGACGAGAGCCAGGCGCGGCTGGAGGTCATCCGCGAGGAACGGCAGCGGCTGCGCCGGGAACTCGCGGGGATCGCCGGCCAGGTGAGCGGCGATTCGGCCGAACTCCTGAACATCGAACGCCAGATCGACGCGTCGGCGAGCCTCCTGGCCGAGTTCGACGTTCAAGTGCTCGCGCTCTCCGATCGGCTCACGGCCATGACGCGCGAGATGCTGCTCACGCGTGACGAACTCACGGCGCGCCGGGTCGTGCTGCGGGCGCGGCTTCGCGACATCTACAAGCGCGGCCCTCTCCGCACGGTAGAGGTGCTCCTCTCCTCGCGGTCCTTCTCGGACCTGCTCAATCGCTACCGGTACCTCCGCGATGTCGCCGTCTTCGACCGCATGCTCCTGGAGGACGTGAGGGACCTCGAGGGCAGGCTCGCGGACCAGCGCGGCGGGTTGAGCCGGGAAGGCGACCGCATCGCCGGCGTACGGGCGGAGCACCTCCGGGAATACGACGAGCTGGAGAGGCTGGAGGGGCAGCGGCAGGAGCGGTTGCGCCGCTTCGCCGACCAACGCGACGAAGCGCAGTCGACGCTGGCCCGGCTCGCGGCGGAAGAGGCCGAGTTGCGCGCGCTCATCGGTGGCCTGGAAGAACGACGCCGCTCGGCGGAACGCGAGGCCGGCACCGCGTCCGTCTCATCGCTGACGACCGGAGACCTCGGACGCCTCGCGTGGCCGGTCGAGGGCGAGATCCTGTGGCGCTTCGGGCCCGAGCGGGAAGGACGCACGACGATCCCGCGCGAAGGGATCGGGATCGCGGCGCCGCGCGGCACGCCCGTGAACGCGGTGGACCGCGGCACCGTGGCTTCCGTGGCGGCGCGCGCCTCCGGGCAGACGGTGATCCTCGATCACGGAGGAGGCTTCTACTCCTCCTATCAGAAGCTCCGCGACGTCACGGTGCGCGAGGGACAGCCGGTCGGCGAGGGAGAGCCGATCGGACACGTGGGCGGGGACGCCACCCGGCCGCACATCGAGTTCCACATCTACGAGCCGGGGGCGGTGGGGCCCCGCGCGGTGGATCCGGTCCGGTGGCTGCGGGGACGCCCGTGAGCGGCGGGCGTCCGTGGGGTCAGGAAGACCTCCTGGGGCGCCTGGCGGGCGCCGTCGCGGGCCGGAGACTGCCGCAGTCGCTCCTCGTCCACGGCCCGGAGGGCGTCGGCAAGCGTTCGCTGGCCCTGTGGCTCGCGCGCGCCCTCCAGTGCGAGGCGGCGGAGACGGGGGATGGACCCTGCGAGGCGTGCCGGAACTGCCGCATGGCGGCGCGGCTGGAGCACCCGGACATCCACCTCCACTTCCCGATGCCGCGCCCGAAGCGGGCCGCCTCGCGGGCCAAACTGCGAGAAGCGATCGAGGCGCAGCGCCACGAGCGTCTCGCGCTCCTGCGGGAGGATCTCCATGCGCGTCCGGACGCGGACGCGGTCACGGGGCTCTACGTGGCCGCCGTGGAGAACATCCGGGACCAGGCGTCCCGGCGTCCCTCGATGGCGGGCAGGTCGGTGTTCGTGATCGAGGACGCGGAACGGATGGTGCCGCAGAGCGCGAGCCCCGAGGCGGCGAACGCCTTTCTCAAGCTCCTGGAGGAACCGCCGCCCTTCGCCTACATCGTGCTCACGAGCAGCCGTCCGGACGCCCTTCTGCCGACGATCCGGTCCCGCGCGGTACCGCTCCGCGTGGCGCCGCTGCCGACCGAACGCGTGGCGGCCTACGTGGCGGAACACCTCGGCGTTCGCGACGACGACCGGGCCCGCGGGGTGGCGCGGCGGGCCGGCGGCGCCGTCTACCGGGCGCGCATGCTCGTCGATGCCGAAGCCGGCGAATCCGAGGCCGCCGCGGACGGTCTGCTGGCCGCCGCGCTGGACGGCACTCCGCAGGCGCGCTACCGCGCCGCATCCCGCTACTCCGCCCGTGGCGCGCGGGGGGAGTTGGAGCCGGCGCTCGAGGCGCTGCGCATCCGCCTGCGGGACATGCTCTGCGTCGCCGCTGGAGCGGCCGACGCGGCACTCGACCCGGACCGCGCGAACACGTCCGGCGGAGCGGGAAGCCGGGACGCCCGCCGAGCGGCCGGAGCCCCCGCGGAACGAGCGGTCCTCGAAGCCCTCGGGGCCGTCGATGCGGCGGTGGAGGGGGTGGGCCGCAACCTGAACCCGCAGGCGACGACGGCCCTCCTGCTCGAGGAGATGAGCGCGGCCTTCGCCGGCCGCTCCACTGGCCGAACGGCGGGAACACCGCAGTTTGCGGGGGTACTGAGAAGTCTGTGACGGGAGGCAGCTTCGTGGACGGACTCACACATCTGGACCCGGACGGGCGGGTGCGAATGGTCGACGTGGGCGAGAAGCCGCTCACGCGGCGCGTGGCCGTGGCCGAGGGCCGGATCCGGATGCGCCGCGCGACGCTCGACGCCATCCGGCGGGGAGAGATCGAGAAGGGTGAGGCGCTCGCCGTGGCCCGTCTCGCGGCGATCCAGGGCGCGAAGGCGGCGTCCACGCTCGTTCCGCTCTGCCATCCGATCCCGCTCGACGCGGTCGATGTCGACCTCGAAGCCGAGGAGACGCCGCCCGCCTACCGGCTGAGCGTGCGGGCCTCGGCGGAGTGGCGCACGGGCGTCGAGATGGAGGCGATGGCCGGCGTCGCGGCCGGCCTGCTCGCCCTGTACGACATGTGCAAGGCGGTCGACCGGGGCATGGCGCTGGGGCCGATTCGGCTCCTCGAGAAGCGCGGCGGACGATCGGGCGCCTGGACGGCGGACGCGGAGTGACGGATGCGGGGGACGCGGTGAACCACAGAGAGGCGCTCCGGAAGAAGATCGAGTCGGGCGCGGCCCGGGTGGGCGTGCTCGGGCTCGGCTATGTCGGTCTTCCCGTCGTCACGGCGTTCTCCGGCGCCGGCTTCCGGACGCTGGGGTTCGACATCGACGAACGCGTCGTGCGGCGGGTGAGGCGGGGCGACTCCCACATCGGCGATGTCCCGGCGCGGGCCGTGGCCGCCGTCGTCGAGAGCGGCCTCCTCGATGCGACCACGGACTTCGGCCGCCTCGGGGAGATGGACGCCGTCATCATCTGCGTTCCCACGCCGCTCGGGAAGACCGGCGACCCCGACGTTTCCCACATCCTCGACGCGCTCGGTCACATCCGGGACGGTCTCCGGCCCGGTCAACTCGTCGTCCTCGAGTCGACCACCTGGCCGGGCACGACCCGGGAACTCCTGCAGCCGGAACTCGAACAGGGCGGACTCACCGCGGGGGAGGAGTTCTTCCTCGCCTTCAGCCCCGAGCGCGTCGACCCGGGCAATCCCACCTACACGTTCACGAACACGGCGAAGGTCGTGGGCGGACTGACCGCCTCCTGCCTGGAACTCGCCGCCTGCCTCTACGAACGGGTCATCGACGAGGTCGTGAGCGTTTCGTCGCCCGAGGTCGCGGAACTCACGAAGCTGCTGGAGAACACCTTCCGCGCGGTGAACATCGGTCTCGTGAACGAGATGGCGGTCATCGCGGACCGTCTGGGGATCGACATCGGCGAGGCCGTCGAGGCCGCGGCGACGAAGCCGTACGGCTTCATGCGTTTCACGCCCGGCCCCGGTCTGGGCGGCCACTGCCTCCCGATCGACCCGCAGTACCTGGCCTGGAAGATGCGGACGCTCCAGTACCGGACCCGCTTCATCGAACTCGCCGCCGAGGTCAACGCGGAGATGCCGCGCTACGTCGTGGACCGCGTCGCGGAGGCGCTCAACCGGCATCGTCTGCCGCTGAACGGCAGCCGCGTCCTGCTGCTGGGCGTCGCCTACAAGCCGGGAGTCGGCGATGTCCGCGAGAGTCCGGCGCTCGACGTCATCGAACTTCTGCGCCGGCAGGGCTCCGAGGTCTCATACCATGACCCGTTCGTACCGCGGCTGGCCCAGGAGGGCGGAGACCTCGAATCGCAGCCCCTGACGGCGGAGTTGCTCGCGTCGAGCCACGCCACGGTCGTCATCACGGATCACCCGCAGGTGGACTACGGTCTCGTGCTCGAGAAGGCACGGATCATCGTCGACACGCGTAACGGACTGCCGAAGCGGGCCGGCGAGCCCGGGGAGCCGGGCGGCGGGATCCTCTATCCGCTTTCCGGCCCGCCGCGCGAAGGCTCAGCGCCGGATCTCAAGCCGATCGCCGGGGTGGATCCGGGTCGAGGAGAGGCGATTCCACTCGATAAGCTCGCGCGTCGATACCGAATGTCGGCGGGCGATCAGCCATAGCGAGTCGCCCGGCCGGACCACGATCGTCACGGGCCCGGCGCCGTCGCTCGCGGACCCGGCGGACCCCGCCCCGGGCGGCCCGGCCGGCCCCCGCCCCCCCCGCCCCCGGGGGCGCCGCCCGCCGGGGGGGTTGGGGGTGGGGGTGGCGGGCCGCCACCCCCCCCCCCCCCCCCCGCACCCCCACGGAGGTATCGTCGGTATC
>VXOJ01000066.1 GCA_009840115.1 Gemmatimonadales bacterium | reverse complement strand
TTTTTTTAAATCCCCCGTGGTGACGTTTTTTTTATTTGTTTTATCCTTTGGTTTGGGGGGGTTTTAAAAAAAAAAATTTTTTTCCCCCCCCCCCCCCCCGAAAAAACACCGAAGCCGGAAGGCTTCCGGTGCCGGCCCGGGGGCGGAGAGGCAGGGCTCGAACTTTAACGGGGCTCGCGAACGGAGCGCAAGGGCAAGACCAAACGGGAGTTACGCTTCACCCGTACCCCTTCTCGCCGGAGGACGGCGAGGACGATGGGGTGCGCCTCGACCTGCCAGCCCGGCACGGCGGCGCTCTCTGGCCGCCGCCGGGTCACTGCCCCCTCCTACCCCTCGGAGGTCGGAGATCTTCGCTTGCCCGCGACTCCACGACCGGCTCAGGACGCCTGAAACGCCTCCGAAAGCCCCGTAGGCGGGCTCCGAGTCCGTCGCGGCGGCACCCGTGCCCCCCGAACCGACGCTTTCCGCAACATGGGCGACACGGGCCGCGCGGGAACCTTCGGCGAAGAGGCGGCGCGGGCGCGGGAGTCCCGCCATTCAGCTCCGATTTTCCCGCCCTCGCCGGTCGGTCCAGCAGGGTCCAGAGAAACGGCAGGGAACGCAGATCGTGCAGCCCTGATTAGACTTACGTGATTTCCTGCCGGGATTCAGACCCTTACCATTCCGCCGACTCCGTGTTGAACACGGAGGCTGGCAAGGGGTGCTGCGATCCCCTTGAACCCCAGCTTGGAACCGACCGCTACGCAGTCGGGCCGGGCACCGTGCCGGATCACCATCGCCACGGTGGATTCGCGGCGGAACTGCGGTCTCAGCGGATTCCCGGCGGCAGCCTCTTCACTTCGACGACCGGGACATCGAACTCATCTCTCTCGATGAAGGCGACGAGGCCATCGGGGCCGAATTCGTCCGGCATCCGCATCCGCCCGTCGAGCGTGCCCAGATAGCGGCCGGACGGCGTGAGTACGTCGATCGGTCCGAGGTCCACATCGGGCTCCTCTCCGCGTCGTTGAACCCAGAGATTGCCCTCCCAAGTGGTGCGCAACGCATACAGCACCGGCACTTCCGGAAGGAACTGCATCTCCTCGATCGCTTGCACTCGATCCGAACGGAACCCCGCCAGCATCGCCCGAGCGGTCGCGGGGACGTTGCCGCCCGGGTCGTCGTCTCGGCTCAATTCCGCCAGTCGGCGGTCGATCTCCGCCCGCTTGAGCCGGTCCGTGACTGATTGCGGGACGATTGGGCGGCGGAGGATCCGCAACACTTGGCCGGACGGCCCGGTGATCTTGACCGCATAGGTGGACGAATCCGAAAACGCGACTCCACCCCCCGGCACCGCATCGAAAACGAGAGGCGGCACGAACCCCCATAGCCCGCCGCTTGACACCTCGGCAAGACTCCCGAACTTCGCTTCGGTCCCCGGGGGCGCCCACGCCTCCACGAACGTCTCGGTTCGCGCCTCGTCTGACGACAGGTCGGTACGCATGATCTTGCGGATACCATCGGAGAAGATCGCCGCGGCCTCGCGGGCCGGGCGCGCCCCGAACACTTCGACCCTCGTCCAATAGAGCGCGTTCTGCACGACACGGAGGTCGGGCATGTCGAGCGCCATTCTCACCCTTCGCTCGAACACGCCTTCGGGGCCGAAGACATGAAAGGCCAAGCGTCTCATGTCCGTGACGACGATTCGCCCGCCCGGTAAGACATCCAGCTGGCGCGGATTCCCGAACTCGCCGGGACCTCCGCCGGCACGGCCGAACTGACCAAGGAAGCTGCCGTCCGGGCCGATGGCGACCACGCGAAAGGGCGAGTTCAGGAGGTACAGGTTTCCGGCTTCGTCGAAGCCTGCGCCCCGAACCACGTTCAGAAGCTCCCAGTCGGCGACCGCGCTGGCCGACCCGATGCGGTAGACTTCCGAGAGTGCCGCGGCCAAAGGTCGGTCCTCCCTCGGAAGCTCGATCATTTCCTGGGCATGACCGTCTCCCGTGAGGAACAGTGCCGCGAGGCACGCTGGCAGGAGCGTTCGAGTCATTCGATTCGAGCCTCTCAATCGGGGGGAAGAGTGAATCTAGTCCCGGCGCGGTAGACGTGGAAAGCACAACCCCTCCGCGTTGCGGTCCAAGTCCGGGAGGCGGCAACACTGGTTCGCAGTTCGGTCGTCCGGACGCGTCGGAAGACGGGAGCCGGGCCCGGTCCGCGCTTCGGCGCGCGATGTCGTGGGGGTCGAAGGGGCAGAGCCCCTCGCCAGCCGCAGTGTTCAACACTGCGTGTGCTGGCTTGTTTCCCATAATCATGCAGATTCCCGCGTGATTTGCATGACCGGGTCACGGGGAAGGCCCGGGCTGTTGAGCGCCCGCAGAGGCGACCGACTCACAAGGCGACTGGTGCTGACTCGCCTCGGTCATCAGGTTCAATCACATGCCATCATCGCTACCACCCGCGAGTGTCCTGTCAGAGGTCAGGCGAACGTACGACCGGCGGGTGATGAACAACGTTCACCGATCCGAGTACGTCGAAGCCATCGTGGCCCTAGCACTCAGGAACGGCGGCTGGAAACGCACGACGCCGTGGGATTCTTGGGACTGCGAGCACGAGGGCGGCGTCAAGCTGGAGGTCAAACAGTCCGCTTTTGCGCAGGGTTGGGGGGAAAGGAGCAGTCCCCCCCGCTTCGATGTCGCCCCCAGAACGGGATATTGGGACAATGGGGAACAGGCTTGGGTGGACCAGAGCGGACGTCATGCCGACATCTACGTGTTCGCTTGGCACGGAGAGCCGCAGGACGTGGCAGACCAACGGGACCCCGCCACTTGGGAGTTTCATGTCGTCCTAGAGCGCGATCTGCCGATGCAGAAGACCATCGGACTAGCGGCGATTCGGAAGTCGGCGGATCCGTGTAGTGTCGACGATCTCGCGGTTACGGTGGAGCGTGCCCGAACGGCAATTCCCACCTCCAATCGGTCCTCAACCTAACGGACCGCGAAGGCGGTGCCCCCACCGGGCGCTGATTCCCCCCTACCTCTACACCTCGGGGACCCGAGATCGCCGATCCTGGACGGCTTCCACGGCTCGTAGATTCCTCGAAATGCCCCACGAACGTCCAGAAAACGGCGTCTGAGCCCGGTCGCCGGGTCAGGTCAGACCTCGGTGCCTGCTCTCCGGCCCGCGAGATACCCTGCCCAGTCGTTCATGAGCCCCCGACGCCGCTCCAACAGGTCCGTCCGCCGATATGCGGCCTCGATGGGGTTCCGGACCTTGTGGGCCAGCGCCGCCTCCGCCACCTCTCGGGGGTGATCCGTCTCCTCGGCGGCCCAGTCGCGGAACGACGACCGGAACCCGTGGGGCACCGCCGCGATCTCCAGCGCCCTGAGCAGTTGCGACATCGCCGTGCTTCCGAGCGGCTTCCCGCCCACACTCGGAAACACGAGGGGGCTGCCGCGACGGAGCGTCCGCGCCTCTTCCAGGATCTCCAACGCACGACGGCAGAGCGGGACGCGGTGCTCGCGGTTCCCCTTCGTGCGCGGAGCCGGAATGATCCACACGCCCGCGTCCCGGTCAATCTCCCTCCACACCGCCCCGCGTACCTCTCTGGAGCGGGTCGCCGTCAGCACGAGGAACTCAAAGGCCAGCTTCACGACCGGTCGCCCGTTGGAGGCCCGCACTTTTTGGATGGCTCTCGCGACTTCGCTGTGCGGTAGCGCCCGCATGTGCTGCACGACCTTCCCTTGTGCTCCGAGCACCGGACCTATCCGGTCGCAGGGGTTGTCGGGCCTGTAGTCCATCGCCACAGCCCACTCCATGACCGCCCGGATGCGCTGGCGCAGCTTCCGCGCCGTCGGCGGCTTCTCGTGCCACATCGGAGCGAGAATCCCCACCACGTCCGCGCTCGTGACCTCCGACACCGGCATCTCCCCGATGCGGGGAAAGACGTGGCGCTTCATGCTGCCCAGCCAGAGCTGCGCATGATCGGGCGAGCGCCATCCCGGCCGCAACTGATTCCAGACCTGTCGGCCCGCCTCCTCGAAACTGGGCGTGGACTCGGCCCGCCGCCTGTCGGCCAAGGGGTCGCCCCCTTCGCGGGCCAGCTTCCGGTTCGCGAACGCCTTCTCGCGGGCTTCCTTCAACGATACGAGGGGGAAACCACCGAGCCCGAGCTCGGTGCGGCGGCCGCGGATCGTTAGGCGCTGAATCCATCCCCGGCTGCCCGTGGGCCGGACATCGAGGTAAAGGCCGTTCCCGTCGCAATACCGTCCGGCACGGCTCACGTTGCGGACGAACGCGGGCGTGAGGGCGTTGTGCGGATGCCGACCGCGCGGCTTGCGTTTCGGAGGTCGTCTCTGGAGCGTCATACCCACCATTATATACACCATATCTTGGTGGATGCAAGGGGACGGAGCAGATCGACATGAGATAGGGCAATCTCGTGATTGTGGCTACAACTCTATGTAAACAAGACGGTTATGGACGTTATCGGAAGATATGAGACGATCAAGTTGACCTAGAACAGCAATCCCTCCGGGAAGGGTGTGGGGCCGATGAGACCGTGGACGCTCGTCCTCATCGGTGTGGCGCTCGTGGCGCTCGCCTGGCGCGCGTTCCTCGCGCCGTTCCCCGGTCCGGGCGGCAACCCGTTCCTGGACCTGATCGCCCACCACGATCCGGGCCTGCACCGGGCGATCCACGTCTGGCACTTCCTGACCCCCGGCGTGGCCGTGCTCCTGGCCGGCTCGATCATGCTCTCGGTCTCGCGCGTCTGGCTTCAGCCGCGCGCGCGAAGCCGCAACCGGGGCCGGCTGCCCGCCTGGCCCGTCTCGGCCGCGGACGACGCGCCCTCGCTCGTCGTCGGTGAGCTGCACCACCCGACCGTGCCGGAGGAGAGCGATCGGCCCTCGTGGCTCGTCGTCCCCGAGAAGGGACTCTACACCGGGCTGCTCGTCGTCGGGGCCGTGGGCACCGGCAAGACGACCGCGTGCATGTACCCGTTCGCCCGGCAGCTGCTCTCCTGGCAGGCGGACGATCCCGGCCGCCGCGCGGGCGCGCTCGTGCTCGAAGTCAAAGGGGACTTCTGCCACCAGGTGCGGAGCATCCTGAAGGACGCCGAACGGGAGGACGACTACCTCGAGATCGGGCTCGGAGGTTCGCTCCAGTGGAACCCGCTTGACGATCCGCTGCTCGACTCCTACTCGATGGCCTACGGCGTGGCGTCCCTCATCAACCAACTCTTCGGCAAGTCCCGCGAACCGTTCTGGCAGCAGGCGTACACCAACCTCGTGCGCTGGATCGTCGAGTTGCACCGGCTGCTGCCAGAGGGCTGGGTCACGCTCCGGGACGTGTACCGCTGCACGGTCGACGCGAAGCTGTTCGCGAACAAGATCGGGGAGGCGAAGGCGGAGGCCCTGCGGCGCTGCCCCATGCGGGCCGTCATTGGCGCCAAGGACCTCCACGACCACAAGAAGGCGCTAGGAGACTGGGGTTGGGACGTGGCGCCGGGCGCCGGGACCGTGGCGTGCCGGTTCGATCCGGACCGCGGAGCTCAGCTCGCGAAGCTGAAGGTCGAGTACGCCACCGAGCCGGTAGGCGGCGGCGCGGGACGCGAGTACGCCGAGCAGGTCGACGCCGTCGAGCGGTGGTACCTGAAGGACTGGATGGCGCTCGACGCCAAGCTCCGCACCTCGATCGTCGAGGGCATCAGCGTGTTCCTGTCGCTCTTCGATCAGCCGGAAGTGGCCGGCGTCTTCTGCCCGCCGCCGCCAGCGGACGACGTGTCGGCTTCGGTACAGGAAGAGAGCGACGAGGACGCGCCCGCCGCGCCCCTGCCGGGGCTCCGCCGCCGCCTGCCGCCGCTCAGCGACCTGATCGAGGGCGGCAAGGTGCTGGCGCTCAACATGCCCGCCGGCGCGAACCCGGCGCTGGCCCGCGCCATCGGCGTGCTGCTCAAGAACGCATGGATGCAGGCGCTGCTCCGGCGGCCCGCCGAGGCCGCGCGGCGGCCCGAACGCTACATGCGGCCCGCCGTGTTCATCTGCGACGAGTATCAGGCGTTCGCGACCGTCGGGCAGGACGACCCTTCCGGGGACGAGAAGGCGTTCGCGCTCACGCGCCAATGCCGCTGCATCCCCATCGTCGCCACGCAGTCGATCTCCTCGCTCCGCTCCGTGCTTCCCTCGGGCGAGGCGTGGCGCACGCTCGTCCAGACGCTCCGCACCCGGATCTTCCTGTCGCTGTCCGACGAGGCGTCGGCCAAGATCGCGTCCGAGATGTGCGGC
>VXOJ01000019.1 GCA_009840115.1 Gemmatimonadales bacterium | reverse complement strand
TGATCGCGGGTTACGGCGCGGCCCTGACCGCGCACCTCGCGGCGGGGCTGGTCGGCGGCGCCGGCGCCGCGGAGTGGACGCGCTGGCTGGCGTGGGCGGGGGCGCCCCTGGCCGGTATGACCGCGGTCTACACGGCCTACCTCTTCGCGCAGGCCCGGGCGCGCGACCTCTGGCAGAATCCGCTCCTGCCGCCGCACTTCCTCGTACAGGCGGTGCTGGCGGGCGGCGCGGCCCTGATGCTCTTCCCGTCGCTCGGCGGCTCCGCCGCGCTGGGCCGGCTCGTGGGGCTCACGGCCGCCGCGCACCTGCTGCTCGTGCTCGCCGAACTCACGCTCACGCACGCGACGGCCCACGCCGCCCTCGCCGCCCGGAACATGGTGCGCGGCCGCTACGCGCCGTGGTTCTGGAGCGGCATCCTGCTCGTGACGCTGGCGGCCGTCCTCACCGTGAGCCCGCTCGCCAGCGCCTGGGTCGCTCCGCTCATCGGCATCGCCGCCCTCGCGGGACTCCTCGCGCACGAGCACGCGTACGTGCAGGCCGGCCAGTCCGTGCCGCTCGCATGAGCGATCCGGGCGGCCCGGGCCGCAACGGTTCCGGCGCGGGGGGCAACGGCTCCGGGCCGGACGCCGCCTCGCGGCGGCTCCACGAACTCAGCGAGCGCGTGAGCGCGGCGCGCTCCGAGACCGAGGGTCGCGGCGAAACCTTCTATCCCGGCCCCAGCCGCAACCAACTCGCCGCCTTTCCCCCGCGGGAACGCTGGGACGACTGGGTCGAACTCGACGCGAAGGCGTGGCCGAAGCGGCGCGAACGGCGCTACATGCTCGTCCCCACGACCTGCTTCAACTGCGAGTCCGCGTGCGGACTCCTGGCCTACGTCGACCGCGACACCCTCCAGGTGCAGAAGTTCGAGGGGAACCCCGAGCATCCCGGCTCCCGGGGCCGGAACTGCGCCAAGGGCCCGGCCACGCTGAACCAGATCGTCGACCCCGACCGCGTCCTGTACCCGCTCAAGCGCGCCGGCGAGCGCGGGGAGGGGAAGTGGGTGCGCGTCTCCTGGGAGGAGGCGCTCAACGACATCTCGGCGCGGATCCGCAAGGCGATCGACGAGGGGCGCCAGCGCGAGGTCATGTACCACGTGGGGCGCCCGGGCGAGGACGGGTTCACGGAGCGGCTGCTCGCGGCGTGGGGCGTCGACGGCCACAACTCGCACACGAACATCTGTTCCTCGAGCGCGCGCGCCGGCTACCAGTTCTGGCTCGGCATGGACCGCCCCAGCCCCGACCACGCCCGCGCGGACGTCATTCTCCTCGTGAGTTCGCACCTCGAGGCGGGGCACTACTTCAACCCCCACGCCCAGCGCATCCTGGACGGGGTCAAGAAAGGGGCGCGGCTCATCGTGTTCGATACGCGTCTCTCGAACACGGCGACGCACGCGGACCACTGGCTCCCCACCCAGCCCGGCTCCGAGGCCGCCGTCCTCCTCGCGATCGCGAACCACCTGATCGTGACCGGGGCCTGGAACCGCGACTTCGTGCGGCGCTGGTTCAACTGGGAGGAGTACCTCGCCGCCGAGAAACCGGATCTCCCGCGCACCTTCGAGTCGTTCGAGGCCGCTCTCCGCGAGCTGTACGAGGCGTGCACCTTCGAGTGGGCGGCGGAGGAGTCCGGCGTGGATGCGGCGCAGATCCGCGAGGTCGCCGAACTCGTGGCCCGGGCCGGTTCGCGCCTCTCCACGCACAACTGGCGGAGCGCCGCTTCGGGCAACGAAGGCGGCTGGCAGGTGGCGCGGACGCTCTTCTTTCTCAACGCCCTCACGGGTTCCGTGGCGACCCCCGGCGGCACCTATCCGAGCACGTGGAACAAGTTCATCCCGAAGCCGATCCGCATGCCCCGGCACCCGGAGCACTGGAACGAACTCACCTGGCCCGACGAGTTTCCGCTGGCGATGTACGAGGTGTCCTTCCTCCTCCCGCACCTCCTCAGGGAGGGACGCGGCAAGCTCGACGTCTACTTCACGCGCGTGTACAACCCGGTGTGGACGAACCCGGACGGCTTCGCGTGGATCGAGGCCCTGACGGATGAGGAGAAGGTCGGCCTCCACGTCGCGCTCACGCCGACCTGGAACGAGTCCGCCTACTTCGCGGACTACGTCCTTCCCATGGGACACGGGCCCGAGCGGCACGACCTCCACTCCTACGAGACCCACGACGGCCAGTGGATCGGCTTCCGGCAGCCCGTGCTGCGCTCCGCCCGGGAGCGTCTCGGCGAGCGCGTGGCGGACACGCGCCACACGAACCCCGGCGAAGTCTGGGAGGAGAACGAGTTCTGGCTCGAGCTCTCCTGGCGCATCGACCCGGACGGCCGCCTCGGGATCCGCGAGTTCGTGGAGTCGAAGGAGAAGCCCGGGCAGCGCCTGACGGTGGACGAGTACTACGCCTGGATGTTCGAGCACTCCGTGCCCGGCCTGCCCGAGGCGGCGGCGGCGCAGGGGCTCTCGCCGCTGGACTACATGCGCCGCTACGGCGCCTTCGAGGTGGCGCGCGACATCGGCCCGCTGCACGAGCGGCCCGTTCCCGCCGAGGAACTCGACGACGCGCGGGAAGACGAGTTCGGCCGCGTCTACACGCGGGCCCCGGGCCCCGCCGCGGTAAACCTCGCGCCCATGGGCGCGCCCGACCCGGATCCGGACGGGCGGCGCCCGGTGGGCGTTCGCGTGGACGACACGATCCGCCGCGGATTCCCGACCCCGAGCGGCAAGCTGGAGTTCTACTCGCCCACGCTCGTCCGCTGGGGCTGGCCCGAGTACGCCGTCCCCGCCTACATCCGGAGCCACGTGCATCCGGCCGCGATGGAGCCGGACCAGATGTGCCTCATCTCCACCTTCCGGCTCCCGGTGCAGATCCACACGCGTTCGGCCAACTCCAAGTGGCTGGATGAGATCGCCCACACGAACCCGCTCTGGCTCCACCCGTCCGACGCGGCGCGGAAGGGGGTGAGGACGGGCGATCTCGTGCGGGTCGAAACCGAGATCGGCTACTTCGTCCTCAAGGCGTGGGTGACGGAGGGGATCAAGCCGGGCGTCGTCGCGTGCAGCCACCACATGGGGCGCTGGAAGCTGGCGGACGCCGCGGGCTCGGGCCCGGATGCGGGCGAGCCGGGGACGGCCGGCCGCGGCGAGCGGGAGAACATGGCCGGCCAGCGGCAACTCATGGCCACGGTCTCCCTCACGGGGAAGGACGGCGACTGGAAGCTGTCACGCCGGCAGGGAGCCGCGCCGTACGAGACCGACGATCCGGACACGTCGCGGATCTGGTGGACGGATGTGGGCGTCCACCAGAACCTCACCTTCCCGGTGCACCCGGACCCGGTGTCCGGGATGCACTGCTGGCACCAGGCGGTGCGCGTGGTGAAGGCGTCGCGGCGCGACCGCCACGGGGACATTCACGTCGACACGGAGCGGTCGCACGAGGTGTACCGGAGCTGGCTCGCGAAGACGCGCGGGGCCGTCCGGCACTCTCCCGACGGGACGCGCCGGCCGCACTGGCTCATTCGCCCGCTCCGTCCCGTGCGCACGGCGTACGACCTCCCGGAACCGCACGGCTCGGAGCCGCCGGACGCGGGCGCGCACGCACCCGACGAGGCGCAACTTGACAGCAAATCGAGCCCCCCATCTACTTCGTAGCGTGAAAGCGAACAGTGCCGCACGCGCCGCTGGCGCGGGATCCTGAGCCGGCCATGGAGCTGTTTCGCGCCCTGGGCGCGCTTCTCGATGGCCCGTGCGGGGAGAATCGGCTCATCGGCCACCTCCTCGAACTGGGCCCGGTGCCGGACGAGCCCACGCACAACGACCTCTTCCTCTTCCAGCTCTATCCGTACGCCTCCGCCTTCCTGGGCACGGACGGCCGCATGGGCGGGGAGGCGCGCGACCGCGTCGCCGGCTTCTGGCGCGCGCTCGGCACGACGCCCCCGGAAGACCCGGACCACCTTCGGGCCCTGTTGGGCGGCTACGCCTGGCTCGTGGAAGCCCAGCAGCGGGGGAACGGAAAGTCCGCACAGGCCTGTCGCGACGCGCGGCACGCCTTCCTCTGGGAGCACCTGCTCTCGTGGGTCCTCCCCTTCCTCACGAAGCTGCGGCAGATCGCGCCCCCGTTCTACCGGGAGTGGGCCGACACGCTCGAGGCCCTCCTCTTCGGCGAGTCGGCCCGCCTGGGGCCGCCGACGCGACGTCCGCTCGCGCTCCGCGAGGCGAAACCGGTCCCCGACCCGCGCCGGACCGACGGGGACAGCTTCTTCAACGCCCTCCTGAGCCCGGTCCGCAGCGGACTCGTCCTCACGCGGGCGGACCTCGCGAGAGCCGCCCGCGACCTCGGTTTCGGTCTCCGCGTGGGCGAACGCGCCTACATCCTCCGGTCCATGATGTCGCAGGGGCCGCGCGCGACCCTGGACTGGCTCGCGTGCGAGGCGGGGGACTGGGCGCATCTTCACGACCGCGGCGGGACGACGGCGCCGGAGGTCGCGGATTTCTGGACGCATCGCGTGACCGCAACGGGTCGCCTCCTCAGCGATCTCAGCGCCGATATCGGCGCCGACCTCGACTCCGAACTCGGCGCCGACGTACAGAATGGCTGACGCCGGCGGGAGCCCGCCCCTTCATCCGGGGCGTTTCCGCGCCATCTTCCTTCTCCTCCTCGTCGTCGGGATCAGCCTCCTCTTCCTCCAGATGATCCGGACGTTCCTCACGGCGCTCTTCCTGGGGGCGATCCTCAGCGGCCTCATGTACCCGGCCTACCGCACCCTCTGCCGCTGGTTCGGCGGAAGGGAGGGGCTGGCCTCCTTCGCCGCGGTCGGACTGTTCGTGGTCCTCCTCATCGGACCGGTCACGGCGTTCCTCGGCATCGTCGCGAACCAGGCCGTGCAAGTCACGCAAACGGCGGGCCCCTGGATCGAGAACATGCAGGCCCAGCTGCGGCAGCCGGGCGGGCTCGACGAGCTGCTCGACCGGATTCCCTGGCTGGATTCGCTGCGGCCCTACCAGGAGCAACTCCTCCAGAGGCTGGGCGAGGTCGCGGGGTCCGTCGGCGGTTTCGTGGTCGACTGGCTCGCCGGCGTCACGACGGCCACCGTGCGGGTCGTCTTCCTCCTGCTGCTGATGCTGTACGCCATGTTCTTCTTCCTGAAGGACGGCCGCGGCGTGCTGCACAAGGTCCTCTACTACCTTCCGCTCTCCGACGAAGACGAGCGGCGCATGCTCGACCGCTTCGTCTCCGTGACGCGGGCGATGGTGAAGGGGACGTTTCTCATCGGCATCGTGCAGGGCGCGCTGGCCGGGCTCGCCTTCTGGGTGGTGGGGATTCCGTCCGCCGCCTTCTGGGGCACGGTCATGGCGGTCCTCTCGATCGTCCCGGGGATCGGGTCCGCGCTCGTGTGGCTGCCCGCCGCGATCTACCTCCTCGCCGCGGACCAGGTCGTCGGCGGCATCGGGCTGATCCTGTGGTGCGGCCTCGTGGTGGGGACGCTGGACAACCTCATGCGCCCGTGGCTCGTCGGACGCGACACCCGGATGCCGGACCTGATGATCCTGCTCGGCACCCTCGGCGGGCTCATCGCCTTCGGCATGGCCGGCGTGCTCATCGGCCCGATCGTCGCGGCGCTCTTCATCACCGTGTGGGAACTCTACGGCGAGTCCTTCCGGGAGGTGCTGCCGGCCACGGCGTTCGACGCGTCGGCGCCTGCGGAGGCCGCCGCCGCGGAGCCGGAGCCGGATGCCGACGCGGCGCCCGAGCCGGAAGCCGCCGCCGAAGCCTCCCCGCCCGAGGAGTAGCCCGATCCGCCGAACGGCATGAGCGGGAGCCCGCTCGACCGGCTGCGCGAGAGCGGCGCGGCGCTCTCCCGCGTCACGGAACGCTGGGTGCCGGACGCGTGGGTGATCCTCATGTCTCTCACCGTGGTCGCGCTGCTCCTCGCGGTCACGGGCGGCGGCGCCTCAATCCCGGAGGCGGGGCTGGCGTGGGGCGCCGGCGTGTGGACGCTGCTGGAACTGGCGATGCAGTTCTCGATCATCATGGTGGCGGCCCACGCGTGTGCCTCGTCCCCCCCGATGTACCGGATGCTCGACCGCCTCGCAGGCCTCCCGAACCCCGAACGCCCCGTGCAGGCGGTGGCCCTCGCCGCCGGATTCTCGATGGCGGCCGGCTATCTCAACTGGGCGTTCGGGCTCGTCGGGTCTGCGCTCTTCGTCCCGTTCATCCTCAAGCGCAACCCGCGGGCCGACGTGCGCCTCGTCATCGCCGCGGCGTACATGGGCATCGGGACCGTGTGGCAGAGCGGCCTCTCCAGTTCCGCCCCGCTCATCATGGCCACGCCCGGCAACCCCCTGCTCGAGCCCGGCGCGGGCGCGCCCGTCGTGGACCGGCTCTATCCGGTCACGGAGACCCTCTTTCATCCCTTCAACCTCGGGTACGCCGCCGTCATGCTGCTCGTCGGTCTCGTGGCCGCGATGGCGCTCCATCCGCACCGCGACGCCGTCACCCTCACCGAGGCGGAGGTCGACGAGATCCTCCCCGCGCCCCCGCCGCCTGCGCGCGCGGGCACAACGCCGGCCGAGCGCCTCGACCGCTTCCGCGGCTGGACGCTGCTCGCCGCCGTCCTGCTCGCGTATCCCCTCATCCACTCGATCGTCACCCGCGGTTTCGGCGCGAGCTGGACGATCAACGCGTACAACACGGTCTTCCTCTCCGTGGCGCTCCTCCTCCACGGTCGGCCGACGTCGTTTCTGAGGGCCTGCCGCCACGGAGTGGCCTCGGCGTGGGGGATCATCCTTCAGTTCCCCTTCTACGCCGGCATCTTCGGCGTCATCCAGAACACGAACCTGGGAAGCTGGCTCGGCGAGCAGTTCGCCGCGGTCGCCACGACGCGGCTCTACCCCCTCGTGGTCTACGTCTATTCAGGGATCATGAGCATGTTCATCCCGTCGGCGGGCTCCAAGTGGATGATCGAGGCGCCGTACGTGATTCCGGCCGGCGAGGCCCTCGACGTCTCCGTCATGACCGTGCTGCTCGCCTACGCGTACGGAGACTCCGCCTTCAACCTCATCCACCCGTTCTGGGCGCTCCCCATCCTCGCCGTTACCCGCCGGCGCTTCGGGGAGATCCTCGGCTACGCCTTCCTCCTCTGGCTGGCGACGATCCTGCTCGGAGTCGTGACCATGCTCGTGATCCCGATCCGCTGGTGACGCTCATGAAGCCCGTAACGCCCGTGACGCTCGTGACCCCATGAAGACCCTGCTCATCCTCCGGCACGCGAAGTCCTCCTGGGACCATCCCGGCCTCCGCGACCACGACCGCCCGCTGAACCCCCGCGGCCTCCGCGACGCCCCGCGCATGGGACGCTTCCTCGCGGAACGGGATCTGGTGCCCGGCCGCATCGTGAGTTCGACCGCCGTCCGCGCCCGCACCACGGCGGAACTCGCGGCGGCGGAGTTCGGTGTGGATGTGGAGATCGAGACGACGTACGACCTCTACGGCGCCTCTCCCGACGGCTACGTCGAGGTCGCGGAGGCGCTGGGGGGAACGGCGGAGCGCCTCATGCTCGTCGGGCACAACCCCGGCATCACCTCCCTCGTCTGGCACCTGACGGGCGAGGGCGAGTACATGCCGACCGCCGCGCTCGCCGCGGTCGAACTGGACATCGACGACTGGTCCGAACTCGGCGCGGCCCGCCGCGGCCGCCTGATCGGCTGCTGGCGCCCCAAGGCGCTCCCGCCCGGCTGACGCCCCGCAGGGTGGAGACGTTCCCGCGGGAACGTGTGACGGCCGTCAGCGTCCGTCCGGCGGGATCGTGATCGAGAGGGTGTAGACGAGGTCGTCGAGGGGGGAGTCGTCGCCGCCCCCGGAGTTCGCGGCGAGGTGGAGCACGATCGGCGCCTCCGTCGCGGGCGCGCGCCATTCGAACGTCCACTCCGCCACGCCGTCCGTCGGCGTGGAGCCGGCGCGGGTGTGCTGGACGTATTCGGTGCCGTTCTCACTTCGCACGACGGTGACCCGGTCGTCGAGCGGCCGGATCTCACCGGCCCCGGCGCCACGCCGCTCCCCGTCCGCGAAGCGGAACGAACCCTGGAAGCCGGCGGCGAGCATGTCGAAGCTCTCGAACCGGATCGTCACCGGGTGGCGCTGGCCGGGACGGTAGCCGCCGTCGAGGCCGACCACCTGCAGCGCGGCCCCCGGTTGGTTGAGCGGCGCGCCGAAGTGACAGGTGGCGCACGTCGGCTCCCCGAAGCCCCCCGTGTGGCCAGGAGGCGGCCCCTCGATGTGCGGTGGCGCGTGCGCGATCCCGGCCATCGCGAAGAGGCCCGCGGCGCAGAGCGCGGCCGCGGGCCCCGGGAGGGACATCAGCGCGAGCGCGGCGACACCACCGCCCGGCCGACCGTGTTCACGTCCGCCCCGAACCAGATCGAGTCCGTGGCCGGATCGTAGTACATGTGCCGGATCGTGCCGCCCCCGCTCGGTACGTCGAGCGTACCCACGAACTCCTCCGTGTCCGTGTCGAAGCCCACGAACCGGTTCGGCTGGATCCCCGTCTCGACGAGCCACACGACATCGTACTGGTCGATGGCCACCCCGTACGGCCGCGACTCCTCGCCCGCCGGCAGGTCGTATTCCCGCTGGAATCCGCCGCCCTCCTCGACGAGACCGATCTTCCCGCGGCTGTAGTCCACGTACCAGATCCGGTCCTTCGAGTCGATGACCAGGCGGCGCGGCCGCGCCCCCTCGGGCAGGTCGTAGCCGATGAGTTCGAACGAGGACGGCTCCACCATCCCGATCAGGTTCGTGTTGAAGTGCGCGATCCAGGGCCGGTTCTCCGAGTCCAGCTTGACCCCGTACGGGCGGCTCGAGCCCATGCCGCCGCGCGTCTCCACCTCGGGCGCCTCCACCAGCCGCACCTCCCTCGACTCCTTGTCGAGGAAGCCGACGAGGTTCCCGCCCTGCACGGAGAACCAGATGTCCCCGTTGTCGTCCCAGATCAGCGTGTGCGGATCCCGCGCGCGCTCGTCGGGCATCATGATCTTGTCGATCTCGCCGGTGACCGGATCGATGATCCCGATGTGGTTCGCCCGGTTGCCGGCGTAGTAGACCATCCCGTCATCGTCGACGATCAGGTTGTGGGGCCCCGTGCCGTCGTCCATGTCGTAGCGCGTGAACTCGCCCGTGGCCGGGTCCAGCACGGCGGCGTAGTGCGCGGCCTGTCCCACGAACCAGACGCGACCGTCCGGCCCGACGAACGGGTCGCGCGGACGGCTGTCGGGGTAGGGCACCGTCCATTCCTCGATGGTGAGCACGTCGGTCGACGCGGTGTGGTCCTGCGCCGCCACGCCGACGGAGCCAATGAACGTCGCCGCCGCGAACCCCGCCGCCGCCAGCGTCGCGGCCCGAATTCGATGGATCATTGCCGTACCTCCTCGATCGCTGATCCTGCTGCATGCCTCGCCGCCCGCACCTTGGGCGTCAGATAGATATTGGCGGTCAGGCGGCCCAACAGAAAGCCGGTGAAGGCGGCCGTCGCGCCGACCCAGCCCAGCCCCCAGCCGACCGCGACGAACACGATGGCCACGGCCGTGATCTCCGCGGCGGTCCCGACGATGATCGGACCCGTCGTCCGGTGCCGGATCAGCGTGCCCCGCTGCAGCGAGAGGATGACGCCGAGGAAGGGGACCGGAGTAAGCACCCGCGCCGCCGGAATGGCGAAGGAGGCGAGTTCGGGCGTGAGGCCGGACACATGGACGAACCAGAGTTGGGAGAGCGGAGTGAACGCGAGGAGCGCGAGGATGCCGGAGAGCGTCGCGCCGAGTCCGATCGCAAAGCGGCGGATCTCCTCGTAGCCCTCGTTCCGCCGGCCCAGAAGGGCGATGACCGCATCCTGGAAGCTGAGACCCACGGAGCGGAAGATGAACCCGAGCGAGTGCACGACCGGGAATACGGCGAGCGACTCGACCGGCGACGCGGCGCGACCCATGAAGAAGGTCAGCATCGGCTGGATCGCGATCCCGATGAGCGACGTGAGCATCAGCGGCAGGTAGAAACGTCCGATTTCACCGAAGCGCAGTTCGCCGCCGCCGGTCCCCGCGGCCGACGCCGGATCGGCGGTCGAGACGCCCACGCGGCCGATCTCGGCGATGTCGTGGGGGTCCGACGAGACCGTCACGGGGTCGACCGCGTCCGCCCGCCGGCCCGCCGGGACGAGCAGGGCGCGGATGGCGTCCCGGGCCATCCAGCGCGCCACCGCCGCCTCCATCACCACGCCGAACGAGAGCGCGGAGGCCCCGACCGCGGCGCCGGGGAGGTCCGTGGCGATGGCGAGCGTGAGCGCGGCGACCGACATCGAGACGAGCCGTACGACCGTCCCGCCCGCCACGAGCCGCGTGCGCCCGGACCGGATGAGTACGCCCTGCCAGAACCGCCGGTAGCCGATGGCCGCCGGCCAGGGCAGGAAGCACCACAGCGCCCCGTACGTCAGGCGCGCCAGCTCCTCCGGCAGTCCGAGCACTCCCAGCATGAGCCCGCCGTGCACCGGCGGCACGAGCACGGCGAGGAGCATCAGCGTGGAGAAGGCGTTCAGCCCGTGCGCGAACGTCCGCAGCCGCCGGTAGGAGACGGCGTCCTCCACCAGAGCCGTCGAGGCGCTCAGCAGCATGATGACCGGCGCCTCCATCAGCACCGCCAGCGCGATCGCGACACCGTAGGCCGCCAGCCCCAGCGTGGGATCCGGCAGCCGCGCCACGACCGCCGCCAGGTAGGGCCCCTCGACCGCCATCATCAACCACGTGGCGGCCAGCGGAGCCCAGAAGGCGAAGATCCGGCGCGAGGAAAGGTCCGGGCCGGCGGTCAGCGGAAGAGACCTTCCAGGCGCTCCAGCGACCACGTCCACCCGAGGCGGTGCCCCTCCGCGGCCTCGGCAGCCGCGAAGCCCTCATGCGCGACGACGACTTCGGTCGACGCGCCGTCGGCCACGAACTCGACCGTGACGATCGTCTCGCCGACCGCGGATTCCGGCTCCTCCCAGTCCCACGTATACACGATCCGGTTCGGGGGATCGATCTCGCGGTACACTCCGAAAGCCGTATGGAGCGTCCCCGCTTCCGCCTCGATGAGAAGGCGGTACGATCCCCCGGCCACGAGGTCGACCTGCGAGTCGCGGATCGTCCCGCCCGGAGGGCAGGACCAGTGCCGGATCCGATCCGGTTCGGTCCAGGCGCGGAACACCGCCTCCGGCGGCGCGGGGATCGTTCTCGTGACGCGGCACGCCAGATCGGCGGGAGCGGTCATCCGGCTTCTCCTCGGAATTCAGGCGAAGTCTGGCGCCGTATCCGGCGTGGAATCTGGCGCGAGACGATGGGACGGGATCAGGTTGTCCCATTCGTACACGATCGACGACTCGTCGGGCAAGGAGTTCCCCGTTTCTGAAACGTTCGTGAACGCGGCACGGCCGATCATCGCGGCGCTCGTCTTCGGGCTCCTCGCGCCTGTCGCCGTGGCGGCCCAGGGATCCGTCTCGAGCAGAGACCGGTTCGCCCTGTTTGCGGCCTGCAGCCCCGTTCCGGTGGAGGTTTTCGTCACCAACACGGGCGGACCGGCCGACATCACGACGCCGGCCGTGGAGGGCATGGCGACGAGCCGGCTTCAGGCGGCCGGGATCGACGCCCCCGCCGGCCGGCCCGGCGCGTCCACCCTCCAGTTGTCCGTATTCGTCAGTGCCCAGAGGCTCTCCGCAACCGCCGTGGTGACGGTCTACGTCATCCGCCTGCGCCTCCTGAAGCTCCTTTACGACCGCCAGAGCGATCCCCGGATGGGCGAAGCCGGGCGCGGCTCCGGGGACTCCCCCGGCGCCGCGCCGGAGTGGTTGAACTGGGCCCCGACGTGGGAGACTCCGCAGCAGGGAATCGGCTTTTATCTCGGACGCGACGGGGGCCCCGTCACGAGTCTGGTCGCCAGCATGCTGGACGAATTCGTGCGCGAGTACGCGCGCGTCAACGCCGAGGCGTGCCCGTAGCCGTCCCTGCCGGCCGATTGCCGCCGGGCGTGGCCCGCACCTAGGTTGCTCGATTCCGCTGCGCGCTCGACCCAGGCTACGCGTGCACCCATTCCGAGAGGATCGCCGTTGCGCAAGCTCCGCGTAGGTATCGTGGACCTCGTGTCGAAGGGACCCACGAAGGCCCTGTACGCCAAGGTGATGCACGCGAATCTCGCGAGCATCATGCCGCAGGTTCTCGGCGCGTGGTGCGAGGAAGCCGGGCACGATGTGAGCCTCGTCTGCTACACCGGCTTCGAGGACCTCGTCGAGGAACTCCCGCAGGATATCGATCTGCTTTTCGTGAGCGCGTTTTCCCAGGGAGCCCAACTCGCCTACGCGATCAGCGAGATGTTCCGCCAGCGGGGCGCCGTCACGTGTATCGGCGGCCCGCACGCGCGCTGCTATCCCCAGGACGCGCAGAAGTACTTCGACTACGTGTTCGGATTCACGGACAAGGCGGTGCTCAACGGCGTCCTGGACGACTGCCAGCCGCAGCGGCCCCTCGGCCGCCACGTGACCGCCGAGACGCAGCCGGTGTCGCTGCCCGGCGTGCGCGCGCGCTGGAAGTTCATCGAGCCGACGCTCCAGAAGGCGCCGCTGTTCAAGATCGTTCCGATGCTTGGCAGCCTCGGGTGCCCGTACACATGCAGCTTCTGCATCGATTCCGTCATCCCCTACCAGCCGCTCGACTTCGACGAGATGCGGGACGATCTCCGCTTCCTCGCGAAGAAGATGAAGCGGCCGATCGTCGGCTGGCACGACCCCAACTTCGGGGTCCGGTTCGACGACGTGCTGGGGGCGATCGAAGAGGCCGTCCCTCCCGGCACGATCGAGTTCATCGCGGAGAGCAGCCTCTCCCTCCTGGGCGAGCCGCGGCTCAAGCGACTCGCGAACGCGGGGTTCCGAGCGATCCTCCCCGGCGTCGAGTCGTGGTACATGCTGGGGAACAAGTCGAAGTCCCGGAACCGTCACGGAATCGAGAAGGTCCGCCAGGTGTCGGACCATTCCAACCTCATCACGAGCTACATTCCCTATCTGCAGACCAACTTCGTGATGGGTCTCGATTGCGACGAAGGCCCGGAGCCCTTCGAGCTCACGAAGAGGTTCCTCGACGCCTCGCCCGCCGCCTTCCCCGGCTACTCCCTGCTGACGTCGTTCGGGGAAGCGGCGCCGCTCAATCTCGAATACCAGCAGGAAGGGCGGGTGCTCGGCTTCCCGTTCCACTTCCTCAACAACAATCACGCGATGAACCTGAAGCCGAAGAACTACGAGTGGATCGAGTTCTACGACCACGTCATCGACCTCACGCAGTACAGCTTCTCGAAGCGGGCGGTCTGGCGTCGGCTCAGGGCCAACCGCGGCGGCATCCCACGGCTCCTGAACGCCGTGCGCGCCCTCTCGTCGGAGGGGAACGGGAGGATCGCGTACTACACGACCGTGCGCGACAAGCTCAAGACGGACCGGAAGTTCCGGGACTACTTCGAGGGAGAGACGCAGGAGCTGCCGCAGTTCTACATCGACCGGGTGAAGCACGATCTCGGGCCGCTGTGGGAGTTCCTTCCGGAGGGAGCGATCGAGCACGACCCCTACGCCTACATCAAGAGCACGGGCGGCGCGGCCCCGGTGCAGGCGAGGGCCGGCGCGATCGTCCACTAGTCGAGGGACGGTCCGGCGGCCGGGGAGGTTGATCCGGGGTCGGAGCCTCGAAGCCAGCCACGTCACGATGTCCAGAGCCTTCGTCAACGAGGACGCGACTCACGAACCCGAGCCGCGCTACGCGCTCCCGCCGCGCGAATCGCCGCGCTTCGATGCGGCTGCGGCGCGGGCCCTCCTCGAAGGCGCCCACATCGGCAACACGCACAGCGCCGAGACCGCGACCGGCTACGCCTGGGGCGACCCCGTCCTGATCCCGCACATCGAGGATCTGATTCGGGAAGCGGAGGGACTCGGGGACGAGCGCATGGCCCGCCTGGGCCGACGCTATCTCCGGAAGGCAGGCCGCTGAGACCGCGACCGCGGGTGGAGGCGAACAGTTGGATCGGATCCCGAGGCTGATCGCCGGCATCACCGGAACCGCGGCCGCGCTCTTCTATCGCGTCGACCGGCACGGGCCGCCGCTCCCCGAGGGTCCGCTGATCGTGGCGGCCAACCATCCCAACAGCCTTGTCGACGCGCTGCTGATCTTCCGCTGCGGCGGGCGGATCACGCGGCCGCTGGGTCGCGCGCCGCTATTCGACCGGCTCCTTCTGGGTCCGGTGCTGCGTGCGCTGGGCGGCATACCGGTCTACCGGAGGGAGGACGATCCCGAGGCGACGCACCGCAACGAGCGGATGTTCCGGTCCGCGGTCGACACGCTCCACGGCGGCGGCGCCATCCAGATCTATCCCGAGGGCAGGAGTCACTCCGAGCCGCACCTGGTGGAGTTCCGCACGGGCACCGCCCGGATCGCGCTGCAGGCGGAGGAGGCCGCCGACTGGGCGCTCGGGCTCTCCATCGTTCCCGTGGGGATCACCTACGCGGCCAAGGAGTTGGCCAGAACCGAGGTTGCCGTGCGCTTCGGCAGGGCGTTCGGGTGCGCGGATCTGAAGCGGGCGTTCCGGGAGGATCCCGTCGCCGCGGGGCGCAGGCTCACCGAGCGGATCGAGCAGGGGATCCGCCGCCAGACGCTGAACTTCGGCCGCCCCCGCGACCGGATTCTCGTGGAGGTGGCGGAGCAGCTCTACGTGCGCGAATTGCGGTGGGTTCCGTGGCGGGCCCGGGAACGGCTGGGTACGCGCTTCCCCCGCCTGCAGCGCTTTGCGCGCGGACTGGAGTGGATCCGCGGGGCGCACCCGGAGGCACACCGCCGCCTGATCGAGAAGGTGGAGCGATACGCGAAGCTCAGCGCTGAGCTCCACGCCGGGGAAGGGGACGTGCCCCGCCGCTACCGCTTCCTCCCCGTCGCAAAGTACGTCCTCGCGCGCGGAACGCTCCTGGCACTGGGCCTTCCCTTCGCGGTTGCCGGATCCCTGCTCTGGGCTCCCGTGACCCGGCTCCCCGGCTTCGTCGTCCGGCGCGTGAACCCGCAGCTCGAGGTCACGGCGACGGTCAAGCTGGCGACGCTGCTGGGCGGAACGTTCGCGGCCTGGATGTTGTGGCTCGCGCTGGGCTACGTCGCGGGGGGCGTGACGGTCGCCGCGATGGCGGCCGTCCTGGCTCCCGTATCCGGCTTCGTGGCCGTGCGGTGGGTCGAACTCGCCCACGAGGTCCGCGAGGACACCGCCCTCTTCCTGCGGCTGCGGGGCCGCCCCGATCTCCGCGAGCACTTCGCCGAGCTACGCTCGGAACTCACCGAGACCTTCCGGCAACTGGAAGAGCAGTGGATGGAGGAACGGCAGGAGCGCACACCGAAGCATGGAGAGTGACCGCAGGCGTCGTTGACGATGCGAACAGCATCGGCTATGCTGGCGCTCACTAAATGGACCCCATCGTTTCTGCGGGCACGGTGGGAAAAATGGGATAAATGAAAGGGTCGGCCCTCGCGGGCCGGCCCTTTTTTTCTGACGAGAAACCGGTTGCCGCCCCGCTCGAGAGTAGAGCTGGAAGAGAAGCCCGAACGCCGCACTACCGATCTCGTTCGGATCGCCGACGGCCCGCACCTGAAGCAACCGTTCGTCCGCCCGCTCCACGATGCGAGGCTCGACCAAGTGCTCGTACGCCGCCGGATCGACCTCCTGCCCGGCGAGGGCCAGCGTACCAGCGGCGGTCCACACCAACCACGGCAAGAATCCGGCCCCCATCTCCGAACTGCAGCGTCGACGTGGGATCACCGGTCGCTCCTGTCGCATTCTAGTTCGCTTAGCAACTCGGAGAGCTTCCCAGCCGCTGGGCCGCCCCGAGGGGGTTCGGTGCCCGGCGAGAGAGCCGGCGTGATCCAGCCCCTCCGCACGGCGTCGGCGAGCATCGCGTCGGCTAGGAAAGGACTCCTGGTTGTCCGTGGAGGGCGAATCTCGGCGATGATCCGGTCACGGTCCGTGACGAGGACCGTCTCGCCATCCGCTATGAACCGAAGGTGTTCCATGAGCCTGCACTTCAAGGCTGCGATGTCGACGGATCTCATGGCTTCCAAGCCTCGCGCACCGGACTCCGCACTCCCCTTTCCTCGAAGTCGATGCAGTTTAGAGGAGACTGGGAAAGTAGTTCATGGAGGGTGGCCGCTTTGACAGGTGCTTGAGGGTCGTCGGGCGCCGCGGCCCCGACGGCAGCGTTTGGCCGACCCAAGGATCGGCGGGAGTACGGTTCGGGGTTGCTTCGCGACAGGGTAGTGCCTCCGATCCCACGTGATCAATCTGCCCAAATGGTACGCCCCCGAGCGGGCGACGGCAGCGCCTCGTGGGTCAGCATCGAAACGCCCTGAGCGATCTGAGGACCCGCATCCATGAGCAATCGCGGGATCGTGATGGGTGGGTGTGGCAATGCGTCTGCACTGCCGCCCGCACCCGGCGTACGTTGTCGGGGGATTCGCCCACGGAGATGTGGACGTGGTAGAGTGTCCTCTCGGCGATCTCGGGACGTCGCCAGCCGCCAAGGGGAGTTGGAACACACGAGGAACGGGCAGGGGGGAATAGCGTGACAGCCAGCAGCGAGAAAAACACTAGGCCGTCCACGCCGGCTGGCGCAGTGTTCCACCGGTGCGCGCTTCAGGTGAACCCGCTTGCGTACGCGAAGAAGTTTCGCGGCCAAAAAGCCGGCGACAACGGGCGCGCGCACGCCGAAGCCATTGTGTCGAAGGCGGCCGAACTCAACGTATCCGTCTTGGCCATCACAGATCACAACGACGTGGGCGGCGTATCCCACTTCCAAGAGGCCGCCGCCGGGCGGGGAATTACGGTGTTTCCCGGCTTTGAACTCACGTCGTCCGAGGGAATCCACGTGCTCTGCATCTACGAGTCCAACACGGACAAGAGCCGGTTGGAGCGTTTCCTCGGCGAGTTTGGTATTCACGAACCCGGCTCTTCGTCGAGCCTGTCCAACCAACCTTTTCAGGATATCCTCGGTACGGTCCGACGCCAGGGTGGAATCACGATCGCTGCGCATGTAACCAGCGATAACGGGTTGTTGAGGGTGTTACAGGGGCAGGCAAGGATCCGAGCGTGGCAAAGCGAGGATCTCACTGCGATCCAGATTCCCGCGCTGGTAGACGGCCTGCACCCTAGCTACCAGTCCATCATCACCAACGAGAACCCCGACTACGGACGCCCGCATCCTGCAGGAGAACGTCTCGCCGTGGCAGCGGTCAACGCGCACGACGTTGCGAAGCCAGAGGATCTGGACCAGCCGTCCACTACGTGCTTCATCAAGATGTCCACGGTAGGAATTGAAGGGCTGAGACAGGCGTTCCTCGACCCGGACTCACGAGTTCGTCTGTCTCCCGAGGGTGGCGCGCCAGTATCCGACGATCACGCCGTGCTACAAGATCTCAGCTGGGACTCGGGGTTCCTCGATGGCGTACGACTGCCGTTGAACCCTAACCTCAACGTTCTCGTCGGAGGACGAGGGGCCGGCAAATCCACCGTGGTCGAGAGCTTGCGGTACGTCTTGGGGCTGGACCCGTTGGGTGACGAGGCACGGAAGGCGCATCAGGGAATCGTACAGCACGTGCTCCGAGGCGGGACGAAGATTTCGCTCAGCGTTCGCTCGGCTCATCCCTTCAGCGGCGAGTACCGAATAGAGCGCACGGTTCCAAATCCCCCCGTCGTGAGGACGGTGACCAACGAGATTTCGAATCTGTCGCCGGAAGACATCCTTCCTCGCATCGAGGTGTACGGTCAGCATGAGATTGCCGAACTCACCAGGAGTCGGCAGAAGCTCACCCGTCTCCTGTCGCGGTTCGTTAAGACCGATTCGTCTCTGGTGGCGCGGAAAGCCGAGATACGGCGAAATCTGAAGAAGACCCGGCGTTCGATCTTGGAAACACAAGCGGAGCTTGAGGAACTGGAGGAGCGTCTGGCGACTCTTCCGGGCCTGCAGGAAACGCTGTCGCGGTACGAGGCGTCGGGCCTTGAAGAGCTTCTCGGAGACCGGAGCCTCCTTGTCCGCGAAGAACGAATCCTCAACGCGATTTCGGAACGTGTCGAGCCGTTCCGCGAGCGGCTGCAAGACCTCCGGCAGGAACTTCCCATACACCGCGAATTCCTTTCCGCAAAGTCGCTCGAAGAGCTCCCGAGCAAGGATATCCTCTCCGACGGCGACAACATCCTCAAACGGCTTAGCGACACTCTGGAGCAGCTGGCGAGCGGCTTCGAGAAGGCCCTTAAACGGGCGGATAGGGAAATTGCCGCAATTCGGTTTCGGTGGGAGCCGCACAGGCGCGACGTGAACGCCAGCTACGAGAAGACTCTGCGTGAGTTGAAGGAGTCGGCGGTCGATGGAGCGGAGTTCATTCGGCTCCGAACGGAGATCGAAAACCTCCGGCCGCTGCGGCAGCGGGAGGCGTTGCTACGACAGCTGGAGAAGGAGCTCGTGGAACGCCGCCACGCCTTGTTGGTCGAATGGGAAGAAATCAAGGCAGCCGAGTTCCGGCTCTTGGCCGCAGCGGCCGGGAACGTTGGGCAGCGGCTCGATGGTCGTGTACAGGTGGAAGTCACGGCGGCTGGGAACCGAAGACCTCTCGTCGACTTACTTCGCGAGCGCGTCGGCGGCCGGCTGGCGAGCGCCATCACAATTCTGCAAGAAGTGCCGGATCTCTCACTTCCAGACTTCGTGCAGCAGTGCCGGGGAGGCGAAGAGGCTCTTCGCGAGGAGTATCCCATGACGCCCGCGCCGGCGGGCCTCCTAGCGGCCGCGTCGGAAGACACCCTGATGCGGATCGAAGAACTTGAGCTGCCTCCTATCACGATACTCCGGCTGAATACAGCCGCTTCCGGGGAGTCTCCTGTGTGGCGAACCCTCGAAGAACTCTCGACCGGTCAGAAGGCGACGGCCGTACTGCTCCTTCTGCTGCTCGACTCGGATGCTCCACTGATCGTGGACCAGCCGGAGGATGACCTCGACAACCGATTCATCACCGAGGGCATCGTCCCCCGGATGCGCGAGGAGAAGCGTCGGCGTCAGTTCATCTTCTCGACGCACAACGCCAACATCCCGGTACTAGGTGACGCCGAGTTGATCCTCGGCCTTACTCCTGCAGGTGAAGCGGTTCGGGGCAGCGCCCGTGTTGAACCCCAGCATATGGGTTCGATCGATGATCGAGCGGTGCAGGAACTCGTTGAAGAACTCCTCGAAGGAGGCAGGGACGCGTTCGAGACCAGAAGGCGGAAGTACGGCTTTTGAGGGATGGGGATGAACCGGACAGAGTTGATCGAACTCATCAGTAACGGAGAGAACTCGGGGGTAGAGTTCAAGCGGGACGACATCTCCCCGGAGAGGCTCGCGAACGAGATGGCGGGGCTTCTGAATCTCGAGGGAGGGCACGTCGTGCTCGGGGTCGAGAATGACCAGACTGTCAGCGGGCTGACGCGCGACCGACGGGAGGCAGAAGAATGGGTCATGCAGGTGGCCCGTGACCGGCTTCAGCCGGCTGTGATTCCGTATTGGGAGGCAATCGACTGGGGTGGAGGACGGTGGGTCGGAATCGTAACGCTTCCTGCTGACGCGCCCGACAAGCCTTACAAAGCGAAGCGTGGATCGTTCTGGCTCACGAAAGTGCGGGTTGGCACGACGACCCGCGACGCAACCCGCGAAGAGGAGCAGCGTCTCTATCAGCAGTCGGGAGGATTGCGATACGGGCTGAAGCCGGTACCAGGGACAACCGTAGACGCTTTGGATTCACGGCGGCTCGAGGAATACTTCGGGCGCGTCGTGGACGCCGAAGGATCATTCCCGGCAGACCCCGACGAGCGGGCCCGGCTGCTCGTGAACCTTGAACTGGCGGCTGTTACCGCCGGACGCACCGTCCCGACCATCGATGGGATGCTCCTGTTCGGGCGGAATCCGAAACGAGCTCTTCCCCAGTCGGGGATGCGCGCCCTCTGCTATCCAGGAGAAGAACCGGGCTACGCGACCCGCGCCGACGAGGACTTGAAAGGACCCTTGGTTCCGCTTCGGAACGCGGAGGGCGCAATTGTGGAAGCTGGCCTGGTCGATCAAGCTTGGGACTTCGCACGCCGCAATACGCAGCCCTCCGCGCACCTGGAAGGGAACCGGCGGGTTGACCGCTGGGAATACCCGGAGAGTGTGATCCGGGAAGCTGTCGGCAACGCGCTCGTCCATCGCGACTACAGCATCGCCGGCACGGACGTGACGCTTACCATCTATTCGAACCGGCTTGAGGTCATGAGCCCCGGTCGCTTGCCCAACACCGTGACCCCTGAAGGGATGAAGTCGGGAATGCGCTACGCGCGCAACCAGAATCTCGTAAACGTCATGCGCGATTACGGGTACGTCGACGCACGCGGCATGGGGGTCAGAAACAAGATCATTCCAGGGATGCGAGACCATAACGGAACCGAGCCGGAGCTGGTGGAGGAAGAGCAGCGCTTCACCTTACGACTGTGGAAAACGGACGAGACTGCGAGCTAGGGACGGTTCCACCTTATCACGATTCGGGAGCTGCGCGGTGGATGAGACGCTGAAGCAGGGGGGGTGGGCGCACTACAAGGCCCTCGTCGATAACGTAAAGCGGAAGATCGCCGGCGACGCCGCTGTCAAGATCCGAGATTCTGAGCAATCGCCGGAGGATCCTTACGATCGCCGTGGCTTTTGCCTGTTTGTCGAGGATGGCGAAAGGCCGATTCACGTTGAGTATTTTCCCTACGGGGACAGCGCGGACTCGAGACTCGCCGACCAGCCATTCCTCATCGTCCACGAATGGGGTTGCGGCGCTTTCTTCGTCGAGATTTCTCGGCATTATCCGCAACGTTACTGGAACACGGACATCGCAGTCACAGGGTACGTGGATTTCCGTGAGGCGGAAGAGTCCTTCTCGGAGAATGAGGAGCCGGAACCACACTTTAGGTTGTCCAACGACGAGATGGCCGAGCGACTCCTGCAGACGCTTGCTCTGAACTTGCCGTAACCTAGGGAAGGCACGCCCTCAATCCGGAACTCGCAGCCGCCATACCTGCCCGGCAGCGTCTCGGCGATCGGTTTCGGCGGATTGCGCCAGTCGTCCCAATCCGCATCCCGGCGCCAGATCTCGATCCCGCAAAGCCACATCCGTTTCGCCGGATCGGTGCCATCGTCGATCAGCTCGGGCCAGATCACGCACTCGTGGTAGACATCAGCCCCGATCATGAGCGTCTTTTTTTGCGTGAGATCGAGCGCCGCCCAGAACTCCGGCTCGACATGCAGCCCGTCCGCGTCGAGCTCAAAAAGCCCGCCTGCGTCGGCGGCAAGGTCGAGCCACCCGGCGATGACCTCCTGCTGATCGGGATCACCGCACTCCGGGATCGCCTGCGCTACTGCGGCATCGGTGAGCGTCGTGCACCCAACCAGCGCTACCAACGTTGATCGGATGTTCATTGCCCCTCCTGTCTGACTGTGACCGACTTCGACAAACTGCCTCCAGCGCAGGGCTTGCGCACCGGCCATCGGGCGGCCGTCTGATGTGCAGGTCGTCGGTGATGACGTCTAACTTCTCGAGCGTGAAGAATCAGTGTGTCGCTGGCTCGGATTCGAGGCGGATCGTGCGCCAGACGGCGGCGATTGCGGCGGCGCTGGCGAGGAGGTGGAGGGCGAGGCCGAGCTGCTCGGCGGACTCCAGGGCGCCGGCGCGGTCCAGGAGAAAGCGCCAGTCGTTCGGGTGGCCGCCGATCAGGGGGAGGGCGAGGCGGTTCGCGTCGCCCAGGTAAGCCGCCGTGTACATGAGGCTCTCGGCCGACCACAGGGCGCCGACCGCGGCCGGGATCGCCTCCCCCCGCCGCCACAGGCGGTACGTGATGTAGAGGGGCACGGCGAGCTGAAGCGCGGGTCCGGCCAGTACGGCGAGCGTTTCTCCGCCGGCGGAGAGCCGGGCCAGCGGCGAGAAGACGAGGTGGCCCGCCTCGTGGATGAGGAGGTTGATCCCGTCCACCCAGTGGTAGCGGTAGAAGAAGACGAGCCACGCCGCGTACACGCACATGACGACGAGCCCCACCCGCCGAGGCCCGATCGTCTTCCACAGGTACGAGAGGATCTTCACGCGGGGACGCCCGCCGGGCTACCGGAGCCGCCCCCGCGTGCGAAAGCCGGCACCTACCCGTTCGGCGGCCAGTCGGGGAGCGCACGGCCCGTCGTCCACGGCACGCCGGCCGCCTCCAGCCGCGCCTCCAGCGCCGGCAGGTCCGTCTCGATCAGTTGCCGCATGTCCGGATACAGCGCCGTGAAGGCGTCGTTCGCGATCCCGTACTGCTCGCGGTGCGTCTGCGTGGGGCCGTGCAGGCCGTTCCAGTGGCCGCGCACGACCTGGTTCACGCGGGCCACGATCCCCGGCATATCCGGCTCGGCGCGGGAGGCCCGCGTGCGGGAGCCGTTCAGCGTCTCCTGCAGGTCGAGGAGCCGCAGCTCCAGCGCGCGGGCCTCCTGCCGGAGGGCCGGATCCGCCGACGGCCAGCGGTCCAGGGCCTGCTTCATGGCCGAGATGCGGGCCATCGCGGCCCCCGCCACACGCTGCGTCCCGGAGACGGCGCGGAGCAGCTCCCCGGTCTGTCGCTGGAAGGCGAGCACCGCCGCCCGGTCCTGGAGCGGGATCGCCGAGCCCCCCATGGGCGCGATCTCGAACGGCACCGGCCCGGCCAGATCGGTCACCTCGCCGTCCACGCGCTGCGAGAGCGACACCGTGTAGCTCCCCGGCAGCGCCATGGGCCCGTTGCCGCCCCCGCCCCCGAACCCGCCGAAGCCGAAGCCTCCACCGCCGCCGCCCGTGACCGGATTGTATCCGGGGTACCGGTAGTTCCACGTCGCCCGGCGCATGCCCTGCGACGCCGACCCGTTCACCGTGTTCACCACGTTCCCGTCCCCGTCCCGGATCGTGAGGAACACGCGCGGCGCCTCCTCCCGGTCCTCCGCCTCCAGCTCCTCCCACGTCGGGTACGGCGTGTCCTCCCCCTGCCGCTGCAGGCGCCGTTCCTCGGCCTGCCGCGCCGCCTCCCGCGTGCGCAGCGTCTCGCCCACGTAGTAGGTGAACGTGACTCCGAAAGCCGGGTTGTCCGCCGTGTAGAAGCTCGACCCGCTCGTCCCCCCGGGACTCCAGCGCAGGTACATCTCCCCGTCCTTCACCTCGAAGATGTGCCCGTCCGAAGCGAGGATCTCGTCCGAGCGCGCCGCGAGTTCCCGGAGCGGCGTGTAGTCATCGACCACGTAGAACGAGCGCCCGAACGTCGCCGCGACGAGGTCATCCTCCCGCTGCTGGATCTCCAGTTCGCGCACGGGGATCGTCGGCAGCCCCGTCCCCAGTTCCAGCCACGACTCGCCCCCGTTCACCGACGTGAAGGCCGAGAATTCCGTCCCCAGGAACAGCAGGTTTGGCTCCACGTGGTCCTGCACGATGGAGAAGGCGGGTCCGTTCTCCGGCAGGTCCCCCGAGATCGAGGTCCACGTCACGCCGCGGTCCGTCGACTTCAGCACGTAGGGCCGGAAGTCGCCCCGCTTGAAGTTGTTGATGACGACGAACACGGTGTTCGGGTCGTGCAGCGACGCCTCGACGTCGTGGACGAAGCTCGTGTCCGGCACCCCCGGGAAGCTCTCCACCGCGCGCCAGTTCTCGCCCCCGTCCTCCGTCACCTGCACGAGCCCGTCGTCCGTGCCCGCGTAGATGAGCCCCTCCACGAACGGCGACTCGGAGACCGCCACGATGTGCCCGAACACCGACGTCGAGCGGTTCTTGCCCACCGCGTCCACGCTCCACACCCGCCCCATCACCTCGAGCTGGTTGCGGTCCAGGTTCCGCGTGAGGTCGCCCGAGATCGGCCGCCAGGTCGAGGCCTGGTCGTCCGACTGGAAGAGGATCTGCGCCCCGTAGTAGAGACGGTGGTTGTCGTGCGGCGACATGTGGAGCGCCGCGTCCCAGTACCAGCGCAGCGGCGGCCCGTCCGCATCCTCCTGCGGCTGGATGTCGAGCCGCTCCTTCGACACGCGGTCGAAGCGCGACAGCACGCCGTTCTGGAGCTGCGAGTAGATGATGTCCGGGTTCTCGGGATCGATGACGGGGTCGAAGCCGTCGCCCCCCAGCGTCACGTACCAGTCCGAGTTCCGGATCCCCGCGTTGTCGGCCGTCTGCGAGGGGCCGCCGAGCGTGTTGTTGTCCTGCGTCCCCCCGTACACGTAGTAGAACGGCTCGTCGTTCGAGGTCGCGACTTTGTAGAACTGGGTGAGCGGCAGGTTGGAGAAGAAGTGCCAGCTCTGCCCGAAGTCCCGCGTCTCGTACAGCCCGCCGTCGTTGCCGAGGATGATGTGCTCCGGGTCGTCCGGGTCGAAGACGATCGCGTGATGGTCCACGTGGACGCCCTGCGTGGGGAGCCGCTCCCACGTCTCCCCGCCGTCCTCCGACATCTCGACGAAGGTGTCGAGCGAGTAGATGCGGTCGAAGCGGTGCGGGTCGGCGTACAGTTCGTGGTAGTACATGGCGGCGCCCGACTGGTAGCGGGACGTGCGCGACCAGTTCTCCCCCATGTTCTCCGAGCGGAAGGTGCCCCCGGCGTCGCCGCTCGCCTCCACGATCGCGTACAGCACGTCCGGGTTCTGGGGCGAGATCGCGAACCCGATCCGTCCCTTGTCCCCCGAGGGGAGGCCGCGGTTGATCTCGCGCCACGTGTTCCCGCCGTCCGTCGACTTGTGGATGCCCGAGCCCGGCCCGCCGTCGATCATCGTCCACTGGTGCCGCCGCCGCTGCCACGAGGTGGCGTACATCACGTCCGGGTTCCGCGGGTCGAAGTAGACCTCGTTCACGCCCGTGTGCTCGTCGATCTCGAGCACCCGTTCCCACGTCTCGCCCCCGTCCGTCGTCCGGTACAGCCCGCGCTCGCCGCCCGCGTTCCACAGCGGCCCCTGCGCCGCCACGAAGACGACGTCGGAATCGTCCGGGTGGATCTGGATCTTCCCGATGTGCTCGGAGGTCTCGAGCCCCATGTTGCGGAACGAACGCCCCCCGTCGATCGACTTGTAGACGCCGTCCCCGTAGCCCACCGAGCGCTGCCCGTTGTTCTCACCCGTCCCCACCCAGAGCGTGAGGTGGTCGTTGGGGTCGAGCGCGATGGCCCCGATGGAGTAGGACCCGTAGTTGTCGAAGATCGGCGTCCACGTCGTCCCCGCGTTCGTCGTCTTCCACACGTTCCCGGACGAGGCCGCGACGTACCACACGCTCCGGTCCGTGGGATCCACCGCGATGTCCGCGATTCGCCCGGAGGCCAGCGCGGGGCCGATGCTCCGCCACCGGATGCCGGAGATGAACCCGGCGTTCAGTTCGGGCGCGCCGTCCTCGTCATCATCGCCGTCCTGTGCGGCGAGCGCCCCGGGAGTGCCGAGCGTGCCGAGACTCGCCATCCCCGCGAGGAGAAGGGCGGGGAAGCGGGAGAGGACGCCGCGGCGGGCGTACGGGTTCGCGTGGAACCGTTCGGACTCGATCATGATCGCACCTTTATCGGCTGTGGCTGGTGGCTGTGGCTGCCGGGCAGCGCCGCGCGTGGCGTGCCGCGAGCCCGCAAGGTCGGGCCGGGCGCGGGAAGAGGGCAACCCGTCAGGCCCCCGCATTCCTCGGGACCCGGCATATGGCGAGGGGGTACTTCTCTCCATGTACGAAAGGAGATCTCCTATGAAGGAATACACATGGGAAGTACCGGCGCCGCTCAGCACGACTCCGATCCAGGTGACGGACGGCGCCCGCATCATCCTGCGCAGATACGGCAACCCGAAGGGTCCGCGGCTCGTCCTGAGCCACGACAACGGGCTCGCGTCGGATCTCTATTATCCGTTCTGGTCGCGGCTCATGCCCGACTTCGATCTCATCATCTACGACTTGCGCAGCCACGGCTGGAACCCGCGGAGCGCGCTTCACAACCACAACATCTCCACCTTCGTCGCGGACAACGAGTTCGTGCGCCAGGCCATCGACGCCGATTTCGGGCCCAAGCCGGCGGTGGGCGTGTTCCATTCGCTGTCGGCGATCGTCGCGCTCAACGAGGACCGGCCGGGCGAGGGCTGGGCGGGGCTGGTCCTCTTCGACCCGCCGCTGTATCCGCCGCCCACGGGGGATCCGTACGAGATCGATCGCCTGTGGCGAAACTGCGCCGCCGCCAGGCAGTTCCGCCCGGCCCGGTTCCGCTCTCCCGCGGCGTTCGTCACCGACTTCCGGCGTTCGCGGCTCCACGAACGCATGGTGCCGGGCGTGGCGGAACTCGCCAGCCGCACGCTGCTTCGTCCCCTGTCCGACGAGCAGGAGTACGAACTCTGCTGCCCCCCCGAGTGGGAGGCGCACGTGTTCCAGTGGGGCTTCGCCTACGGCGTGGAACCCTCGGCGAAGCAGTTCCGCTGTCCCGTGAAGGTGATCGGCGGCGATCCGACGCTAAGGTTCTCCTTCATGCCGAGCGCCGAACTGGAGGGAATCCTCGGGTTCGAGTACGACTTCGTACCGGACACGACGCACTTCCTGCAGTTGGAGGATCCCGAGGAGTGCGTCACGACGATGGTCGGCTTCCTCGAGCAGAAGGGGCTCGCCTAGGCGGGATCGAGCAGGCCACGATTCGACCCGGGAGACCGGATTCGCCCGTCGGGGAATCCGGCCCTCCCGGGGGGCCTGAGGTTATGGGAGGCTGCATCGCGCGCGGGTCAGTCGCCGTCGGTCTCGGAGTCGGGCCGGTGCCCACCGAACACGTGCCCTTCAACGCGGGCGACCCGGTCGGCCGTGGCCACCCGCGCCTCCACGAGTTCGGCGCGGACGGCGTCGATGCGGTTGCCCAGGCGCTCGTCGACCCCGCGGGTTTCGGCGCGCAGTTCCCTGCGCTGGTTGCGCGACAAGCAGCAGAAGATGGCGCAAATGCCGATCAGCGTTGCCGCCAGGACGAGGTCGGCGATCAGATCCGTTCCCATCGTGTCGCAAAGACTCCCGTGAAGGTTCGCGAGCGAGCGGGGGCTCCCGCCCCGATGCTCGACCCGTCCCGAACCTACGGTCGCCCATCAACGCGCCATCATCCCGGCGCACGTTCACCCCATGTGATCCGGTCTTCGGGAATGCCGGCCGCGGCGCGAATCTCCGCGTGTAGAGGCTGGGGGACATGTTCCCGCAGGATCTTTCCAACGGCGCGCCAGGCCAAACCAGGGTTGTGGCGCAATAGGTCGTATACATCCTGCGGGAAGCCACCCTCTATGCCAAGCTCCCTCAGTTGGCTAACATAGAGGTCGTTGGCCGTTACCGCACCATCCTGAGCCTCCGCCATCCCTTCCCCCTTACGCGTGGATCTGGAAGACCTGTTCGCGATGATACTTCAGGAAGTTCGGGTGCGGTCGGTGCGAAGGTACGTCCGGTATCGTCAAGCGTCGATCCTCGTTGATGATGCGCAAGAAATCGCCGGGAATTGCCCCGTCCCGAAGCAGCAGCGTGTAGTCATCGGCGACCGAGATGAGTCCGCGGTCGAACATCCAATGCGCGGTTTGGCACAGGGCCAGACCGTTACGCATGCTGTCCGGCCCGCTGTCCTTGACCGGTTTGATGTGGGCCGCCTGCACCTCCGGTCGGCCGCCGCCGTTAATGATCCGTAGTCCGGTGACCGCGCAGGTGTTGTCGTACGCCGCTCGGATCGCTGCCGAGAACACGCGGTCCCGGAACGGGCGGTAGGAGATTTGCTGAATGACACTGCGGTCAGCGATCTCGACCAGGTCGGGGATGCGAGAGCCTTCCTCGTACACGCCAGGGGTCTCCAGCTCGCGGTCCATGTCTGTGAAGCCGGCGCTCAGAATCAGCCGGTACTCCGGGTTCGGCAGCGATCTGACCGAGAGTCCGAAGCGTCCTTTGTTCGTCGAGCCGTCCTCTTTCTGCAAGCCACTCTCATAGTAGAAGCGATTCTCGCGGAAAGGGACGGGCGTGTCGAACTCGAGATAGTCACGCACATACGCGTAATAGTGGTCGTCCCGCAGGGGATCCGGTTCGATGCTCTCAACGTACGCGGTCGCGAAGTACGCCTGTCGTCCCCCGGAACTCGACAGGTGTGCGCTGGATCGCCGGGGCTCGTAGTACACAATCCAGTCGTTGAGCGCGCGGCGCGCTGCATTCAGGTAGCGACGCGGGAAGTGATACCGCTGCTCAGGCAGGTCGTCGTAGGCGGGATTCACCTTCGTCGTGAAGATGGCCTTCGCCATAACTCCTTACCGGGCCACGTCCGGAACCCCCGGACGCCGCGGAGAAGGGCCCAGGGGAAGCGTGTCGATCTCTCCGTCCACGTATTCGACCATGGTCGCGAGGCTGACGTGCGCTCGGTCGGGCCAGCCCCGGCGTCGGAACGGGGGTGGCCAGCCGATCTGCTCCTCGTGCACGAACATGTAGCGGCCTTCGTCGTCGCGCCGGTAGAGCGCCACCGTTTCCGGGAGACCGCCGCGCTCGCGCCAGCCGCGGTCGAAGTCGCCGGGCGCGTAAGACGTGGCTCGGTCGTCCTCGATCCAGGCATACCGGACCTGGAACGGGCCGATCCCGTCGGCGTCGAAGCGTCCGTCCCCGGAAGTCACGGAGACCTCGCCGATAGCGACGCCGTCGCGGACGATCCGGATCCGTTCGGGACACAGGTCGTAGCCCGGCCACACGCTGGGCCGCATGTACGCCCCGCCGCGGTCCACGAAGAAGATCGTGTACTTGCCTCGATCCGTTGCTGAGTCAGCGTCCATGGCGTACCGAGATGCGCGCTGTGTCGTCAAAGAGTCAACCTCTGGGAGCGTGTAGCGCAGTGGCCCGGGACGGCGATAGCGACCTGTTTTCGTTGAAATCTGAACGCTCGCCGATCAGATTTCGATGATGACGCCGGCACAAAACGCTACCGGCTCGCCGACCTCAACGGGGGCACTTCCCGCCGCAGAACTCGCAGACAAGCTGGCCCCCGGGCACAGGAACACTCGATGCTGCAACGGTTTGACGAGCGGAACGGCGATCTCGTCGTCAACGTGAACGGGAAGCTCGTTCACCGCGACGAGGCCGGCGTGAGCCCCTTCGACTCGGCGGTGCAGGGGGGAGATGCCGTCTGGGAAGGGCTGCGCCTGTACGACGGGCGCATCTTCAAGCTGGGCGAGCACCTCGCCCGACTCCGGTCCTCCGCCCTCGCGCTTGCCTTCGCCGAGATCCCTTCGGACGAGGCGATCATCGAGGAGATCCGCCGGACGCTCGGCGCGAACCGCATGCGCGACGGCGTGCACATCCGGCTGACCCTGACGCGGGGCGTGAAGGTCACGAGCGGGATGGATCCGCGCCTGAACCAGTCGGGTCCCACGCTCATCGTGCTCGCCGAGCACAAGGCGCCGGTGTACGAGCGGTCGGGCCTCAAGCTCATCACGAGTTCGCTGCGCCGCTTCGGGCCCGACACGCTGGATCCGAAGATCCATCACGCGAACCTCCTGCAGTCGATCCTGGCCAAGATCGAAGCGAACGCGGCCGGGGCCGATGACGCGCTGATGCTCGACGGCAACGGCTTCATCGCCGAGACAAATGCCACCCATCTCTTCTTCGTGCGCGACGGCGTCGCGATGACGAGCCGGACCGTCGCCTGTCCCGAGGGAATCACGCGCGCCACGGTCCTGGAACTCTGCGCGGAGCACGACATCCCGAGCCGGGTGAAGGATCTCTCCCTCACCGAGGCCTACCGCGCGGACGAGGCGTTCTGCACCGGCACGATGGGAGAACTGGCGAGCGTGACGGAAATCGACGGGCGGGTGATCGGAGACGGATCGACGGGGCCGCTCACGAAGCGGCTCAGCGGTCTCTATCGGGACCTGACCGCGCGAGCGGGGGTCGTCGTGATCGACCGCGAGACGTAGATCCGGTTCAGTCCCGGCCCCCTTCCGCGACACTGATCGTTTGCCCGGCGCGCGAAAAAGTGTTGTCTCGCCATCCCCGGCGCGGAAGCATTATCATCCTCCGTGGAAAGGAGGGGTCCATGACGACTCCCGAATGGCGGGTTCCGGAGCCGCTCGACACCGTCGAAATCGAAGCGGCCGGCGGCGCCCGCATCATCCTTCGGCGGCACGGGGACGTGAAGGGTCCGCGGCTCATCCTCAGCCACGACAACGGACTCGCGATCGACCTCTACTACCCCTTCTGGTCGCGCCTCCAGTCCCGCTTCGAGTTGATCGTCTACGACCTCCGCAGCCACGGCCGGAACCCGACGGCCGACCTCGCCACCCACAACGTCGCGACCTTCACGGCCGACGAAGAGCGCATCCGCGCCGGCATCGAAGAGCACTTCGGCGCGAAGCCCGCGGTCGGCGTGTTCCATTCGCTGTCGGCGATGGTCGCGCTCAACCACGATCCGCCGGGGCGCGGGTACGCGGGGCTCGTCCTCTTCGATCCGCCCATGTACCTGGCCGACGGCGATCACTACGGCATCGACACGCTCTGGCGGCGGCTGGGCATGCTGGCCCGGCATCGCCAGCCCCGCTTCGCCACGAGAGGGGAGTTCGCCGAGGAGTTCCGGCGTTCGTGGGTGTTCGAGTTCACGCGGCCCGGGGTGGAGCACCTTGCCGCCGATGTGTTGCTCCAACCCGCGTCGGACGGCGACGGGTACGAACTCCGCTGCCCGCGCGAGTTCGAGGCGCAGGTGTTCAACTACGGGTTCGCGTACGCCTTCGAGCCGGACACGACGGACTTCGCCTGTCCCGTGACGGTGATCGGCGGCGATCCGGGCGTCGAGTTCTCCTCGCTGCCCAGCGTCGATCTGGAGGGACTCATCGGGTGGGACTACGACTTCATCCCGCACACGACGCATTTCCTCCAACTGGAGAACCCCGAGGAATGCGTCTCGACGATGATCGCGTTCCTCGAGCGGGAGGGCCTCGCGTAAACCGCCCGACGCCCGTCGTCGTCTGGTTCCAGCGGGACCTGCGACTTCACGACAACCCCGCTCTTGCCGCGGCCGCCAGGTCCCGAAGACCCGTCGTCCCTCTGTTCGTGCTGGACGAGGAGAGCTGCGACATCCGGTCTCTGGGCGGGGCGTCCCGCTGGTGGCTGCACGAGAGCCTGCGATCGCTGGCGGAAGATCTCGCGGGGCTTGGGCTTTCCCTCTGCCTGCGGCGGGGCCCGGCGTCCGATGTCCTCCCGGAGGTCGTGCGGGAAACCGGCGCCGAGCGCGTGGTGTGGAACCGGTGCTACGAGCCGGCGTCCGGTGCGCGCGACGAGAAGATCGAGACGACGCTTCGCGCTGCCGGCGTGGAGACGGAGAGTTACCCGGGCTCGCTCCTCAGCGAGCCGGGTGAGATCCTGACCGGCCAAGGGACGCCCTACAAGGTCTTCACCTCATTCTGGAAGCGGCTCCGAGAGTGCTACCGCGCGCCGGCGCCGCATCCGGCGCCGAAGCGACTGTCCCCTGGCCCCGCGGTCGCGAGCGACCGGCTCGACGACTGGGGGCTGCAGCCCACGGCGCCCGACTGGGCCGGGGGGCTGAGGGAGACCTGGCGAGTCGGGGAGGCCGCGGCTCGGCGGCGGCTGGCCGACTTCATGGCGGACGGCGTCGAGCGATACGGAATCGACCGCGACCGGCCGGACCTGCGGGGAAGCTCACGACTCTCCCCGCACCTGCACTGGGGCGAGATCGGGCCGCACCAGGTGTGGCGCGCCGCGGCCCCCCTGATCGAGGCCGATGCGCCCAGAGAAACCGGCCCCGAAGCGCAGGGCGAAACCGGCCCCGAAGCGCTCCTCCGCGAACTCGCGTGGCGCGACTTCAGCCATCACCTGCTGTCCGACTCGCCTCACATGGAAACGGACAACTGGCGCCCCGCCTTCGACCGCTTCCCGTGGCGGGACGACCCGAAGGCGCTTGCCGCGTGGCAGGAGGGCCGCACCGGCTACCCGATCGTGGACGCGGGGATGCGCGAACTCTGGCACACCGGCTGGATGCACAACCGCGTGCGGATGATCGCCGCGTCCTTCCTGACGAAGGACCTGCTCGTCCACTGGCGGCACGGCGAGGCGTGGTTCTGGGACACCCTCGTCGACGCCGACCTCGCCAACAACGTCGCCAACTGGCAGTGGGTCGCGGGGTCGGGCGCCGACGCCCAGCCCTTCTTCCGCATCTTCAACCCGGTCAGGCAGGCCCAAAAGTTCGATCCGGCCGGCGCCTACGTGCGCCGCTGGGTGCCGGAGATCGCGCGCCTCCCCGACCGCTGGCTCCACCAGCCGTGGGAAGCTCCACCGAACGCGCTCAGCGAAGCCGGCATCGAACTCGGCCGCGACTACCCGCCCCCCATCGTCGACCACGCCGCAGCCCGCGAGCGGGCCCTGAGCGCCTACCAGCAGATGCGTCGCGAATAGTCGCCGTTTCTGCTTTCAGCCTCCCGGCAGGCGACTGAGCCCGTCGCCGGGCAACGATCGTCCCGGCGGCCTTGTTTCTAAGAGGGATACCTGACTGGTAGGTTGGAGCCGCCGACAGAGACCGCGTTCGGAAGGGAAGGGTCAGCGACCGCGTGTTCGAGTTCCTCTTCAAATACAGACCCGTCGTGTTCGAACGCGGCGACCTCTCCCTCGCCGCCCCCTGGTGGGCGGTGATCCTCGTCCTCCTCGGGGTCGCCGGCGTCGTCTGGTTCGCGCTCGAATACCGCCGCGTCGGACCCACCGTGGAGGCGCGCGACCGCTGGGTGATGATGGGGCTGCGGGCGACCGCGCTGGGCGTCCTCGCCTTCCTCCTGATGCGGCCCGTTCTCCTCGTCTCGACCGTCGTCCCGCGGCGGAACTTCGTGGCGGTCCTCCTCGACGATTCGCGCAGCATGCGCGTGGCGGATGAGAACGGGGAGACGCGCGCGCAGCGGATGCTCGACCTCTTCGGCGGCGAAGATGAGGATCCGGCGGGCGAGACGGGCGATCCGCCGGCCGATCCCCTCGCCGCGGACCCCGGCGTAGCGGGTTCCGCCGCCATGGATCCGGCGCCCGCGGATCCGGTCGATGGGCAGGCGTTCGCGACGCAGCGGGGCGAGGGCGCGCTCCGGCAGGCGCTCGAGGACCGCTTCCGGCTGAGGATGTACGGGTTCGATACCGACGCGGACCGGATCGACGGGGCGGGCGAGATGGCCTTCACGGGCCCCCGCACGAACCTCGCCGCGGGGCTCACCCGCGTGCAGCAGGAGATGGCCGGACTCCCGCTCTCCGGAATCGTCATCGTCACCGACGGCGCGGACAACGACGACGAAGCGACCCCGCCCCTGTCGGAGGCGCTGCTGTCGGCGCGCGCCGCGGGGATCCCCGTCTACACGATCGGGATGGGTTCGGAGCGCATCGCCCCCGATGTCGAGGTGCGGCGCGTGGAAGTGCCCCGTGCGGCGCTCGAGGGGACGACGATCGTGGCCGACGTCATCGTCTCCCACGCGGGTCTGGCCGGACGCACGGTGCGGCTCGATGTGGAGGACGAAGGGCGCATCGTGGGCACGCGCGATCTCACCCTCGGGCCGGACGGCGAGGAAGCGGTGCAACTCCAGTTCACGCTGGAGGAGTCGGGCCCCCGCGCCATCCGTTTCTTCGTGGACCCGCAGGAGGGGGAGGCGCTGACCGGCAACAACGAGCGCCAGGTCCTCGTGGAGGTCGGGGACACGCGCCGCAAGATCCTCTACTTCGAGGGCTCGCCGCGGCCGGAGAACAAGTTCGTGCGCCGCGCCGTGGCGGATGACGAGAACCTGCACGTCGTCACGCTCCTGAGGACGGCCGACGAGAAATACCTGCGGCTCGACGTGGAGGGACCGGGCGAACTCGCCGGCGGGTTCCCGGACACGCGCGAGGAGTTGTACGAGTACGACGGGCTGATCCTGGGAAGCGTGGAGGCGAGCTTCTTCACGCACGACCAGTTGCAGATGATGGCGGATTTCGTGGGACAGCGCGGGGGCGGGCTCCTCGTGCTGGGCGGGCGTCGGTCGCTCGGGGAGGGTGGCTACACGGGGACGCCGCTGGCCGACGCCCTGCCGGTGGTCCTCGGCGGAGCCGGCGAGCCGGATGTGCTCGAGGTGTCGGCCGAGTTGACCCCGGCCGGCCGGCGGCACGCGGCGATGAGGATCGCGGAGGCCGCCGAGTCTTCGGCTGAGCGCTGGACGGAGCTTCCCCCCCTGACCTCCGTGAACCGGGTGTTCGAGCTGAAGCCGGGGGCCGTCGACCTCCTCCGGGGCGTGCCGGCCGAAGGCACGCCGCGCATGCTGCTCGCGCACCAGAGGTACGGGCGCGGGACGTCGATCGTGTTCGCCGCGCAGGACTCGTGGCTCTGGCAGATGCACGCGGACATCCCGCTGGAGGACGAGACCCACGAGACGCTGTGGCGGCAGTTGCTCCGCTGGCTCGTGCACGATACGCCGGGGCGCGTCCGTCTCGACTCCGGCGAAGACGTCGTGCCGATGGGGGAGCCGCTGCGGCTCCGGGCCGACGTGGAGGACGAACGATACCTGCGCGTGAACGGGGCGGACGTCGTCGCCACGGTGACGGGGCCGGGCGGCGTCGCGTCGGAGGTCCGGCTCGACTGGACGGTCGAGCGCGATGGCGAGTACGAAGGACGTTTCGTGCCGCAGGAGTCGGGGCTGTACAGCGTGCAGGTCCGCGCGGCGGGAGCGCGGACCGGGGGCCCGGGGGCCGGAGCCGAGACGAGCCGCGACGTCGCGGAAGAAGTGAGCTTCTTCCGGGCGGGGACGCCGCGGATCGAGGAGTTCGGAGCCGGCCGCCGCACGGAACTCCTGCGCCGGATCGCCGACGAGACGGGGGGACGGTTCTACACGGCGGATGACGCGCAGGTGCTGGCCGACGAGATCCGCTACACGGAGAGCGGGGACACCGTGTACGAGGAGCGTTCGCTGTGGGACATGCCGATCCTCTTCCTCCTCCTGGCGGGTCTGCTGGGCGGGGAGTGGGCGTACCGCCGGCGGAAGGACCTCGCGTGATCCGCGGCGCCCGAGCCGCCGCGCTCGCCGCGACCCTGACTTCCGCGGCCCTCTTCGGCGCCGGTGGTGCCGCGGGCCACTCGGCCACGCCCCAGGCGGCCCCCGCCGCGCCGCGGACCCATGTGCTCATCGTCACCGGCCTCGGGGGCGCGCCGGAGTACTCCGAGCAGTTCCAGGCGGAGGCGGAGTCGCTGCTCGACGCGCTCGACAGCCGGCTCGGCGTGCGCGAAACCGTCGCGTGGCTCGCGGAGGACGAGGCGCTGTCCCCCCGCGTCGCGGGCCGGGCCACGCTCGGAGCGGTCGAGCGTGAAGTACTCGCCATGGCGAACCGGGCGGGACCCTCGGACGTGGCGCTCATCCTCCTGCTCGGCCACGGGAGCGGTCGCGGCGAGGAATCGCGCTTCAGCCTCCCCGGCCCGGACCTGTCGGGGGAGACGCTCTCGATGTGGCTCCACGCGTTCCCGACGCAGACGGTGGCGGTCGTGAACGCGGCGAGCGCCAGCGGCGGGTTCGTCCCCGCGGTCGCCGGCGAGCGGCGCATCGTCGTGACGGCCACGCGCTCCCCCCGCGAACGCGAGCGGACCCACTTCGGCGGCTTCTTCGTCGATGCCTTCGCCCTCGACGAGGCCGATGTGGACAAGGATGAACGTGTGTCGCTGCTGGAGGCGTTCCGCTACGCGACGGGCGAGGTCCGCCGCCGGTACGAGCGGGACAACGAGATGCTGACCGAACACGCCCTGCTGGACGACGACGGGGACGGCGAGGGGTCGCTGGAGCCGAGTCCGGAGGGACCCGACGGTGCGCTGGCGAACCGGTTCTTCCTCGCCGAGGCGCCGGCCGCGCTGGCGGGGGCGGCGGCGGACGACCCGGCGGTGGCCGCGCTCCTGGTGCGGAAGCGCGAGGTGGAGGACGGGATCGCCGCGCTCCGCGCGCGCCGCGACGAGATGGAGGAGGAGGAATACGACGCGCAACTCGAGACGCTCCTCGTCGAACTCGCCCGCCTCAACCGCGCCATCCGCGAGGGCGGGAGCGTCCCGTGCGCCTGACCGTGCGCCGGATGCGGTTCGCGCCACCGGCGCTCGCCCTGGCGCTCGTGCTCGCGGCGCCGCCGTCGGGGCGCGCGCAGGAGCGTGCGGAGGCGGACGGGGTCGGCGGGCCGCTGGCGGAGGCGCTCGAAGCCCACCAGACGGGCGACTACGGGCAGGCGGTCGCGGCCTACCGGTCGGCGGCGCGCTCCGGGCGCGAGTTCCCGGCCTCCGCGCGCGGGTGGGCGCGCGCGCTCGCCGCGACCGGAGAGTACGAGTCGGCGCTCGAAGCCCTCGACCGGGCCGCCGCGCGCGCCCCGGACGGAACGGACGCGGACACCGAACTCGCCCGTGCGCGCGGGCGTCAGCTGTACGCGCTGGGACGCCTCGACGAAGCCGAAGCGAACTTCCGCCGGGCCATCGAAGGCCGGGCCGGCGACGCGCAACTCGCGCGGCTCGACCTGGGACGCCTCCTCTTCGACCGCGGCGCGCGCGAGGAAGCCCTCGCCCTGTTCGACGGGTTCATCGACTTCTACAACCGCGCACGCCGCCTCGAGCCTGCGGAGCTGCGCGCCGTCGGCGCCGCGCTCACGTACCTCGGGGCCCGCGACCCCGACCTCTTCCACGACGCCGTACGCGCCTTCGAGGAGGCCATCGCGGCGGACCCCGGCGACCCCGAGCCGCGCATCGACCTCGGTCTCCTCTTTCTCGACAAGTACGACAGCTTCGAGGCCGGGCCGCTGATCGATGAAGCGCTCGCCCGGAACCCGTCCCACGCGCGCGCCCTCCTGGCGAAGGCGCGCCGCGCGAAGTTCGATGGCTCCTCCGAGGCACTCGAACTCGCGCAGCAGGCGCTGGAAACGAACCCGCGCCTCACCGAAGCCCGCGCTTTCCTGGCGCGACTCTATCTCGAACTCGAGGACGTGGACGAGGCCGAGGCGGAGGCCCGGCGCGCGCTGGAGACGAACCCCGTCTCGCTCTCCGCGTGGACGGAGATCGCGGCCGCCGCCCACCTGCGGGGGGACGCGGCGGCCTTCGCGGAGGCGCGCGACCGCGTGCTGCGGCTGGATCCGCGGCACGCCGACCTCTACGTGGCCCTCGCCCAGGTCGCCTACCGCACGCACCGCTACGCCGATGCGGTCGCGTTCGCGCGGCAGGCCGTGACCCTCGATCCCCTGTCCTGGCCCGGCATGGCCGAACTCGGCCTCAACCAGCTCCGCGTCGGCGACCTGGAGGCGGGGCACGCGACGCTCGAGGCCTCCTTCGAGGGCGACCCCTTCAACGTGTGGGTGTTCAACACGCTCGACCTGCTCGAGGAACTCGCCGGGTTCGAGACGGTGGAAAGCCCGCGCTTCGTGTTCTCCATGCACCCGAAGGAAGCCGGCGCCCTCTCCATCTACGCCACGGCGCTCGCCGAGGAAGCCTTCGACGCCATGCGCGCCCGCTACGGGTTCGAGCCGCCGACGCCGATCTCGGTCGAGGTGTACGACCGGCACGCGGACTTCTCCGTGCGCACGGTCGGACTCGCCGGCATCGGCGCCCTCGGCGTGAGCTTCGGCTCCGTCCTCGCCATGGACTCCCCCGGCGCGCGCCCCGGGGGCGCCTTCAACTGGGGCTCGACGCTGTGGCACGAGATCTCGCACGCGTTCACGCTGGGCTACACCGAGCACCGCATCCCCCGCTGGCTCTCCGAGGGACTCGCCGTGCTCGACGAGCGGCACGCGCGCGAGGGGTGGGGATCCGACGTGGACCCCGGCTTCCTCGCTGCCTTCCGCGACGAGCGGCTGCCCTCGCTCGAGCGCTTCAACTACGGCTTCGTGCGGCCCGCCTACCCCGGGCAGGTGCAGCACGCCTACTACATGGCCTCGCTCCTGTGCGAGATGATCGAGACGACGCGCGGCTTCGACGCCGTGCTCGCCATGCTCGCCGGGTACCGCGACGGTCTGGAGACGCCGGAGGTCGTGGAACGGGCGCTGGGGACGACGCTCGCGGGCCTCGACCGGGAGTTGCGGGACTACATCGGGACCCGCTTCGGTCCGACGCTGCAGGCGCTGGGCACCCCCGAAGCCGGGGCGCCGCCCGGCCCGGACACCTTCGCCGGACTGCTCATGACGGCGGCGGAGGCGCAGCGCGAGGGCCGCACGGAGGAGGCGATGCGGTCGCTGGAGAGGGCGCACGAGGTCTTCCCCGAGTACGCGGGAGCCGACGCGCCGATCCTCATTCTCGGGCACCTCCGCCGCGAAGCCGGCGACTTCGCGGGCGCCGCGGAGGCCTACCGGACGTACACCGCCCTCAACGAGAACCACTTCGAGGCGCACCTCGCCCTCGCGGACCTCGAACAGTCGCTCGGCAACGATGCGGCCGCCCGCGAGACGCTGGAACGCGCGATCTGGATCGACCCCTTCCACCTCGACGTGCACGCGCGGCTCGCCGCCAGCCACGAGACGGCCGAAGCGTGGCCCGAGGCGGTCCGCGAGCGGCGGGCGCTGCTGGCGCTGGCGCCGGCGGATCCGGCGGAGGCCCACTACCGGCTCGCCCTCGCGCTGCACCGGGGCGGGGACGCCCGCGGCGCCCGGAGCGCGGTCCTCGACGCCCTCGAGATCGCCCCCAACTTCGAGGCTGCGCTCGACCTCCTGCTCGAGATCCGCGGCGACCCGGAGGGCCGGCGATGACCGCGCGCACCCGACGCCTCGCGGCCCCGCGGCGAGTTGCCCGCCCCCTCGCGACCGGCGGCCTGGCCACGCTGCTCACGCTGCTCGCGGTCGCCGACCTCGAGGGCCAGCGCCGGCGCGGACGCGGAGGCGGCGGGTTCGGGGACGACCTCGCCTCCTACCAGGAGTACAACACGCCCTACACCGGCGAGTTCACCTTCGTCCGCCTCTACTACCGCGGCGGGTGGGGCTGGAACCCCGGCTGGTCGCACGACTGGCCCGTAGCCGAGCGCAACTTCGCCGAGATCATGGACGCGCTCACGACGATCGGCCCGCGCAAGGGCGGTGGCAACGTGCTCGCCATGGACGACCCGGACCTGTTCAAGTTCCCCGTCGCGTACCTGTCGGAACCCGGCGGCTGGACGATGAACCCGGTGGAGGCCGACAACCTGAGCAACTATCTGCGCAAGGGCGGGTTCCTCATCATCGACGACATGGGCGGCACGCGGGACCTGGAGAGGACGAGGCAGGGGCTCCAGATCCTGCTCCCGGGGCTCGAACTCGTGCAACTCGACGACAGCCACCCGATCTTCGACTCGTTCTTCCACCTGGAGCAGGAGAACATCGAGATGCCGCACCCCTACCGGGGCGGCGTGGCGAGCTACTGGGGCGTCTACGAGGACAACGACCCCGAGGGCCGCCTTATGGTCATCGTGAATCACGACAACGACATTGGCGACTACATGGAGTGGTCGGACCGGGGGTTCGTCCCCATCGCCCTCTCCAACGAAGCGTACAAGCTGGGCGTCAACTACGTGGTATACGCCCTCACGCACTGAGCCGACACACTGAACCCATCACCGAACCCGGAAGGAGCCGGCATGGAAGCCGACCCCCGCTGGATCGACGCGCCGGACCCGACAACGGAGCAGGAGCCGGCCCCGGCCCCGAACGCCGCGGCCGAAGCGGTCCCGGACGACGCCGAACTCGCCGACCGCCTGCGCGAGAGCGCCGACGCGGTCCGCGCGGAACTCAAGAAGGTCATCATCGGCCAGGACGATGTCGTCGAGCAGGTCCTGATCTCGCTCTTCGCCGGCGGCAACAGCCTCATCGTCGGCGTACCCGGACTCGCGAAGACGCTCCTCATCCAGACGCTCTCCGACGTCCTGCACCTGAGCTTCAACCGGATCCAGTTCACGCCGGACCTCATGCCGTCGGACATCACCGGGACGGACATCATCCAGGAAGATCCGGAAACGGGACAGCGCAAGCTCGTCTTCATGCAGGGGCCGCTGTTCGCGCACGTCGTGCTGGCCGACGAGATCAACCGCACGCCGCCCAAGACGCAGGCCGCTCTCCTCGAAGCGATGGAGGAGAAGCAGGTGACGATCCAGGGCCGGACCTACCGCCTGCCCGAGCCCTTCTTCGTCCTCGCCACGCAGAACCCGATCGAGCTGGAGGGGACGTATCCGCTGCCCGAGGCGCAGCTCGACCGCTTCATGTTCCAGATCAACATCGGCTACCTGCCCGAGGACGAGGAACTGGAGGTCATCCTCCAGACGACGACGGTCGAGGGCGAGCCTCCCGGCGCGGTGCTGTCGGCGGAGGCGATCGCGGGCTTCCAGCACCTGGTGCGGAAGGTGCCGATCTCCGAGCCGGTCGCGCGCTACGCCGTGCAGTTGGCCCGGCGCACCCGCCCCGGACGCGACGACGCCCCCGACTACGTGAAGCAGTACGTGGCCTACGGGGGAAGCGTGCGCGCGGCCCAGTACCTCGTGCTCGGCGGCAAGGCGCGGGCCCTCTTGCGGGGCGAGATCAACGTGTCGTTCGATGACGTGCGCGCGCTCTGCGCCCCCGTCTTCCGCCACCGCGTGCTGACGAACTTCCACGCGGAGTCCGAGCGCGTCTCGACGGACGATCTCGTCGAACGCCTCCTCGACGACGTGAAACCGCCGAAGTCCGGGATGTAGGGGGCGGGCCGGATCATGCGCGCGCGAATCGCCTCGCGGACGGTGCCGGGGACGCAGTTCCTCGATCCGGCGGTGCTTACCCGGATCGGGAATCTCGAACTCGTCGCGCGTTCGGTCGTCGAGGGCTTCATCGCCGGGGCGCACGGATCGCCCTTCCTCGGGCTGTCGCTCGATTTCGCGGCGCACCGCCAGTACCTGCCGGGCGACGACATCCGCAAGATCGACTGGAAGGTGTACGGACGCACCGACCGCCACTACATCAAGGAATACGAGGCCGAGACCAACGCGAACATCTTCTTCGCGATGGACGCTTCCCGTTCCATGGACTACGGCTCGCGCGGGATCACGAAGATCGACTATGCCCGCTACCTGACGGCCTGTCTCGCCTATCTCTCCGCGAGCCAGCGCGACCGCGTGGGCGCGGCGATCTTCGACGAAAAGCTGATCGAATACATCCCCCCCTCCGTCCGGCACCGGCGCCTGATCCTGGCGGCGCTCGACCGCGTCCGCGCCGAGACGGCGGGCGACCTCACGCGGCCCCTCACGCAGGTGGCCGAGAGCCTGACCCGGAAGGGGATCGTCGTTCTCGTCTCCGACCTGTACACCGAACCGAAGACGGTCCTCGACGCGGTGGGGGCGCTCCGCAGCAAGGGGCAGGACGTGATCGTGTTCCAGATCATGGACCCGGCCGAGGTCGACTTCCCGTTCGAGGCGGCGCGGTCGTTCGAGGACCTGGAGACGGGGGAGCGGCTTCCGGTGACGCCCGACGTGATGCGCGAGGAATACCTCTCCCTGGTGGAGGGGCACGTGGGCGAGATCTCGAAGCTGATGATCGAGCGGGCGATCGACCATGAGCTCATCGTCACCTCGACCCCGCTCGACGCCGTGCTCTTCCGCTACCTGTCGCACCGGTCGCGGCGCCTGAAGGGCAAGGACCGATGAGTTTCCTGGCCCCGTGGTTCCTGGCCGGGCTCGGACTCCTCTCGATCCCGATCATCATCCACCTCACCCATCGCCAGCGCAGCCGGGTGACGGTGTTCCCGTCGCTGATGTTCCTCCGGAAGCTGCCCTTCAAGACGATGAACCGGCGCCGGATCCGGCATCCGCTGCTCTTCGCGCTGCGCTGCATCGCGGTCATCCTCCTCGCGCTCGCCTTCTCCCGGCCCTTCTTCGACTCGGTCGCGGAGGTGGAGGCCGGCTCGGCCCGCGACGTCGTCATCCTGCTCGACGTGTCGGCGAGCCTGGGCTACGAGGGGCGCTGGGAGGCGGCGCTCGATTCCGCACGCGCCGTGCTCGACGGTCTCGGGGAGGGGGATCGCGCGGCGGTGGCGACGTTCGACGAGCAGGCGCGGGAGCGGGTGCCGCTGACGCTCGACCTGGCGGCCGCCCGGGAGGCGCTCACGGGCCTGTCGACGACCGACCTCGGGACGCGGCTCGAAGCGGGGATCCAGCTCGCCGGCCGGATCCTCTCGGAGTCCGAGGACCGGACCCGGGAGGTGGCGCTCGTGTCGGACTTCCAGCGCACGGGGTGGGAGGACGGCGGCAGGGTGCGGCTTCCCGACGGGGTCTCCTTGCGGGCGGCGAGCGTCGCGCCGGATGAGGCCGCGAACGTGGCGCTGGCGGAGGCGGCGGTGCGGGCCGCGGACGACGGGCGGGTCCGGCTCCTGGCCCGGCTCGCGAACATGGGCGAAGCGCCGGTGGAGCGGCTCCCGGTGTCGCTCGAGATCGCCGGGCGGACGGTGGCGACCGTCCCGGTGGACATGCCGCCGCGCGGCGTCGGCACGGCGGTGTTCGAAGACCTCGCCCTTCCGGACGGACGGAGCCGCGGGCGCCTCACGGTCCCGGAGGACGGGCTGGCCATCGACAACGAGTTCCGCTTCGTGGCGGCGCCCGAGGCGGGTCTGCGCACGCTGATCCTGGAGAACAACCGCAGGGGATCGGACGGGAGCCTCTTTCTCGAGCGCGCCCTCGGCATCGGCGACGCGCCCCGCATCGAGACGTCGCGGACGCCGGCGACGGGTCTCGATGCCGGCGCGCTCTCGGCGGCGGACTTCGCGATCCTCAACGACGGCGACCTCGCCGACGCGGGCCGGGCCGGCCGGCTGCGCGAATGGGTGAGCGAAGGCGGAGGCCTGCTCATCGTTCTCGGGCGGGATGCGAGCATGAACCGGTGGTCCGACGCCGGCCTGGCACTGCTCGGCGCCGGCCCCGGCTCCCTCGTGGATGCCGCGGACGGCCGCCGGCTGTCGTGGCTCGACTACGACCACCCCGTATTCGAGCTGTTCTCCGGTCCCCGCAGCGGGGACTTCTCGGGCGCGCGCTTCGATCGATTCTGGAGCATGGAGCCTGCCGAGGGCACGGCCGTGGTGGCCCGCTTCGACAGCGGGGAACCCGCCCTGTTCGAACATCCGGTGGGCGAGGGGCGCGTGCTGGTGTGGACGTCGACCCTCGACCGTTTCTGGAACGACCTCGCGCTGCAGCCCGTCTTCCTGCCCTTCGTGCACCGGCTGGCGCTGCACGCCACGGGATACCGCGAGCCGGAACGCTGGATCGAAGCCGGGGGCGTGCTCGAACTCACGGCCCTCGTCGGACCGGGCGGGACGGGCGCCGCGGGGCTCGCCGGGGACGAGGCCGAGTGGGTCCTGGTGGATCCGGACGGCGACCGGCAGCCGGTGGAGGTCGGCGAAGGGCCGACGTGGATCGAGTTTCCGCGCGCGGGCTTCTACCAGGTGGCGCTCCGGGACGACGCCGACCGCGCGACGACCGTGGCGGTGAACCCCCGGATCACCGAATCTGATCTGACGCCGGTGGCGACGGAGCGCGTGGTGGAGGCCGTGGCGGGCGTCGCGCCGGCGGCGGGAGGCACCGGAGAGGACGGCGCGACGGCTGGCGGAGAAACGGTCCCGCGACGCGCCGAACTCTGGTGGGTGCTCCTGCTGCTCGCGGGGCTCGTGCTGGGAGTGGAGAGCGTGCTCGCGAACCGCTGGACGCGCCAACGCCCCGTGTCCGGGCTGGCAGGCGCCTGAAAGGGAGGATGACGATGCAGCGATGGGCGAAGACGCGGAACACGGAGCACCAGTTGCTCGGCATCGTCGGCGACGTGAGGCGCCGCTGGCGCGTCCGCCAGCTCATTCAGGGCGTCGCCGTGACGCTGGGGATCGGTTTCGCCGTCTTCTTCATCGCGACCTTCGGAATCGACCGCCTGCGCTTCGAGGACGGCGCGGTGCTCGCCTTCCGCATCCTGCTCTGGGCCGCGGCCGCCGGCCTCCTCGCCTGGTTCGTCGTGCGCCCGCTCCTGCGCCGGGTCTCCGACGCGCAGGTCGCGCTCTACCTGGAGGAGCATGAACCGTCGCTCAAGGCGGCGTTCCTCGCGGCCATCGAGCGCGCCGGGTCGCCGGGCGCCCGCTCCGGCCTCGACGCTCGTCTGCTGGAGGTCGCGGCCCGGCGCGCCCGCCGGGTGGACCGGGGTCGCCGCGTCGAGCGCGACCGGCTGCGCCGTTCGACCGCCTGGTTCGCGGGCGTCGCCTCGGCCGTGCTGCTCATCGCCTTCTTCGGCCCCGCCTTCCAGGGCACGGCGGGCTCGCTCCTGCTGAGCCCCTGGAAGACCGCCGACGCCGCGAATCCCTATGCGATCACCGTGGAACCCGGCGACGCGCTCATCGCCCGCGGCTCGGATCAACTCGTGCGCGCGTTCCCGCAGGGGTTCGACACGGACGAAGTGGAGGTCGCCGTCCGGCGCGGCGAGTCGGAGGTGTGGGAACGCTACTTCATGACGCCCGCGGCGGAGGGCGCCTCGTTCGAGATCCTCCTCTTCGACCTCGACGAGCCCACCGACTACACGGTGAGTTCCGAGGGCGTCCGTTCACCCGTCTTCACCATCGAGGTCGCGGACCTTCCCTACGTGGACCGGATCGACCTCGAGTACCGCTTCCCCGCCTACACGGGGCTGAGCCCGCGCACCGTCGAGGACGGCGGCGACATCGCGGTGCTGCGGGGGACCGAGGTCCGTCTTCGCGTGATGCCGACGATGGCGACGGAAGCAGCGCGGCTCGCGTTCGACGGCGAGGAGGAGGGGACGGCGCTCGAACCCGTGGACGGCGCGTTCGAGACGAGCTTCACGGTGACCGGCGAGACCTTCTACCGCATCGAGTTCATGGGTCCGGGCGACCGCTTCGTCATCGGCTCCCCCGACTACCTCGTCGAACCGCTCGACGACCAGCCGCCGGGGGTCCGGATCGCCGAGCCCGGACGGGACACGCGCCTCTCGCCGATCGAGGAACTCTACGTGGAGGTCGAAGCCGAGGACGACTTCGGTCTCGGGCAGGTCGAACTCCTCTACTCGGTGAACGGCGGCGAGGAATCGTCCCGCGTGCTCCACGGCACGGCCCGCGGCGGAACCACGCAACTCTCCGGCGGACACACCTTCTTCCTCGAGGAATTCGGCCTCGAGCCGGGCGACGTCCTCTCCTACTACGCCCGGGCGACGGACCTGCGCTCCGGCGGCCCCGGCGGTGGCGTCGAAAGCTCGGACATCTACTTCGTAGAGATCCGCCCCTTCGACCGGAACTTCCGCCAGGCCGAGCAGGGCGGGGGAGGGGGTGGCGGCGGTGGCGGAGGGCCCGGCATGGGGGGCGAGCTGTCCGACCAGCAGCGCCAGATCGTCGCCGCGACCTT
>VXOJ01000043.1 GCA_009840115.1 Gemmatimonadales bacterium | reverse complement strand
TTAACCCGCCTACAAAGGCACAGCCAAGTCCGACTTTATCCACGGACTGCTAGGCGGACTCCTCGACGAGTTGGACCAGGCGGCGCAGGCCGAGGCCTTCGGGACCGCCCACGCGGACCCGCAGCGCCCGGCGTTCGCATTGTCCGAGGGCCTCCAGGTCCCCCAGCGCCTGCGCCCGGATCAACTGGCGGAAGCTGAACTCCGTCTCGGGGACGTGGAGGTGCTCGCCGGCGTCGTCGACGAGTTGCAGAAAGACGCCGTTGTCCGCGCCGCCCTTGTGCAGCTGTCCGGTCGAATGCAGGAATCGCGGGCCATGGCCCAGCGTCGTCGTCGCCCCCGTGGTTCCCGCGAGGGCCGCGCGCAGTGTGCCGAGCAATCCCTCCTCCTCCTCGCCCCCGGGGAGGAACGCCTGCACGGCGATGTAGTCCGTCGGGGTCACCCCGGCCAGGAAATCCCCCATCCGCTCGCGGATTGCATCCAGATCGGGCGGCACCGGCGTTCGGGGCGGGGCGTGTCCGAACTGCGGCAACTCCCATACGAGGTCGATCTCGTCCGCGTCGGAGACCTGCGCGTCTTCCGCCGGCTCCGCGTCCACCGCGCTGCCATCGGGTGCGCCTTCGCCCGCCATCGCCCGACGTGCGAGGCGCTTGGCGAGCTGTACGTCCGGCTGGTTGAAGGGATGGATGCCGAGTGCGGCTCCGGCCATGGCCACGCCCACCTCCCAGACGAAGAAGAGCGCGCCGAGTTCCTCGGGCCGTTCGAGCCGGATGCGGAGCGTCGGGTGGCCGGCCGCCTCGAGCGCGTCGAGGAGCCCGGGCGTCTCGTCCGCCTCTCCCCATTGCTCCGCTTCGCGCGCCGCGTCACCGCCGAGGAGAAGGCCGACAAACACCCGGTCCTCGCCGTATTCGTCCGGCGGCCGCGACGGCTCGGCGACGACCGGGACGATGCCCCGACCCTCCTTGCCGGTGCTCTCGGCGAGGAGTTGCTCCGCCCAATCCGGAAACGCCTCCCAATCGGACGCCGCGAGGAAGGTGACCTTGTCGCGCCCCGCGAGCGCCAGTTCCCCCAGCGCCGCCCCGAGGAGGAAGCCCGGGTTGTGGTGGGCCTCGTCCTTGGAGCTGTCCGCGGCCTCGGTCGCCTCCGCGAGAAGCGCGGCGACATCGGCCCCCGTGAGCGCCGCCGGGACCAGGCCGAACGGGCTCAGGGCCGAGAAGCGGCCGCCCACCTCGGAGGGCGCCTCGAACACGGCTCGGAATCCCCGCTCCCGGCCGAGTTCGGCAAGGGGGGACCCGGGGTCCGTGACCGCGATGAAGTGCGCGCCGGGGTCTTCCACGACTTCCGCCGTCCGCGACCAGAAGTGGCGGAAGAGCGACAGCGTCTCGACGGTCGTGCCCGACTTGCTGGAGACGACGAAGATCGTGTTCGCCGGACGCAGCCACTCCAGGTCGCGGAGCGCCCCGGGGTGCGTGGTGTCGACGAGCGTGAGCGGCAGCCCCTCGCCCGGCATCGTGCGCGCGATCACCTCGGGCGCGAGGCTCGAGCCGCCCATGCCGAGCAGCACGAGATCGGTGAACCAGAAGGGCACGTCCGCGCGCAACTCCTCGAGCGGGCCGAGCGCGGCGGGAGACGTCTCCGGAAGGTCCAGCCAACCGAGCCGGTCGGCCAGCTCCGGCGTGTCCGGATCCGCGCTCCACAGCGTCGGATCCCGCCGCCAGAGCCGCGCCACCGCGTCCTCGGCGGCCCATTCCCGGAGCCGGCGCTCCACGCCCTCCGTGTGGGCGCCGGCGGAGAGATCAATCTCGATCATCGTCTCGGGCGTTTCAGGCGGCTCAGAAGAGCCCGACCACGCTCCCGTCCTCGACGATCCGGATCCCCTCCGCGGCGGGCACGCGCGGAAGCCCCGGCATCGTCATGACGGTGCCGGCTCTGGCCACGACGAAGCCCGCCCCCGCGGAGGGGCGCACGTCCTGAACCGTGATGCGGAAGCCGGTCGGCCGTCCGAGGCGCCCCGGGTCGTCGCTCAGGCTGTTCGGCGTCTTCGCGATGCAGACGGGCGTGTCCCCGAGCCCGGCCGCCTCGAGTTGCCCGATGTCCTTCGAGGCCCGCGCCGCATAGTCGACCCCGTCCGCTCCGTACACCTTCCGCGCGATCGCCTCGATCTTGTCCCGGATCGAAGCCGTCGCATCGTATTTCGGCGCGAAGGCGGCCGCCCCCTCGTCCAGCGCCGCCAGCACCGCGCGGGCCAGGTCCTCGCAGCCGGCGCCGCCCAGCGCATGGCCATCGGAGCGGGCCCAGGGCGCGCCCAGATCCTCGCACGCCTCGGCCACCGCCGCGATCTCCTCGTCCGAATCCGTGCCGAACACATTGATTGCGACCACCGGCTCGATACCGAAGCCGCGGATGTTCTCCACGTGCGCGCCGAGGTTCGCGAGTCCGCCGCGGACGGCGTCGGGATCCGGCGTCGAGAGCGCCGTGCGGTCGCCCCCGCCGTGCAACTTGAGGGCGCGGATCGTGGCCACGAGCACGGTGGCCTCCGGGTTCAGTCCGCCCGTCCGGCACTTGATGTCGAAGAACTTCTCGGCCCCGAGGTCCGAACCGAACCCCGCCTCCGTGATCACGATGTCGCCGAAGGCCAGTCCGGCCCGCGTGGCCATGAGCGAGTTGCAGCCGTGGGCGATGTTCGCGAAGGGTCCGCCGTGCACGAAGGCCGGCGTGCCCTCCAGCGTCTGAACCAGGTTCGGTCCGATCGCCTCCCGCAGGAGCAGGGTCATGGCGCCCGCCACATTCAATTCGCGCGCCCGTACCGGCTCCCCGCCGTAGTCATATCCCACGATGATGCTGCTCAGCCGCGCTTCCAGATCCTCGAGGCTGGCGGCGAGGCAGAAGATCGCCATCACCTCCGAGGCCGCCGTGATCATGAAGCCGTCCTCGCGCGGAACCCCGTTGATCCGGCCCCCCAGCCCGACAACGATGTTCCGAAGCGCCCGGTCGTTCATGTCGACGGCGCGCCGCCAGGTGATCTGGCGCGGGTCGATCCCGAGGCGGTTCCCCTGCTGCAGATGGTTGTCCAGCGCCGCCGAGAGGAGCGCGTGCGCCGACGTGATCGCGTGCAGGTCTCCCGTGAAGTGGAGGTTGATGTCCGCCATCGGGATCACCTGCGAGTATCCTCCGCCGGCGGCGCCGCCCTTGACGCCGAACACCGGGCCGAGGCTCGGCTCGCGAATGCAGAGGACGGAGTTGGCCCCCACGCGGCGCAGGCCGTCGGCGAGCCCCACGGAGACGGTCGTCTTGCCCTCGCCCGCGGCCGTCGGAGTGATGCCGGTGACGAGGACGAGGCGACCCGATCCGGGCTCACGCTCGAAGATGGACTCCGGGTCGACCTTCGCCTTGTAATGGCCGTAGGGCACGAGTTCATCGAGGCTCAGCCCGATCTTCTCCCCGATCTCGCCGATGGGCCGGGGCGTCGCGGCCTCGGCGATCTGAACGTCCGTGAGCATCCGTGTCATCCCGATAAGGTTCGATGAGGTTTCCGTGAGCCGTCCCCGGAAGGGATCCGGGGTGGCGTCGGCGTTTTTCCGAGCGGAGACTCTACCGCCCGCGCCGCCCGCTGAAAACCGTAGCGCGGATCGTGCCCGTCGCGAAGTCCCTCAACCCGCCGAGGCGGCGGACCCCCGCGGCGCCTGCGGCTCACGACTGCGAAGCGCGAGGCCCACCGCAAGAACCGCCAGGGTCCCCACGACGTTGTACCACAGCCACGCGATCTCCGTGAAGCGCGACACGGCGAGCACCGCGAGCATGGCGGAGATCAGCCCGTAGAAGGCCCCCGCGGCGGTCGCCCGCTTCACCAGGAAGGCGAGGAGGAAGACGCCCAGGAGCGCGCCGTAGAAGATCGAGCCGACTTCATTGACCGCTTCGACGAGCGACCCCAACTGGCCTGCGTAAAGTGCGAAGAGCACGGCGAACCCGCCCCACCCCAGCGTGGCGAGCCGCGAGACGAGAAGATAGTGGGCGTCCGTCCCGTCCGGCTTCACGTGCCTCCGATAGAAGTCGATCACGGTGGCGCTGGACAGGGCCGTGAGTTCGGAGTCCAGCGAAGACATCGCGGCCGCGAAGATGACGGCGATCAGCAGTCCCAGGATACCGGCGGGGACATAGGAAATGAGATAGGACGGAAAGACATAGTTGACATCGTTCGACGAAGAGCCGCGCACCTCGGACACGAGCGACTTCGACGCCTCCCTCAACCGCTCCAGTTCGTCATCGAACCCGGCGATCCGGCGTTGGAGCGCTGCGGGGTCTTCGCCGGAGCGGCGGGCCTCCAGCACCGCCAGCGTGCTTTCGCGGCGCAACTCGTGCGTCCGTTCGTGCTCCGCCTCCAGCTCGGCGAAGGCGCCGGCGCGGGGACTTTCCCGGACCATGGCGGCCTCCGCCGAATTGAAGACGAGCGGGGGGCGCTCGAAGTGATAGAAGACATAGAGGAGGACACCGATGGCGAGGATGAAGACCTGCATCGGAACTTTGACGAACGCGTTGAAGATGAGGGAAAGTCGGCTCTGGCGGAGCGAACTCGCCGTGAGGTAGCGCTGGACCTGACTCTGGTCGGTCCCGAAGTAGCCCAGGGCGAGAAAGAGTCCTCCAATGAGTCCGGACCAGAGCGTGTAGCGATTCGTCGGATCCCAGGAGAGGTCGATGCTGCGCCACATCTCATGGATCCCGCCGATATACGCCACATCGCCAACGCCCACGCCCTCCGGCAGCGTCGAGAAGAGCACCGCGATCGCGATCCCAATGCCGGCGAACATCACGATCATCTGCAGCACGTCCGTCCAGATGACGGCCGTGATGCCGCCCATGATCGTATAGGCCACGGTGATCAGCCCCATGACGAGAATCGTCACGCGTTCGTCCCAGCCCATGATGACGGAGAGGACGATGGCCGGGGCGTAGAGGACGATCCCCGCCGAGAGTCCGCGCGATACGAGAAAAAGAAAACTCGTCAGCGACCGCGTTCTCGGGTCGAAGCGGCGTTCGAGGTATTCGTAGGCGGTGAAGACCTTCGAGCGATAGAAGAAGGGGACGAAGACGACGCAGAGAATGACCATGGCGATCGGCTGGCCCAGATAGAACTGGACGAACTCCATGCCGTCGTCGAAGGCCTGACCGGTCGTGCCGATATAGGTGATCGCGCTCGCCTGCGTCGCCATCACGGAGAGGCCTATGGCGCCCCAGCCCAGCCGGCGGTTGGCGAGAAAGAAGCCCTCGACGCCGCGGTTCTTCCGGCTCTGCCGCCAGGCGAAGGCGACGACCGCGCCGAAATAGACGGCAAAGACGAGCCAGTCGAGGCCGCTCACGGCACGCCGAAGTCGAGCAGGCGCGTGGCGAGATAGAGGAGGAGGATGAGTCCGGCCGTATAGACGACCACCGACACATAGAGCGCGCGCCAGCTACGGAACGGACCGATCCGGCCCTCCTTCTCGTCCCGGTGCTCCGTCACGGTGCGGCGATCTCGCGCCATCGGCTCCCGTCGAGAGAGAGCAGGTTCGCCCATAGACGAAAAGCGCCCGGCACGCCCGCGCGCAGTTGCCGGAAGAAGGAGAGCGATGTGTGTATGTAGAGTCCGCGACCCACCGGGGCGGCGAGCAGGCTGCCGCGATTCGGCGGTTCTCCCGTGTCGGCCATCTCCAGCGGCGCCTGGTACCTCTCGTCCCACGCATCGGGAAAATACAGTCCGCGCTCCTGGACCCAGCCTTCGAAGTCGGCCGGGCCGAGGCGGTTGGGCTCGACGAGCACCGGCGCACCCGGGGCGGCGAGCGTGACGGGGGCGTTCTCCTCGGTGACGCGGGGCGCGGGGCGGCCGATCGCGATCGGGTACGGCGCGTACGCCCCCTGGTTGAACTCGTAGCGGTTGTACTGGACGACGACGGTGCCTCCGCGCTCCGCCCACGCGAGCAGCTCCGCGTTGGCCGCAATGAGGTCCTCGCGCACCTCGTAGGCACGGATCCCGAGCACGATCGTATCGAACTCGTCGAGCCTCTCGGCCTCCCAATCTCCCGGTTCGATGAGTTCGACGTCGAGCCCGAGCTGCCGGATGGCTTCGGGTCCGTCGTCGCCGGAACCCATCACGTATCCGATGCGCCGGTCCGCGACCCGAACGGGGAAGCGCACGATCCGCACCGCCGCGTCGCCCGTCAGGAGCCGCGGCTCGATGTGCGGATAGTCGATCATCGTTGCGTGCGTGGCGGGAACCGCGGCTCCGGCGATGCGGATCCACGGCCGGGCGAAGAACTCCCCTTCCGCCTCTCCCCCCGGGGGCTCGACCGTGAAGCCGACCGTCTGAACCGCTCCTTCTCCCGCGAGTTCGAACGCCGTCGTGTCGGGCGCCGCGCTCCATCCGGGCGGCAGGTCGAGCCCGATCTCCCCGGCTGTCGCATTCCTGGCGAAACTCGAGATCCGGAAGGCGATGACGCGTGAACCCTGGTGGCCGCCGGGCCAGATCAGCGTAGGCGCCGTCGCCTCGACCGATACGCGCGGCGCCACCTGGAGCGGTCGCCAGCCTTCTCCCGTCACGCCATCCACGGTCCGATGACGCACCGGATCCGTGACCTCGATGTCGAATCGCTCGCCCGCCGCCGACACGACCGCGGCGACGCGGCCGAGAAGGGGCGGAGGCCGGAACGGGAGCGCGCGCAGGTCGGGCTCCGCCGGCCATTGGTACAGGTCGCCGTCCCGCGGCTGTTCGAGGAACCACGGGGAGGCCGGCGGCGCGTCCGCGGGCACCGTGACGGCGTAGCGCCACATCCCGAGTTCCCCCGGTTCGATCCGCGCCCGGGCCGACGGGTCGAAGACGACATCCGCCTGTCGGAAGAAGCGGGCGAAAGGACCCGCATCATCGGGCTCCGTCTCGACGTCCGGGCCGATGCCCTCCACCGACCACCCGGGGGGAACCTCGATGACCGGCGGGTCGAGTTCCAGGGAGGCACCGGCTCCGCTCGAGACGCGCGCCTCGACGAGTACGGTTTGTCCCGGGACGAGTACATCGTCCCGCGCCCGCAGTTCGACCCGCACTCCGGCCACCGCGAGGATCGCCCGCATCAGCAGGTGCGCGCGGCGGTCGAGTTCGCGCCGCAACTCGCTCTCCCCCGCGGGGCGCGCGGCGGCGCGGAGCCGTTCCAACCGCCCAAGCGCGTCGGCGAGGAAGGGCAGCGCGGTCTCCGGCCTCGTCGCACTGAGCGAGCCGCCGGCGCGGCCGATCGCGTCGCGGTAGGAACGGAGATCCGCCTGCGCGGTCTCGCCGAGGTCGGTCGCCAGGCTTGCCAGCGTCGTGTCGACCCCCGCCCACAGCGGCTCCGTCGGAGAGCTGCCGACCCGCGAGGACACAAGCGAAAGCCGTGTGACGCGGGGACCGAGCGGCAGGGCCGTGCCGAAATCCTGCGAGCGGTGCTGGCTGCGGCTGTCCATCGCGACCTGGTGGTGCGTAAGGCCGAACAGGGGATCGAGTGCGCCCGTCTCGATTTCGATCGCGGTGGCGTTCAGTTCGAAGAGGGGTCGGCGGTACAGTTTCAACGGCGCCCAGGGTGCCGCGCCCGCCGCGATCTGTTCCGGGAAGCGCGTCGCGTCTCCGGCGGCGTCGAAGGCCTCTCGCGTGAGCAGGCCGGATACCTGGTGGTGCCCGTGGCCGTCCCGCTCCGTTCCGCTCCACATCGAGATGAGCACATGCGGCCGGAAGCGCCGGATGGTCCACACCAGATCGGAGAGGACGCGCTCGCGCGGCCACTTCTCGAAGGTCTCCTCCGCCGTCTTCGAGTAGCCGAAGTCGAACGCGCGGCCGAAGAACTGCTGCGCCCCGTCGATCGTACGGGCGGCCAGCAGTTCGCCCGAGCGGATGATGCCGAGTCCCTCGCCGAGTTCGGTGCCGATGAGGTTCTGGCCTCCCTCGCCCCGCGTGAACGAGAAGTAGGCGGCTTCCACACCCCATCCGCGCGCGAGCGTGGTCAGCAGAGCGGTATCTTCGTCGTCCGGGTGCGCCGCCACGACGAGGACCCGCTTTACTCCATCGAGCTGCCGGAGGATGAGTCCCGTTTCGATCGCGCCCGGGAGGCGCGACCCCTGTGCGTGTGCGAACGCCGGGAGCAGGCACGACGCCAGAACGGCGATCGCGGCGGATATCGATCGAGGTTGCATGGGCGGGAAGCTATGCCCGCGCGGTGGCCGCAGAAAGCGGGGGGCCTTACGTCTATTGTTTGCCCTACAGTTGACTCGCGGTGCACCGCCGGAGATTATGGATCATTCCACACCGCAAACACGCGCCGGCCGCATCTATCGTCCGGCGCACCGCTCCACTCGAGGAGGCATAATGAACGAGAACGTGATGGAATTCATAGAACTGGAGCTGAAAAAGGACCCCGGCGTCTCGAACGCGGAGTTGTTTGCGGGCGCCTCCAAGATCGACGCTTCGGTCGCCAAACTGTCGCCCCGACAGTTCCATGCAAAGTACCCGCTCCAGGTCAAGCGGCGCCTGGCCGCCGCGGAGGCTCCGAAACGCGCCGCGCCGGCGGTGGCGGAGCCCGCGCCGGCGGCAGCGCCGCCGCCCGCGCCCCCGGCGGCCGCGCCCCCGGCGATGGGAAGCGGGGATGCGGCCGCGGTCCGCGGACTGCTTCTCAGCCTGGTGAGAGAGTTGGCCAACGCCGGGACGCAGGCCGAGACGATCGAGGTCATGGCGCGGCTGGACGGTTATGTGAGCGACGTCATGCAGGCGGCTCGAAGCTGAGCCCCGGCGACCGGCCGGCGCCGCGCCGGCGGTCCCCTTCGCCGAAGTCCCCGGGAGCCCGGCGTTCGCGCGTCGGGCTCTCGTGCGTTCTCCCCGCGGCCGTCGCCGTGGCGGTGGCGATGCCGGCGGAGGGGCAGCTCAGGCGCGAGGCGCTCGTGCAGCCCGTGGGGGGCGCGCGGTCCGGCGAGGCCCTGCTCGGCGTCGGCGCCTCGCGTACCGCGAACGCCGACTTCCCGCTGGCCGGGCTCGGGGGCGACGTGACGGCGTTTCCCGAGTTCCACGCCGCCTGGGCGATCGGACCGCGCGTCGTGTTCGAACTGAAGGGCGCGGCCCGGAAGATGCTCTCCATCGAGAGGCGCGATGCCGTCTCCTCCGTCGATCTCGATCCTTCTCTCGCCGATGGCACCTCCCGTGACGTGGGCGACTTCGAACTCGCCGTGTCGTTCGCGCCCATCGGCGGAACCACGGGCTTCTCGGCGGGGGGACATCTGGCCGTGAGGCTCCCGAACTCCGACGAGACCCGGGGAATCGGGCTCAACACGACGGACATCACGATCGCGGCCCTCTTTTCGTGGGGTTCGGCTCGCTGGCGTGCCACGGGCTGGTTCGGCGTCGGCATCCTGGAAGTACCGATCGAGCCCTTCGAGCAGAACGACGCGTTCGCCTACGCATTCGAAGCGCTGTGGAACGCGGCCCCGGACTGGCGACTGTCGATCGGCACGCGCGGACGGACCAGCACGAGGCGGGTGTCCCCGCTCGGCACCGGCGACCTCGGAGAATTCCGTGCGACGGTGGAATGGCGGCGCGGGCCCTTCGCCATCGACGCCGGGTTCGGGCACGGAACCACGGCGCTGAGCGGCGACTGGAGCCTCCGGGCGGGCGTCGCCTGGACGCTTGCCGGGAACCGGCAGGCGACTCATCCTCCGCCGACCGGAACCACACGACATCACGCGAGGGAGGAAACGTCATGAGCGAAGCGAAGCCCCGGCACTTCCGCTGGGAGGAGTTGCCGTGGGAGCGCGTGACCGGGCAGTTGGGCCGGCGCATGGTGACGGGAGACCGGGCCATGATCGCGCAGGTCCTGCTCGAGAAGGGCGCGGTCGTTCCCACGCACTCGCACGAGAATGAGCAGTTCACCTACATCCTCGAGGGCGCGCTGCACTTCTGGCTGGGCGAAGACGGGCGCGACGAGGTCGTCGTACGGGCGGGCGAGATCCTCCATATCCCCTCGCACGTCCCACACAAGGCCATTGCGCTCGAAAAGACGCTGGACCTGGACATTTTCTGTCCTCCCCGTACCGACTGGCTCGACGGGACGGACTCCTACTTTCACGACACGGACGACTGATGGACCTCGGGATCGCGGGCCGCGTCGCCCTGGTCGCCGCCTCCTCCAGGGGTCTCGGCCGGGCCGTGGCGGAAGAACTGGCCGCGGAAGGAGCGCACCTGTTCATGTGCGCGCGCGGGGAGGCGGCGCTCGCGGAAGCCGCGGCCTCCGCCGACGCGCTCGGCCCCGGCGACGTCGTCGGGATCCCGGCCGATCTGTCGGATCCCGCGGCGGTGGCCGGCCTCGTGGAAGCGGCGGTGTCCCGCTTCGGACGCGTCGATATCCTCGTGAACAACGCGGGAGGGCCACCCGCGGGGAAGTTCGAGGACCACGACCGGGCGGCGTGGAAAGCGGCCGTGCGCCTCAACCTGGAGAGCGCCCTGGATCTCACCCGCGCCGTCCTGCCCGGCATGAAGGAGCGCGGTTGGGGGCGGATCCTGAACATCACGTCCGTTGCCGCGAAGGAACCGGAGGCTGACCTGATCCTCTCCAACAGCGTGCGGGCCGCCGTGACGGGCTTCGCGAAGTCTCTTTCGAACGAGGTCGCCGCGTACGGCGTGACGGTGAACAATGTGCTCCCGGGCTTCACGCGCACCGCGAGGCTGGAGGAACTGGCCGCCGTGCGCGCCGAAGCCGGAGGGATCTCGACGGAGGAAGTGGAAGCGGGGTGGAACGCCGCGATCCCGGCGAGACGTCTCGGCGACCCGCGCGAGTTCGCCGCGGTTGTGGCGTTCCTCGCCTCCGAGCGCGCCAGCTACGTGACGGGCGTTTCCATCGCTGTCGACGGGGGCCGCACGCGGGCCCTCCATTGACCCCCGGGGCCCGGCGGTCATCGGAACGCGGCGCCATCGCGGCGGCCGCCGCGGCGCTCGGCGCCGCCGGGGCACTGGGTGGAGCGCTCTGGCTGTCGGTGGGCGCGGCGCCCCCGGGAATGCCGCCGCGGCAGGAGGCCTCTCCCTGCGCGCCCGGAGCGGCGCCGGGAGGCGCGGCGAGCCCCGACCTGTACTGCATGTCGCTGTTCCCGACGCCCCGGGTCCCGGACGCGACCGGCACGGTCGAGTTGCGCCGCCCCCCGGGGCCGTTCTCGGTGGGGGTGACGCCGGACGGGCGGCTCGCGTACGACGCCGTGATCTCGACGGACCTTCCACCCCCCTCCACGCTCGGTCCGTATGACCGCTACGTCGCCTGGGCGTCGACCCAGGTGCTTTGGCCCATCGAGCGGCTCGGGGAGGTGCCGGCGCGCGGCCGGGCCGAGGTGGGGCAGGTCGGGTTCAACAAGTTCCTCATCCTGGTCACGGCGGAATCCGGAGCGGACCCCGCAGCGGCGGAGGGGGCGGGTGCGGAACCGGCGGGTCCCTACGTGCTGCGAGCCCAATCGCCTTCCAGCCGCATGCAGCCCGCCGACTTCCTCGAGTTTGCGCTCGGCGCCACGCGGACCCCGCCGGGCGAGATGGTGATGGACGACGCGTGGGGCGGCGTGCCGATGCCCGAAGGGGTCATGATGCTCCCGTCGCTCATGGAGCTTCGGCCGGACGTGCAGCCCTGGTTGCCGGGAGACGGCTGGGAAGGCGAGATCGTCGACGCCCGCCCCCGCGAATTGATCGAACTCGCCGACGGCGACTCGCTCTCCCTCGACGCCGTCTACGTGCGCCGCCGCATCGGGAGCCGCGAACTCCTGGGTTACGGCTTCAACGGACAGATCCCCGGGCCCCTCCTCTGGGTCCCCGAGGACGCCACGGTCACGATCGACTTCACGAACCGCATCGACTGGCCGACCGCGATCCACTGGCACGGACTGCGGCTCGACAACCGGTTCGATGGCGTCCCGGGCCTGACGCAGGATGTCGTCGCCCCCGGCGAGAGCTTCCGCTACACGGTGCATTTCCCCGACCCCGGCCTCTACTGGTATCACCCGCACCACCGCGAGGATGTCCAGCAGGACCTTGGATTGGCCGGCAACCTCATGGTCCGGTCGGAAGATCCGGACTATTTCAGCCCCGTCCACCGGGAGGAGGTCGTGATGCTCGACGACCTGCTCCTGGGCGAGCACGGGATCGTCCCCTTCGGTCTCGAGCGCGCCACCCACGCGCTCATGGGCCGCTTCGGCAACACCATGCTCGTGAACGGGAGGCCCGACTACGCGCTGGACGTGGAGCGCGGCTCGGTCGTCCGTTTCTACTTCACGAACGCGTCGAACACGCGGACGTTCAACCTCTCCTTCGGCGGAGCGCCCATGAAGCTCGTGGGCGCCGACGTGGGCAACTTCGAGCGGGAGGAATGGGTCGAGAGCGTGATCATTGCGCCGGCGGAGCGCTACATCGTGCACGTCGCCTTCCCCGAGAGCGGGAGCTACGCCCTTCTGAACCGGGTGCAGGGGATCGACCACATCGGCGGCAGCTTCTTCCCGGAGGAGGACACGCTGGGCGTCGTTCGCGTCGGAGCGGCGGACGCGACGCCGGATCTGGGCGCGACCTTCGAGGTGCTGCGGGAGAACGAGCGCGCGCGCGACGAGATCGCACCGTACCGCCCCCTCTTCGACCGGCCGGTGGACCTCACCCTGGAACTCGACATGTCGACGCGCGGCCTCCCGCTCGTCGTCGAGCGTCTCATGCAGGTGGACTCGGCGTACTTCCACCCGGTCGAATGGTCGGGAACGATGCCGATGATGAACCTGATCTCGACGCCGGAAAACGTGTCGTGGACGCTGCGCGAGCCCTCCACCGGCCTCGAGAACGAGGCGATCCGGTGGACCTTCCGCGTGGGCGACGTGGTCAAGCTGAGGCTCCGGAGCCGGCGCGAGACGCTGCACCAGATGCAGCATCCGATCCACATCCACGGCCAGCGCTTCCTCGTCCTCGCCACGAACGGCGTGGCGCACGACAACCTCGCCTGGAAGGACATGGTGGTGGTCCCCGTGGGCGGTTCGGTCGATCTCCTTCTCGAACTCTCGAACCCCGGCCGCTGGATGCTGCACTGCCACATCGCCGAGCACCTGGAGGCGGGCATGCAGATGGTGTTCACGGTGGAGCCGTGACGCGGTAGGTTTTTCGGGTCCTGAACGGCCCAACTCACAGGAGTCTCCCATGAGAAAGTTCATCGCGGCCCCCGTCGCGCTCGCGGCCCTTCTCGCTCCGGCTCACCTGCCCGCGCAGTCCGCGGCCGAACTCAGCGACGCGACCTCCGAGTTCGTCTCCGTCGCCGGCCCGACGGTCGCCCTCACCGGCGTCAAGATCATCGACGGGACCGGGGCCGGCGCCCGGACGAACCAGACCGTCGTGATCGAGGGAAACCGGATCGCCGCGGTAGGCCCGGCGGGCGCGGTGGAGATCCCGCCGGGCGCCGAGGTCCTCGAACTGCCCGGACACACCGTGATTCCGGGGATGATCGGGCTCCACAACCACATGTTCTTCATGGGGGCCGGCGGCCGGATGTCGCAGGGCACCATCTCCTCCCCGCGCCTCTACCTGGCGGCGGGCGTCACGACGATCCGCACGACGGGCAGCGTCTCGCCCTACGCGGACCTCAACGTCAAGTCGAACATCGAGCGCGGGCTGGCGCCGGGACCCCGCATGCACGTCACCGCGCCGTACGTCACGGGGCCCAACCCGGCCCTCGGCGACATGGCGCAGGTGAACTCGCCCGAGGAAGCGCGCCGCTTCGTCCGCTACTGGGCCGGGGAGGGCGCCTCCTGGATCAAGGCGTACACGACGATCCGGCGCGCCGAACTCGCCGCCGTCATCGAGGAGGCCCACGCGCAGGGCCTTCGGGTCACGGGGCACATCTGTTCGATCACCTTCCAGGAGGCCGTCGACCTGGGGATGGACAACATCGAGCACGGCTTCGGGACGGCGACGGACTTCGATCCCCGCAAGCGGCCGGACGAGTGTCCGCCGAACTCGATGGTCACCGTGGGAGAGGAGGGGGACCCGACGGGGGAGACGGCGCGGGCGCTGATCCTGTCGATGGTCGAGAACGACGTCGGGATGACCTCGACGATGGCCGTGATCGAGCCCATGACGAAGGGGCGCGCCGTCCTCGACGAGCGGACGCTCGAGGCGATGGCGCCCGAGGTGCGCGAGGACTACCTGGAGACCGTCGACGCGATCGAGGCGAACCCGGATTGGCCGATGACCGAGGCGCATCTCCAGAAGCACATGGCGTTCGAGCGCGGTTTCGTCGAGGCCGGGGGCGTGCTCGCCGCGGGCGTGGATCCTACGGGGATCGGGGGTGCCATCGCGGGCTTCGGAGACCAGCGAAACTACGAGCTTCTCGTTCAAGCGGGTTTCGACGCTTCCACCGTGGTCCGGGTCGTGAGCGCGAACGGCGCCCGCATCATGGGCGTGGACGACGAGCTCGGGACGATCGAGGCCGGAAAGCTCGCGGATCTCGTCGTGCTCGAGGGCGATCTCGAGTCGGACTCCGCGATCATCAGGAACGTAACCGTCGTGTTCAAGGACGGCGTGGGTTACGACTCGGAGAAGCTCATCGACTCCGTGAAGGGGATGGTGGGGATTCGGTGACCGGGGGACCCGACGAAAAGGGACCCGTCGAGAGAGGAAGGAAGATGTCCAGAGTTCTCGCCGCCTTCGCGGCCATCGCGACTGTGCTTGCCGACCCCGTGGCCGCGCAGACCTACGACCGGTTGTCCGAGGAAGCCCGCGCCTATGTGGCCGTGCGGGCGCCGACCGTGGCGCTCGAACACGTTCGCGTGATCGACGGCACCGGCGGCCCGGTCCTCGAGGACCAGACCGTGCTGCTGCGCGACGGCCGGATCGCCGCCGTGGGCCCCGCCGCGTCCATCGACGTTCCGGAGGGTGCGGATCGTCATGACCTGCGCGGCCACACCGTGATCCCGGGGATGGTCGGCATGCACGACCATCTGTTCTATACCGCCGTGGGGGGACGGCGCGTGCAGCTCGGCTACAGCGCGCCGCGGCTCTATCTCGGTTCCGGCGTCACGACGATCCGCACGACCGGGAGCGTCACTCCCTACGCGGACGTCCACCTGAAGGACGCGATCGACCGCGGCGATTCTCCGGGCCCCCGCATCCATCTCACCGCGCCGTACATCACCGGCTCGACGGGCGCGCCCCACCAGGCCCGCGTGACCTCTCCCGAACAGGCCCGGCGCTTCGTCGAGTACTGGGCGGGGGAGGGGGCCACGTGGGTGAAGGCGTACACGTCGATCGGGAGCGCCGAACTGGCGGCGGCGATCGAGGAGGCGCATCGCCTGGGCCTCCGCGTCACCGGACACCTGTGCTCGGTGAGCTTCCAGGAGGCCGTCGCGCTCGGGATCGACAACCTCGAGCACGGGATGCTCACGGCGTCCGATTTCGTGCCGGAGAAGGAGCCGGACCTCTGTCCCGGCAACATCATGCAGCGGGCCGGAAGCTCGGACCCCACGGGACCCATCGCGCGGGAGACGATCGAGGCGATGGTGGAGGCCGGCGTGGGACTCACCGCCACGCTCTCGGTCTACGAGGCGTTCTTTCCCGACCGCGACGTCGTGGACGAGCGCACGCTCGAGCTGATGGCTCCGGACCTCAGGGAGGCCTACCTCGATGAGCGCGGGCGCATCCAGGAGATGGGACCCGATCCCGAGAGCTTCCGGAACGAAATGCGCTTCGAGAAGGCGTTCGTCGACGCCGGCGGGTTGCTCGCCTCGGGTGTCGATCCCACGGGCAACGGCGGCGCGCTCCCCGGCTTCGGGAATCAGCGGAACTTCGAGCTGCTGCTCGAGGCCGGGCTCACGCCGGTGCAGGCCGTGCAGGTGGTGAGCGCCAACGGGGCGAAGATCCTCGGCGTGGATGACGAGCTCGGCACCGTGGAGGCCGGGAAGCTGGCCGACCTCATCGTCCTGAACGGCGATCCCGGAAGCGATCCGCGCGCGATTCGCGCGGTCCGCTGGGTGTTCAAGGACGGCGTCGGCTACGATTCCGGCGACCTGATCCAGGCGACGCGGGGCCTCGTCGGAGTCCGCTGATTCCGGCTTCGATCGCGTGACTCGCAGGTCGGTCCGATGACGCACGGGGACGCGTACCGTCCGGTCCCGCTGGCGACGTTCACGCGCCGCGGGGAGGAGGAGATGGTGCGTCGCGCGCGGGCCTTCCGCGACGAGATGCGGCGGCGCCGGACGGTCCGCGAGTACTCCGACGAGCCCGTCCCCGCGGAGGTCATCGACGCCTGCATCGAGGCGGCGGGAACGGCCCCCAACGGCGCGAACCGGCAACCGTGGCACTTCGTCGTCGTGCGCGATCCCGGGGTGAAGCACCGGATCCGGGTGGAAGCGGAGAAAGAGGAGCGGGACTTCTACGAGCACCGCGCGCCGGCCGCATGGCTCGAAGCGCTCGCCCACCTCGGAACGGACGAGCACAAGCCGTTCGTGGAGACGGCGCCCGTCCTCATCGCGATCTTCGCGGAGAGTTACGAAGTGCGCGGCGGGGAGAAGCTCAAGAACTACTACGTGACGGAGTCCGTCGGCATCGCCACCGGGATCCTCATCACGGCGCTGCATCAGGCGGGGCTCGCCACCCTCACCCACACGCCGAGCCCCATGGGCTTCCTGAACAAGATCCTCGACCGCCCCTCCAACGAGCGGCCCTTCCTGCTGCTCGTCGTGGGCTATCCCGCGGACGACGCGCTCGTTCCGGACATCACGAAGAAGCCGCTGGACCGCATCGCCTCCCGCCGCTAGCAGGAGGTGGGGGGCTAACCCGCGCCGGGAGGCGGTCCGCCGTGTGCGTCGAGGAACCGCCGGGCTCGCCGCCGGGCCGCGTGAAGCGGCGATTCTCCGGCGCCCGCGGCCTCCTCGAACATCTCGCGCAGTGACGACCCGATCTCGTCGACGCGGGCCCGGAGCCGGGTCTCGTCCCGCTCGCCCCGGTGGATGGCGGAGAAGGCGACCGCCCCGCCGGCGTTGATCACGTAGTCGGGGGCGTAGAGGATCCCGCGCGCGCGCAGCCTTTCGGCGTCGGCGTCCGAGAGAAGCTGGTTGTTCGCGGAACCGGCGACGATCCCGCAGCGCAGGCGGGGGATCGTGTCCGGATTCAGGGTCGCCCCGACGGCGCAGGGCGCGTACACGTCCGCGTCGACCTCCCACATGCCGTCGGCGGGGATCACCGTCCCCCCGAAGCGTGTCTGCGCCCGTCTGGCGGCCTCCTCGCGCAGGTCCGTCAGGTGGAGGGTCGCCCCGGCCTCCGCCAGAAGCCCGGCCAGCGGGAAGCCGACGTCGCCGAGTCCCTGTACGAGCACCGCGCGGCCGCCGAAGTTCGCCTCGCCGAACCGGTGCTCGAGCGCGGCCCGGATCCCGGCCAGGACGCCGCGCGCCGTGTACGGCCCCGGGTCGCCCGGCTTCCCATCCACGAGACCGACGGCGTACCCGGAGATGGCGCCGATGCGGGCCATGTCCTCCGGGGTCGTGCCCATGTCGACGCCGGTCTGGAAGGCGCCGCGGAGCGAGACGAGATGTGCCGCATATCGATCGACCAGGCCCGCGCGGGCTTCGTCGCCCAGGTCGTCCGGGATGGCGATGACCGCCTTGCCGCCGCCGAATCGAACGCCCACGCCCGCCCACTTCCAGGTCATGCCTTCGGCGAGGCGCATGGCATCGATCAGGCCGTCCACGGGCGCGGGATAGGAGGCCATCCGGGTGCCTCCGGCGGCCGGACCCAGTCGCGTATCGTGCAGGGCCACGAATATCCAGGCCCCGGTGGCGGAGTCGAACGCGGTGACGACGGACTCGCCGTTCCACGCCTCCGTGACATCGAGAAAGCCGCGGGTCATACCCTCTCCGTATCCGTCTCGGGTGCAATCGCGTGCGCGAGCGCCGTGAGACTATCGCGCCGTGCCCGCCCGGGCGACATTGGGAACATGCGGGGCGCGATCGCGTATCGGTGCCAGGGGGCAGAAACGGCGGCGACCGACCGGGAGGCGATGGGATGACGACACTGTTCTTCGGAGACATGCTCCCCCCGTCGCCCGAAGCCGAGAAGCGCCGCGAACACGTCCTTGTCGGCACCGCCACCCCCATCAAGCTCGACGTCCGGCCGATCGAGCATGACCTGACGCCCCGAGGCAGTATCTGCATCGGGACCTTTCACGAAGACCGGCCGATCGGGCGCTGCGCCATCCCCCGCGACAGCGTGCAGGACTTCCTCGAGATGGACCTCTTCGACAGGCCGGTCGCGCTCGCGCTGAATGTCCGCAAGGGCGGGCCCGGCATGGAGGGCAGCCTGCTCGCGCTCGTGCCGATGGACCGGGCGTCGCGGGGCGGATCCGAGCGGGATGAGCCGTGGAGGGCCAGCGTCCCCGGGGCGGCGTACGACGACGCGATCAAGTCGGGCGGCGACGATTCCCGGTCCACCCAACTCGTCGGGATCTTCCTCGGCGAGGTCGTGCGTTTCGAGGGCGACCGGCGGGAACCGGCGTCGATGCTCCGCGAAGCCGCCGACATGCTGGCGTGCGTGATCCGCGGGCAGGTGGACAGCGTCGGCGGCCGGGTGCTCGAAGACCTGACCGCACGCCCGGAAGGCTGAACGCGCGACATCGTGCCCCCGGGGGGCTTTCAGGTGGACGGCTCGCCGTTGAAGCAGACGTCCGTTCCCTGGCGACACCGGCACGACGTCCCCGGAGGGAGGGCCGGAACTTCGACGCCCAGCGCCGTCAGCGCGAGGTCGGCCAGCACCTCGGCGAACGCGCCATCGTCGTGCGGTATGCCGACGCGGCGAAACTCGAGTCCGAGTGCGGCGGCGTGCCCGGCGAGATCCACATCCAGTTCCATCAACGTCTCGGACTGCTCGTGCATGAAGCTGACGGGGTCGACAAGGATCTTCGCGACGCCCCGGAGGCGCTCCAGCGCCGTCTCGATGTCCGGCGGGGTCCATTCGATCCGTCGGTTCGTGTGGTTCTGGTAGCCGAGCGTCCACGTCTCCACGCCCAGCGCGCGGGCCTGCGTCGCGCACCACTCCTCGACGTAGTCCACGTAGCGGCTGCCCGCTTCGACGTACCGCAGCGGGGTGCCGTGGGCGCTGAACACGAGGCGGACGTCCCGGTCGGTCAGGCTCCAGCCGGCTTCCGCGGCCGCGCGGCGGATCGCGTCGGCGCGAAGGCGTGCGTAGCGGGGATGGCGATGCCACCCGGTCACCCCGCGCACCTCCGGGCGCCATCCGATTCGCTCGAGCGCGTCCTCGACTTCGTCCAGCGCCGCGACGGTGGTCGAGGGGCCGCAGAGCGGGTACACGGGTAGGGGAACGAGTGCCTCGGCGCCTGTCTCCCGCAGTCGGCGCAGCGCCTCCTCGATCGACGGCTCGGTGAACTGCATCCCCATGGTCACGCGCATTGGATGCCCGCGGGCCCTCAGCGCCCGGTGGAGCGCCTCCGTCTGCGCCTCCGCCTGCGCGTGGAGCGGAGAGCCGCCGATCCTGTCGTAGACCTCGAGCAAGCCGGGCGTCCGCCGCCGCGCGAGTTCGCGGCTCCGTGCGCGGGCCGCCGCCGCGTCCATGTGCGGCTCCAGCCGGGCGTTGGCGAGGAAGATCCGCTCCAGAAAGCGGGCGACGGCGCTCGGGTCCGCTCCCGTCGGTTCACCGAAGTTCAGGAGGAGGACGGCGGGTCGGGGTTCGGAGTTCGCCATCGCCCGAACCTATCGGCGCGGTCCCCGGCTTGCCCGTGTCCGAAAGGTTCGGGACGTTGCCGCCGCCCGGTGCGGTAGGCCATTCGAGGGCCGAGGCAGCCGGAAGGGGGAGGCATGCGGGTCGGAATCATCGGCGGAGGGATCACGGGGCTGGCGCTCACGCACGCCCTGGCGCGGCGCGGCATCGACTCGATCCTGCTCGAGGGAGCGGATGACGTCGGGGGGGTGATCCGTACCTCCCGCCACGACGGCCGGGTCGTCGAACTCGGCCCCCAGCGGACGCGCCTCTCGCCTCCGGTGCGGCGCCTTGTCGATGAACTGGAGCTTCGAGCGGAGGTCCTGGAGGCGCGGTCCGGCGCGCGTCTGTTCATCTGGGCCCGCGGCCGGCTGCGGGTCGTGCCGAACCGGCCGCGCGGGCTCCTGACGGGGGATCTGCTCTCGCCGGTGGGGCGCGCCCGCGCCGCCCTCGAGCCTCTCACCGGAGGGATTCGACCGCGGGAGTCCGTGGCCCGCTACTTTCGCCGCAAGGCCGGACGCGAGGCGTACACGCGGCTGTTCGGTCCGCTGATATCCGCGACCTTCGGATCCGATCCGGAGACGATGCCGGCGGCCCGCGTTCTTCCCATGCTGCTCGGCCCGCTCGGCGTGAAGCGCAGCCTCCTCGCGGCGGCGAGACGCTGGCAGCCGGCCGCGTCGCCCCCGGCATTTACCTTTCGGGCGGGCATGGCGACGCTGCCGCGCGCCATCGCGCGCCGACACGCGGATCGGGTTCGGGTCGCGGCGCCGGTCCGCGAGTTGCGGCGCTCGGGCCGGCGATTCGAGATCGCCCACGGGGGCCCGCGGCCGGACTCCGAGGCCGTGGACCATGTGGCGATCGCGACGCCGGCGCCCGCCGCAGCGGATCTCCTGAGGACCGTCGCGCCCGCCGCGGCGGACCGTCTCGCCGGACTCCGGTATCACCGCGTTGCCGTCGTGCCGCTGCAGGTCGAGCGCACGCCGGAAGGGTTCGGATTCCAGGTCGCACTGGGCGAACGGTGGCGTACGCGCGGCGTGACGTGGAACGCCTCGCTGTTCGGGCGCGACGGCCTCTGTACGGCCTATCTGGGCGGCGGTCTCGATCCCGATGTTACCGCCTGGAACGCGGCCCGACTCGAGCGGACCGCGGCCGGCGAGTACCAGGCGATCCATGGGGCGGCGGCGACCCCCATCTGCACAGCCCGGCCGCGGCTCCCGGCGTATGACGGCTCGTGGGCGGCGCTGGACGGGCTCGACCTTCCTCCCGGCATCACGCTGGCCGCCGGCTACACGGGACGGCTGGGCCTGTCGAGCCGAATCGCCGAAGCCGAGTCGGTCGCGGAGCGTCTCGCCGCGGGCGTCTGATCCTGCGGGCTCCGGCGCCGGACCTCGTCGACCACGGCGGCGATGACCTCCGGGTCGGAATCCGGGTGGAGACCGTGTCCGAGGTTGAAGATGTGGCCGGGACGCCCGCCCGCCCGCCTCAGCACATCGCGCGTCCCCGCGCGCGCCGCCTCCTCGCCCGCCAGGATGCAGGCCGGGTCGAGATTTCCCTGTATCGCGCGTTCCGGGCCGATGACGTCCCATGCCTCGTCGAGCGGCGTGCGCCAGTCGACGCCGATGGCATCGCCTCCCGCCTCGGCCACCGCGGCGTGCGTGGCGCCGTAGTGCACGGTGGGGATCGCCTTCTCGCGGAGCCGCTGCAGCAGGCGGCGCGAGTAGGGAAGCACATGCGCCCGGTAGGTGTGGGGATCGAGGATGCCGCACCAGGAGTCGAACACCTGGATCGCGCCGGCGCCGGCCTCGTGCTGGGCGATTGCGAACTCCGCCAGGTGCTCGGCCCAGAACCCCGCGAGCCGGTCCCAGAGCGCCGGGGACCGGAGCATGAAAGCCCGCAGCTGTGCGAGCCGGCTGTCGCGCGTGCCGCGAGTCAGGTACGAGCACAGGGTGAAGGGGGCCCCCACAAAGCCGATGATCGGACGCGCCTCGTCCGCCGCGAGAAGGCGGATCGCCTCGAGCACGAAGGCGAGTCGCTCGCGCGGTTCGAAGGGGCGCAGGCGTTCCACGTCGGCGAGGCCGGCCCACGGGGGCAGGGGAACGGGCCCCACGCCGGCCCGCAGCTCGATCTCGATCCCGGCGGCCTCGAACGGCGTCGACAGGTCCATGAAGAGGACGAGGGCGTCCACGTCGAAGTACTCGAGCGGGAGTCGCGTGACCCGGGCCGCCGCCTCCGGGTCGCGCACGAGTTCGAGGAACCCGCGCTCCCGGCGGAGTTCGCGATAGGCGGGGAGGGAGCGTCCCGCCTGCCGCATGAACCACACCGGCGTCCGCTCCACGGGTTGGCGCGCGAGCGCGCGCAGAAGGAGATCGTTCATGGCCCGCCGATGTTACCCCGTCGCCCGCGCGGCGCCAAACCGCACCGTTGGACCCGCGCGGGACCTTGCGTAGCTTGCAGTCCACGTGCGGCCACGACCTTCGATCTCTCACAGGGGAAGCGATCATGAACCGCAGAATCCTCCGCGCGCTCCTTCTCGCCGCCATCCTCGGGTTCCCGCACGTCGCGACCGCGGCCGCTCAGGAACCGGCCTTCGACATCCTGCTGCGCGGCGGCCGCGTCCTGGACGGAACGGGGAATCCATGGTTCCGCGCCGACGTGGGAATCCGCGGCGGTCGCATCGCCCGGGTCGGGGACCTGTCCGAGGCCGCCGCCGACCGCGTGATCGAACTCGATGGCCGGTACGTCGTCCCCGGATTCATCGACATTCATTCGCACGCGGACCAGGGACTCGACGCGGAGGGAGATGCCGGGAGCGAGGGCGCGCGCCGCCGGGCCGCTCCCAACCTCGTGAGCCAGGGCATCACCACCGTCGTCATCAACCAGGACGGCGGCGGGTCGTGGCCGATCGCGGACCAGCGCGGCCGCCTCGAGTCCCGCGGGCACGGGCCCAACGCGGCGCTCATGGTCGGGCACAACACGATCCGGCGCATGGCCCTCGGCGACGACTTCATGCGCCCGTCGACCCCGGCCGAGGTCCAGCGCATGACGGAGATGGTGGAGCAGGGTATGGCGGAGGGCGCCTACGGCCTCAGCGCCGGACTCGAATATGTGCCGGGGATCTGGAGCGAGACCTCCGAACTCTTCCCGCTCGTCGAGGCCGCGGGACGGAGCGGCGGCATCTACATCGTGCACGAACGCAGCTCCGGCATGACGCCGATGTGGTTCTGGCCGAGCCAGGACGACCCCGGTCCTCCAACCATGATCCAGACCATCCTCGAGGACATCGAAGTCGCGGAGCGCACGGGGGTGACGACCGTCGCGACCCACATCAAGGCCCGGGGCGCGGACTTCTGGGGCGCCGGGCGCGCCCTCGTGGACCTCATAGAACGGGCCCGCGCGCGCGGTGTCCCGATCTTCGCCGACCAGTATCCCTACAACACGACGGGGAGCGACGGAAACACCGTGCTCCTCCCCCGCTGGATCTTCCCCGGCGGCGGACCGGGCGGGCGTCCGGGCGGCCAGGAGGCGGTCGACTACGGCGCGGTGCTGAGGTATGCGCTCTCCGATCCCGAACGCGGGGAACGGGTGCGCCTCGATATCGCGCACGAGATCAGCCGCCGCGGCGGGCCCGAGAACCTCGTCATCATGGACCATCCCGACGAGGCTCTGGTGGGCAGGACGGTCGCGGAGCTGGCGGCCGAATGGGACGCGTTTCCCGTCGACGTGGCGATCCGGCTGCAACTGGAGGGCGACCGTGCGAGACCCGGCGGCGCGCGCGTGCGCGGGTTCTCCCTCTCGGAGATCGATGTCGAGGAGTTCTCGGCCCATCCGTGGCTTGTGACGGCCTCCGACGCCGGCATCGCCCTCCCGGGCGACGGCCCGGTGCACGCCCGCTTCTACGGCACCTTCCCCCGGAAGATCAGGCGCTACGCGATGGATCTCGGCATCCTGTCCGCGGAGAGCGCGGTGCGCTCGATGACGAGTCTCCCGGCGCAGGTCATGGGGCTCCGGGACCGGGGTCTCATCCGGGAGGGACTGGTGGCGGACATTGCGGTGCTGGACATGGACGAACTTCAGGACAACGCGACCTTCTTCGAACCGCACCAATACCCATCGGGTGTGGACTACGTGCTGGTGGGCGGCACCTTCGTGGTCGACGACGGCGAGCTGACCTGGGCACTGCCCGGCGCCGTCCTCACGCCGGAGGCGGACGATGAGAGCTGACCGGATGGCGGGTGCGTGGAGTGTCGCCGCCCTCGTGGGGCTGATCGGGCTCGGGTGCGCCCCGGGCGACGGAGCGTCCGAAGCGGGCGGGGAGGCGGCGGTCCGCGATCTGGCCGCGAGCGGCGCCCCGGATGGGGTGCCCTCGGGGGCGAAGGCCGCGCCCGACGACGTGTTTCGCGCCCTGGACGGCGGAGAAGCGGGCTTCGACGACCTGCTCGGCAACGTCGTCGTCGCAAACCTGTGGGGCACTTGGTGCCTTCCGTGCCGCGACGAATTGCCGGAACTCGTGGAGTTGGCGCGGATCTACTCCGACCGGCCCGTCGTCGTCCTGGGACTCGCCGTCGATTCCGGCGATGTCGATGAGATTCGCGACTTCCTCGAGGAGTTCGGCGTCGAGTACCCCAACTGGATGATCGGGATGGATGACGCCGTCGCCACCTTCGGAGCCGTAGGGTTCCCGACCACCGTGATGGTGGACCCGGAGGGCTGGATCCGAAAGGAACTCCTCGGTCCCCAGACCGCCGCATCCCTGACGGCGGAGATCGAGGCCCTTCTCCCCTAGCCCAGTTGCTGGCCCTGGTAGAGGCGGGCGTAGAGTTCGCAGCGGTCGATGAGGGCGTCGTGCGGGCCGCTGTCCACGAGCCGTCCCCGATCCAGGACGAAGAGCCGGTGGGCGCGCCGTACCGTGCGCAGGCGGTGGGCGATGATGACGGTCGTCCGCCCGGCGGAGGCGAGCTGCAGCGCCTCCTCGACCAGCGCCTCGCTCTCGGCGTCCAGTCCGCTCGTCGCCTCGTCCAGGATGAGGATCTCGGGTTCCTTGAGGAGGACGCGGGCGATCGCGATCCGCTGACGCTGCCCGCCGGAGAGCCGGACCCCGCGCTCGCCGACCCGCGTGTCGTAGCCGTCCGGAAGCCGCTCGATGAACTCGCGCGCGTGCGCCGCCTCCGCCGCCGCCTCGATCGCCCATTGGTCCGCGTCCGGCCGCCCATAGACGATGTTCTCCCCGATCGTGCCGGCGAAGAGCGGGTGGTCCTGCGGGACGATGCCGATCCGCGATCTCAGGTCCGCGACGCCGCAGGCCCGTACGTCGGTCCCGCGCACGCGCACGCTCCCCTCGGTCGGATCCCAGAAGCGCGGGATGAGTGACGCGAAGGTCGTCTTCCCGGCGCCGCTCGGCCCCACGAGGGCGACGACTTCGCCCGGGGCGATCGTCGCCTCGATCCCCTCCAGGGCCCACGGTTCGTCCTCGCCGTAGCGGAACGAGACGCCCGTGAAGGCGATCTCCGGCGGTCCCGCTCCCGCGAGCGATTCCGGGGTTTCCGGATCCGTGATCTCGCTGTCGCGGTCGAGGAGGTCGAAGACCCGGCGCGCGGCACCCTGCGCCTCCTGGTAGCTGCCCCACAGGGAGGCGAGCGCCATGATCGCCGCCGCGACGGAAAAGGCGTAGAGGAGGAACGACACCAGTTGGCCGGCCGTGATCTGGGCCGCGAGCACGAGTCGCCCGCCCTGCCACAGGACGGCCACGATGCCGCCGAAGGCGACCACCGTGAGCACGCCGAAGAGGACTGCCCGCACCACGGCCCGCGACAGCGCCGCCTCGAGCGCCGCGGCGATGCCGGCGCGGTAGCGGGCCGCCTCCCACTCCTCCCGGACGAACCCCTGCACGACTTCGATCTGGCCGAAGGCCTCGTCCGCAACCGCGTGCGCGGCGGCGAGACGGTCCTGCACCTCGGTGCTCCGCCGCCGCAGGAGACGACCGAGGGCGAAGCCCGCGAGGACGACTACGGGGGCGACGGTCAGCGTCGTCAGCATCAGCTGCCAGTGAAGCAGCGTGAGCAGGATCACGGCGCCGATGAGGAAGAGCACCTGCCGCACGAGTTCGGCGATCTGGTGCCCCATGATCTGCTGGAGCGTCGAGCAGTCGGAGGCCAGCCTCGAGGTGAGTTCGCCGCTGGTTCGGCCCGCATGGAAGCCGGGGGAGAGCCCGACCAGCCTGGAGAAGAGTTCGTCCCTCAGCTGCGTCACGACCCGCTCGCCCGTCGCCCCGAGCCAGTAGGTCTCCCCGAAGTTGAACACGCCCTGGAGCACGAAGAGTCCCAGAAGTCCGAGGGCGATCGCGCCCAGCAGGGCGGGGTCCCCCTCTCCGAAGGCCGCGTCCATCAGGTAGCGGACGATGAGGGGGAAGGCGAGCCCGATCGCGGTGCTCAGGAGGAGGCAGATCCCGGCCCCGACGAGCGCCGGGCGGTGGGCCCGCAGTCTCGGGGCGAGCCGCTGGAGGGCGAACATCGAAATGCGTGCTCCGGAGTCCGACATCGCGCTTGGCCTCTCCACCGTCCCCGTCTATCTTCCGCGCCCCGGCGACTCCGGGAGGGACCGAAGTTCGCACGGGTCACGAAACCGGCGCAAACGCACCCCGGACCCCGTCATGCCATCGCCTCCCCTCCAGAGCGGATCGCGGCGCCACACGCGGATCATCGCGGCCTGGCTCCTCCTCGGCTGCGCGCTCGTCGCGGCGACGCTCGTCGTCGGCGGCGTGACCCGCCTGACGGGATCGGGCCTTTCGATGGTCGACTGGGAGCCGGTGAGTGGCGTCGTTCCTCCGATGAGCGCCGAGGGCTGGGAGCGCGAGTTCGCCGCCTATCGCGACTCGCCGGAGTACCGGCTCGTGAATCGGGGGATGTCGCTGGCCGAGTTCAAGCGCATCTTCTGGTTCGAGTACGCCCACCGGCTCCTGGGGCGCGTGATCGGCCTCGTCTTCATCATCCCCTTCGCGGTCTTCCTCGTGCGGCGGATGATTCCCCGTTCCCTCATCCCCCGCCTCCTGCTCCTCTTCGCGCTGGGCGGCGCACAGGGGTTGCTCGGCTGGTGGATGGTGCGGAGCGGACTCGTCGACATCCCCCGCGTGAGCCCTTACCGGCTGACCGCGCACCTCGCCCTCGCCGTGCTCGTCTATGCCCTCACGCTCTGGACCGCGCTCTCGCTGCTGCGCCCCGGGGCGGGGAAAGGCGACCCGGAGGCCGCGCGGGGCGCCGGCCTCCGACGCGGGTCCGCCATCGTGCTCGGCCTCGCCGCGCTCACCCTGCTCTCGGGCGGCTTCGTCGCGGGCCTGGACGCGGGGCTCATCTACAACACGTTCCCGAGGATGGGGGACGGCTGGATCCCCCCGGACCTCTTCGGGGCGACCCCCTGGTGGCTGAGCCCCTTCGAGGACCGGACGACGGCGCAGTTCAACCACCGCATCCTCGCCGTGCTCCTGCTCGCGGGCGTCACGACGCTCTGGTGGGCCTGCGCGCGGCGCGCCCGGGGGGCGGCGAGGCCGTGGGCGCACGCGGGCTTCGCGGCGGCGTGGGTTCAGGCCGCGCTGGGGGTCGCGACCCTGCTGCTTTTCGTCCCCATCTCCCTGGCCGCGCTCCACCAGGCGAACGCGCTCGTCCTCTTCACCGCGCTGCTGGGCCTGACCTTCGAACTGGGGCGCTCCGAGGTCTCCGGTGCGCGGACGTTGCCGGGTGGCGGGACGGAGGTCGGCCCGACGGCCTCGGGCGGCTAAACGGCCTCGAGGAGCGCCACGTGGCCGAGGCCGCCCGCGGCGCACACGCTGACGATCGCGCGCGTGCCCGCGGGGTGTGCCGCGAGTTCAAGCACGGTCTGGGAGAGGATGCGCGCTCCGGTGGCGCCGAAGGGGTGCCCGAGCGCGACGCTGCCGCCGTTGGGGTTGATCCGGTCGCGCGGGAAGGAGCCGAGACCCTCCTTCACGGAGGAGCGCGCCGCGAGCCACTCCGGGTCCTCGAGGGCCGCGATCGTGCACAGGACCTGGGCCGCGAACGCCTCGTGGAACTCCCACAGCCCGATGTCCTCCAGCGTGAGTCCGTGGCGGTGGAGCAGTTCGGCGATCGCGAGGGCCGGGGCGATGAGGAGCCCCTCCCGGTCCGGATCGATCGCGGCCTGCCGCCAGTCGAGGAGGCGTGCGCGCGGGAGGGAGTCGGGCAGCAGGGAGAGCCCGGCCTCGGACGCGACCCAGCACGCGGCGGCCCCATCCGTGAGCGGGGTCGAGTTGCCCGCCGTGAGCGTCCCGTCGGAGCGGGAGAAGGCGGTACGGAGGCCGGCGAGCTGCTCCAGCGACGTGCCGGCGCGCGGAAGGGTGTCGCGGTCGACGGGGAAGGTGCCGGGCGTGACGAGCAGCGGCCGGAAGAACGCTCCCTCGTCCCGGGTGGCTCCCTCGTGACTCGCGAGCGCGAAGCGGTCCTGAGCCTCGCGCGAGATCTCCCATTCACGGGCCATCTCCTCGGCGTGCCGTCCCATCGTCTTCCCCGTCGTGCGCTCCTTCACCGCCGGGGCCGAGATCCGGAGGTGGCGGGGGCGAATCCCCGCCAGCGTCCGCACCATGCGCGGCGGGCTGCCCGCGCTCCCTGCGCGCCGAATCGTGCGGCTGAGTCCCGGCGACAGTCCGATCTGCGTGTGGCTCATCGACTCCACGCCGCCGCAGAGCACGAGGTCCGCCCGCCCCGCGGCCACCTGGCCCGCGCCGAGGGTCGCGGCGGCGATCGACGTGGCACACGCCTGGACGACGCCCTGGGCCGGGACGCCCGCATCGAGCCCCGCGTCGAACCAGACTTCCCGTCCCCAGTTGCTCACTGTGAGCGAGGGGATGACCGCGCCCCACAGGAAGAGGTCGATCCGGCCCGCCTCGTCCCGGCCCGGGCCCCCGTCTCCCGCCACCGTCTGCTGGATCACCGGGGCGGAGAGCGCGAGACCGTCGCAGCGCGAGAGTTCGCGGTCGATCTTCGCGAAGGGGCTGCGCAGGCCGGGGAGGACGAAAGCGGATCCAGGGGTCATGCGTGGCATCCTATCGGTCGTCCATCCAAGATGGAACGATCCACGAGCTTCGGCGCGCGGGCGCGCGGAGTTCGGCGGTTTCCCCGAGGAAGAGGAGCGCAGATTGGCGGTACGGGTGCGGTTCGCCCCCAGTCCCACCGGCTTCCTGCACGTGGGCGGCGCGCGCACGGCGCTGTTCAACTGGCTGTATGCTCGCCGCGCGGGAGGGGTGTTTCTCCTGCGCGTGGAGGACACGGACCGGGCGCGTTCCCGCCCCGAGCACACGCGAGCCATCCTGGAAGGACTCGCATGGCTGGGGCTGGACGTGGACGAAGGGCCGGTCTTCCAGGCCGACGGCGTCGAGCGCCACCGGCGCGATGCCCTGCACCTGCTCGACCAGGGCGCCGCCTACCGGTGCTTCTGCAGTGCCGGGGAACTCGCGGCGCGACGCGAAGAGGCGAAGCGGGCCGGGGCGGGATACGGGTACGATGGCCGCTGCGGCCGGCTGGACCCCGCGGTTTCGCGGGCGCGGGCCGACGCCGGGGAGCCGTTCGCGCTCCGCGTTCGGGTGCCGGAGGCGGCGATCGAGTGGGAGGACATGATCCACGGGCCGATGTCGTTCCCCGCCGGATCGATCGACGACTTCATCGTCCTTCGCTCCGACGGGACGCCCGTCTACAATCTCGCCGTCGTCTCCGATGATGCGGAGGCCGGGATTACACACGTGATCCGCGGGGACGACCACCTCTCGAACACGCCGAAGCAGATCCTCCTCTACCGGGCCCTTGGCCGGCCGCTCCCCGCCTTCGGGCACGTGCCGCTGATCCTCGGACCGGACGGCAAGCGACTCTCGAAGCGCCACGGCGCGCTCTCGGTCCTCGCCTATCGCGACGACGGTTACCTGCCCGCGGGGATGGTGAACTTCCTCGCGCTCCTCGGCTGGTCTCCGGGGGACGACCGGGAAGTGTTCGATGTCGGAGGCCTGATCGGGGCGTTTTCCATCGGCCGGGTGCTGAAGAAGAGCGCGGTGTTCGACCTGGAGAAGCTCGGCTGGCTGAACGGGCGCCACATCGCCGACGCTCCGGCGGCCGACCTGGCGGCGGCGGTCGTCGAGATTCTCGGCCGGTGGGCGCGCGAGGAGGGGCGGGATCCGGCCGGGAGTCACCCGGGACTCCAGACCTCGCCGGAGCGTCTGGCGCGCATCATCGATCTCGTGAAAGGGCGTCCCCGGACGCTCCCCGCGCTCGCGCGGCAGGTTGCTCCCTTCTTCGCGGTGAGCGTCCGCTACGACGAAGATGCGGTGAAGCGTTTCTGGAAGCGGCCGGAAGAGACGGCGTTCCACCTGCGGCGCCTGGCGGAGCGTCTCGCCGGCGAGGCGGTCTTCCGCGACGTGGAGACGCTGGAGTCCGAGGTGCGGGGTCTCGCGGCGGAACTCGAGGTCGGCGCGGGGCGGATCATCAACCCCCTCCGCGTCGCCCTCATGGGCCAGGGCGTGAGCCCGGGGATCTTCGAGGTGCTCGAGGCGATGGGGCGGGAGCGGGTCCTGGCCCGGCTCGGCGCGGCGGTTCGTTTCCTGGAAGCCCGGGTGGCCACCGCATGAACGGGACGTGGCCGGCTGAGCATGAGGCGCCGATGCGGCGGGCGCTCGAACTCGCGGCCCTCGGAGGCGAGCGCGGAGAGGTTCCCGTCGCCGCCCTCGTCACGAACCCGGCGGGCGGGATCGTCGCGGAAGCGCACAACCGCACGCGCGCCGATGCCGACCCTACGGCCCACGCGGAAGTTCTGGCGCTGCGCGCCGCCGCGGCCCGCCTGGGGGACTGGCGCCTCGAGGGCCACACGCTGTACGCGACGCTCGAACCGTGCGCGATGTGCGCCGGCGCCGCCGTCCTCGCGCGCGTCAGCACGGTGGTGTTCGGGGCCGCGGACCCGAAGGCCGGAATGTGCGGGTCGCTCGAGAACCTGGTTTGCGACCCGCGGCTGAACCACCGGGTGGAACTCGTGACCGGCGTGCTCGCCGACGAATCCGCGCGTCTCCTGCGGGACTTCTTCCGACAGCGGCGCTAGCGTCGGAACACGGCGCGAGCGCGGGACGCGGCGCTGGTTCAGCCTCGTGGGTTCGCGGGCTCCTCGTCGTCGCACACCGCGCACGCGCCGGCCTGGCAGACGCGGGCGCCCTGCAGAAGAGCGCCCGCGAGGCCCAGGCTGCCGGCGGTCGACGTCGCAGTCTCGGGCAGCGGCTCGAGCCAACCGGCGAGGGAGGCGGCCCAGAACACGGCCCCGCCCGCAAAGGCGAGGATCACAACCGCGTTCCTGCGGGCCGGACCCAGGGCGAGCATGACCGCGCCGAGGACGACGGTCCCGGCCCAGACCGCGCGCTCGACCCCCTCGGAGAGCGCGAGCGCGGGCGCCACCGCGACGAGGACCGGCGTCAGGGCGCAGTGCACGCCGCACCAGGCCGCGGCGCACGCCGCCAGGCGCGATCCGGAAACCAGGTACGTGCTCGACGGAACGGTTGCGAGAAGGCTTTTCATGGTGATCGCGTCGACGCCGGAAGCGAAGAGGGCAGAGCGTGAGAACCGAAGGCATGATGATAATCGATTCTCACTTCCGTGTCACGAAAGTTGCCCGTGGCCCGGGAGACGACCCATGTCGCGAGCAAAGCTGCGGTCAGGCTCCCGCGGGAACGGGCCTCCCCACGAAGCGCAGCACGACGATGACCACGCCGATGCCGAGAAGGTGGGCGATCCAGGGCGACAGCCCGTACGACGTCCCCACGTGGCCGAACAGCATCGCGGCCACCGCCACGACCAGGGCGTACGGGAGCTGCGTCCGCACATGGTCCATGTGGTCGCACGCCGACGCCATCGAACTGAGCACCGTCGTGTCGGAGATGGGCGAGCAGTGATCCCCGAAGACGGAACCGGCGAGGACCGAGCTGATCGAACTCACGAGCAGCTCGCCGCCGCCGGCCTCGAAGCCGGTTGCACCGCCGAGGGCGACGCTGAGCGGGACCACGAGCGGGAGCAGGATGGTCATCGTGGCCCATGACGTTCCCGTGCAGAAGCTGACGACCGCGGCCGTCACGAAGGTGAGGACGGGGACGAGTTCCGGCGCGAGGCTGCCCCCGAGGATCTGGGTCAGGTACTGCGCCGTCGCGAGCTGACTCGTCACCTCGCCGAGCGACCAGGCCAGGGTGAGGATCACGAACCCCATCGTCATCGCCCGGATGCCGGTGAGCCAACCGTCGAGCGCCTGGCTCAGCGACAGGATGCGCTGCGTCGTGGCCAGCCCGATCGCGACCAGGCAGCCCGCGAGCGAACCCCACAGGATTGCCTTGAACGGATCCGCCGCGCCGAACGTGTCCCAGAGCGAGGCCGGCCCCACGGCGCCGCGGCCGTCGAAGTACAGCCCCAGCAGGACCGTCGCGACCACCGTCAGCACGGGGATCGCCGCGTTGTACCAGCGCAGGGGCACGCCCTCCGCCGCGTCGAGCCCCGTTTCCTCCGAGTTCACCATGAGCTGGGAACCCGGCCGGAAGACGCCGCCACCGGTGCGCGCCCGCATCTCCGCGCCGTGCATGGGGCCGAAGTCCCGCTGCGAGACGGTGACCGCGGCCACCATGAACAGGGCGAGGATGGGATAGAAGAGGTACGGAATGCTGCTCAGGAACACGGTGAAGGGACTGGCGGAGGCGAGCGCCCCGGCCAGCGCGGGGTCCGAGGTCTGCTCGGCGGCGATGCGAAGTCCGTCGCGGATCAGCGAGATCTCGAAGCCGACCCAGGTCGACACGAAGGCGATCGTGGCGACGGGGGCGGCCGTCGAATCCACGAGGTAGGCCAGCTTCTCGCGCGACACCTTCAGCTTGTCCGTGACGGGGCGGAAGGTGTTTCCGACGATGAGGGTGTTCGCGTAGTCGTCGAAGAAGATGCCGACGCCCGCGAAGAAGGTGGCGAGCTGCGCACGGCGCGGCGTGGTGGCCAGCGGCCGCAGGGCTTCGACGATCCCGCGCGTGCCCCCGGAGCGCGACATCACCCCCACCATGCCGCTCAACAGCGCGGAGAACATGAGGATCGACGCGTTGTCGGTGTCGGCGAGCGAGGGCACGATGAACGTGTCCACGGTTCGCCCGAGCCCCGCCAGCGGGTCGAGGCCGGCGATGAAGAATCCGCCGAGCCAGATGCCGAAGAAGAGCGACACGACGACGTGACGGAAGATGAGCGCGAGAGCAATGGCGATGAGCGGCGGCAGCAGGCTGATCCAGCCCGGGAACCGCGGCGGGTCCACACTCGCGCTTGCCGATCCCTGGTCCGAGTCCATCTCCACGGACAGCGGGAGGTCCCCCGCCGCGGCCCGCAGCCCGCCGACGGAGGTCTCCGAGCGGAGGGGCAGGGCACCGGCGGCGAGTTCGCGTCCCGCGGCGGATACCACGCGATAGCGGGCGTTCTCCCCGTCCTCCGTATGAAGCGTGAGGGAGAAGGGAATGTCGGTGAGGACGACGGCGGGCCCCTCCACGTCGAGCGAGGGGCCGTCCTGAGCGAAGGCGGTGTCGGGAAGGGACGCGGGCAGGACGAACGCCGGCAGCAGAAGCCACCGTCCGGCGCGCCGGGTGACGTCGGATCGCATGCGCATGCCCGAACCTACCGGGGCCGTCTCGCGAGGGTCAACGCGGGTCGCTATACTCCCGCCCGACCGGGGCCGCCCAGGCAGCCACGGGCTGCTGACGCCGAGCCGCCCGCCACGGATCGAGCGGAGCCGAGACGACACTGACGCACAACGTCCTCGACGAGGCCGCTGCACGAGGGCTCCTTGCCGAGCTTTCCGCGCAGCTTGACCGGGCGATCGAGCCCGACGCCCGCCTCATCCTCATCGGCATCCACCGGCGCGGCGATTCGATCGCGGCGGAGATCGGCCGTCACCTCGAACCGACGCGCGGCCCCATCCCCATCGGTTCGCTCGACATCACGCTCTATCGAGATGATTTCGGGCAGGTCGGCGCACTCCCCACGGTCGGGACGACCCGCGTCCCGGAGTCCATCGAAGGCGCGCATATCGTCATCGTGGACGACGTGCTCCACACGGGACGAACGATCCGGGCCGCGCTTCAGGAACTGTCGGATTTCGGGCGCGCCCGCCGGATCCAGCTCTGCGTCCTCGTGGATCGCGGCGGACGCCAGCTCCCGATCCAGCCCGACTACGTGGGCCGCGTGATCGAAGTCGGACCCAACCAGGACGTGGCGGTGCGCGTCGCGGACACCGATGGCGGCTGGGGCGTCGACATCGTCGCCCTCCGCGCCGCTCCCGAGGCGGGCGCATGACGGCGCAGGGCCGCGAACTCGGGCTCGGGAAGGACCTCATCGGACTGGAGTCTCTCACGGGCGCGCAGATCGAGGCGATTCTCGATACCGCGGAGCCCTTCAAGGAGATCAGCGAGCGCAAGATCAAGAAGGTGCCCGTCCTCCGCGGACAGACCATCGTCAACCTCTTTCTCGAACCGTCCACCCGGACGCGCATCAGCTTCGAGTTCGCGGAGAAGCGGCTCTCGGCCGATACGGTGAACATCTCCTCCGCGGGCTCCTCCGTGCAGAAGGGCGAGACGCTCGTCGACACGGCGCGCAACCTCGAGGCGATGAGGATTCACATGGTCGTCGTGCGCCACGGATCGTCGGGAGCGGCGAAGTTCCTCGCGGACCGGATTCCCTCCAACGTCATCAACGCCGGCGACGGTCAGCACGAGCATCCCACGCAGGCGCTCCTCGACCTGTTGACGATCCGCGACCGGTTCGGGGCCATCGCGGGCCGGCGCGTCTGCATCGTCGGCGACATCCTCCACTCGCGCGTCGCGCGTTCGAACATCTGGGGCCTTCTGAAGTGCGGGGCGGAGGTGGCGGTGTGCGGGCCGCGCACCCTGATCCCGGCCGGAATCGAGGAGCTGGGCGTGCAACGGCTGGGTTCGATCGAGGAGGCGATCGAGTGGTGCGATGTGCTCTACGTGCTGCGGCTTCAGCTGGAGCGGATGGAGGGCGGCTACGTCCCCTCGCTGCGCGAGTACAACCGCGTGTTCGGCGTCAGTTCCGAGCGCCTCGGCCGCGCCGGCGACGAGATGATCGTCCTCCACCCCGGGCCCATGAACAGGGGCGTGGAGATCGATTCCGACGTGGCGGACGGGCCGCGCTCGGTGATCCTGCCGCAGGTGACGAACGGGGTCGCTGTGCGGATGGCCGTCCTCTACCTGCTCGCGGGCGGACGTCCGGAGCTGGCCGAAGACGCCAAGGTGGGGGGACCGTGAGCGGGTCGCTCCTTCTCGCCGGAGGCCGGGTGATCGACCCCTCCGCGGGGATGGACGAGGTGCGGGACGTTCTCGTGCGGGATGGGCGGATCGAGGCCGTCGCGCGGGGCGTAGCGGGACCGGAGGGCATCCCCCGCATCGAGGCGCGGGGGCTCGTCGTCGCGCCGGGGCTGATCGACGTGCACGTCCACCTGAGGGAGCCGGGAGCCGAGCACAAGGAGACGATCCGCACGGGCGCCCGGTCGGCCGCGGCCGGCGGCTTCACGACGATCTGGGCGATGCCGAACACGGATCCGCCGCTCGACGACCCCGCCGCGGTCGGCTTCGTGCGGGAAGAGGCGCGGCGCTGGGCCCGGAAGGGCGAGGGCGGCGCGCGCGTGAGTCCCGTGGCGGCCGCCTCGCTCGGCCTTGCCGGCAGGCAGATGACCGAGATCGGCGGCCTGGTCGAGGCGGGCGCGGTCGCGGTCACGGACGACGGACACCCGATCCACGATCCGGCGCTCATGCGGCGCCTGCTCGAGTACACGCAGTCCTTCGGGATCCCCGTCCTTCAGCATGCGGAGGACATGGCGCTCTCCGCCGGAGGGGTCATGAACGAAGGCGCCGTGGCGACCGCGCTCGGCCTGCGCGGGATCCCGAACGCCTCGGAGGCCACGGTCGTGGCGCGGGACATCTATCTCGCCGAACTCACCGGCGGGCACGTGCACGTCCAGCACGTCTCAACCCGCGAGGCGGTCGAGCTCATTCGCCTCGCGCGCGAGCGCGGAGTGCGGGTGAGCGGCGAGGCTTCGCCCCACCACATGGCGCTGACGGAGGAGGCCGTGCGCGGCTACCGCACCGAAGCCAAGATGAACCCGCCGCTCCGGTCCGAGGCGGATCGCCTCGCGGTGCGGCAGGGACTCATTGACGGCGTGCTGGAGTGCGTGGCGACGGACCACGCGCCGCACCACTACGAGGAGAAGGAACGCGAGTTCGACGATGCGCCCTTCGGCATCGTCGGTCTCGAAACCGCGCTCGCCGTGTGCATCGGCGAACTCGTGACGCCCGGGGACCTCCCGCTCTTCGACCTCATCGAGCGGATGTCGACGGCGCCGGCCCGGCTGATGGGGATCGAGGGCGGCACGCTGCGCGCCGGCAGTCGCGCGGATCTCGTCCTCTTCGATCCGGAGGAGGCGTGGACGGTCGACCCCGCGAACTTCCACTCGAAGAGCCGGAACACGCCGTTCGGCGGGTGGGAAGTGACCGGACGCGTGAAGCGCACGATCGTCGGTGGAGAGACCCGCTATGAGGAGGGTGGCTGACGCCCGATAACGTGGGCCCGGCCGGTCACGCGGGCCCTTTCGTCGGTTAGCTCAGGCTGTTGACGTGCCGCGCCGCCCGCGCCTTCTGACGAGCCGCCGCGTTCGCCTTGATGACGTTTCTCCGGGTCGCCCGGTCGAGAACGCGGTACAGTTCGGACAGCGCCGGCGTCGCCTCCTCCGTCGATTCCGTCGCGAGGAGCTGCTTGGTCCGGGTCCGGATCTCGGACCGCACCCGGCGGTTCCGGAGCCTTCTCGCGCGCGACTGGCGCAGCCGCTTCTTCTGACTCTCGTTATTCGGCATTCGATTCCTTCTTTTTCGCTTCAAACGTGCGGTGGTTGCAGCGGGCCGCGGGCCGACCCTCCCATCCGTCCGAAAATCAGCGAAAGAACATACCAGACTTGGCGGATACCTCCAACCCGGCGCTAGATTGCGCGCCTACCGGTCGGCGATCTCCCTTTCCGCCGGCCCGAGCGTGCGGGGAGGTTTCTTGACGGCGGTTCCCAACCGACTTCCAAGTCAGCGGACGGCGCAACCGTTCGTCGTGGAGCTCGACCGGTTTCAGGGGCCCCTGGATCTTCTCCTGCACCTCATTCGGTCGCAGGACATCGACATCTTCGATATCCCGATCTCCACCATCACCCGGCAGTTCCAGGAAGCCCTCACCGACGGCATCGACCGCCTGGAGCTCGACCGCGCCGGCGAGTTCCTGGAGCTGGCCGCGACGCTGGTGCACATCAAGGCGCAGCTCCTGCTGCCGGGGCGTCGCGATGCGGAGTGGGAAGACGATCCGCGGGCAGAACTCGTACGGCGCCTTCTGGAGTACGAGCTGTTCCAGGAGATCGCGCGGACGCTGGGCGCCGCCGAACTGGAACGGCGGCGGCACATGTCGAAGGGGTTTCTCCCACCGCAACCTCCGCGCGAGGCCGACGGCCAGGAACTCTCGACGACACTCGACGATTTCCTCGCGGTCCTCGGCGATATCCGCGGCCCGGATCCCGTCACGACGCACGTCGCCCCCATCCGCATCGTCCCGGTCGAGGACAAGATCGTCATCATCCGGCGGTTGCTCGGTGAGCAGCGGCGGGTGCCGTTCAACCGGCTGTTCGATTCGTGGCAGGAGCGGCCGCACGTTGTCGCGGCGCTGCTCGCGTGCCTGGAACTCGCCAGACAGCAGCTCGTGAGGCTGGAACAGGTGAAACGGTTCGGTGCGATCTGGCTGTTCGGACGCCGCTCGCGGGGCGACGGAGAAGAGGGGGCCGCGTGAGCCCGGAGCAGATCGTGGAAGCCGCGCTGTTCGCGAGCCAGACGCCGCTCACCGCCCGCGAACTGGCCCGGGCCGACGACGCGCTCGACGTGCGGCGCGTCCGCGAAGCGCTCGCCGCGCTGCGCGAGCACTACGACACGGACGGACGGGCGTTCCAGGTCTACCAGCTCGGGGATGGGTTCCAGATCCTCACGCGTCCGGAATTCGTGCCGTACCTCGAGCGGTTCGACTCGGTGCCGCGACCGCCGACGCTCTCCCGGGCCGCACTCGAGACGCTGGCGATCATCGCGTACCGGCAGCCGATCGGGCGGATCGAGGTCGAAGAGATCCGGGGCGTGGCGTCCACTTCGGTGCTGCGAACGCTCCAGGATTGGGAACTGATCGAGATCGTGGGGCGGGGAGAGGGACTCGGACGGCCGCTCCTCTACGGGACGACGCCGCGTTTTCTGGATCACTTCGCCCTGCAGTCGCTGGACGATCTCCCCGCGCCGGAGGACCTGTCCGTCGCGCTCGTGCGCGCCGAGCCGGAGGCGCCCGCCGACGAGGCGGCGCCGCGGGAAGAGCCCGCCGCGGGCTGACCGCTACGCCAGGCGGACGGCTCATGCGACTGCAGAAGTACCTTGCCGGGGCGGGCGTCGCTTCCCGGCGCGCGAGCGAAGAACTCATCGTCAGCGGCCGCGTGCGCGTGAACGGCGAAGTCGCGACGAAGCTCGGCACCACGGTGGATCCGAACGCCGACCGGGTCGAGGTGGACCGCCGCCGCATCCGGCTGATGCCCGTCCTCTGGCTGGCGCTCAACAAGCCGCCGGGGTACGCGTGCACCCGGCGCGACCCCGGCCGGCGACCGATCATCTACGACCTGCTCCCCTCCGATACCCGCCACCTGCCTCACGTGGGCCGGCTCGACTTCATGAGCGAGGGCCTCCTTCTCCTGTCGAATGAGGGGGACGTTGTGCACCGGCTCCTCCACCCCCGGACCGGCATCGAGCGGGTGTACCATGCGAGGCTCCGCGGGCCCGTGATGGCGGAGCTTCCGGATCGGTTGCGGGCCGGAGTGGCGCTCGAGGACGGACCCGCGCGAGCCCGCCGGGCGGGCTGGATCACCCCTCCGCATACGTCGTCCCCCACCGTCGAAATCGTCCTGACCGAGGGAAGAAACCGCGAAATCCGGCGCATGCTCGCCTCACTCGGCGTCACGCTGCGGAGGCTTCGCAGGACCTCGTTCGGACCGATTCGGCTGGGCGCGCTCGCAGCGGGGAAGACCCGCAAGTTGTCTCCGAAAGAACGGGCGGCGCTCCGACGGGCGGCAGGTCCCGCTTGCTCCCGGGCGGTTACGGAGTGAACATCGGGCTGCTGGCAGACCGACCATCACCGCGACAGCGAGAGAACGCATGAACGGAGAAGCCGGGACGGCCCAACGGATCTCGGGGGAGGATCTCGAGACCCAGCAGGCCGCGATCCGGGAGGCGGGGACCTTCGTGGCCGAGGTCCGGAACGAACTCGCGAAACGGATCGTCGGACAGCATGCCCTCCTCGACCGCGTTCTGATGAGCCTCCTCACGGGTGGCCATATCCTGCTGGAAGGCGTGCCGGGACTCGCGAAGACGCTCACCGTCAGCACGCTTGCCGAGGCGATCCACACCACGTTCCGGCGCATCCAGTTCACGCCGGATCTTCTGCCCGCCGATGTCGTGGGAACGCTCGTCTGGGAGGAGAAGACGGGTACCTTCACCCCGAAGCGGGGGCCCATCTTCGCGAACATCGTCCTCGCCGATGAGATCAACCGCGCGCCCGCCAAGGTGCAGTCCGCCCTGCTGGAGGCGATGCAGGAACGCCAGGTGACGATCGGAGAGGAGACGCATCCGCTCCCCGTGCCGTTCCTCGTCATGGCCACGCAGAATCCCATCGAGCACGAGGGCACGTACCCGCTCCCCGAGGCGCAGGTGGACCGGTTCATGTTCAAGACCCGCGTCGGCTACCCCGCGCCCGAGGAGGAGAGGTCGATCATGCGGCTCATGGCGGGGGAGGATCCGCCCCCCATCGAGGCCGTCGTGGAGCCGGACCGCATCCTCGCCGCGCGCGCCATGCTTCCGGCGATCTACGTGGACCGGCGGCTCGAGGACTACATCCTCCAGCTCGTGCTCGCGACGCGTGAGCCCGCGGCCCACGGCCTGGCGCAGGTCGTGGACTGGATCGAGTTCGGGGCCTCGCCGCGCGCGACGATTTTCCTCGCGAGAGCGGCCCGCGCCCATGCCTTCATCGAGGGCCGGGCCTTCGTCGTTCCGGAGGATGTGAAGGCGATCGCCCGCGACGTCCTTCGGCATCGGCTCGTCCTGACCTTCCAGGCGCAGGCGGAACAGATCGATGCCGATCACATCCTCGACCATCTCCTGGAGACCGTGCCGGTGCCGTGAGGCTGCCCGACTTCCTGTGGCGCCCGCGACGGCCGGCGCCGACGGCCGACTCCGGCGCCGGGTCGAAAGAGGTTCGGCGGCTGGAGTTGAAGAGCCGGCGGTTCATGGACAACCCGGCTCTGGGGCCCTACCCGTCGCTCTTCCGCGGACACGGCATCGAGTTTTCCGAGGTCCGCGAATACCAGCCGGGCGACCCGTTCCAGGCGATCGACTGGAAGGTGACCGCCCGCATGCGGCGGCCGTACGTGAAGCGCTTCGTGGAGGAACGGGAGCTTGCCGTCCTCCTCGTCGTCGATGTCTCCGCCTCGAACGAGTTCGGCACGCGCCGATCCCTGAAGCGCGACCTCGTCGCGGAGGTGGCGAGCACCCTCGCGCTCGCGGCGATGCGCGCCGGAGATCCGGTGGGCATGCTCCTCTTCAGCGACCGGATCGAGCGCTACGTGCGGCCGGCGCGGGGCCGCAACCGCAACCTCCGCCTCCTGCATGAACTCGTGTCCGTCCGGCCGGAGGGGAAGGGGACGGATCTCGATCTCGCTCTCGCCACGGCGGCGCGCATGCTCACCGTCCGCTCCCTCGTGTTCGTGATCTCGGACTTCGTGGGCGCCCGGGACCTGGCCCGCCCGCTGTTGGGGCTCTCGGGCCGCCATGACGTGGTCGCGCTCGCGGTCGATGACCCCGCGGAAACGACGATCCCGGCATCGGGCTGGGTGGAGGTCGTGGACCCCGAAACAGGGGACCGGGCCGTGGTCGACCTCGGAGATGCGGCGGTTCGACAGCGGCTCGTGGAGCGCTCGGCCACGGGAGCGCGGGCACTGGAGCGGCTGTGCGCGCACTGCCACGTCGACCTCATGCGGCTCCGTACCGACATCCCGTACGAGACCCGGCTCGCCGGGTTCTTCGCCGCTCGCGGCCGGCGGAGGCTCCGGTGAGGCGGTCCCGATGGATGGTTCCGGCCGTCCTCGGCGTGGGGTTGGGGTTCGGCCCGGGTCTCGCGGCCCAGTCCGCGGTCGACCTCGAGGCGACGGTGCTGCCGGAGTCCGTGCGGGTCGGCGAGGAGTTCACGGTTCGCCTCGTCGTCGGGCAGGAGAGAGCGGGAGATGTCCGCTTTCCCGCGCTCATCGACGGGCCGGAGTCGATCGAGCAGACGGGACCGGCGCAGATCCGGTCCGTCGACGAGGGCCGACGCTGGGAAGCGGAATACACGATTCGCGCATGGCGGGCGGATACGCTCGTCATCCCGCCGGTGGAGGTGGAACTCGCGGCCGCGGGCGGCGTCGTCCGTCGACTGCAGCCGCCCGCGGTGCCGGTCATGAGCGTGCTGCCGGCGGCGGACGATCCGCTCGAGTTGAGGGATGCCCGGCCCCTCCTGAGCCTGCGGGCCCTCCCCTGGTGGCTGGTTCTGCTCGCCGCGGCGCTCGCCGGGCTCGCCTGGTGGACCTGGCGCCGCGGCCGCGTCGCCGCGGCCGCCGCCGAAGTCCCCCTCGGCCCCGGGGACCTCGCGCTTCGCGACCTCGCCCGCCTCCGTGAGGGATGGGTCCGGCAGCAGGTGAGCGGTGAGCGGTTCTACGATGGCTACGAGGAGACGCTTCGGCGCTACGCGCATGTAACGCGCGGGTGGGCGCCGTCGAGGGAACTTCTCGGGCTCGGCGACTCCGACACGGGGCTCGTCGCCGCCCTGCGCCACTCGATCCTGGCCCGTTTCGCGCGCCTGCGGACGGAATGGGAAGGTCCGCTCGGCGACGTGGACGTCGGCGAGGCGTTCGTGCGCGCCGACATGGAGGAGTCGCTTCCGGCCGATGAGTCCGGCGAGCCGGGCGTCGCGCCGGATGGGGCCGACAAGGACGGCGCCGGCGGGGCCGGGCCGCGGCGGAATGGAGGCGGCGCGTGAGCGAGTTCGCGCTTCCCGGGTGGCCGTTCCTCCTGCTGCTGGTCCTGCTGCCGCTCGGGTGGGCCCTGATGGGCTCGGGGAGGATCCGCCTCCCGTATCCGGATATCGCCCGTCTCGCCGGTTCCCGCGGCCGGGGTCGGAGGCGGTTCTGGTGGTGGCTTCCGGCCGCGCTTCGTTCCCTCGCCCTCGCGCTCGTCATCATCACCCTCGTCAACCCCGTGCGGGTATGGGAGCGCGTGGAATCGGAGCGCGAGGGTGTGGCGATCATGCTGGCGGTCGATATCTCGAGTTCGATGCTGGCGGAGGACTTTCGCCCCGATAACCGCATCGAGGTCGCGAAGCGGGAGGTCATCCGCTTCGTGGAGGGACGGGAGTCGGACTGGATCGGTCTCGTCGCCTTCGCGGGAGAGGCCCTCACGATGGTCCCCGGGACCCTGGACCACGCCGTGGTGGAGAGTGCCGTGGAGCGGCTCGAGGCCGGACAGCTCCGGGATGGGACCGCCATCGGTGTCGCGCTCGCCACGGCGGCGAACCGGCTCCGCGATCTGGAGCCCGAATCCCGCATCGTGGTCCTGCTCACCGACGGAGACAACAACAGCGGCGGCATCTCGCCGGAGGAGGCGACGGCCGCGGCCGCCTCGCTCGGCATCCGCGTCTACACCATCGGCGTTGGCCGCGACGGGGTCGCCCCCGTGCCCGTCGCCCGGACCGCCTTCGGATACCAGTACGCGAATATCCGCGTCCATGTGAACGACGAACTGCTCGACCGCATGGCGACTCAAACCGGGGGGCTCTATTTCCGCGCCACCGACCCCGAGGGACTCACGCGGATCTACGAGCGGATCAACGAACTCGAAACCACCCCGATCAAGGAAGTGCGGACGGAGGAGCGGGTCGGGATGCGGCGAGAGCTTCTCATCGCGGCGCTCGCCCTCGTGATGCTCGAACTCCTCGTGGCGGCGACGCGTTCCCGCCGGGTCTGGGTCTGACCGTGACTCCGCTCCCGATCGCCCTCCTGCTCGGCGCCGTGGCCGTCGGGCTCAGGCTGCTTGCGTCGCGACGGTCGGGGGCCGACCGCGAGAAGCTCGCCGAGGCCTCGCTGCTCGAGCGCTACGTGCGGCTGCCGGCGCATGCCCTCCCTCCCATTCGCCTGGCGCTGCTCGGCGCGGGCGTCGTCGCGATCGCGCTCGCCTCCGGTTCCGGCGGGACGGAGGCCCGGCGGCTCGATGAAGGAGGGGCGGAAACGATCCTCGTGCTGGACGCGTCGAACTCGATGCTGGCGGGCGACGTGGAGCCGAGCCGGCTGGAGGTGCAGCGCCGGTTGGCCGCTCGCCTCGCGACGCGCACGCAGGGCCGGATGGGCGTCGTCTATTTTGCGGGCCGCGCGTACGTACTCTCGCCGCTGACGACGGATATGAGCGCGATCGAGATGTTGGCGGAGGGCGTGCGGCCCGCCGCGGTCGGTCTGGGTGGATCGTCCCTCGCCTCCGGCCTCACCCAGGCGATCGACCTCCTCGCCGGTGGAGAGGAGGGCGCGCGCAAGTCGATCGTCGTCTTCTCCGATGGCGAGGAAACCGCCGGGGCGCCCCTGGGGGAGGCGATCGGAAGGGCCCGGGACGCGGGGATCGTCATCCATTCGGTAGGGATCGGAACCGAACTCGGAGGGCAGATTCCCCTGACGCGGGAGGCGTCGCTGGACCCGACGATGGCCGCGCGACGGCGAGGCGGAGCTTCGGTGCTTCAGGGACCGGACGGCAGCCCCGTCATCACGCGGCTGAACGCCGCGCAGATGAGGCAGATGTCTCTCGGCACCGGCGGGCTCTATGTTGATGGTTCGGGCGGTACCGACGCGATCGAGCGGGAACTGGCGCAGGGTGGCCGGGAACCCCTGACCTCGACCGACGACGTGGCCGTAGCGGCGTTGCTTCTGCTCGCTTTCGTCAGCCTCTGGGGAGAAGGGTTCCTGTTGCCACGTGGTTGAGTCGACGCGGAGGTGCGCGATCTTCGGGCTGGCGGCCGCGGCCGCCTCCCTTGCGGCGTTTACCGCGGGTGAACCGCAGGATGCGTCGGCGGGGGCCGCCGGACAGGCCGGGCCCGCCGACCCGCAGGCGTCGGAATCCGAGACCGTCGTGCGCTACCGGGAGCGAGCCGCTTCCTCCGACCGGCCGATCGACCACTACAACTACGGGACGGCACTGCTTCACGACGGACAGGTGGGCGAGGCACAGGCGCCCCTCGAACTCTCCATCGGCAGCGATCGGGACGAAGTACGCGAGAGCGCCTTCTACAACCTCGGACTCAGCACGGCTCTCGACGGCCGTTTCGCCCAGAGCGACCCGTCCGCGCGTCGAGCCGCCCTCCAGGCGGCGCGCGAAGCCTTCCGCGAAGTCCTCCGCCGCCGCGTGGACGATGAGGACGCGCGCTGGAACCTCGAACTCGTCGAACGCTGGCTCGAGGAGGAAGGGGAGAGCGGCGGCGATGAGCAGCAGGGCGGACAGGGACAGTCGCCACAGGGGGCGGGCGCCGGCGCCGCGGCGGCCGCGGGGTCGGGCGAGATGGAGATGCTGTCGCCCGAGCAGGCGGCGGCGCTTCTCGAACAGGCGGGTGACGCGGAAGCCGCGATCCGCGACCGCGTAATGGGCCGCAACCGTTTCCAGGATCCCGTCGTGGAGCGGAACTGGTGAACTCGCCTTCGGCCGAAGCGGCCCGCCTGACCCAGTACTCGCACGGAGCCGGCTGAGCGTGCAAGCTCGGCCCGGAGGATCTGGGCCGCATCCTGCAGTACGTTCCGCACGTTCCGGACGACCGGCTCCTCGTGGGACTCGAGGGCCCGGACGACGCCGCCGTGTATCTGCTCGACGATGGGGAAGCCATCGTCGCGAGCCTCGACTTCTTCACTCCGCTCGTCGACGATCCGACGGACTTCGGCGCCATCGCGGCCGCGAACGCGCTCGGAGATCTGTACGCGATGCGGGCCCGCCCCCTCTTCGCGCTCAACATCCTGGCGGTTCCCGCCGGGACCCTCTCCGATGAGACGGTCGGCGCGATCCTCCGCGGCGCGGGAGAGGTGTGCCGCGACGCCGGCATCGCCGTGGCCGGGGGACATTCGATCGACGACGCGGAGCCGAAGTTCGGACTGGTGGCCATCGGACTCGGCGATCCCGACCGCCTGTGGAGAAAGGGCGGAGCGCGACCGGGGGACGCGCTCGTGCTGGGCAAGGCGCTCGGAACGGGTGTCGTCACGACCGGGCTCAAGCGCGGGGTGACGGACCCGGACGACCTTCGCGTCGCCGTCGATTCCATGCGGCAGCTCAACCGCGAGGCGGCGGCCATCCTTTCCGGCTTCGACGTTCATGCCGCCACCGACGTCACCGGCTTCGGGCTCGTGGGGCATCTGCTCGAGATGTGCCGCGCCTCGGACGCGAGCGCCCGGATCCGGGCTTCGGCGCCGAAGCTTCTCCCCGGAGCGCTGCGCCTCGCCGGCGAGGGATGCGTGCCGGGCGGCACGACCCGGAACCGGGACGGCTACGCATCGCGGGTGCGGTGGGATGACGCCATCCCCGAAGACCTTCGGGCCCTGTTGCTCGACCCGCAGACCTCCGGCGGACTGCTGGCGGCCGTCCCGGCGG
>VXOJ01000065.1 GCA_009840115.1 Gemmatimonadales bacterium | reverse complement strand
CCCGCGAACAGCGCCGCGCCGCCCCCCTGCCCCGCTGCGCTCTCCGGGCCGCCCTCGCCGGCTCCGCCATCCGCGGGCGGCTCCACCTCGTAGGCGTGGTTTGCGAGCACGCGGACGGTCCGGCTCCGACCGGAGGGCCACGTGATCGTCGCCTCGGCCGCCTCGGCGTCGCCCATCGCGAAGGTGAGCCCCGGATCCGAACCGGAGAGGTACATGCCGCCGGACGTCACCTGCCGCGCCTGGTCCGGCAGCGCCCGCTCCGCCGGTGGCCGCTCCGCCGCGGTCGCCCCGGCGAGCACGACGCGCGCGCCGACCGCCTGCGTGTTGCGGCCCTCCCCGAGCACGCGCAGGGCCACGCGCGCCCTCCCGGCGTCGTTGCGCAGGACGAGGGGCGGTGCGTCCAGCCGCGTGATCACGACGTCCCGGTCGCCGTCCCGATCGAAGTCCGCCGCCGCGATCCCGTGGCTCACGTCCGGCTCCGTCCCGTATCCCCAACTCCGGGTCATGTCGACGAAGGCGCCGTCGCCGAGGTTGCGGAAGGCGAGGTTCCGCAGCGGGAGCGGCGGAAACACCCCGAGTTCCTCGCGCCAGTCCACCTGGATGCGGCGGGTCCGCAGCGCCTCCTGCGTGTCTCCATCGAGCGGGTCCCAGGCGTGTCCGTTCGTGATCAGCAGGTCCTCGTAGCCGTCGAGTTCGACGTCGAGGAACATTGCGCCCCAGGTCCACTCCGAAGCGTCGAGTCCGGCCGCGCGCGCCGTCTCGGCCCACGTCCCGTCGCCCCGGTTGAGCTGCAGGGTGTTCCGGTCGGCGGACGCCCGCGTCGCGTGTCCGCCGGGCGGCGTCCACCCGGCCGCGCCGAGGGCGAGTTGTTCCCGCCTCCGCACCGGATCGGGCGAGAGCATCTCCGTCGTCACGAAGTCCGTATCGCCGTCCCCGTCGATGTCGGAGAAGTCGACCCCCATCGAAGACGTGCTCTCGGTGCGGAGGGCGAGCCCCGACGCGGCGGTGAAGAGGCCCCCCTCGTTGAGCCAGAACCCGTCCCGGCTCCCGAGGTCGTTGGCGACGAAGAGGTCCGCGTCCCCGTCGTCGTCCGCATCGAAGAAGCGCGCGACGAGCCCCCAGTCGCGGGGGACTTCGGCGATCGGCTCCCCGTCCGCGTCTCGAAAGACGCCGCCCGTGAGGTCGACCGGCGCGAAGCCGCCGGATCCATCGTTCAGGTAGAGTTCGTCGGGGTCGGCGAGTTCGAGGCGCAGCACGCCCTCGCCCTCGCGCTCGAGCCGGTAGTGTTCGTCGAACGGGGGGTGGATGACGAACCCGTCGCCGACGGCCTCCGCGATCTCGCGCGGTCTGCGCTCCGCGGGGCTGAACAGGTCGTCGCCCTGGACCGTCTTGTAGTTGGCGAAGTACGCGTCGAGGTCCCCGTCCCCCTCGATATCGGCGAGCGCGAGCGTGCTGCTCCCCCATTCCCCCTCGAACCCCGCGTCCACCTCCTCGAAGACGCCGCTCCCGTCGTTCAGGAGGAGGGCGTTCGTCCCCCCGTGCACGGCCACGAACAGGTCCAGATCGCCGTCTCCGTCCGCATCCGCGAGGACGGCGCCCCGCGACAGCCGGTCCCCGAGTCCGGCGCCGGAGCGCTCGGTCACGTCCTCGAAGCGCCAGCCTCCCAGGTTGCGGTAGAGGACGTTCGGCTGGTCCAGCATGCAGAGGTAGAGGTCGACCCAGCCGTCGCCGTCCACGTCTCCGAGCGCCACGCCGACGCCGTGGATGAGCGTGCGGTTCGCGAGCCGCGCCTCCCGCGAGACGGTGGGGGTCGCCTCGATGCCCGTGCTCCGCGGCGCGAGCGAGGTGAAGCCGCCGTCGGCCTCCCCCCGGAACGACAGGAGACGCGCGCGGGTGCCATCCCCCTCCTCGACCCAGTCGATCGAGACGGGCGGCGGGGAGGCGTCGCAGGCGGCGAAGAGGCCGGCGGCGCAGGCTGCGGCGGGAAGAAGGCGGGAGCGGGTTTTGCCGCGGGCGGCTATTCGCCGTCTCCGCGGAAGACGGACCGCATCCCCTCCACCGCATCGCGGGCCCCTTCCGCTGCCCGCGCGAAGACCTCGGCCAGTTCCCGCTTCCCCGTGCCGACGAGCGGGATGTCGAAGGTGAAGTGGACCGCCACGCCGGCGGGACGGACGTTTTCCTTCGGATCGGTCCACCCGCCGTCCGGGTCCAGAGCGCCCTCGATGTGCACTTCGACCGTGTCCGAGGCCGCCCCCACCTGCTGCGCCACCTTGGAGAGCCGGGTCGCGAGCGCGTCGTTCCGCGAGGGATTGGACTCCCGCTCGTCGAGCCAGAGGGCGGGCGGCGCGACGTCGATGTGGACGTACCCGAGCATCACCTCGCCATCGAGTTCCAGCGCGTCGTGGCCGGGGATGTCGGAGGCGGGCGACGCCAGGTAGGTGCCGAGCCCCTCCGTGCCGATGTTGGCGAGCCCGAGCGCCATCTCGTCGATGACGAGTTCGACCATCGCGGACGGCGCGTGGAGGGTGTCCAGCGCGCCGGACTCGAGGATGTCGAGTTCGGACTGGTCGTAGGCGACGGCGCGGAAGAACCAGGAGAGTGGTTCCTGGCGGCCCTCGAACAGGTCGCGCGCGCCCATCCCCCTGTCGCGGAGGGCGCTGAGGAGGAGCGCGCTCAACTGGTGTCGCGTGATTTCAGCCACGATTCGCCTAGGGCGTGATCATGACGTGGGCGTTCGCCGTGCCCGCCGCCATCAGCCACGCGCCCCTCGTCGCCCTCGTGGGGAGGCCGAGGTCCTCGGCCGTCGCGAAGGGCGTGTAGATGACCGCCTGGTGCCGCTGCACCGCCTCCATGTCTCCGGACCAGCCCTCTGCGGCGTAGATCGCGTGCAGGAAGGCGTAGCTCGGCATCTCCAGCGTGCCCGCCTCGATCTCGGCCATGCGCTGCTCGACGTTGGGCCGGCCGGTGGTCCCCTGCGAGGTGAGTTCGCGGCCGCGCGCCATGTAGGGCTCGAGCGACGTGTGATAGCAGGCGGAGTGGAAGCCGTCGACGGCCGGGTCATCCGCGACGCAGATGAACGGCCCGGCGCCCTCGCGCAGGGTCACCCACTCGTTCCCCTGCTTCTGGATGACCTTCGCGGTCGCCTGCTCCGACTCGGTGGGGATGGGCGCGATGGCGAGCGCGACGGCCTCCTGGGCGGCCACGTCCGGCGCGGCGACGATCGAAAGCACGACGGCCGGCACGGCCAGGGCGGTGAACGAACGACGAAACATGCGGTCCTCCCGGGGCTGGAACTTTCCGGGAATAGGCACTCACCGGCGCCGCCGCGCAATCGAGAGCCCGCGGTGCGTTGCGCGCGGCGGTCAGGCGGTCAAGATTCGCGGCGCCGCCGCATACGCAGCAGGACCGTGAATCAACACCGTGGATGATGGGAGTCGCCCTTGAGCGTTCGAATCTGTGTCCCGCGGGAAACCGCCGCCGGGGAGTCGCGGGTCGCCCTCACGCCGGACGGGGCGAAGCGTCTGCGCTCGGATGACATTTCGATCGCCATCGAGGCGGGAGCGGGGCAGGCGGCGGGCTTCCCGGACGCGGCCTACGAGGAAGCGGGCGTGGAGATCGTCCCCGATGCCGGCCGGCTCCTGGGCGAAGCCGACGTCGTGTTCAAGGTCGCTCCGCCCTCCGAGGCCGAGGCGGACGGACTCCGGGAGGGCACGGTCCTCGCGTGCCTCCTCCGCCCGCACGAGAACGCGGCGCTGATCGAGCGCCTCGCCGGGGGCGGGGTCACGGCGCTGTCGCTGGAACTGGTGCCGAGAATCACGCGCGCGCAGTCGATGGACGCCCTCTCCTCGCAGAGCAACCTGGCCGGGTACAAGGCCGTCCTCCTCGGCGCGAACTCGCTCGGACGGATCTTCCCTCTCCTCATGACGGCGGCGGGGACGCTCTCTCCGGCGCGCGTGCTCGTGCTCGGGGCGGGGGTCGCGGGACTGCAGGCGATCGCGACGGCGCGCCGGCTCGGGGCGGACACCTGGGGCTACGACATCCGGGCCGCCGTGCGCGAGGAGGTCGAGAGCCTCGGGGCGAAGTTCGTGGACCTTCAGGAGGGCGCCGGGGACGCGGCGGAGAACGCGGAGACGGAGGGCGGCTACGCGAAGGAACTCGAGGAGGCGGAGCAGGCGCGGCAGCGCGAACTGCTCGCGCAGCACGTGGCGCGGGCGGACGTCGTCATCACGACGGCACTCGTCCCCGGCCGGCCCGCCCCGGTGCTGATCACCGAGGAGACGGTGGACCGGATGAGGGAGGGCTCGGTGATCGTCGATCTGGCCGGCGAGGCCGGGGGCAACTGCGCCCTGTCCGCGCCCGGCGCGACGGTCGTGGAGCGCGGCGTGACGATCCACGCCCCGCTCAATGTGCCCGGTGCGCTTCCCTACCACGCCAGCCAGTTGCTCGGACGCAACCTCTCCGCGCTCGTGAAGCCGATGATCGGGGAGGACGGCGTGTCGGTGGACCTGGAGGACGACGTGATCGGCCCCTGCTGCGTGACGCACGCGGGAGAGGTCCGGTTCGGCGCGTGACGCCCCACGCGATGACATCTCACACGAGGCCTGCCTGATGGAAGGAACGCTCCTGATCGGACTGTATGTGTTCGTGCTCGCGATGTTCGTGGGCTTCGAACTCATCACGAAGGTGCCGCCCACGCTGCACACGCCCCTCATGTCGGGGTCCAACGCGATCTCCGGAATCTCGATCGTGGGCGCGCTGCTCGTGATCGGACGCGCCGGAGACGCGGTGCTCATGCGGTGGATCGGGCTGGCGGCGCTGATCCTCGCCACGATCAACGTCGTCGGCGGCTTTCTCGTCACCGACCGCATGCTCCAGATGTTCAAGAGCAAGGACGCGAGCTAGCGATGGAAATGTCAGGATTCTCGACGGCCATCCCGCTCGCCTACCTGGCGTCCGCGGTGCTCTTCATCCTCGGGATCAAGCGGCTCAGCCATCCGGACACGGCGGCGGGCGGCAACCGGCTCGCGGCGATCGGCATGCTGCTCGCGGTGATCGCGACGCTGCTCGAGAGCGGCCTGGAGTACACCTGGATCATCGCCGGCGTCGCGATCGGGGGGCTGATCGGCGGGGTCATGGCCCGGACCGTGAAGATGACCGCCATGCCGGAGATGGTGGCGGTGTTCAACGGGTTCGGCGGGGCCGCGTCGGGCCTCGTCGCGGTCGGGGAGTACCTGCGGGTCGCGGGCGGCGCGGGCGGGGAGACGCTCGCCATCGACTCCGGGGTGTCGATCATGGCGGGGACGCTGATCGGCGCCGTCACCTTCTCGGGCAGCATGATCGCGTTCGGGAAGCTGCAGGGGTTCGTGACGGGCAACGCGATCTCGAACCCGCTCGTGAAGTTCTCCGCCGGCCTCCTGCTGGGCGTCGCGGTGGTGCTGGCGGTCTACCTGGTCGGCTTCGAGTCGAACCTCGCCTTCTACTGGGGCCTGATCGCGGCCGCGCTCATCCTCGGCGTCCTGTTCGTGATCCCGATCGGGGGCGCGGACATGCCGGTCGTGGTGGCGCTGCTCAACTCCTATTCGGGGCTGGCGGCGGCCTCGGCCGGGTTCGTGCTCGGGAACAACGCGCTCATCATCTCGGGCGCCCTGGTCGGCGCCTCCGGGCTCATCCTCACCGGCATCATGTGCCGCGCGATGAACCGCTCGCTCGCGAACGTCCTGTTCAGCGCCTTCGGCACGGGGTCGGCGACGGCGGGGCGGGCGGCGGACGGCGACCGGGTGGCGACGCCGATCGAGGCCGAGGACTCCGCCATGGTCCTGGGCTACGCCTCGCAGGTCATCTTCGTCCCCGGCTACGGGCTCGCGGTGGCGCAGGCGCAGCACCGGGTGCGGGAACTCGCCGACCTGCTGACCGAGCGCGGCGTCTCGGTGCGCTACTGCGTGCACCCCGTGGCGGGGCGGATGCCGGGGCACATGAACGTCCTCCTCGCCGAGGCGAACGTGCCCTACGAGCAACTCTGCGAGCCGGAGGACGTGAACCCGGACATGGAGAACATCGACGTCGCCGTGGTCGTGGGGGCGAACGATGTCGTGAACCCGCTCGCGCGCGACGACCCCTCGAGCCCGATCGGGGGCATGCCGATCATCGAGACCGACCGCGCGAAGACGTGCATCGTCATCAAGCGCTCGCTCTCGGTGGGGTACGCCGGCATCGACAACCCGCTCTTCTACCTGCGGAACAACCGCATGTTCTTCGGAGACGCCTCCGACGCCCTCGCCCGCATCACCGAGGAAGTGAAGCAACTCTGATGCGCGGACCGCCGCCGAACCCCGCTCCGGGATCGTGACGGTGGACCGGCGGGGGTTCGTGGTGCGGACGGGAGCGGGGGCGGCGGGGCTCACGATCGGGCTGTCGGGGTGTGGACCGGGGACGGGCGGCGGCGCGCAGGGGG
>VXOJ01000020.1 GCA_009840115.1 Gemmatimonadales bacterium | reverse complement strand
CCGAGTCCGATCGAGGTGAGCCGCCCCTCGATCCTGACGCGCTGACGCCATGTCTTGGTGATCCGGCCATCCCGCGTCCGGTGGACGCGAAGGCTCAGCCCGCGCCCGCCCCGTCCGTCGCCGTAGACTCCGGGCCGGTTGACCGTCCGCACGAACGCGGCGGAGAGTGTCCTCGGTCGCTTCATCGTGGGGTTCCTTCCTTGTAGTGTATCACTTATTGCAGCACTACACCGGGAAGAATACACCGGATGGCGATGGACCGCAAGGGACGGTGGAGCGCCGGGAATGCCACCGAACACGTTATCTAATAACGTGTTATGGCCTACTTACTGAACCTTGGTGGACTACACTGGAAGATGTGTGCCGAGTTCGGGCGGGATCGGGCCCGTCAAGTTGTTCCTGTACAGGCGTAGCCGCTCCGGGCTGGGCAGGTTGCCCAGTCCCCGGGGGATCGGCCCCGCGAGGTGGTTCTCGTGAAGGTACAGCCACTCCAAGCGGGAAAGGCGACCCAACTCCGGTGGGACCGGCCCTCGGAGGTCGTTTTCGTGGAGGAGCAGCTGCTCCAGGCTGGACAGGTTGCCGAGCTCCGGCGGAATCGGCCCCTGGAGGTTGTTGCCGTACAGAAGCAGCCGCTCCAGGCTGGGCAGGCGGCCCAGTTCCGGCGGGATCGGACCCGTAAGGTCGTTCGCGGAAAGGAACAGCCACCTCAGGCCGGAAAGGTCTCCCAGTCCCGCCGGGATCGGCCCGGTAAGCGCGTTCGCATGGAGGTTGAGCCCTTCAGGCCGGTCAAGTTTGCCGAACTCCGGCGGAATCCCGCCGGCAAGGCCATTGAATCCCAGCGACAGCTCACTCACGCGGCCGCTGGTGTCGGCCCTGACGCCGTACCAGTCATCCAACGGTGCGTCCGTCAGCCAGTTGTCGTTGTTCTTCCAGTCCGGTCCGCCGGTTGCTTCGTAGAGCAGTTCGAGTATGTCCCGATCCGAGAGACCTTCGCACGCCACGCCGGTTCCCTCGTGCGTCGAAATGCCGTTCAACCAACTCTGAACGCTCTCATCGTCGGGGATGCAGAGTTGCGTGTTCGCATAGTCGAACTTGACGAGCGGGAGGGCGGTCCATTCGAGCGGCAACCGGCCCGCAAGCTCATTGTCGCCGATCCGCAGGATGGTCATTCGGCTCAGGTCACGCAGCGCGCGAGAGGGCTCGCCGATCAAGTCGTTGCTCGCGAGGTCGAGTTCCGTTACGCGGCCCAGGGAATCCGTCGTGACGCCGTACCATTCCTCCAATGTCTGAGTGGCGAGCCACCCGCCGGAATCCCTCCAGTTCGGGCCGCCGGCGCTCTCGTAGAGGTCCTCCAGCGCCTCCCGGTCGGCCTGATTGCAGAAGGGCCCTCCGCTGTCCTCGATGTCCTGAATCCATGCCGCGAATGGGGCGGTACCCGGGGCGCAGAGGCCATCGTTCCCCCGGAAGTCGAGCCGCGTCAGACTGCCAAGTTGCAGCAAGCTCGGCGGGATCGTGCCCACAAGGTTGTTGCCGTGGAGGTACAGCCGCTCCAGCCGGGACAGGTTGCCGAGCTCCGACGGGATGGTGCCTTCAAGGTCGTTGCCATGCAGGAGTAGCCACTCCAGGGCGGACAAGTTGCCGATCTCCGGCGGGATCCGACCCGTGAGGTTGTTGCGGTAGAGGTGCAGCTCCTCCAGGCCCGCCGGACTGGCGAGTGCAGGCGGGATCTGGCCCTCAAGGCTGTTGCGGTAGAGGTACAGCCATTGCAGGCGGGACAAACGGCCCAGCTCTGGCGGGATCGGACCCGTCAGCTTGTTGGCGGAAAGGGACAGCCACCTCAGATGCGACAAGTTGCCGAATCCCGGTGGGATCGGACCAGTCAGGGCGTTCCCTCCGAGGTTCAATACCTGAAGGTGGCTGAGGTCTCCGAGTTCCGGCGGGATCGGTCCCGTCAATTCGTTCCGTGCGAGGCTGAGCGAGAGAAGGTTGTCGAGTCGACCCAGTTCCGGCGGGATCGAGCCCGTCAGGCCGTGCGATGTACGCCTCGCGTTCTCGGAGTCGGACGTGCCTTCGAGAACAAGCCTTCGAACCCGCCCTTCTCCATCCGTGTCGACTCCATACCAGTCGCCGAGCGGAGCATCTGTAAGCCAGTTCTCGCTGTCGATCCAGTTCGGTCCGTTCGTCGCCCGATAGAACGCCTCCAGCGTTGCCCGGTCCGAGTCCGCGACCGTGATTTGTGCGGTTCCCCGCGCGTCTCCCGCTGTGGTCGTGATCGTGGCCTTGCCCGCAGCGACGCCGCGTACGAGACCCGATGGATCGACCGTCGCCACCGACCGGTCGGCCGACGACCAGTGGAACTCCGCCCCCAGGACCGCGTGGCCGTTCTCGTCGAACGCCGCCGCGGTGAACCGCAGCGTGTCACCGGGCGCGATCGTCCCCGCCGCCGGCGACACGACTACCGAGTCCGCCGTTTGAGCCACGATCACGACCGCCTCGCCCGCCGTCCTGCCCGCCGCCGCCGCCACCACGGATGCGCCGGCGCCCACGGCCCCGACCAGCCCCAGCGAGTCGACCGTCGCCACTGCGGCGTCACGGCTCGACCACGACACCGCCACGTCCGGCAGCGGGCGTCCGTCACGGTCGAGGACCTCCGCCGACATTCGGACCGACTGGCCGAGAGCGGTGAACCGCACCGTGTCCGGCTGCACCGTCACGGCGCCCACCGCCGGGATGACCACCAGTTCCGCGCTCCCCGAGACGCCCGACGCCGCGGCCGTCACAACCGCCGTCCCCACCGCGACCGCCGTCACCAGCCCCGACTCGTCCACGCCCACCACCGACGCGTCGCTGGAAGACCAGTCCAACGTCGCCTCCTCCACGGCGTGCCCGTTCGCATCCGTTGCCGCGGCGACCAGGCGCAGCGTGTCTCCCACCTCCAGCGTGTCGGCGGGCGACGTCACAGCCAGCGCGCTGACTGCCTGGGCAACCGTCAGCGAGGCGCTTCCCGACGCGTCGCCCGCGGTTGCGGTGATCGTTGCCGTTCCGTTGGCCACGGCCGTTGCCAGCCCCGTCGAGTTCACGGTCGCCACTGCCGCGGCGTCGCTCGCCCAGGTCACCGCGGCTCCCGTCATCGTTCGCCCATTCTGGTCGCGCACCTCGGCCGCCAGCTGGACCGTCGCGCCCAGCGCCTTCAGCTCGGCCGTGGCCGGGCTCACGGACACGGTTGTCGGCCGGGGGGCGGGGGGCGGAGCGGGCGGAGGTGGCGGAGCCGGAGCCGTGGCGGAATCACCACAGGAAAGCACCGCGAGGAGCGAAAAGCCCATCGCGATACTGCGGCGATTCGGGGGTGCCTTCAAAGCCGCCACGCAGAACTCCTCTCTCTCCCATCGCCGGCGGGTTTCGCCGTCGTCCGACGTGCGAGACTATGCCTGCGGGTCCGGCCCACGCGTCGACGCTGCGGGTCCAGCCCAAAGGTAACAGACAGAACTTGAGAGAGAACGGGGAACAAAAGCGATGAGAACGCCCACTTCAGAGGCGAGCGTCGCCCGGTCGGTCGTGGCGCTCGCCGCGTTCGGGTGCGCCGCGGCCATCTCGTGCGGAGGGGATCCCGCGACGGAAACGGTCGAAACGGCGCCGCAGGACGCTCCTTATCACATGCTCGTGACCAACGACGATGGGATCGATTCGCCCGGCATTCAGGCGCTTGCGGCGGCGCTGGGGGAGGTCGGCGAGGTGACGGTCCTGGCGCCCTGCAGCCAGCAGAGCGGGACGAGCATGAGCATCAGTCTGGACGAGGAGTTCCGGGTCCGGGCCACGCCGGCGGGGAACTGTGCCGATGTCACGCCGGCCAGCGCCGTCCGCCTCGCGGCGCGCGTGCTCGCGCCGGCATCCGGGTTCGATCTTGTCGTGAGCGGGATCAACATCGGCGCGAACGTCGGTGAGATCTCTCACATGTCCGGGACGGTGGGGGCCGCGATGATGGGGGCGTACCTGGGGATACCGGCGGTGGCGGCCTCGCGGGACTCGGGCCCGGGCGAGTTCGAGCACGCCGCCGGCATCGTCGCCCGCTTCGTCGCGGAGCTGCGGCGCCGGGGGCCCGAGATCGGCATCGTCTATTCGCTCAACTTCCCGGCGGCCACGGCGGCCGAGACCCGCGGCATCGCGGCCCGGCCCATGGGCGGCAGCTACTTCCACATCGACCACGAGGAGGTGACGGGGGATCCGGGAGAAGAGGTCGCTGACGCCGAGGGAGAGCGGCGGTTCAGTGTCGTGTTCGTGCCTCCGGAGACCGTCCCGGCCGGGAGTGACACCGAGGCGTACAACGAGGGCCTCGTCACGATCACGCCGCTCCGCTTCGACTGGACGGACCGACCGACCGTCGACGCTCTGGAAGGGTGGGACCTGGACGCACTCCTCGGGGAGAGCGGGAGTGGAGGTTAGGAGGCCGGCACTCCGGTCCGGCCCGCGGCCTGCCCGCCGGGAAGGGCCTGTCCCCGGACTACCAGCCGAGGACGTAGCCGAACACGAGCGGGGCGACGATCGTCGCGTCGGATTCGATGACGAACTTCGGCGTGTCCACGTCCAGCTTGCCCCAGGTGATCTTCTCGTTGGGAGCGGCGCCGGAGTACGACCCGTAGCTCGTGGTGGAGTCGCTGATCTGACAGAAGTACGCCCAGTAGGGACACCAGCGCCGCAGGTCCTGCCGGATCATGGGCACGACGCAGATGGGGAAGTCACCGGCGATCCCGCCCCCGATCTGGAACAGGCCGACCGGCGCCGCGTTCGGGTCGGCGTCGATGTCGGGCGCCTCCGCCAGTGCTAGGCCGGTGCTGGTGCGCACGTACCACTCCGCGAGCGCCACCATGTACTCCGTGCCTCCGAGGACGGGCCCGGGACGGTCCAGTCCGCCGCCGAGCTGTTCCGCGACGAGGACGTTGCCCAGCGTGGAATCTTCCCACCCGGGCACGAACAGAGGGAGGTCCGCCTCCGCCGCCGCCACGAGCCAGGAATCGGCCGGATCGATTCGGTAGCGGTCGGCGAGGGTCCGGTCGCGGATCAGTTCGTAAAGGTACTCGTGCGGGAGCCGGCGCTCGCCCGCGGCGTCGGCCGCCCGCCACAGCTCGCGCAGCGGCGCCTCGACCGCGCGGAACGCCTCGGCCTCCGGGATGCAGGTGTCGGTCACGCGGTTCAGCCCGCGCCGCTCGAGGTCCTTCTCCTGTTCGGCCGTGAGCGCGCGCCAGTCCGGGATGCGGAGGTAGCGGCCGTGCGCCACGAGGTTGAACAGGTCCTCCTCGAGGTTCGCGCCGGTGGCGCAGATCGCGTGCACCTTCCCGGCCCGGATCATCTCCGCGAGGGAGAGGCCGAGTTCGGCCGTGCTCATGGCGCCGGCCAGCGTGAGGAGCATCTGCCCGCCGCCGTCGATCAGGTCCCGCCACGCCCCGGCGGCCGCCCGCAGCGCCGCCGCGTTGAAGTGGCGGTAGTGACGGTCGATGAAGTCGGTGAGCGTCACCCGGCTTCGCTCAGACCCGGACGGTCGCCTGGAACGTCGGCGGGCGGCGGACGTTCGTCGCCTGCTCGAAGGCGTACGCGAGACGGATGAGCGTCATCTCGCTCCAGGCGCGGCCGCACAGCGACATCCCGACCGGGAGCCCCCGGATGAACCCCATGGGGACGGACATGTTGGGGTAGGCGGCCATGGCCGGCGGCGTGGAGCACCCGCCCCCGCCCCCGCCCGAGGCGTCCAGGGGATCCTGCATGGCGGGGATCCCCGCCGTGATCCCGACCAGCGCGTCCAGCCGGTGTTCGTTCATCGCGCGATCGATCCCCTCGTCGCGGGAGAGCCGGTGGCTCGTCGCCAGCGCGTCGAGATACCGCTGGTCGGTGAGCGGTCCGCGTTCCTGCGAGCGCACGTGCAGCTCCTGCCCGTAGAGGGCGAGTTCGAGGTCGTGGTTTGCCTCGTTGTACTCGATGAGTTCGGCCAGCGACTTGATCGGCGCGTCCGGTCCCAGCGAGGCGAGATAGGCGTTGAGATCCGCCTTGAACTCGTGGTACAGCACCTCCATCTCGTACTCGTTGCCGAAGCGGAGTTCCTCCGGGAGCGTGACGGGGTCGACGACGGTCGCGCCCTCCGCCCGCATGACGTCGAGCGCCTCCTCGAACAGGGCATCGACGCGGCTGTCGAAGCCGGCGTACTCGCGGAGGACGCCGACGCGGGCGCCCTCGAGGCCGGCCGGGTCGAGCGCGCCGGTGTAGTCGGTCAGGAAGTTGCCCGCGCTCGCGGCGGTCAGCGGGTCGCGGGGGTCGACGCCGACCATGGTGCCGAGCATGATCGCGGCGTCGCGCACGGTGCGGGCCATGGGGCCGGTGCTGTCCTGGCTGTGGGCGATGGGAATGACCCCGCCCCGGCTGTGGAGGCCGATCGTGGGCTTGATGCCGACGAGGCAGTTGCGCGACGACGGGCCGACGATCGAGCCGTCGGTCTCGGAGCCGATCGTCGCGACCGCGAGGTTGGCCGCGGCCGCCGACCCGGACCCGGAACTCGACCCGCCCGGCGTGCGGTCGAGCGCGTACGGGTTCCTGCAGAAGCCGCCCCGGCCGAGCGCAGCCCCGCCGCCACGAACGAGTCC
>VXOJ01000035.1 GCA_009840115.1 Gemmatimonadales bacterium | reverse complement strand
CGGGGGGGGCCGCGCGGGGCCCCGGGCGGGCCCGCCCCCGCCCCTATCCCGGGGGGGGCGGGGCCCCCCGCGGGGGGGGGGCGGCGGGGGCGGCGCGGGGCCGGGGTTGTGGATGTACTCCCGGGACGGGGGCGAGGGCGTGCAACTCGTCGGCTCGGACTATTCCGGCGCCCAGTGGCCTTCGTTCTCGCCCGACGGAGGGTCGCTCTACTTCCACTTCCGGTCCGCGCCTCCCGGGCTGGGGTCCGGCCGGCTGGACATGACGCAGGGCCACAAGCAGATCCGGCGTCTCGACCTCGAGACGGGGCGCGTGGACGAGATCACGTCGGGGGTGACGGTGCAGCAGGGGCAGACGTCGAGCGGCGGGGCGATCGCGCCGGAGCCGTCTCCCGACGGGCGGTGGCTCGCCTTCGCGCGCCGCATCCCGGACGGGACCATCTCCCATGACGGCCACCGCTTCGGGCCCCGCACCGCGCTCTGGCTGCGCGACCTGGAAACGGGAGCCGAGCGCGTCCTCATGGACCCCATCGAGGTGGACATGGCGGAGGGGATGAAGGTGTCCCGCGACCTGCCGGGGTACACCTGGGCCTCGGACTCGCGGTCCCTCGTGGTTTCGGCGGGCGGGAAGATCCGCCGCGTCGATCTCGACGGCGCCGTGACGACCATCCCCTTCACCGCCCGCGTACAGCGCACGATCTCGGAGATGGCCGGACGCCCGCAGATGGCGCTCGGCGAGACGTTCAAGGTGAAGTTCCCACGCTGGACCGCCTCCTCGCCCGACGGGAGCACGCTCGCCTTCCAGGCGGTGGGACGGGTGTGGCGCATGGACCTGCCGGACGGGACGCCGCGACGGCTCACGCCGGACGCGTTCGAGCCGTTCGAGATGGCGCCGGCCTGGTCGCCGGACGGGCGTTCGATCGCCTTCACGAGCTGGGCGGACGCCGACCTGGGGCATGTGTGGCGGGTGCCGGCGGACGGGGGCGAGCCCGAACAACTCACGACGCGGGCGGGGGAATACCTCAACACCGTGTGGAGCCCGGACGGCCGGGACATCGTCGTCACCCGGGGGTCGGGGGCGACAACTCATGGCCGCACGGTGGCGAGCAACCAGTTCTTCGACTTCGTGCGCGTGCCGGCCGCGGGCGGCGACGCCGCGCTGATCACCAGGGTGGCGCGTCCCTACACGGGCGGGCGTCCGCTCATGCCGCGGCGGCCCGTCGCGCAGGCGTCGTTCGGACCGGAGGGACGGCTCTTCTACCCGGAGGCCCTGGGGCCCGACGACGGCGAGCCGGCGGGGACGGAGATCGCCTCCATCCGCCTCGACGGGAGCGACCGGCGGGTCCACTTCACGCTGCCGGACGCGGACGAGGCGGCGGTGTCGCCGGACGGGGCGTGGCTCGCCTTCCAGGAGGGCGACAACGTGTACCGGATGCCCTTCCCGTACGGCGGGACCGGGTCCAACATCGTCCGCATCGCCAAGCGCAACGGCCAGCTCCCGGTGACGCAGGTCAGCTTCGAGGGCGGGATCCATCCGCGCTGGCGGGACGCGAGCACGCTCGAGTTCGTGAGCGGCCCGCGCTACTACACGCACGACCCGAACAGCGACGAGACCGTCGAGACGCCGATCGACCTCGAGCTGCCGCGCCACATCGCCCGCGGGAGCGTCGCCTTCACCGGCGCCCGCATCATCACGGCCGAGAACGACGAGGTCATCGCGAGCGGCGACATCCTCGTGCGGGACGGCCGCCTCGCCTGCATCGGCGACTGTGACACCGCCGGCGCGGACCGCGTGATCGACGCGTCCGGCACGACGATCATGCCCGGCCTCATCGACATGCACGCGCACCATCACCGCGACCACGTGGGCGTCATCCCGCAGCGCAACTGGGAGTCGGCCATCTACATGGCGTACGGGGTCACGACGACGCTCGACAACTCGCAGTGGTCGTCGAACGTCTTCCCCGCCGCCGAACTCGTCGAGGCGGGCGCCATGATCGGCCCGCGCACCTACAGCACCGGGGACCCCGTCTACTCCGGCGACGGGGCGCGCCAGAACGAGATCTCGAACTACGAGTTGGCGGACCAGAACGTCGCGCGCCTCGCGTCCTGGGGCGCGGTGATGATCAAGGAGTACCTGCAGCCGCGCCGCGACCAGCGGCAGTGGGTCACGGACGCCGCGCGGGTGCGCGGGCTGCGCGTGACCGCCGAGGGCGGCGACATCGAGTACAACATGGGCATGATCATGGACGGCCACACCGGCTGGGAGCACCCGCTGAGCTACGTCCCGCTGTACGACGACGTGGCGAAGTTCTTCGGGCAGTCCGACGCCGTGTACTCCCCCACCTTCATCGTTGGCGGTCCGAGCGCCTGGAACGAGGAGTACTTCTACCAGACGGACGACGTGTGGAAGGACGAGAAGCTGCGCCGCTGGCTCCCGTGGCGGATGCTCATCCCCTCCACCCGGCGCCGCATGATGCGCCCGGAGACGGACTACAGCTTCCCCCTCATCGCGCGCGGCCTCGGCGACATCATCGACGAAGGCGGCTGGGGAGCGATCGGCTCGCACGGCCAGCTGCACGGCCTCGGGTCCCACTACGAGGTGTGGATGGCCGCGGCGGGGACGGACGAGATGACGGGGATCGAGATCGGCACGATCCACGGCGCCCACTTCCTGGGTCTGGCGCACGAGACGGGATCGCTCGCCGAGGGCAAGCTGGCGGACTTCATCGTCCTCAACTCGAACCCGCTCGACGACATCCGGAACACGGCGGACATCCGGCTCGTGGTCAAGGACGGGGTCGTGTACGACGCGGACACGCTCGACGAGGTGTGGCCCGACCCGAAACCGTTCGGCGACCACTACTGGGTGGACGAGGATGCCCTGATGAGCGACGACCGCCCCACCGACTACTGGGACCGCGCGCGGGGGAGTTCACCCGGCGGGGAGCGTTAGTCGTTGCCGGCGATCGAGCGGCGGATGGCGCGGGCGGTGATCCCGGCGCGGTAGTCGACGAGGCGCCGCCCGTTCGCCACCGTCAACTCCAGCGGCGAGAGGTCGACGCCGTTGATGGAGAAGAGGTCGGCGGCGATCCGTTGATCCGCCCGGATCGTGGTCGGATCGACCGTCGCCATTATCGATGAATAGTGATAGTCGTCGTGGTACTCGTTGCGGGTGGCCACGCACTCATCGGGCTGTTGGAATATCCCCAGTTCCTCTTTCAGATAGTCACAACTGTAGATGTCTTCCGTATAGTACTCCGGGATGAAATGGACGCGAGTCGGCCGATCCGCCCAGGCGCGGTTGAGGGCGGCGGCCACGTTCTCCATCCCGCTCACGTTCCCTCCGCTGTCTCCGATGAGGACGAGATCCTCGAACCCGTGCGCGGCGAGGCTGCCCAGGACGTCCGTGAGCATGGCCTCGAACGTCTCCTGCCGGACGCTGATCGTCGCGTGGTAGCGCATGTGTCCGGACGGCGGATCGATGCTCCCCTCCGGGACCAGCTTGATGACGGGGGCGACGAGCGCGTCACCGAGTTCGCGCGCGATCGCCTCCGCGGTGGCCTGCAGCACGAAGTTGTGCTTGCCACTGGCCAGGTAGGGGCCGTTCTGTTCGACGCCACCGGTCCCGATGATCGCCGTCGTCATCCCCTCGGCGAGGGCGTCGCGCACCTCCATCCACGTCATCTCCTCGATCCACACGGTGTCGAGCCGGTCGATCGGGCGCGGAGCGTCGAGATCCTGGCCGATGGCTGGCGTCCCGCCGCCGATGGCGAGGGCGAACAGCGCCCACACGGCGAGTCGGCGGGCGCGGCGCGAGGGCGGCGTGCGAGGCGGAGGTTGGCTGAACACGGCGGTCTCCCGGGATCGAGGCTACGGCGGGCAGCGGGTCATCCCTTACTATACGGCGACGACCGGGCGAGATTCGAGGTCCGCGTCGGAGTCCCGGGAATTCGGAGGGTCCCATGAGGTCAGTTCCAAACGTCCACACCCGCGCCCAGGGGGCCGAATTCCAGCTGGGGCGCGTCCGGTCGGCGAGCGTCGTGCTGGCCGCCGTTCTGGTGGCGTGCGGCGGCCCGGCGTCCGAGGCGGAGCCGTTCGACGTGGTGGAGGCGACGATTCCGGAGATGCGGGCCGCGATGGAGAGCGGGCAGGTCACGTCGCGACAGATCGTCATGGAGCACCTGGCGCGGATCGCGCGCTACGAGTGGCAGCTCAACGCGGCGGTCTCGGTCAACCCGAACGCGCTCGCGGAGGCCGAGGCGCTCGACGCCGAGCGGGCGGCGGGCAACGTGCGGGGGCCGCTGCACGGGATCCCGGTCGCGCTCAAGGACAACATCCACACCACGCACATCCCGACGACGGGCGGCTCGCTCGCCTTCGAGGGGTATTTCCCGCCGTACGAAGCCACGCTGACGACGAACCTGCGCGAGGCGGGCGCGATCATCATCGCGAAGGCCGGGCTCACGGAGTTCGCGAACTTCATGGCGGGGCCGCCGAACCAGATGCCGGGCAACTACAACGCCCTCACGGGCTACGGCCTCAACCCCTACGACCCGCGCCGCGACCCGCGGGAAGGGCGCAACGACGGGCGTCCGGCACTCACCACGGGCGGCTCCAGTTCGGGGATCGGGACGGCCGCGAGCTTCTGGTCCGCGAACGTGGGAACGGACACGGGCGGGTCGATCATCAGCCCCTCGAACGCGAACATGCTCGTCGGCATCCGGCCGACGATCGCGCGCGTCAGCCGCTGGGGCGTGGCCCCGGTGACGCTGGACCACGACATGGCGGGGCCGATGGCCCGCACGGTGACCGACGCGGCGATCATGCTCGGCGCGATGGAGGGGGCGGAGCCCGACCCGAACGACGCGGCCACCGCGCGGTGCGAGGCGCCCCCGGGCCGCGACTACACGCCGTTCCTGAACGCCGATGGGCTGGAGGGCGCCCGGATCGGGATCCCCCGGGCCTTCTACTACGAGCCGGTGGAGGTCGGGGGCGAGACGATCGGCGGCCTCCGAGGCGAAGCGGCGGCGCTCATGGCCGAGGCCATCGCGGTCCTCGAGGCGGCGGGCGCGGTGGTCGTGGACCCGGCCGAGATCCCCAGCTTCGTCGATCCGGACCCCGAGGCGAACTTCAACACGTGGCCGCTCTGCATCGGCGGGCACCAGGCGAAGGGATCGGACGAGGGGTGTTCGGTGAACTTCAAGTACGGGATGAAGCGCGATTTCGACGCCTGGCTCGCGTCGCTCGGGCCCTCGGCGCCGGTCGCGACGCTGACGGAGCTTCGGGAGTGGAACCTCGCGCACCGCGCGGCCGGGTCGATGAAATACGAGCAGTCGCGCTACGACATCTCCGACGAGATGGACGTGGAGGCGGACCGGGCCCGGAACGCGGCGGACATGGCGAAGGACTCGCTCCTGAGCCAGGCGCGCGGGATCGACGCCGTGCTGGAGGAATACGACCTCGACGCGATCTTCACGCCGGGGAGCCGGGGGGCCGGGCTCGCGGCGCGGGCGCAGTACCCGCACGTCGTGGTGCCCTTCGGCTTCGTGCCCAACGCGCCGACGCCGGCCTTCCCCGATGGCTTCGACGCCCGGCCCGCGCCGTTCGGGATCGGGTTCACGGGGGCCGCCTGCAGCGAGCCGCGGCTCATCGAACTCGCGTACGCTTTCGAGCAGGCCACCCTGCGCCGCGTGCCGCCGGAGCGCTTCCCTTGACCTACACCGCGCGGGACCTGGTCGACCTGTTCGATCTCGAACCGGTCGAGCGGAACATCTACCGCGGGCAGAACCGGGACATCGGCTCGGGCCGGATCTTCGGGGGCCAGGTGCTCGCCCAGTCGCTCGTGGCGGCGCGCCGGACGGTCGACACCGAGGACCGCTCGGCGCACTCGCTGCACGGATACTTCATCCTGGCGGGCGATCTGGAGATTCCGGTCGTCTACTTCGTGGACCGCCTGCGCGACGGACGGAGCTTCACCACGCGGCGCGTGACGGCGATCCAGCACGGCCGCGCGATCTTCAACATGTCCGCCTCGTTCCACAAAACCGAGGACGGCATCGAGCACCAGGACACGATGCCGGACGTGCTGCCGCCGGAGGCGCTCGAGTCCGAGATCGACATCATTCGGCGACAGGCCGCCCGCGTCCCCGAGCCGCTGCGCTCCCTGCTCACGCAGGACCGGCCGCTCGACCGCCGCCCCGTCGCCCCGCTCGACCCGTTCAGACCGAAACCCGACCGGCCCGTCCGGCGCGCCTGGATCCGCACGGTCGGAGACCTGGGCGATGACCCGCTCGAGCACCAGGCCGTGCTCGCCTACGCCTCGGACTACGGACTCCTGCGCGCCGCCCTCGTGCCGCACGGGCGCACCTTTTTCGACCGCGACCTGATGGGCGCCTCGCTGGACCACGCGATGTGGTTTCACCGTCCCTTCCGGGTCGACGAATGGCTCCTGTACGTGACGGAGAGCACGGTCGCGAGCGGCGCGCGGGCGTTTACGCGCGGAAGTTTTTTCACGCGGGAAGGGGCGCTCGTGGCCTCGGTCGCCCAGGAGGGGGTGATCCGGACCGGCAGCCGGCCCGCTCCGGCCGACGGGCCCGCTCCGGCCGATGGGCCTGCCGCGGCCGATGGGCCCACCGCGGCCGAAAGACCCGAAACCGATGAGGGAGACGACACATGACACGGCGAACCACACGACTCGGCATCCTTGTCCTCGCCGCGGCCGTCGCCGCGGGCGGGGGGGCCGCGGGCGGAGGGGGGGCGGGGGCCGCGGGCGGCGCGACGCCGCGGCCCGCCCCCGGCGGCGACCTGCCCCACCCCAACGAGCGCCTGGTGACCTGG
>VXOJ01000047.1 GCA_009840115.1 Gemmatimonadales bacterium | reverse complement strand
GGCGGGGACCGAGGCCTCGTCGCCGCGGCCGCCGTGTCGGTCCCCTACGACCTCGAGTCCAGCGCCGACGCCCTGCAACGCGGGATGGGGCGCGTGTACGGCCGGCGTTTCCTCCGCAGCCTGCGGGAAAAAGCGCGCGAGAAGGCGGTGAGGTTCCCCGGCGTGGTGGCGCCCGGAGCGGCGAGGGCCCGCACGATCCGCGAGTTCGACGACCGGCTCACGGCGCCGATTCACGGCTTTCGCGACGCCGCCGACTATTATGCGCGCTGCAGCGCCAAGCGTTTCGTGGACCCCGTGGACCTTCCCATGCTCCTCGTCCATGCGCGGGATGATCCACTCGCCCCCGGGAGTTCGGTGCCCGTCGAAACGATCCGGCGACGCCCGAATCTCTCCCTCGCACTGACGGAGCGGGGAGGGCATCTCGGATTCGTGGGTCGGGGACGCGAAACGGGGCGGGCCGGCGCGCGAACCGGCTGGCTCGAAGAGACGGTTTCCCGCTATATCTCGCGGGCAACCCAGCGGACAACGCATCCGGATTCCGGAGTGTTTTAGATGGTTTGTACGACTATTGCCCGCAGCCTTCAGGATGGGAGTCATTTCATGCGCGGATTTGCACGAGTCGCGGCCCTTGCTGCCGCCTTCGCCTGCCTCGCCACACCCGTCACGGGACAGGGTTTCGGACGCGCCCTGCCCGTCGCGGTCTCGTCCGGCCAGGTGCTCATCGCCGAGAGCGGCGGCCCGACCTCCACGGGGGCCGTCTACGTCTACGAACGGGGGCCGGATGGATGGGCCGTCTCCGCGGAGCTTGCGCCCTACGCGGCGGAGGAGGGCGGAGCGTTCGGGATTTCGCTCGCGGTCGACGGCGACCGCATGCTCGTCGGCTCGCCCGGCGCGGCCCACGTGTTCGAGCGGAGCGGCGGAGCATGGGAGGAAGTCGCGACGCTGAGGCCGGCCGAGCTTCCGGAGGGCTACGCGTTCGGCGGCGGCGGCGCGATCGCGGGCGACATCGCGATGGTATCGGCGCCGGGTCGGGCAGGCCGCGGGGGGGCCCGCGTCGCCGGCCGCGTCTACTTCTTCGAGTGGGACGGCTCCGCCTGGAATGAAGCCGGATCCGTCGAATCCCCCGAAGCGGCCGCTGGAGACGGCTTCGGCGCCGCGATGCTTACGGATGGCCGGGTGGCGGCGATCGGCGCTCCGGGGACCGCCGATGGTGCCGGTGCCGTGTTCTTCTTCACGCGGGCCGATGACGGCGCCTGGACGGCGGCGCCGGAACCGCTCATGGCCGCGGAAGCGGGCGGGAACGCAGGCTTCGGGAGCGTCCTGTACGGCGAGGACACCGAGGACGGATTCCGGCTCCTGGTCGGAGCCCCCGGCGCGGGGGGCGTGGGCATCGCGTACACGTTCACGCCCGATGGCGATGTCTGGAGGCCCGAAGGCCGGCTCTATCCGCCGATCGTCGCCGGAGGCGGCCGATCCTTCGGCGGGAACTTCGCCAACGCCTTTGCGGCCGTGGACGGAGAGATCTGGATCGGCGGATCCGGTGCCGGCGCGGGCCGGGAGGGGCGGGTGCTTCGCTACTCGACCGACCCCGAAGGCGGGGTCGAGTTCGCCGGCACCCTCTCCGCCTCGAACCGCGACGCGGGCGATGGCTTCGGCGGCGGCGTCGCCGCGCAGGGTGACGTCGCGGTGGTCGCCGCGAGCCGCAAGGACTACGGGATGGGGACCGCCTACATCTTCGAGCGGCGGGGCGACGAGTGGGTCGAAACCGCCGAGGTATGGAGCGACGCGAAGAACTACGCGGCGATCAACGGCCACGAGGTGGGCTGCGAGGAAGGGGTGTCGGCCGATTTCGACTGCAGCGAGGTGAACATCCTCTCCTTCATGCCCGTGCAGTCGCTCGGGGCGAACCGCGGCGTTCGCGTCAACGACGTGTGGGGCTGGACCGATCCGCAGACCGGGCGCGAGTACGCCCTCGTGGGGCTGACCGACCAGGCTTCCTTCGTCGACATCACGGACTCGCAGAACCCGCGCTACGTCGGGCGTCTTCCGATGACGGAGGGCGCGCGCGGCAGCGTGTGGCGCGACATCAAGGTCTTCAGGGACCACGCCTTCATCGTTTCCGATGGGGCGGGCGACCACGGGATGCAGGTGTTCGACCTCACCCGTCTCCGCGATGTCGGCAGCGAGCCGGTCACCTTCGAGGCGGACGCCCACTACGACGGGATCGCCTCCGCGCACAACATCGTGATCAACGAGGCGACGGGCTTCGCCTACAGCGTGGGATCGAGCGGAGGGGGCGAGACGTGCGGCGGCGGCCTCCACATGATCGACATCAACGAGCCCACGGAGCCGAGCTTCGCCGGCTGCTTCGGCCACGAGGGCACCGGGCGCCGCGGGACCGGGTACTCGCACGACGCGCTCTGCCTGATCTACGACGGCCCGGACCGCGAGCATGCCGGCAAGGAGATCTGCTTCGGGTCCAACGAGACGGACGTCTCGATCGCGGACGTCACCGACAAGGAGAACCCGATCCCGCTGTCGACGGCCACGTACGCCAACGTCGCCTACGCGCACCAGGGCTGGGTGACGGAGGATCACCGCTTCTTCTACCTCGGAGACGAACTCGACGAGCTCCGGACGCAGTTCTCGGGCACGCGCACGATGATCTTCGACATCACCGATCTCGACGACCCCGTCCTCGTCAAGGAGCACTTCGGCGAGTCGACGGCGAGCGACCACAACATGTACGTGCTCGACGACCTGCTCTACCAGTCGAACTACAACAGCGGACTGCGGATCCTCGACGTGAGCGACCCGGAGAATCCGAGCGAGGTCGGCTTCCTCGACACCGTGCCGTACGCCGAGGGGCCGGCGATGGGCGGCTCGTGGAGCAACTATCCGTACTTCGCGAGCGGGACGATCATCGTGACGAGCGGGAGCGAGGGCCTGTTCATGGTGAAATACCAGAAGCCGGAACTCGTGCCGTAATGGAGAGAACCACCAACACCGTGCGGTCCGGCCTCCTCGCCCTGGGGATGGCCGGACTCGTGGCGGTTCGCGCCGCCGCCGCGCCCGTGACCGCCGCCCCGGCCGACGGTTCGTTCCTCTACGTGGCGAACCAGGAGGCGGCGGCCGTGACCGTCATCGACCTCGAGACCCACGAGATCGTCGAGATCATCGACCTTGAGGCCATGGGATACGGGGCGAACGCGAAGCCGCACCACGTCGCGGTCGAGCCGGACGGGTCGTTCTGGTACGTGTCGCTCATCGCGGCCAACCGGGTGCTCAAGTTCGACCGCGACAATGAACTCGTCGCTTCCATCGGGTTCGAGCGGCCGGGCCTCCTCGCGCTTCATCCCTCCGAGCCCTGGCTGTTCGTGGGGCGGTCCATGGCGGCGGTGAACCCGCCCCAGCGCATCGGCCGCATCGACCGCATCTCGATGGAGGTCGAGGAGTACGATGTCTTCATCCCGCGGCCGCACGCGCTGCTGGCGAGCCCCGACGGCGGGTGGGTCTACGCGGGGAGCCTCGGCGAGAACTCCGTCGTCACGGTCGAAGCGGAGAGCGGCGAGGCCGAGTTGCTCAGGCTTCCCGGCTCCGGGGCGATGCCTCACGTCCTCGTCCAGTACGCGATCTCGCCGGACGGCGGGACGCTCGTCGCGACGGCCGAGATGACGGCCAAGCTCCTCGTGTTCGACGTCACGGAGCCGGTGGCGCCGAAGCTCGTGGGAGAACTGGACGTGGGGGCGCGGCCGTGGCATCCGAGCTGGTCGGCGGACGGGCGCTGGATCTGGTTCGGTAACCTGGGGGCGAACGAGGTCACGCTCGTCGACACCTCCGACTGGTCCGTGGCCGCCGTGATCCGGGGCGAAGGCCTCGCCGAACCGCACGGCAGCGTGCTCTCGCCGGACGGCTCCCGACTCTACGTGGCGAACCGGAACGAGACCGGCTCGTACGCGTCGTCGGACCGGATGGGATACGACGCGCCGGGCGGTACGGTCGTCGTCATCGACACCGCGACCCGCGAGATCATCGACGTCATCGAGACGCCGCCCTACGCGTCGGGCATCGGTCTCGCCTCCAGCCCGCGCTGAGGGCGCCGGCGACGTGAGCCGCATGGCCGGGCCCCGCAGCCGGCGGGTCGCGCCGGGAGCGCTGACCGCTGCGCTCCTCGCGGCGGGATGCGCATCGAGCGGCGCCGGTCCGGGGGAGTTGTCGCCGGAGCGCGCGGCGGGAGGCGAACCCGGCTTCGTCCGCGCCGTCACCCCCTTTCCGGTGTTCGACGAATCCGGAAACGCGTACGAAATCCCCTTCCTCGGCGGCTTCAACGTGCCCCGCCCGCAGTGGGTGGACATCGACGGAGATGGCGACCTCGACCTCTTCGTGCAGGAGACGACGAACCGCCTGATGTTCTTCGAGCGCGAGGACACGCCGGGCGGACGGCGCCACACCTGGCGGCCGGAGGCGTACTCGGACCTCGAGGTCGGGGAGTGGTTCCGCTTCGTGGATGTCGACGCGGACGGAGACCGGGACCTCCTCGCGGAGTCCCCCTTCAGCTACATGAAGCTCTACCGGAACACCGGTACGGCGGGCGGGGCCGTATTCGAACTCATCGCGGACACCCTTCGCGAAACGCGCGGGGAGGCGATCTTCTCGGACCGCCAGAACATCCCCAACGCGGCGGACATCGATTGCGACGGGCGCCTCGACCTCTTCATCGGTCGCCTCGTGGGGACGGTCACGCGCTACGAGGCGACGGGCGCAATCGGCGCGAACGCCTCGCCCTTCCGGCACATCACGGACCGTTTCGAGGACATCGAGATCGTCGCCGACCCGGCGGCCGCCGGGGGCGTGCCGCCCTTTGACGGGCCGGACGGGGGCGGGTCCTTCCCCACCCTGCACGGCGCGAACACGATGGCGCTCGCCGACTACGACGCGGACGGCGATACGGACATGTTCTGGGGCGACTTCTTCGAGGCCGGGCTCCTCCTGATCGAGAACGCGGGCTCGTGCGAGGCTCCGAACCTCCGCGTGGAACCGCGCCCCTTCCCCCTCGACGACCCGATCCGGACGAGCGGCTACAACGCTCCGACCTTCGGCGACTACGACGGCGACGGCGACCTCGACCTGCTCATGGGCGTGCTCGGCGGCGCGTACAACGCGAACACGACGACGGCCGACAACCTCATGCTCTTCTCGCAGGAGTCCGACGGCGGCTTCGAGCTTCGGACGCGGCGGTTCATCTCGCAGATCGATGTGGGGAGCGAGAGCGTGGCCTCCCTCGTGGATCTCGACGGCGACGGCGACCTCGACCTCCTGCTCGGCAACAAGATCGACCCCGGGGACCTGTCGAACTCGCGCGTCTTCCTGTTCGAGAACGAGGGGAGCGGGACGGAACCGGTCTTCCGCCGCACCGGCGAGTTCGAACTGCCGGGCGCCTACCACAACGCGCCGGCCTTCGGCGACCTGGACGCGGACGGCGACCTCGACCTGCTGCTCGGCACCTGGCGCGACGAGATCCGCTACGTGCGGAACGAGGGGTCGGCCATGGAACCCCGCCTCACACTGGTGGACTCGGCGTTCGTCGAGATCACGCGCGGGAGCAACGCGACGCCCGCGCTCGGCGACCTGGACGGGGATGGAGATCTCGACCTCATGATCGGGGAGTCCTCCGGGGCCCTGAACTACTATGAGAACGTCGGCTCCGCTTCCGAACCGAGCTTCGAATTCGTGAGCGACGAATACGGAGAGATCGACATCGGCCGGCGGAGCTTCCCCAAGCTCCTCGACCATGACGGAGACGGCGACCTCGACCTCATCGTCGGCACCGAATCCGACGGCATCCGCTACTTCCGAAACGATGGGAGTCCCGCGATCCCGAACTTCGTCGAGGCCGACGGCGGGTTCCCCTCCGCCGAGGACCTGCCGCTGTTCGCGACGCCGGAGTTCGGGGACCTGGACGGGGACGGCGATCTCGACCTCGTCGTGGGCACCCAGGGGGGTGGCTTGTACTACTTCGAGAGACGCTAGTGTTGTGGGAATACAGGGAGTGATTCGAATGAAAAAGACTTTGACCTTCGCCGCCTTCGTCGCAGTTGGCCTGTTCCTCGCCGAGGGCGCGACGGCGCAGGAGTTCGGGGGCACCGTCGTGCTTGCCAACGGGACCATCGTCGTCAGCGAGGCGATCGACCCGGATGCGGACCCGCAGAATCCGGCGACTTCCGCTCCCCGCAGCCTCTACGTCTACGAGCGGAGCGGCGATGACTGGGAGCGCACCGCCACTCTCCGTGCGCCGGAGGGCGGGGGCGCGGACTTCTTCGGCCGCTTCGTGGTCGCCGATGGCGATCGCCTGCTCGTAGGAGCCACGGCTCTCGACGCGAATGGCGATGGCCAGAGCGACGGCAGCGTGCTCATCTTCCGGCGCACCGGGAGCGGCTGGGAGTTCGAACGCCACCTCCGGCCGGAGAGTGCGCCGCCCGGCGTGTCCTTCGGCCGTTTCGCATCGGTCGCGGGCGACCTCCTTGTCGTGACCGCGCTGGGTTATCAGGACACCGGCGGGGCCTGGGTCTTCACGCGCGGCGAGGATGGGGAGTGGATCGAGGACGGGATACTGACTTCCGCCGACCCGGATCCGCAGCAGGAGTTCTTCGGTTGGGGCGCCCACACCGATGGCGAACGCGTGATCGTGGGCGCTTTTGCCGGGCCGCAACTGCCCGGGGCCGCGTACGTGTTCGGGCGGAATTCCGAGGGCGACTGGGTGCAGGAGGGACGGCTCGGCCACGAGGGCGACGAGAGGCAGCCGGCAGCGGCGGTCGTGGCGAATCGCGCCCCGGTCCTCGCGGTCGGCATCAACGGCTCCCACGCGCTTCTCGGGCTGCCGGGCGCCTACGACGGGGCGGGGACGGTCCTCAACTATGTGCGTCGCCCATCCGGCGACTGGGTGCGGCAGGGATCGCTGTCGGCCTTCCACCGTCAGCCCGGCGACTACTTCGGTGCGACCATCACGGCGCGTGACGACGAACTCTGGATCGCGGCTCCGGGCGCGGGCCGGTTCGGCGCGATCTACGCGTTCTCACGGGATCCCGCGGCCGCGGATTTCGGCTCGGCGACCCGCATCGGCGCGGGCCCCGGAACGGATGCGGGAGACGGCTTCGGTCTCTCGATCTCCGCCTCCGGCGACATGGCGGTCGTGGGGCAGCCGTGGGACGATGCGTCGCTCGGTTCGGCCATCGTGTTCGAGAACCGGGATGGCACATGGGCCGAAACGGCGAAGATCTTCATCCCGGAGGAACGGCGCCCCCTGACGGCGCTCTCCGAGGTGGGCTGCGGCGAGGACGGGATGGCCGACCAGTTCACGTGCGATCAGGTGGACGTGCTCTCGTTCCTGCCCCTCGACGCGATCGGGGGCACCGACCGCGGCATCGAGACGAACGACGTCTGGGGATGGACGGACCCGCAGACGGGGCGCGAGTACGCGATCGTCGGCCGCACGGACGGCACGGCGTTCATCGACATCTCCAACCCCGCGGCGCCCGTCTACCTGGGCAGCCTGCCGAAGACCCCCGGGTCGCTGACCCAGTCGTGGCGCGACATCAAGGTCCATGCGGACCACGCCTTCGTCGTGGCGGACAATGCGGGCGAGCACGGGATGCAGGTGTTCGACCTCACGCGGCTCCGGGATGCCGGGGGGAGCCCGGTCGAGTTCGACCCCGACACGGTGTACGAGGGCATCGCGAGCGCCCACAACGTGGTCATCAACGAGGAGACCGCGACCGCGTACGCCGTCGGTTCGAGCGGCGGCGGCGAGACGTGCGGCGGCGGGCTGCACATGATCGACGTCAGCGATCCGAAGGCGCCGAGCTTCCTGGGGTGCCACGCCGAAGCCGGCACGGGTCGAGGGGCGACCGGATACACGCACGACGCGCAGTGCGTGAACTACCGCGGCCCGGACGCCGAACACGTCGGGAAGGAGATCTGCCTCAAGGCCAACGAGACGGCGGTCGTGATCGCGGACGTCACGGACAGGGACAACCCCGTCACGCTCTCGACCGCCGATTACCCCGCCGTCGCCTACACGCACCAGGGCTGGCTCACCGAGGACCACCGCTACTTCTACCAGAACGACGAACTCGACGAGATGGCTTCGGTAGGCCAGGCACAGCAGACCGGAACGGAACCCGACATGGAGGCGAGCCGCACGCTCATCTGGGATGTCTCGGACCTCGACGATCCGATCCTCGTCAAGGAACACTTCGGGGAGACGTTCACGATCGACCACAACCTCTACATCGTCGGCGACCTCATGTACCAGTCGAACTACGTGAGCGGGCTGCGCGTGCTCGACATCAGCGACCGCGAGAATCCGCGCGAGGTCGGCTTCTTCGACACGGTGCCGTGGGACGAGTCCGTCACCTTCGACGGCTCGTGGTCGAACTACCCGTTCTTCGCCAGTGGGACGATCGTCGTGTCCAGCGGCAAGGAGGGCGTGTTCTTCCTCCGGTACCGCCGTCCGGAACTGGTGCCCTGAGACGCTCGGGTCACCCGTCCGCGCCGGCTGGCCGGCCGCCGGTGGTGCGGACGCTCGCGCTCCTGGCAGGGGTGGCGAGCTGGGGATGCTCGGATGGCACGGGCCCCTCCCCCGCTCCACCGGGCGACGCGAGACTCTTCGTCGTGGAGCAGACGGGCCGCATCCGCATCGCGAGCGCGGACGGGCGGCTCCTCGATGATCCCTTCCTCGACCTCTCGGGCCGCGTGGGCACGGCACCCGAGGGCGGGCTCCTCACGATGGCCTTCCACCCGCGGTACGCGGACAACGGACAGGTCTTCGTCTACTACACCGACACGGGGGACGACACGGTGGTCGAGCGCTACACCGTCTCGGGGGACCCCGACCGCCTCGACCCGGGCTCGGCGAAGCGGATCCTCGCGCTCACCCAGCGCCGGCAGAACCACAACGGCGGCATGCTGCAGTTCGGGCCCGACGGGATGCTGTACATCTTCCTCGGCGACGAGGGCGGGGCGGGCGATCCGTTCGGCAACGGCCAGAATCCGGAGACGCTGCACGGTTCGATCCTCCGCATCGACGTGGACGGAGGCGACCCGTACGCGATCCCGGACGACAACCCGTTCGTCGGAGAAGAGGGTGCGCGGGGCGAGATCTGGGCCATCGGCGTCCGGAATCCGTGGCGCTCGACCTTCGACTTCGCGGGGAACGTCCTCTACGTCGCGGACGTGGGCCAGAACGAACGCGAGGAGATCAACGCGGTGCCGGCGGGCGAGGCGGGCGTGAACTACGGCTGGAGCACGATGGAAGGGTCCGCCTGTTACCAGAGTTCCGGGTGCGACATGTCGGGTCTCACGCTGCCCGTCGTCGAGTACATCCACGACGGCAACGTCTGCTCGGTGACCGGAGGATACGTCTACCGCGGCTCACAGCTCCCCGAGATTGCGGGGCACTACTTCTACTCGGATTTCTGCACCGGCTTTCTGCGGAGCTTCCGGTTCGACGGCGGACAGGCGACGGACGAGCGACGCTGGAACGTGGGAAGCCTCGGGGCGGTGTCGTCCTTCGGCGTTGACGGCGCCGGGGAACTCTACGTCGTGAACCTCACCGGCTCCGTCTCCCGCCTGGAGCGCCGTCAGCCGTAGCGGCCCGCGGCGTCGCGTCCGCCGATGGCCGCCGGATCGTGTCGACGCTGGTCGCCCATGGCTGCTAGACCCTGAACGTCAGCCCCACCTGGAAGAGCAGAAAGTCGACATCGGAGGCGATGGGCGAGAACGAACTCCCGCCGAAGCCGTCCTCGACGATGCTCCCGGGCACGAGATACTCCGTGCGGCCGTGCCTCCGGTACTGAGCTTCGAGCTTCAAGACCACCGGCTTGGCGGAACGGCTGACCGGGATCGCGAGCCCGCCTCCGAAGCCGTACGCCGCTCGCACGTCGTCGAAGTTCACCGTCGTCCCCTGATAGGGCGATTCGCGATGGAGCGTCTGGTAGAGATCCCACCCGGGCTCGACGGAGCTGACGGTGAAGAAGTAGCCGAGCCCCACGAAGCCGTTCACGTAGGGCTGGACGGGGCCGTACGGAAGCCGGATCTCGGGGCCGAGTCCCAGGTACCCGACGTTGTTCTGCGTGACGACGTCGGTCAGGATCCGGTCCGTCGCCGCGAATACGGGGACGCCAAGCGTCTCCGACCCGTATTCGACGAAGCCGGCCTCGAACCGGACCCGGAAGGCGGGGGAGTCCCCGAAGCCGAGCAGGGCCGTAAGCGCCCCCCCGAAACCGTCGTTGACGAACGAACCGAATTGCCCCCGCGGCGACATCACGGACAGCGTGCCGCCCAGATCCCACTGCGTGTCGTTTCCGCCCGAAGAGGGTTCCCGGGGCGGTTGGCCGGGTAGGCGGCCGCCGGGGACCTGCGCCGCGACGGCCGCGGGCACCAGCGCCCCCAGCGTCACCAGCGCGGCGAGTCCGGCCCCGAGCATGCAGCGGCTCCGCATCCGTGTACGCATCATCATCTGTCCCGCTCCTTCCCTGCTCCGTGGCGACCGTCGGATCGCCCACCCGCGCTCGCCGTCATCCGCCACCCTGTAGACGGCCGCGCGCCGGAATCTGTCACAACGTGATCTCGCCAGAAAGATAGAGCGCCGCGCGGCCGGCGATCGTCACGCGGTCCCCGACGTGACGACAGATGAGCGTACCGCCGCGGGCGCTGATCTGCCGCGCCTCGAGCGGCGCCTCGCCGCGACCGAGCCGTTCCGCCCAGTAGGGCGCCAGCGTGCAGTGCGCGGAGCCCGTGACCGGATCTTCCGGCACGCCGACGCTGGGCGCAAAGAAGCGGGACACGAAATCCGCGCTCACGCCCGGCGCGCTCACGATGATCCCGAGCCGGTCCAATCCGCGCAGCCGGGCGAAATCCGGCTTCAGCTTCCGGACGTCGTCCTCGGCCTCGAGGAGGACGAGATAGTCCCGCTCCGAGGCCAGAACCTCCGCCGGCTCCGCCCCCAGCCCCTCCACCAGGGCGCGAGGGGCCTCGCGCGGCACCGCGGGACGCGCCGGAAAATCCATCACGAGGAGGCCCCCATCGCCCCGTTCCACGATGAGTTCGCCGCTTCTCGTCTCGAAGCGCACGCTCTCGCGGCCCGGCGCCAGCCTCTCGAAAATGACCCAGGCGGAGGCCAGCGTCGCGTGTCCGCACAGGTCGACCTCCGAAAGGGGCGTGAACCAGCGGAGCCCGAACCCGCCCCCCTCGCCCTCGTCGTCGCGAACGAAGAACGCGGTCTCGGAGAGGTTGTTCTCCGCTGCGATCTTCTGCAGAACGTCGTCGTCGAGCCACGCATCGAGCGGACAAACGGCCGCCGGATTGCCCTCGAAGGGCCGGTCCGAGAAGGCGTCGAGCTGATACAGCGGGATCTTCATGCGCTCTCCGTGCGACGTGAAACTCTCAGGGCGGCCGCGCCCCATTGCGGTACAGACAAAATAGCGTCGCGCCGCTCTCGGCGCTGACGCAGGAGTGTGCCGCGGGCGGCCAGCGGCGGCGCCGGGAGCCCGGGGTTCACCGTGCGCGGCCGCGCCGGTAGATTCGACCCATCCGTGCGGAACCTCCGCGCGCCGTCCGGATGCGGGCAGACACGAGCAAGGAAGGCATGACATGCCGGTCGAAATCACCGGATACTGGCTGGCCAAGACCGAGCCCCACGTGTACTCGATCGACGACCTCGCCCGGGACGGCGAGACGGAATGGGACGGCGTGCGGAACTACCAGGTCCGGAACTTCATGCGTGACCGGATGAATCCGGGCGAGAAGATCCTCATCTATCATTCCAACACTCGAGTGCTCGGCGTCTACGGCGTGGCGGAAGTCGCGGGTCCGGCGCACCCGGACTCCACCCAGTTCGACCCCGAAAGCGGCTACTTCGACCCGAAGTCCAGTCGGGAGAATCCCCGCTGGTGGTGCCCCGATTTCCGCTACGTGGAGACCTTCGGAACGCCGGTGACCCGGCAGATGATGAAAGAAACCGCCGGCCTCGAGGCTATCAATGTCATGAAACGCGGCATGCGACTCTCGGTCATGCCGGTGACGGAGGAGGAGTTCGAGATCATCCTCCGCCTCGGACGCGGATAGGGAGAACAGAGGCAGGTCATGTTGTGGTTCCTGATCATACTCGCGGCGGTCGCCTTCATCGTCATCGGCATGTACAACAGCCTCGTGCGGCTGCGCGTACGCGTGAACGGCGCCTGGGCCGACATCGATGTCCAGCTCAGGCGCCGCTGGGACCTCATCCCCAACCTCATGGAAACCGTCGAGGCATCCGCGGGCCACGAACGCGAGACCCTCGAGGCCGTGGTCGAGGCGAGGAACCGGGCCATGGGCGCGCGGGGGCCCGCCGAAGCGGGTGCGGCGGAGGGCGCGCTCGCGGGGGCGCTCGGGAGGCTCTTCGCGCTCTCGGAGGCCTACCCCCGGCTGCGGGGAGTCGAGGCGTTCACGGACTTCCAGCGCTCCCTCGATGAGATCGAGGAGGCGGTGCAGAACGCGCGGCGCTACTACAACGCCGTCGTCCGGGACTACAACACGAAGGTACAGGTCTTCCCCACGAATCTGCTCGCCGGGCCGTTCGGCCACACACGCCGGGAGTTCTTCTCGCTCGACGACGAGCGGCAGCGCGAGGGGCCGCGGGTGGCGTTCTCGTGAAGCTCCGGCGTCCGCGACGCGCCGCGGAGGCGGCGGCCCGAGCCGCCGTGCTGGCAGGCGCCACGGCCGGCGTCCTCTGTCTCTTCCTCTCCCCGGCGGCCGCGCAGGAGCGCTCCTGGCGCATCGAGGAGTTCCACGCCGACATCCGGGTGCTGGAGAGCGGGGCTATCGAGGTGACCGAAACGATCCGGCCCCGGTTCAACGGAAGCTACAACGGAATCTACCGGACGATTCGCGTCGAGGACCGGATCAACGGGTTCCGCCGCAAGCTGCGCCTTTCGGTGGAGGCGGTGACGGACGCGGACGGGAATCCGCTGCGCTACGAGACGGAGCGCGATGGGGACTACCTGAACACGAAAATCTGGGTGCCCGGCGCCGTCGACACGGTGCGCACGGTCCGACTCTCCTACGGCGTGACGAACGGGCTCCGCTTCTTCGAGGCGGATGAGGGCGAAGACGGCATCGTCGACGCGTACGACGAACTGTACTGGAACGTGACGGGGACCGAATGGCCGGTCCCGATCGAAACGGCGAGCGCGACGGTGAGGCTTCCGCAAGCCGTCGGGGGCGTGCGCGCCCACGCCTTCACCGGGGGGTACGGCGCCACGGGCCGGGACGCGACGGTCGACGTCACGGGCACGCGGGTCGACGTGCGAACCGACCGGCCGCTCGGCTTCCGGGAAGGTCTGACGATCGGGATCGGTTGGAATGCCGGCGCCGTGCGGCGGCCCACGGCGATGGACCGCGCCGGCATGTACCTGTCCGATAACTGGCCGCTCTTCCTGCCGTTCTTCGTCCTCGCCTTCATGTACCGGCGCTGGAACGAGCGGGGGCGCGACCCCGAAATCGGCTCGATCGAGCCGCGCTACGAGCCGCCCGGCGATCTGACGCCCGCCGAGGTCGGCGTCATCGTCGACAACCGGGCGGACCTGCGCGACATCACGGCGACGCTGATCGACCTCGCCGTGCGGGGGCACCTGACGATCGAGGAACGCGAGGAGAAGGACTACACCTTCGAGCGACGGGACAACGCTGGCGACCGCCTGGCTCCGCACGAAAGCGCGCTCCTGCGAGCGGTGTTCGGGGGGCGGAGGACCCGGCGGCTCTCGGACCTCAAGGACCGCTTCTACAAGGATCTCCCGGAACTGAAGTCGGAGTTGCTGGCGACGCTCATCGAGCACGGCGTGTACACGGAATCGCCGACCATCGTCGCCGGAAAATACGTGGGTCTGGGGTTCCTGGTCGGCATCGTGATCTTCTTCGGCGGGCTGCTCGCCCAGGCCGTGCTTCCGCTGGCGATGGGGGCCGTACTCGGGGCGGCCATCGCATCCGCGTTCGTCATCGTGGTTTTCGGACTCTTCATGCCGGCGCGCACGAAGAAGGGCACGGAGCTGCTGCGGCAGGTGAAGGGGTTCGAGGAATTCCTCACGCGGGTCGAATCCGACCGCTACAGGCGGAAGATCTCGGGTCCGGAGATGTTCGAGGAGTGTCTTCCGTACGCCATGGCGCTCGGCGTCGCGGGGCAGTGGGCGCGGGCCTTCCGGGACCTGTATCGCGAACCGCCGGACTGGTATCATGGGCACGCTCTTTCGACGTTCAACTCTCACATCCTGGTCTCGAACCTGAACACCATGTCCGCGGAGACGCACAGCGTGATGCAGTCCGCGCCGCGCAGCGCCCAGGCATCGAGCTTCTCGGGCGGCGGTATTTCCGGGGGCGGCGGATTTTCGGGCGGCGGCTTCGGCGGAGGTAGAGGAGGCGCATTCTGACATGACTTCCAGCAAGAAGGTCTCGGTCGGCGACCGTGTGGAGCCGTTCACGCTGCCCTACGAAGCCGGAGGAACGATCGATCTGGGGGACCACCTCGGCCGCGACCGGGTCGTGCTCCTCTTCTTCCCCCTCGCCTTCACCTCGGTCTGCACGGCGGAGATGTGCCGGCTCCGGGATGAGTGGAGCGCCTACGCGTCGCTCGACGCCACCGTGTTCGCGATCTCCGTCGACAGCCCGTTCGTCACGTCCCGTTTTCGGGCGGAGGAGAGCATCCCCTTCCCCATCCTCTCCGACTTCAACCGCACGGTTTCGCGTGACTGGGGCGTGCTTTACGAGGAGTTTCACGGGTTCCGGGGCGTCTCCAAGCGGTCGGCGTTCGTGATCGGAAGGGACGGCCGGGTAGCGTATGCATGGGTGTCGGAGGACGCGGGCGTGGAGCCCGACTATGAGGCACTCCTGCAAGCGGTGGCCGACGCGCCCTGAGGACAGAGACAAACCGCAGCCACGGAGACGATCCGATGTCGATACCGCTCGCGCAGCAGCAGTGCATCCCCTGTCGAGGCGGCGTTCCACCCCTGGAGGGAGCGGCCCTGGACGCGCTTGCGGAAGAACTCGGGGCCGACTGGCGGGTGGTGGACGGCCACCACCTCGAGAAGGAGTACCGCTTCCCCGACTTCGTGACGGCGCTCGACTTCGTGAATCGCGTGGGCGGGATGGCGGAGGAGCAGAACCATCATCCGGACCTGTTCCTCGCGTGGGGACGGGTCGTCGTTCGGATCTGGACGCACAAGATCGACGGGCTCACGGAGAGTGACTTCGTGTTCGCGGCGAAGGCGGAATCGCTGCACCGACCGCGGGCGTGAACCACAGGATGTCCTCGAGGGTCATCGAGGAGCCCGGAGACCAGGGACGACGGATCGGCGCGTACCGGGGCGCCGAGCCTGGTCCGCTCGTCATCTGTATCGCCTCGCTGCACGGAAACGAACCGGCGGGTATCGCAGCGCTGGAACGGGTATTGGACGTGCTCTCGTCGAACCGGTTTCGGATGCACGGGGACCTGGTCGGACTCCGTGGCAACCTTCAGGCGCGCAGAGCAGGCACGCGGTTCATCGACGAGGATCTCAACCGCGTGTGGCAACGCGAGCGCGTGGACGCGGTACTGGAGTCGCTCCGGTCCGGGGAGTCGGCGCCGGAAGGCGACGGGGGACCGATCGTGGGGAGCGCCGAGCTGGCGGAGCAGCGGGATCTTCTGGCCGCCTTCCGCGCGGAAGACCGGCGCGCGCGCGGGCCCATCCACGTCCTTGACCTTCATACCACATCATCGGAAAGCGCGCCTTTCACGACGCTTGGAGACACGCTTCAGAACCGGGCACTCGCACTCCGCCTTCCGGTCCCAGTGGTTCTGGGACTGGAAGAGCAGATCGATGGCGCCATGCTCCACTACTTCGACCGCCTGGGCTGGGCCAACATCGGCATCGAAGCGGGGCAGCACGAGGCCGCGTCGTCCATCGAAGTGCACGAGGAGGCCGTGTGGATCCTGCTTGAGACCCTCGGACTGATCGAGGAAGGAAGCGCGCCGGGCCCGGGCGACCTGAGGGCGCGCCTCGCTCGCCGCGCAGAAGGCTTGCCGAGAGTACTGGATGTCCGCTATCGCCACGTTGTCTCGGAGGAGGACGAATTCCGGATGCATCCGGGGTTCAGGAACTTCGACGTGGTCGAGGCGGGGCAGGAACTCGGCGCGGACCGGACCGGACCGGTGCGGACGGCGTTTGCAGGCCGCGTCTTCCTCCCGCTCTACCAGCGACAAGGCGACGACGGTTTCTTCATCGTCCGGCAGCGCGCTGCCGAGTGGCTGACGGTGTCCCGGCTTCTGCGAACGGCCGGTGCGGATCGCGCGGCCACTTGGCTTCCGGGCGTACGGCCGCATCCCGCGCGTAGCGACGCCGTCGTCGTGGCGCGCTGGGCCCGCAACCGGGGGGTGATCGGGCTCCTCCACCTCATGGGGTTCACCGCCCGCGGCGAGAGCGGCGGGGCGGTGATGGTGCGACGCCAGGAAGGGCCCGCCCGCCAACCGGAGTCTGCGTCCACGGGCGGTTAGCGACCGTGGTTCGTCGCCGGCGCCGGTTCGGAACGCGCTCCGCCGCGGTCGCACTCGCGGGCGCCGCCGTGTGGGTGGGCGCGTGCCGAACGGAAGTCACGCCGCCTGAGCCCCCACAAAACCGGAGCCCGGTGGCGGTGGACGCCGTGCCCGACCTCGATGTGCGGCTCGGGCATCCGGCGGTCATCGACGCGGCCCCCTGGTTCCGGGATCCGGACGGCGATGCGCTGACATTCGCCGCGAGATCCCTCGACGCCGGCGTCGCCCGCGTGACGGTTGGCGGAGATCGGGTGACGGTGGAAGGGGTCGCTGCGGGGTCCGCGACGGTGGAGGTGACGGCCCGCGACGGCGGCGGGCTTTCGGTCGCGCAGCGCTTCGAGGCGACGGTCGGGGCCGGCCTCGCACTCTCGCTCGGCGTGGCGCAGGCGCGGGAGGGCGGCACCGCCCGCGTCGAAGTCGTGCTCGACGAGGCGGCGGCGGCGCCGCTGACCGTGCGCTATTCGCTGGGAGTGGATGACACGCGGCTGACGGCCGACGCGGATTCGGCGGACGTGCTGGACGCGGGCGAGGGCGAGGTCGAAGTCCCCGCGGGAGCGAGCGGCGCCTTCATCGAGATCCGCATCGCCGACGACGATGAGATCGAGCCGCCCCGGGAAGTCCTCACCCTTGCCCTCGGTCGGCCCGCGACCGGGAGCGGCTTCGTGCTCGCCCCTCCTTCGAGCGCGGCCGTGGTCATCCGGGAGGGAGTGTGCGACCGGACGGCCCCCGTGCGCGACGCGATCGTGCGCGGGCTCCGGGCCGACGACTGCACCGCCCCCGATGGCCAGGCGCTGGCCGAACTCCGCTCCCTGACGATCAGGCCGCGGGAACCCGGCCCCGAGACTGGAACCGGAGCCGTCCGCGGCGGACTGCGCCCGGCCGACCTGAGCGCCCTTTCGGGCCTGGAATGGCTCTCGCTCCAGGACTACCGGCTGGGAGCCCTTCCCCCCGGAGCGTTCTCCGATCTCTCCAGTCTGGAAGTGCTCAATCTCGCGGGAAACCTGATCGCCGACCTGCCGCCGGGCGTGTTCGCGGGCCTCCGAAGGCTCGAATGGCTCTCCCTGGTCGACAACCGGCTGCGGGCGCTGCCGCCGGGCGTATTCGGCGACCTCGCCGGCCTTAGGGAGCTGTTTCTGCAGGATAACGAACTGAGCGCCCTGCCCCCGGGCGCGCTGACGGGCCTTCGGAGCCTGGAACGGTTGACTCTGGGGGGAAACGAGACCGCCTTCGCCTTCCCCGTGCGGCTCGTTCGAACGGACCACGAGGACCCGACGGCTCCGGGTCCCGCCACGATCGAGGCCCGGATACTGGAGGGCGCCCCCTTCGATGTCCGGCTGCCCCTCCTCGCCAATGGGGGGACGCTCTCCTTCGACTCCGTCCTGGTACGGGCGGGCACCACGGCGAGCGCCGCCGTGAGGCTCACGCGCGGCGACGCCGCCGATGCCCCGGTCTCCGTCACCGTCGGCACGGAAGAGGCGCTGGCCGAAGCCTGCGCGGATCGTTGCGACGGTTTCGATCTCGTCGCGGGGGACCCGCTCGTCGTGTCCAACCCCGCTTCCGTCACGCTGTCCGTGCCCCATGCGTATCTCACGCAGGCGGCCCAGGACCGGGCGGGCGGCGTACCGCTGGTGGCGAACCGGCGCGCCCTCCTTCGCGTCTTCGCGACCGCGGACGAAGTCAACGGCTTCCGGCCGGAAGCCACCGCGACCTTCTTCCATGACGGAGCGGAGACGTACCGGACGGAGCTCGACCCCCCCGGTGGAGGGATCCCGCTCGCCGTCGACGAGAGCCGACTCGAAAGGTCCTTCAACGCCGTCGTACCGGGCCGCGTGCTGCAGCCGGGCCTGAGCATGGTCGTGGAACTCGATCCGGACGGCGCGCTCCCCCTGACCCCCTCGAGTCGGTCCCGGTTCCCGGCGGAGGGCCCGTACGACATCGACGTTCGGCGGATGCCCCCGCTGCGCGTGACCCTCGTTCCCGTGCAGTACCATTCGGAGGAAAACAGGGACGTGAATCCGCGCGTGGCGGCGTTCGCGGGCGAACTCGCGGCGGCGGCCACGGGGGCGGGCTCGGACGCGGGTCGGAGCGTGCTGCGTTACGCCCGCACGGTCCTGCCGGTCGGCGACCTGCACGTGGCGCTCCGCGAACCCTACCACACGTGGGCGGACACCTCGGAGGCGGGGGTCGTCGGCCTCATCCGTGAGATCGAACTGCTCCGGCTGATGGAGGCGGAGGACCCCCGGGAGCATTACACCGGGATCTTCGGCGTTCCGAAACCGCGCTCGCGGCACCCCGATGCGTACTGGATCGACGGTCTGGGGATGCTGGGCGGGCAAAGCTCCCTCACGGCCTCACACGGTCCGGACGGCCTGCTGCAGAGGACGGGTCGTCTCCGCCTCGTGTTCGCGCACGAGTTGGGGCACAACCTCGGGCGCCCACACACGCCCTGCGACGAGCCCGTCACGGACCCGGGGACGGTGGATCCCGACTATCCGTGGCCGGATGGCCGCATCGGGGTGTGGGGTCACGACTTCGGGGATGGCGACGAAGACGGTGGGGACGGCGGGCCGGGCCTGGGGCATCTGTTCAGCCCGGAGGGATACCGGGACCTGATGTCCTACTGCTATCCCCAGTGGATCAGCGACTACAGCTTCACGAAGATGCTGGAGTTCCGCCTCGCGGGGGACGGCGGTGCCGGGATTCCGGCGTCGGCACCCGCGGCGGATCGGCGGGGCGGGCGGGGCGACATGCTCCTTCTCTGGGGCGGGGTCGACGCGGGCGAACTTCGGCTGGAGCCCGCCTTCGTATATCCGACGGCCCCGCGCCTTCCCTCGTCGGGCGGCCCGTACCGCCTGTCGGGCCGCGATGCGGCGGGGCGGAGCCTGTTCTCACTCGGCTTTACGCCGACTCCGGTCGCGCACGGGATCGATGATGAGAGCCGCGCGTTCACGTTCGCGATCCCCTTCGACCCCGCCTGGGCGGAGACGCTGGATCACCTCACGCTGAGCGGCCCGGAAGGATCGACGTCAGTGGACCGGGCTCGCGGAGGTCGCGCCGCGCTGATCATCGACCGCCTCACCGGCCGCGTCCGCAGCATCGTCCGCAACCTGACCGGTACGCTCCCGACGTCGTCACGGTCGGAAGGCGACAGGCTGGAAGTCGTGCCCGGCCTCCCGCGACACCCGGGCTGAGGCCGGTACCACACTCTAGCCGTAGATCGCCAGTACCCGGCGGAGGGCGTCGATGTCGCGTGGTTCGTTGTAGACGTTCGGCGAGACGCGCAGGGCATCGCCGCGCAGGGAGGCGTAGACGCGGGCCTCGGCGAGGCGGGCGTCCACCTCGGCGAGATCGCAGCCCGCGGGCAGGCGGACGCCGAGGATGTTCCCCGTTCGCCACTCGTCGTCCTCGATCGCCCAGCCGCGGAGGCGCAGTTCATCCGCGAGGCCGGACAGGAGGGCGCGGCAATAGTCGAGGATGCGCGCGGGGTCCCAGTCGAGAATCAGGTCCAGCGCCTCGACGAGCATCGGCACGAGGATGAAATTGGATGTCTGGCCGACGTCATAGCGGGCGGCCCCTCCCCTGTATTCGTCGGTATAGTCGACAAGACCCTGAAAGTCCTCGGAACCGCGGCGCGAGATCCATGTTTCCTCGAGCGGCGTACCGTCGTCGAAGCGGGGACCGTAGTACCCGAACGCGGTCGAATAGGGCCCCAGGAGCCACTTGTACCCGACGGTGATCAACGCGTCGGGCCGAAAGCGCTCTACGTCGAACGGTACGGCGCCGATGGACTGCGAGCCGTCGATGACGAGCGCGGCGCCGACTTCGCGCGCCCGCTCCCCCGCCGCCTCGAGGTCGATCCGGGTACCGTCCGTCCAGTGGCAGTGCGGGAGAGCGACGACGGCGGTCTCCGGGCCGATCGCCTCGAGCAGCCGCTCGTTCCAGAGCGCGGCGGACGGGGGCGGCCCGGGGCGGTCCACGGTTCGGACTTCGCAGCCGTGGGCCGCCGCGCGGCGCCGCCACGTGTAGACGTTGCTCGGGAACTGCTCGCCGAGGACGACGATGTTCTGTCCCCGTTCGAGCGGGAGATTCCGGGCCGCGACTTCGATGCCGTAGGACGCGGAAGGTGCGAGCGCGATCCGCTCCGGCGGCGCGTTTACGAGGCGCCCGAAGCGGTCCCGGGCGCGATCGCAGTCCGTGAAGAACCGCTCGCTCGGGAAGGGGGTCGGCGAGCACTTGCGGCGGATTCCCTCCATCCCCGCCTCGGCGACCGAGCGCGGGAGGGGCCCGAGGTAGGCGCAGTTGAGGAAGTGTTCGCCTTCGTCGAGCGCGAACCGACGCTTCTGGCAGCCGAGTGCCTTATTCGGTCGTTCCATCATCCGCCTCTCAAGTCGATCCTCAGTTTGGCCCGGTCCACCTTGCCGGTCGCCGTCCGGGGGAGACGGTCCAGCACCTCCCAGCGGCGGGGCACGCGCGGACCCGACAGCCGTTCGCGGCACCACGGGTCGAGACGGGCGGGGAGACCGGGATCTTCCCCGGCGACGACGGCGACCACCACCTGACCCCACCGGCTGTCCGGCATGCCGATGACGGCGGCTTCGCCGACGTCCGGGTGGGCGGCGAGCACGGCCTCCACCTGGGCCGGGTCGACGTTCGCACCTCCGCTCACGATCCGGTCGCGCAGACGCCCCGTCACCGCCAGGCGACCCTGCGCGTCGAGATGACCGAGGTCGCCGGTCGCGAACCAGTCGCCGGGGGGCCGCGCGGGCTCTCCGACGTATCCCCGGAACAGCGTGTCGCCGCGCACCTCGATGTGGCCCGGGGCCAGCGCGCCGTCCGGCCCCGGAGCCGCGTCGCCGGGCGGTCGGATCCGCACTTCGACGCCGGTCAGCGGGACGCCGGCCGACCGGTCGCCGGCGCGCACCTCCTGCGGCGTGGCCGTGGTGACCTGCGACCCCGCCTCGGTCAATCCGTACGTCAGCGCGATCGGCCACCCGGCGGACAGAGCCCGCTCCGCGAGGTCCGGCGGGGTCGCCGCGCCGCCCAGCAGGACGGCGCGCAACGAGCGCGGCGGCCGGGCGCCGACCGCCAGCAGCCCGTGCAGCATGGCCGGCACGAGCGAGACGTGCGTCACGGCGAGTTCGCCCAGCGCCCGGGCGACGGAGGCGGCGTCGAACCGCGGCCCCGCCAGCGCGACCGTGGCGCCGGCAGCCGCGGCCCTCAGCGGCACGGCGAGCCCCCCGACGTGCGCCCAGGCGAGCGTCGCGAGCCACCGTTCGCCCGGGCCGAACCCGAGACGGTCGTTCGAGGCGCTGGCGTTCGCGCGCAACGACCGCCATTCGTGGACGACGAAGCGGGGCGCGCCTTCGGTTCCGGACGTGGGAAGAATGACGCCGGTCGCGGGGAGGCCTGCCCGCACCGGAGGCGCCGTCGGGGCGGCGAGAGGGGGCGGGGCGGAATCCCGCAGATGCAGGACGATGTCTCCGGTCCCGGGGACCGCGAGCGCCCGCGACCTCCACCCGGACGTCGGCCACGTCGTGGCCCTCCCTGTGAGCGCGACGGCGGGTTGAAGCGCCGTGACAAAGGCGTCTCGCTCATGCGGTGTCCAGTCCGCATGCGCGGGTGCGAGCACCCGGCCGGCCCCCGGGGCAGCTTCCAGCGCGAGCGCGGCAAGGGCTACCGCGCCGGCCGCGTCCAGAGGGAACTGGTGCGCGACGACGGCCCCCGCCCCCACCCCCTCTTCCTCCAGGATCGCGGCTACCGCGGCGCCCGCCGCGCGGATCTCCGCGGCGGACCACGCGCGGTCGCGCGACACGAGCGAGAAGGACGACGAGGGGGCGGGAGTCGCCGGCTCGTTCACCACAGGCATCCGACCGCGAACAGGAGGCCGTAGGCCCCGGTTGTCCGCGCCGTGGCGGCGAGGGCGGGGTTCAGTGAACGCGGGTCCTCGTACGTCCACACGACGCGCAGCGGCGCAACAGCGAGGAGCACCGCGCCCGACGCGAGCAGCGTCCCCGGCGGCCACCATCCCACCATGACGCCGATGGGGGGCACGGCGATGGCGACGGCGACGAGCAGCGAATACTGGACCCGCGTCGCGGACGGACCGATCCGCACGGCCAGGGTGCGCTTTCCGGCGGCGGCATCCGTCGCGATGTCGCGCAGGTTGTTCACCACCAGGATCGCCGTGGCGAGCGCGCCCGCGCCGAGCCCCGCGAGGAGCGCCTCGGGCGCCCAGCGCGAGAGCTGCACGTAATGCGTGCCGGCCACCGCAACCGGGCCGAACAGGATGAAAACGGCGAGGTCGCCCAGCCCGTGGTAGCCATACGGCCATGGTCCACCCGTGTAGCAGACCGCCAGCAAGATCGAGCCCACGCCGATCCACACGACCGGCCATCCGCCGACCAGCGCGAGATAGATGCCGACCGCGACGGCGAGCGCGAACGAGACCGCCGCCCCGAGCCGGACGGCCGCCGCGGTCAGGAGACCGGCCTGTGTCACCCGCGGCGTGCCGAGCCGGTCGGCCGTGTCCGCCCCGCGCGCGAAATCGGAATAGTCGTTCGCGAAGTTCGTGCCGATCTGAATCAGGAGCGCGGCCACGAGCGCCGCCAGAAAGGGCGCGGCGGCGAAACCGCCGTCCTTCCACGCCAACCCGCCGCCCGCGAGCACGGGGCCTACCGCGGCCGGCAGCGTCCGCAGACGCGCGCCCGCGATCCACGCGCCCGCGCTGCCGGGCGTTACGGACGCCAAGGGTACTGTCTGAAGTTCGGTGTGCGCTTCTCGAGAAACGCGTTCTTCCCTTCCTGACCTTCCTCGGTCATGTAGAAGAGCATCGTCGCGTGGCCGGCCAGTTCCTGGAGCCCGGCCTGTCCGTCGCAGTCGGCGTTCATCGCCGCCTTCAGGCACCTGATCGCGAGCGGGCTCTTCCCGAGGATTTCTCGCGCCCAGTCGACCCCCTCCGCCTCCATCCGCGCCAGCGGCACGACCTTGTTCACGAGCCCCATCCGCTCGGCTTCCTCCGCTCCGTACTGCCGGCACAGGTACCAGATCTCGCGCGCCTTCTTCTGGCCCACGGACCGCGCCAGGTACGAGGAACCGAACCCCCCGTCGAAGCTCCCCACCTTGGGCCCCGTCTGCCCGAACACGGCGTTGTCCGCCGCGATCGTGAGGTCGCACACCACGTGCAGCACGTGTCCGCCGCCGATCGCATACCCGGCGACGAGCGCGATGACGGGCTTCGGCATCGAGCGGATGAGACGCTGGAGCTCGAGAACGTTGAGCCGCGCGACCCCGTCCTTCCCCACGTATCCGGCCGTCCCGCGCACCCGCTGGTCGCCGCCGGAGCAGAAGGCCCACTTCCCATCCCTCGAAGGTCCGTTCCCGGTGAGGAGGACGACGCCGATCTCCTCGTCATCTCTCGCGTCCTGGAACGCCTCGTACATCTCGAACAGCGTGTCGGGACGGAACGCGTTGCGCACCTCGGGCCGGTTGAAGGCGATGCGGGCGATGCCATCGCTCTTGTGGTAGGTGATGTCCCGGTATTCGCCGGCCGGCTCCCAGTCGACGCCGCTTTCCGGGGGGGCAAAGGTCTCTGCCATCTCGGGTTCTCCCTCAGATCGCGCGGCGCGCCGCCTCCTTCGCGTTTTCGATCGCGGCGGTGCGCTGCTGCCAGTTGTGTTCACGCTCGATGCACGCCTCGGTGAGACGGAGGCCCCGGCCCTCCGATTCCGGGCCCGGCGCCTTCACGGCCTCCCGCAATTCGGCGGCCGACGAGACGAGACGGTGCGGGATTCCGGCGGCGGCGGCAACCGCGCCCAGATCGACGGACTGGGGCATGACCACGTAGGGGGTGAAGGGCGGATCGTGCTCCCGGATCGGCAGCATGTGGAAGATGCCGCCGCCGCGGTTCTGGATGACGACGAGGTGGAGCGAGATGCCGGGCGGACGATCGGCGAGCAGCGCTCCCGCATCGTGGAGCAGCGTGAGGTCGCCCATGAGCGCCGCCGCGGGCCGTCCGGAGGCGGCCGCGGCGCCGAGCGCGGCGCTCACGTTGCCGTCGATCCCGCTCGCGCCTCGAAGGCCGAGGGGGCGCAACGGCCGATCCGTCGCCCGCGCGAAGGCGTCCACGTCGCGAATCGGCATCGAGTTGCCGATGAACCAGGGCGTCCCTTCCGGGAGGCCTTCCGCCATGGCGTTCGCGACGGCGCCCTCGAACCACGCCTCCGCCAGCGACGGCTCGACCGCGAGCCGCGCCGCGCGGTCCGTTGCCCGCCACCGCCCGAGCCAGGCCTCGTCCGCCTCTCCGCAGTCGGCCGCGCCGGCTCGCTCGAGGGTCTCGACGGGATCGCCGGTCAGCCGCCGCGCGCTCGTGGCGAGATGATCGCGCCAGCGGTGCGTCGCATCCAGAACGAACTGCGGCGCGTCCGCGTGCCGCTCCAGGTAGCGACAGACCGCCGCGGAGGTGGGCGCGCGTCCGACGCGAACGACGAGATCCGGGCGCAGCGCCGCGGCGACGTCATCGGCACGGAGCGAGAGATCGGCGCCGCCCATCGTCCAGCGCGCCGCGCCGGAGCCGAAACGGGCGCCGGAGAGCGGATCGGCGACGAGCGGAGCGTGCGCCCGGGCAGCCAGCGCCAGGGAGGCGCGGCCGACCTCGGACCGCTGGTTGGGGCCGCAGACGATGAGCGGGCGCCGCGCACCGTGCAGCAGGGTGGCGAGCTCGGCACCGGCGTCTGGCGGCGGCGTTCCGGGCGTGTCGCCGGGCGTAGCGGGGCCGGGGAGGCGCGGCTCCAGGCCGGAGGGCACGTCGCCCGGCACCCGAACCGGCTCCAGCGGCTTCGCGAACTGGACGTTCAGGTGCGCCGGTCCGGCGGGAGACCCCACCGCCGCGCGCCACGCCGCCTCCACCGCGGCTCCCAGACGGGCGAGCCCCGCCGGGGTCGGCTCCGGAAGCGCGAGGTCGATGGAGCGGCGGGTGTAGCGGCCGAAGAGATCCCGCTGGTCGATCGTCTGGTTCGCATCCGTGCCCCGCAGCGCCGCCGGCCGGTCCGCCGTCAGCGCGAGGAAAGGGACCTCGCTCTGGCTTGCCTCCACCACGGCCGGAAAGAGGTTGGCCGCGGCGGTGCCGGACGTGGTGACGACTGCCGCCGGCCGTCCGCTCGCCGCGCCCACGCCCAGCGCGAAGAAGGCGGCGCTCCGTTCATCCACGTGCGGGTGAAGCGTGAACCGGTCGTCCGCTGCCAGCGCTTCCACGAGCGGGGCGGAGCGGGATCCGGAACCGACGCAGGCGTGCGACACTCCCCGGCGGGCGAGCCCGTCGACGAGCGCCCGCGCCCACAGTGCGTTCCGATTGGGCGCGGCCGGCGTGCGGCTCACCGCATCGGCGCGACACCGAGCGCCGCGAGCATCGTCTGCAGCTTCACCCGGGTCTCGTCCCATTCGGCCTGAGCCCGGGAGTTGCTCACGAGGCCCGCGGCGGCGTAAAGGCGAAACAGCGGACCCCTGGCCACCCCGCCGCGCAAGGCGGGAGCGAACTCCCCGTCACCCGCTTCGTCGAACCAGCCGACGGGACCCGCGTACCAGCCGCGACTCTCCGTCTCGCGCGCGCGGATCATTTCGAGCGCTTTGTCGCGCGGATCGCCACACACGGCGGCGGTGGGATGGAGCCTTTCCACCAGCGACAGGATGTGCGTCGCGGGCGGGGTCTCCGCCTCGAGGTCCGTGCGCAGGTGCTGGATCCGCGGCAGGCGCAGGAGGGCGGGCTCCGGGATCTCTCCGATCCGGACACCGCCCTGACGCAGCCGTTCGACGATGTCCTCGACGACGACGAGGTGTTCCTCCCGGTTCTTGCCGCTGTCGAGCAACTGGCGGCCGAGCCAGGCGTCCGATGCCGGATCCGCCCCGCGCGGCGTCGACCCTCCGACGGCCATCGTGCGAAAACGCCGGCCGCGCAGCGAACCGATCAACTCCGGGGCGGCGCCGACGAGAAAGCGGTCGCGCGCGAACTGCATCAGGTAGAGGTGGGCGAGCGGGTTCGCCGTGCGCAGAGCGGTGAGAACGGCGGCGGAGTCCGGCGGTCTCCCGAGCGTAATGTCCATGGAGCGCGCGAGCACGACCTTTCGAACCCGGCCGGACCGGATCTCGTCGAGAATTCCGTTGACGGCGCGCCGCCATTGCCGGCGGTCCACGAGTTCCTCGATGGCGGTCGCGGAGGGGACGGGCCCCGGCGCCGCCCCGTGGCGCTCGAGCCTGGCCAGTTGTTCGCGCGTACGCGTCGCGCGGCGGCGGAGCCGATCGATGGCCTGATCTCCGGAGGTCCCGGCGGCGAAGCGGCGCGTCACCGTCAACCACGCGCCACGCTCGTCCGCCTCGACTTCGTAGGCGGGCAGCACGAAGCGCGCACTCGGGAACGCCTCCCAGAAGCCCGGTTCCCGATCTGCCCGGCGCGCGGGGTCGAAGGCGAAGCCGCCGTGCATACGGGGCCGCCGCGCCTCCCCGTCCAGGTCGAGGACCCACGGTTCCGAGAACAGCTTCCGGGCACGCTCCCGCATCCAGACGATGAGATCGTGGGGCGGAGGTCCCGGCACGCCCTCCCGGCTGTCGATCTCGGCGGCGGAGCCCGCGTGCGCGATCCAGTGGGGGCCGCTCTGCCAGAAACCGCGCACGCCGACCGTCGGCGAAGCGAGCACCGCTTCGGGCTCGATGCTCGGCAAACGCAAGGTCACGCTGGCGAAGTAGCCCGCCCCGCCCGCGGCCTCGACCGCCTCCTCCGCCCGCTTCCCGCGGGAGGGCCGCGCCGCTCTCACGCCGTCGCCCTCATGCCATCGCCCTCATGCCGACGCCCTTCCACGTCACACGCCGTTCTGTGCGCGACGGCGTGCAGTTCCGCCGTCTCTCGGGGCGTGGCCGCATACCCGCCCGACAGGAGGAGCGTGAGCGGGAGCCCCTGCCCCCGCAGCGTGCTGATGACCCACCGATCCCTTCGTTCCAGACCGGCGCGCGTGAGCGCGAGACGCCCGAAACGGTCGCCGGCGACGACATCCACGCCCGCGAGGTAGAACACGAGGTCCGGACGCGACCGGGACACGGCCTGGGGAAGGAATCGCCGCAGCGCCTCTTCGTATTCCTCGTCTCCCGCGCCGTCGGGCAAGGCCACATCGAGATCGGACGGGGTGGGCCGGAACGGGTAGTTTCCGGCACCGTGCACGGAGAAGGTGAAGGTGTCGGGATCGTCGGTGAACACGGCGGCCGTGCCGTTCCCCTGATGGACATCGAGATCCACGACGAGCGCGCGGCGAATCCACCCGCCGCGGCGCAACACCCTGACGGCGACGCCTACATCGTTCAAGACGCAGAACCCTTCCCCGTGATCCGGAAATGCATGGTGCGTCCCTCCGGCCAGATTCGCCGCCACTCCATCTTCGAGCGCCATCCACGCGGCATTGACCGTGCCCCGGACGGCGAGTCGCGAGCGGCGGACGAGCGCCGGCGACCAGGGGAGCCCGAGGCGTCGCTCCTCGGCGCGCCGAAAAGTGCCGTGCCGGAGCTTGTAGAGGTACTCCGGCGTGTGTACGAGCGCCAAGTCCTCCCACGCGGCCTCCTCCGGCTCGACGATGTCCTCCGGCGCGATGATCCCGTCACGTTCGAGGATCTGCCTCAGCGCGAGGAATTTCCCCATCGGGAAGCGGTGCCCCTCGGGCAGCGGCACGGTATACCCGGCGCTGTAGGCGACGCGGAGTCTCGAGTCGGACATCGCCCGGGATCGACTAGAAGAGCCGGAACTGGAGCCGCAGCAGACGGCCGGGCTGCGGCAGTCCGCACTGATCGAAGACCGTCGCGTCCGCGAGGTTGTCCAGCGACAGCGAGGTCTGGAGCGTCCGGAAGGGTCCTCTGACCGCGAACTCCCGACTCACGACCAGGTCGACGCGGGCCGTCGGGTCGAGGGCGATGTCGGCGTCGAAATCCGGATCGACGCAGTACTGGCGTCCGATCGCCTCCACCGCGGCCCGCGCCCGGAAACCCGCGAAGAGCGGGCCCTCCACGTGCGCTCCCACGGCGATCCCGGGCTGATACTCCGCACGAAGCCTGCGGCCCTCGAACCGTTGGTCCGTGACGTTCACGTTCTGCCACGTGAGGTCCCCGCCCAGGGAGACATCGCCCCACCGCGCGTCGCCGAGAAGCTCGATCCCCGCCGCGTCCACGCGGCGCCGGTTCTCTCGGCGGAACCTCCCGTCCCCGAGCCCCGTGCGCACGATCGCATTCGAGAAGCTCTGGAAGAAGAGCACGGCCTGCGCCTCGACCTCCGCCCCGAACGCCGCCACCGTCCCGGTGACGCCGCCCTCCGCCGCGCGGAGGATCTCCGGCGCGAGTTCGTGGTTGGGGACGAAGCGGCCGAGGGCGCCGGAATACAGTTCCCGCAACGAGGGGAAGCGGACGCGGCGGCTCGCCCCCATGTGGAAGCGAACGCGCGGCCCGATCTGCGCGGACCCCCCGATGCGCGCGCCCCAGTCGTCGATCGCCTCGCGCGCTTCGCGCCCGCCGGTCTCCGGCGTGCTGCCGTGGTCCCAGCTCGCCCCCAGGCTGACGCGGGCGCCCGACCAGAACCCCGCGCCGGGGCCCGCAAGCGGCAACTCGACCTCGCCGCCGAAGCTGAACAGGCGCTGGCGGAAGGTGGACTCTCCTCCGGGCACGAGACGCTCCACGTGGCGGGTCTCGGCCACCGTCAGCGCCGTCCGCAGGACCCCTTCGCCCAGCTCATGGTCGGAGAGGCCGCGGAAGGTGAGGGTGCGGTCGTCCGCGAACTCCTGCCCCGCAACGTCCTCGTAGGCCAGCGTCTCGAACTCGTCGATCTGCGCGTCGCCCGCGTCGACCCCGATGCTGACCTCGAAGTCTCCCGTCCCGAAGGGGGTGCGACCCCACCCGGTCCCGGCCGAGACCGTGCCCACGGCCCGCTTCGCCTCCGGCATCCTCCAGCGTCGCGGATTCATCACGTGGAGTTCCGGCGGGACCCCCCTCTCGGCGCGATACCCGAAGGTGGACATCGAGACCCAGGCGCCCCCTTCGGATTCGATCCGGCCGGTGAAGAAGGCGCTCACATGGTCGAGGTCGCTGTTCAGACGCCGGTTCGGGTCGATCGCGGCCGGCTGTTCGACACCGCCGGGAAGGGGTACACCATCGCGCGTCCTGTAGGCGCCACCCGCCTGCACGGACACCCCGCCGTCCCCCGAACTCCACGTCCGTCCGAGGCGCACCCCGCCGAACGCCGCGCCGGTCGCGTCCATGCCGCCCTGCATCCCGTTGAGCCGCCGGTCCGGATCCACGCTCCCGTGTCCGATCTCGATCGAGACCACGCCGCCGAGAACGTTGGGACCGTGGAGCACCGAGGAGATGCCCCGGAAGAGCTGGATCTCGCGCGCCGCGTCGACCGGAATGAGCGAGAGGTCGGTGCGCGCGTCCCAGCCGAGACTCAGCGGCACCCCGTCGACGAGCACGGCGAGCTGGCGCGATTCGGTCCCCCGCAGCGTCGGCTGGGCCTCGCCGCGCGAGTTCTCCCGCACCTGCAGGAACGGAATCTCGCGCAACGCCTCCTCGAGCAGCGGGACGGCCGCCACGCGCGGCGACTGGAGGCTGAGGCGCACCGCGCTCGCACCCGACACGCTGGCGACCGGCCGCAGCGCCTCGATGCGGAGTTCGCGAAGCCGGAACGACACCGTATCCCGGGAGACCGTGTCCGGCACCTGCGCCGCGACGCCCTCCGCCGCCGGCAGGCACGCCAATGCGGCGAGAAGCCGCCACGCGCCACGCCGGGCGCACCATCGTCCGACCTTCCCTCCCATCCTCCGTGTCATGCGCTCCCGCTTGCCTGGTCCACCGTCTCTCCCGAAGCACTGCGCGGCGCCCGGCCGCGTCGGGTGCGATCCTTCAGGAAAGACGCGCCAAGGGCAAGAAGCGCTGCCAGCGCGGCCAGTGTCCCCACGACATCGCCGAGACGCACGTACATGGTCAACTCGTCCGTCGTCGACACGTCCGCCACGAAGGACGCGGGCGCGAAGAGTTCGGTGCGGTGCGACACCCGCCCCAGCGGATCCACGATCTTGGAGATCCCCGTGTTCCCGGAGCGCGCCGCCCCCATCCGCGTTTCGATGGAACGCATGACGAGGTGCGCCGGGTGCTGCCACAGCGCGCTCGAGCGGCTCCACCACGCGTCGCGGCCGAACCAGGAGTCGTTCGTGATGTTGACGAGGAAATCCGCGCCGTTTCGCCGGTAGTGCCGCGCCAGCGGCGAGAAGATCGACTCGTAGCAGATCATCGTCCCGTACGCCGCGCTTCCATCTTCCGTGGCGATCTCGACCGGAGCCTGCCACTCGCCGATCCCGAAGTTCCCCCCCGCATAGGGGATGGCCTGGAACCATGCGGGAGGCATGAACGGCACCCGCTCCACGAACGGCACGAGAAAGCGCTTGTCATAACGATTGACGATCCCTTCTCCGGGCCGAAAGTGGTACGCGGAGTTATACGGCTGATACTCCGGGTTCCCGAGATCGGCCGCCCCGACGCCGCCGACTGCGACTTCCGCATCGAGCATTTCCCCGATCCCCGTTACCCGGTTGCGGGCGTCCGGCCAGCCGGGATAGTCGAAGGAGGGGAGCGAATCCATGAAACGCCCGGCGAGCATCGTCTCCGGGAAGATCACGAGATCCATGCGTTCCCGACCCGGCCACGCGGAGATCAGTGTGGCCGTCGACCGGAACGCGCTGTCCGTCGACGCGGCGCGATCCGTGTTGCGCAGATGCTGCGGCACGTTGGGCTGAACGACCCCGACCCGCGCCACGGGACGCACGTCGAGCGTCTGCCAGCGCACCGCCGAGTAGGCGATGGGAAGGGCGAGCGCGAGCAGGAGTCCGGCCGCCGGCCGCCGCAGCGCACGCCAACCGCCGGCCCGGTACGCGAGGAACCCCGACGCTACGAGGGCGTTCGCGAGCGCGAGCCAGAAGGAGAGCCCGCGGGAGCCCACGAGGTCGGCCGCGCCCACGAGCACGGGATAGGCCGAGAGCGTGTCGCCGAGCTGCATCCAGGGGAAGGAGACGTCGAGGAGGTGGGCCCGCAGCACCTCTCCGGCGGTCCAGAAAACGGGGAAGACGAGTTGGAGCGGCCACCCGAAGCGGGCCCGCACCAGGTGGATCCCGCCCGCCACCCACGACATGAAGGTCGCGAGGATGAGGATCGGGGCGAGGAAGGCGAAGAACGCCCACCACGTGTAGAAGACGAGCGCCACGAGGAGCCAGTAGAGCACGAGCGTGTAGTAGACGAGCCCGAAGAGGAATCCCCCCTTGCGGGCCTGCCTGCGGCCTTCCGCCGTCGCCGGGAGTCCCTCGAGCCAGACGATGAAGGGGACGAGCGCGACGAACGACGTGACGAGAAGATGGAAGGGAGGGTGGGCAAGCCCCATCAACACCCCGCCGAGGAGGAGGGGGCCCGCCCGTTCGGGGACGATCCGCGCGCGCCAGTTCAACCCGCGCCCTCCGGCGTCGCGTCCGGTGCCGCCTCCAGCGCCGCGTCCAGCGCTTCGCCCACGACTCCGAGCGTTTCCGCCACGTCCGCGTCCGTGTGCGCGGTGGAGAGGAAGCCCGCCTCGAAGGCGGAGGGGGCGAAGAAGACGCCGCGCTCGAAGCACGCCCGGTAGTAGCGGGCGAAGAGGTCCGTGTCCGCGCGCCGCGCGTCATCGAAATCGAACACGGGGCCGTCGGAGAGGAAGACGCCCCACATCGAGCCCAGCGCCGTCCCGCAGGCCGGGATGCCCCGGGCGCTTGCGGCGGCCACAATGCCGTCGACGAGGTTCGCGGCGCGCCGCTCCAGACCGTCGAACGGGTCTGTCCGCTCGAGTTCGTCGAGTTGGGCGATGCCGGCCGCCATGCCGAGCGGGTTCCCCGACAGCGTCCCGGCCTGGTACACGTCCCCTTCCGGAGCCATCCGCCGCATCAGCTCACGGGGGCCCGCGTACGCCGCGACCGGCATCCCCGCGCCGAGGACCTTTCCGAGCGCGACCAGGTCCGCGGCGACCCCGTAGCGCTCCTGCGCGCCGCCCCGCGCGACCCGGAACCCGGTCATGACCTCGTCGAAGATGAGGAGCGCCCCGGCACGGTCGCAGGCGTCGCGGAGGCCTTCCAGAAAGCTCTCGCGCGGCGGGATGAGCCCCGCGTTGCCGGCCACCGGCTCGACGATGACGGCCGCGAGCCGCTCGCCGTGTTCCGCGAACACCGCCGCCACCGCCTCGAGGTCGTTGTAGGGTGCGGTCAGCGTCAGGCCGGAGGTCGCCGCCGGCACGCCCGGCGAGTCGGGGAGAGACAGCGTGGCGACGCCCGATCCGGCCACGACGAGAAAGGCGTCCGCGTGGCCGTGATAGCAGCCCGCGAACTTCAGGATCAGGTCACGGCCCGTCGCGGCGCGGGCGAGCCGCACGGCGGACATCGTGGCCTCGGTCCCGCTGTTCACGAAGCGCACCATCTCTACGCCGGGCACCCAGGCCGCGACGCGCTCGGCGAGTTCGACCTCGCGCGCCTGACAGGCCCCGAAGCTCATCCCCTCGCGGGCCGCGCGCGTCACGGCCTCGACGACGGGCGGGGCGGCGTGGCCGAGGATGAGCGGACCCCAGGAGAGGACGTAGTCGAGATAGCCGCGCCCGGCCTCATCGAAGATCCGTGCGCCTTTGCCGCTGGCGGCGAACAGCGGCTCCATGCCGACGGCGCCGAAGGCCCGCACCGGCGAGCTCACGCCGCCCGGCATCACGTCGCGCGCGCGCCGAATCCAGTCGGAGGCGGCGGACGGACGGCGAGGCCCGCGGCTCACCGGCCCCAGGCGCTGTCGAGCCCCAGGACGGGGAGGCCGCGCCCCGGCGGCGGGGCCGGGGATGGCGCGGCCCCTTCGCGTCCGGACGCCGCAAGCACGACCTCCCGGACGCTCCCGGCGAGGTCGAAGTCGGCCGCCCGCTCGATCTCGACCCGCACCAGCGAGCCGGGGACGAGGCCGTTTCCGCCGACAAGCACGGTCACGCCGTCCACGTCGTCCGCCTGGCTCTCGATCCGGCCCAGGTGCGCCGGGGCGGGAGGGTCCTCGTAGAGGAGTGCGAGCGTCGGTTCGTCCCGGGCCGCGGGCGCATCCACGACGGCGACGCGTTCCCGGCCGATCTCCGCGGCGAGCCGCTCGCGGCTCACGGCGCGCTGGACCTCGAGCACCTCCTCGAGACGGTCCCGCGCCAGCTCCGCGGGCACGAGGCTCTCCTCCATGGCGGCCGCGCGCGTCCCCTCCTGCGGCGAGAACGCGAACGCTCCGAGCCGGTCGAACGGCACCTCATCGAGGAAATCCACGAGTTCGCGGAACTCCGCGTCCGTCTCGCCCGGGAACCCGACGAGCACCGTCGTTCTCAGCGTGAGTTCGGGGATCGTCTCCCGCAGCCACGCGACCTTCGACCGCAGCGTCGCGGCCCGCTCCGGCCGCCGCATGCGGTGGAGCACCGTGTCGCTCGCGTGCTGGATCGGCATGTCGATGTACGAGAGGAGCCGCGTCTCCGACGCCATCAGTTCGATGAGCGGTTCGCGCAGGCCCGCCGAGTAGATGTACAGGAGGCGGAACCACGGGATCGACGTCTCGCGCAGCAGCGCCTCCACGAGCGTCGCGATGTCCGTCCCGTCACGCCGCTCCCGGCCCCAGTGCGCAAGGTCCTGCGCCACCAGGTTCACCTCCACGGCGCCCTGCGCCTCGAGGCGCTGCGCTTCGGCGACGAGACGCTCCAGGTCGAAGGAACGGTGCTTGCCCCTCCAGAGCGGGATCGCGCAGAAGGCGCACCCGTGGTCGCATCCCTCACTCACCTTCAGGTAGCGGACATGGCGCGCCCCGACCGGGATCCGCTCCCCGGGGTGAACGCCCCCGGCCGGCGTCGGTCCCGGAAGGAGTCCGCGCTCCAGCAGCTCCGGCACGAGGCGGTCGAGGTCCCGCAGTCCGAGCAGGAGGTCGACCTCCGGCAGCGCCTCCGCCATCTCCTCCCGATACCGCTCCACCATGCACCCGACCGCCACGACGCTCCGGCACGCCCCTTCGCGCTTCAGCCGCTCCGCCTCGAGGATCGTCTCGATCGACTCTTCCTTCGCGGCGTCGATGAACCCGCACGTGTTGACGAGGATGACCTCCGCTTCATCCACATCCGTGCGCTCGGCCCCGTGGCCGACCAGTTCGGCGAGCATGCGCTCGGAGTCGACGGTGTTCTTGTCGCAACCGAGGCTGATGAGTCCTAGCCGCATCGCACATCGTCGGGAAAGACGGGGACCCCCTCCGGGGGCGCGTACTCGAAGAGGGCCGGGTCGATCCGGGCCTCGGGCTCGAGCGGGGTCAGGGTCACCGTGCGGAGGGTCCGGTTCTCCTCGCGAATGCGGAAGCGGCGCACGTAGCGGTCGGATACGCCGATCCACAGGCGGACCTCCACGTATCGCGCCGGGAGTTCCCGGGGCGTGAGCGACACGATGCGCGTTTCCACGCCGCCGATCTCCCCGACCCCCTCATCGACCGCGTCGTAGGTCGTCCGCGCCTGCGAAAGCAGGCGTTCGAGGATGTCGACCGAGCCGATCTCCGCGCCTTCCTCGAGGCGGGAGACCACGACCTGGTCGTGCAGCGAGGGTTCGTAGAGCCAGAGACAGGCACCGTCCGCCACGTAGATGTCGCCGGCCGGTTCGTCGAAGTCCATGCGGAAGCGGTTCCGTCCCGCCTGATACCAGGTGCCGCGGCCCTCGCGGGTACGGCCGAGGAGCGGATTCTCGATGCGCTGGGCGAAGGTCGCCTTGAGACGGTCGAGCGAAGCATGGGCCGAATGCGCGAGGGCAAGGAGCGCGTCCACATCCACGCGTCCCGGTTCGTCGTCCACGCGTCCGGTTTCGTCGTCCACGCCCCCGGCGGCTTCGTCCGCCGGCCGGGAACCGTCCCGATCGGGGGCGGGGGCCCCCGGGTCCGCAGCCGGAGCGCGAGGCGGATCTTCATTCGGGGCCTCGCCCACCGCGTCGCCCGCTTCTTCGACCGGCGGCTCGCCCTGCCCCGCCGGCGCATCCGCCGCAGCCGCCGAATCCCCGGCCCCCACGGGGGGCGCCGCGTCGTCCCGCGGGCCGAACTCGGCTTCGATCCGGGCTCGTGCCTCGGCGACCTCCGCGGAATCCGCAGCGGAGCACGCCGGCATGAGGGCGCACGCGACGGCTCCGGCCGCGAGAAGGCCGAACGCCCCCGTACGAGGCGGGCGCGGGCGGAACGGCCTCACGGTTCCCCGCCGTCCCCGCCGTCCAGATCGGCAAGCGTCGCGAGCACCTCCCGCGGCTTGGACCCATCCGCGGGTCCGACGATCCCGGCCGCGTGCAACTGGTCGACGATACGCGCCGCGCGTCCGTACCCGATCTTGAGCCGACGCTGGAGCAGGCTGGTCGAACCCGCGGCGTGCGAGATCACGATCTCGGCAGCCTGCCGAAACAGCGGGTCGCGATCCTCGGCGCCTTCGTCCGAGACGCCCGATCCTCCCTCTTCCTCCTCCAGTTCCTTCAGCAGGTCGAGGATGTCGCGCTCCGAAGCGGCTTCCTCCTCCGCCTTCTCGGCCTCGGCCCGCGCGCTCGCCTGCTCCCGATACCAGTCGAGGAGGCGTTCCGTCTCCTCGGAGGAGATGTAGGCGCCCTGGATGCGGACGGGATCGGACTCGCCCGGCGGCAGGAACAGCATGTCGCCGTTCCCGAGCAGGCTCTCCGCGCCGTTCTGGTCGAGGATCGTGCGGCTGTCGATCTTCGACGCGACCCGGAACGCGATGCGGCTCGGGATGTTCGCCTTGATGAGGCCGGTGAGGACGTTGACCGAGGGGCGCTGCGTGGCAAGCACGAGATGGATCCCGACCGCGCGGGCCTTCTGGGACAGCATGGCGAGCGGCGTCTCCACCTCGGACTGTACCGTCATCATGAGGTCCGCCAGTTCGTCGATGATGAGGACGATGTAGGGCAGCGGACCCTCATCGTAGAGCGCCGGCTCATCCATGACGCCGCGCTTCGGGAGGAAGACCTCGCGCCCGCGCGCGATCCGGCCGTTGAACTCCGCGACGTTCCGGCATCCGTTCGCCGAGAGCAGCCCGAAACGGCGCTTCATGTCGTAGACCGCCCATTTGAGGACGGACGCGGCCTCTTCGTTGTCCGTGATGACGGGGTGGCGGAGATGCGGGAGATCTCCGTAGACGGACAACTCCACCATCTTGGGGTCCACCATCAGGAGGCGGAGTTCGGCCGGCGTGTACCGGCACACGAGACTCGTGATGAGGGCGTTGATGCACACCGACTTCCCGGACCCGGTCTGGCCGGCGATGAGGAGGTGCGGCATCCGGGTCAGATCCGCGCACGTCGGCTTGCCGGAGAGGTCGCGGCCGAGCGCGAGCGGGAGCGTCTGGCGTCCGCGGCGATACGACGGGCTCTCCAGTATCTCGCGCACGAGCACCATCTCCGACGCCGGATTCGGCACCTCGACGCCGACGGCGCCCTTGCCGGGAATCGGCGCCACGATGCGGACGGACGGCGCCTTGAGGGCGAGCGCGATATCGTCCGCGCGGGCCGAGATCTGTCCCACCTTCACACCCGGCGCCGGGACGACCTCGAACTGCGTCACGACGGGGCCGGTGGTCCAGCCCCCGATCTCGCCGGCCACGCGGAAGGTCGCGAGCTTCTCGATGAGGATCTCGCCGAGGCGGTCGAGATCGCGCACGCCGAGGCCGCTGCCCTGCCCCACGGGCGCGTCGAACAGCTGGATGGGCGGAACCGCCGAGGAACCGGGATCGCCGGCTTCCTCGAGTTCCGGAACCGGCGGGGTCTCGTCCCGGGGCGCCGGGTCCGGCTCGGACGGCGCGCTTGCCGGTTCCTCGGGCGTCCGTTTCTTCGTGGTCCGACCCCGTCCGGCCGCCGCCTTCGCCTTCGCGTCGCTCGGCGGATCCGGCTTTGCGGGAGACCGAGGGAGACGGGAGCGCCGCGCGGCGCCGGCGAAGGCGCGGCCGAGTCCGACGACGGCACTGCCGGCGGCCCCGCATCCGCGAACGAGCGAGCGCCCCCCCGCCGTCACGGCGCTGGTCAGGGACCACCTCATGGTGACGAACAACGTGAGCAGGAGGACGCCCGCGGCGAGAAGTACGCCGCCCAGGCGGCCGAACACCTGAGCGAGGCCGGCCCCGGCGTTCGCGCCCAGCCAGCCGACGTCGCCCCCGCCCCCGGGTCCCGGTCCCGCAACGAGCCAGTACAGCGACGGGAGGACCGCAAGCAGCACCACTGCAAGGATGGACCAGCGGAGGGCGCGGGTCGGATCGCCCCAGCCGAGAAAATGCAGGCCCCACATGAACGCCGGGATCGCGAGGAGCGGCGAAAGGACTCCAACGGCCCGCTCGAGGGTGTCGTGAAGCAGTTCCCCGGCCGGCCCGATCCAGTTGGACCCGCCGGCGAATGCGGGAGAGAGCAGCGCGAACGCCACCAGGAGGCCGAGCACGATCAGCGCGACGCCCAGCACCTCGCGCCGTTGCCGTTCATCCACCATCACGCATCCTCCCCGCCCCGACAGCCAACAAGGGCGCCGTCCCGCCGGACCGGCACGACCTCGAAATCATCCGGCCCCGCGCAAACCGCCAGGTCCGCGCTCCGGCCGATCGCGCGTCGCGCCCGGCCGGCCAGCCGCCCTGCAAGATGGCCCGCGCACCACGCGTCGTCCATGCTCACGCGCCCTCGCCACGCGTGGGATCGACCTTCGGGAGGCCACGACACATCGATCGCGCGCGCGGGCGATCGCCGCTCACGAGCGGGTCAGGAACCGCTCGACGAACCCCGTGTCGATGTTCCCCGAGACGAAATCGGGATGGGCAAGCACCTTGCGGAGGAAGGGAACCGTCGTATGCACGCCTTCGAGGATGAACTCCTCGAGCGCATGGTAGGCGCGGATCCGGGCTTCATCCCGCGTGCGGCCCCAGACGATGAGTTTGGCGAGCAGCGAGTCGTAGAACGGAGGGACGACGTAGCCGCCGTAGATGTGCGTGTCCACGCGCACGCCGGGACCCCCCGGCGCGTGAAACGCCGTGACGGTGCCGGGCGAGGGACGGAAGCCCTGCTCGGGATCCTCCGCGTTGATCCGGCACTCGATCGCGTGCCCCTGGAATTCGATGGGCTCGGGGATGGCCAGCTTCTCTCCCGCCGCGATCCGGATCTGTTCCTTGATGAGGTCGACCGAAGTCACGAGTTCGGTCACGGGGTGCTCGACCTGGATCCGCGTGTTCATCTCCATGAAATAGAACTCGCCGTCCGGCGCGAGCAGGAACTCCACCGTCCCCGTGCTCTGATACCCGATGGCCTTGGCCCCCAGGATCGCCGCCGCTCCCATCGCCTCGCGAAGCTCCGGGGTGACTGCCGGACTCGGCGCTTCCTCGACGAGCTTCTGGTGCCGCCGCTGGCTCGAGCAGTCTCGCTCGCCGAGGTGCAGCACGCGCCCGTGCCGGTCGCCGACGATCTGGAGTTCCACGTGACGGGGCCGCTCGATGAGTTTCTCGAGATACACGGTCGGGTCGCCGAAGTTGGCTTCGGCCTCGTTCCGCGCCATGGCGAAGAGGTTCTTGAACTCCCCCTCCTCGAAGGCGGCCCGCATGCCCTTTCCTCCGCCCCCGGCGGCCGCCTTGATCATGACGGGGAACCCTATGCGTCGGGCTTCCTCCAGCGCCTCCGCCTCGTCGTCGAGCGGCTCCGGCGAGCCCGGGACGACGGGGACGCCCGCGGCGATCATCGTCTTTCGCGCCTCCGCCTTGTCCCCCATGCGGCGGATCTGTTCCGGGGTGGGCCCGATGAACACGAGACCGCTCCGCTCGCAGATCTCCGCGAACTCGGCGTTCTCCGCCAGGAAGCCGTAGCCGGGGTGGATGGCGTCGGCGCCGGTGATCTCGGCCGCGGCGAGGATCTGCGGGATATTCAGATAGCTCTCGCGGCCCACCGGCGGCCCGATGCAGATGTCTTCGTCGGAAAAGCGGACGTGGAGCGAGTCGTGGTCGGCCTCCGAGTACACGGCGACCGTCCGGATATCGAGTTCCCGGCACGCGCGGAGGATGCGGAGCGCGATCTCGCCGCGGTTGGCGATCAGGATCTTGCGGAACATGCGTCCGGCCGCGGCTTCAGTCGGGCTCGATACGGAAGAGCAGCGCGCCGTACTCCACCGGCTCGGCGTTCTCGACCGCGATCTCCTGCACGACGCCCGCGACGTCCGACTGGAGCTCGTTCATGAGCTTCATCGCCTCGAGGATGCAGAGCGTCTGGCCGGCCTCCACCCGGTCCCCCACGGATACGAAGGGGTCGGCGCCGGCCGCCGGCGCCCGGTAAAAGGTGCCGACCATGGGCGAGAGCACCTCGAACAGCCCGGACGCGGGCGCCGTCTCCGCCGGCGGGGAGGCGGGCGCGGCGGCCGGTGCCGGCGCGACCTCCAGGCCTCCGGCCGCCGCCGCGGGCACGGCCGCGGCAGCCGCCAGGCGCGGGGACTTCCGGATCCGAACCCGGGTCGGGTCGCCCGTGTCCGAGCCCACAAGCTCGATGTCGAGGCCGTCCACGCCCGAGTCCTCGACCAACTCGATGAGTCCCTTCAGCCAGTCCAAGTCCATGGTCAGGTTACCCGCGTGATGTACTTGTTTTCCGTCCTGTCGACGCGCACCACATCGCCGGTCTCGAGGAAGAGCGGCACCTGGATCACGGCGCCGGCCGCCAGCCGGGCCGGCTTCGTTCCGCCCTGGGCCGTGTCCCCCCGCACGCCGGGGTCCGTCTCGACGATCTCCAACTCGACGAACTGCGGCAGTTCGATCGCGAGCACGACCCCGTCACGGTTGAGGCTCTGGCACTCCATGTTCTCCTCCAGGTACTGGAGCTGGTCCTCTCCGATCTGATCTTCCGACATCGGAATCTGCTCGAAGGTTTCCATGTTCATGAAGTAGTACAGGTGGCCGTCCGTATAGGTGTACTGCACGGGCCGCCGTTCCAGGCGCACCTCCCGGACCTTCTCGCCGGCGCGGAAGGTCTTGTCGATCACGCCTCCCTCCATCACGTCCTTCAGCTTCGTGCGGACGAAGGCCCCGCCCTTTCCCGGTTTCACGTGCTGGAAGTAGGTGATCGAGTAGAGGGTGCCGTTGAGCTCGATCACCATCCCTCGACGAAAATCCGAAGTATCTGCCATGGTACCCGATAGCTAGAGCCGGACGAGGGCGCGTGGAAGGCGGGTCAGCGTGCGGGCACCGGCCTCCCCTATCCGCACATCATCCTCGATGCGCACGCCGCCGCGTCCGGGAAGATACAAGCCCGGTTCCACTGTCACCACGTTTCCGGGCTCGAGGACGTCTTCCGAGCGGGACGAGAGACTGGGGCCCTCGTGCACGTCGAGTCCGATCCCGTGGCCCGTGCCGTGGCCGAAGAAGCCGTCCATGTCGTGGCGCGCGAACGTCGCCCGCACGGCGCGGTCCACATCCCGGCACGCGACCCCGTTGCCGACCGTCTCGCGCGCCGTCGTCTGCGCTTCGAGCACCTGCTCGTGAAGGGCCGCCTGCCAGGGCTCCGGCGTCCCCCGCACGAGAGTGCGCGTGATGTCGCTGCAGTAGCCGTCCACGCGGGCGCCGAAGTCGATGAGGAGGAGATCGCCCGGCTCGACGCGCCGGTCCGTGGGCGTCGCGTGCGGAAGCGCGGAGCGTTCTCCCGCCGCGACGATGGGGTCGAAGGGGAGCGGGTCCGAGCCTCCGCGGCGGAGTTCCATTTCGAGCGCGGTCGCGATCTCGCGCTCGCTCGGCGCGGCGGCCCACTCCATGCTCGACAGCAACCGGCTGAACGCAGCCTCTGCCACCGCGACCGCCCGTTCGATGGCCTCCACCTCGTCGCGCGTCTTCACCCGCCGCAACGTCCCGATGAGATCGCGGAGCGGGACGAAGACGATATCCGGGAGCATGCCGTGGAGGGACTCGTGGTCGGCGATCGTGAGGCTCTCGGCTTCGAACGCGATGGGGCCCCGGGCGTCCGCCGCCACGTCGGCGACGCCGCGGATCCACCCCTCGCGGCCGATATGGGTGCGGATCGGATCCGCCACCTCGAAGCCCACCTGCTCCTCGTAGCGAAAGTCGGTGACGAGCACGGGCGGACCCTCGAGGGGGATCCACAGGGCTCCGGCGGAACCCGTGAACCCGCTCAGGTAGCGGACGCTGGATCGGGCGGTCACGAGGACCGACCGGCGCCCGGCGGCCTCCGTCGTCGCTTCGAGCCGACCGCGCCGCGTTCCCGGCGCCGTCACTCCGCTCCCGCCTCGGCGCCCCCGCGAAGATGCTGGACGAGCGCATCGAGACCGAACAGGTAGCTGGAGGCGCGGAATCCGGCGATGACGCCGATCGCGAGGTCGGAGAGGAGTGACGTGTGCCGGAACGACTCGCGGGCGAACACGTTCGAGAGGTGGACCTCGACGAAGGGGCGGTCGGAGCCCGCGAGAGCGTCCCGCAGCGCCACGCTCGTGTGGGTGAGGGCGGCCGCGTTCACGAGCCACGCATGCACCGAGGCGGTGTTCGCCTGCACCCAGTCCACGATCTCGCCTTCGTCATTGGACTGGAAGAACACGAGCGAGACGTCGTCCGCGCCCGCCCGGTCGCGGAGGAGCGACTCGATCTCGGCCAGCGTCTGCGTGCCGTAGTGGTGGGGTTCGCGGCGCCCGAGGAGATTGAGGTTCGGCCCGTTCAGGACCCCGATGCGGATGGGTTCGCGCACCCGCTCAGTCCGGTCTTGCGGGAGCTTCGCCATCGAGGATCCGGCGAAGCTGTTCGCCGATCGACTCCTCGGCGGCGGCCGGGGCCGCCGACTCCGCCCCGTCCTCCGCGGGCGGGACATCCCGCGGCGCTCCGCTCGAGGCGGCCGCGGGGCGACCGGAGGGCGGTCCGCCCGCCTCCTCCGCGCGGCGACGCACCGCCGCGAGCGCGGCGGAGAGATCGGCGTTGTCCGGATCGCGGGAAAGCATCTGCTCGTACACGCCGATCGCGCGGTCGAAGAGGCCCTGGCTCGCGTACAGCCCGGCCAGCGTCGAGGTCTCGATTCCTTTCGGCGACACGGCGGGAGCGCCCGCCTGGCCGCCCGCCGGAGCGGGCCGTGCGTCCGCGCCGTCGCTCCGCCACGCGTCCTCGAGCGCCTCCAGCCAATCGTCCGCCGGATCGGGGCCGTCGGAACCGCGCGTCTCGACGCGCTCGACGCCCAGCGCCATGCAGGCGAGAGGGTTCGCCGGATCCAGCGAGAGGATGTGTTCGAACTCGACCCGCGCGACCTCGTCGCGACCGAGTTCGAGCAGCACGCGGGCGTGGAGCAGGCGCGCGTCCAGATAGTACGGGTGTTCTCTCAGGCCATCCCGGATCACGCCCAGGGCGCGTTCGTGTTCTCCCGCCTGCCGGTAGAGGTCGGCGAGGCGCACGAACGTGTGGGTCCGGGGCTCTTGTTCGGCGCGGCTCAGGAGTTGTTCGATCTCCACGGTCCGGTCTTCTGCGGCCACAGGTTTTTCGCAGGGAGAAATCAGTGCGGTGTCGAAAGCGGCAGGTTCGGGCCTTTCGACCCGGTCCGCGGCAACATACCGACCGTTTTTTTCGGTTGTCAACGAACGCCCCGGGAATGCGGCGGGGCTCCCGCCTTTCGTTGCCCGCAACGCGCGGCCGGCGTACGTTTTCGAGCTGCGTTTCCGGCCCCGGCGCGGCCGCGTTCGGGCGACTCGATTCAAGACGACAAGGTGGGTTCGGCGTCTCATGTTCATGCGGAAGATGCGCGGCAGCGCGAGCCTCGTGATGGGCATCATGGCTGCGGCCTTCGTGGGCTGGCTGGTGTTCGACGGGATCAACGCGATGCAGGGAGGGAACCTCGGCGGGCAGATCAACCCCGTCGTGGGGCAGGTCGGAGGCCAGGACATCCGCTACAACGAGTGGAACATCTTCCTCCAGAACCAGCTTGCGGTGAACCGCGCGGCCGACCGCGGCATGACGGACGAGGATGTGCGCGTCGTGACCGAACAGGCATGGGAGAGCCTGATCAGCGCGACGCTGATCCAGGCGGAGCTGGACCGGCTGGGCGTCAGCGTGACCGATGCGGAGGTTCGGCAGGCGTTCTTTACGCAGCCGCCGCAGGAGATGTTGAGCTACCCCGGCTTCCAGACGGACGGGCAGTTCGACATCGACAAGTACCGCCGGTTCTTCACGGACCCGGCGACGGATGAGACGCAACTGCTGCAGATCGAGGGCTACTACCGCTCGATCCTTCCGCGCGCGAAGCTGCAAACGCTCGTCCAGAGCGGCATTTACGTATCCGAGGAAGAGGCGTGGCGGTTCTATCGGGACACGAACGAACAGGCCCGCGTCCGCTTCGTACGGATCGACCCCGCCCTGGCCGTGGCGGATTCGCAGGTCTCGGTTTCGGAGGACGAAATCCGGCAGGTCTATGACGAACGCGTGGACGACCTCATCCGGCCCGCCAGCGCCCGCGTGAACATGGTCAGCATGTCGCTCCGGCCTTCCGTCGCCGACTCGCTCGCCGCCCGCGAACGGGCCGCCGCCCTCGCGGACCGCGTCCGGGGAGGCGAGGATTTCGCGGAGGTGGCGATGGCGGAATCCGCAGACTCCATCTCCGGCGCGGAGGGGGGCTTCATGGGCAAGCGTCCGACAGCCGCCTTCGACCCGCGCCTGACCGAGGCGGCCGCGGACGCCCCCCTGGGACAGGTCACGGATCCGGTCGAGACGCCGTTCGGACTGCACGTCCTGCAGGTCGACGAGCGCACCGCGGACTCTCTGGCGCTGCGCCAGATCTACGTTCCGTTCGAGATTTCCGGCGCGACCGAGGATTCGGTGTTCACGCTCCTCGACGACCTGGAGGACCTCGCCCTGCGCACGGACCTCACGACCGCCGCCGACTCGCTGGGCGTGACGCTTCGCGCCGATGTGCAGTTGCTGGACGGCGTGGACTTCATTCCGGGCGCCGGCCAGCTGGGCGTGGCGAGGGAGTGGGCCCTCGGCCCCGAGAGCGAGATCGGAGACCTGTCCGATTCGTTCGAGAACCCGGCGGGCTTCCATCTGGTCGAACTCCTGGGGCGGCGGGACGAGAGCACGATTCCCTTCGACGAAGCCGCGGTCGGGATTCGCGCGGAGCTGCTCGTGGAGAAGAAGAAGGAACGCGCGGCGGAACTGGCCGCCGGCCTGCTTGACGCGGTCACGGCCGGAGGTACGCTCGACGAGGCGGCGGAGGCACTCGGTTGGTCGGCCGAAGAGACCGTTTCATTCCGCCGGGGCGATTTCGTCCCGGGACTCGGCCAGGGCACCGAGGCGGTCGGCTTCGGATTCGGGGCCGATGTCGGCGAACTCAGCGGGGCCCTCGATGCCGGAGATGCGGTGGTCGTCGTGGAGGTTCTCGAGCGTGAAGAGGCTACACGGGAAGCGTTCGAGGAGGTCCGGGACGCCGTGGTGGGACAGCTGGGCTTCGAGCGTTCCCAGCAGTACGTGCAGAAGTGGCTGGTTGCGCTTCGCGAAGACACGGTCGTCGAGGATCACCGGGAGAGGCTCCTCCTGCAGCAGGAAGCCCAGCCCATGATCCCGGGCTTCTGATCCCCGACCTCCGATCCCGAGCCGCTTGACGACCCGCCGGGCCGACCGCCCGGCGCTAGTTTTCCGAATTCGCGGGGCGGGCCTGCGCAGTCTCCTGGGTGGCGGAGGCGGCCGATGGAGGCGCGGTGTCGCCGGTGATCTCGGCCCGCACATCGCCCTCGACCTCCTTGATCGAGCCCTTGAACTCCCGGATCCCGCGGCCCAGGGAACTCCCGATCTCGGGAAGCCGCTTCGCGCCGAAGAGGAGCAGAATAGCGAGGAATACGAGCAACAACTCCCATGGGCTCAGACCGAACATCTCAGACTCCTTGGTTGTGGCTCATCGCCCGCCTCCCGGTCACAGAAGCGACCGGGCGAACCAGGCGACGAGCACGACCCCGACGACGCTCAACACATTCAGGCGCAGGACGATCGGCCCCAGCGTGAACGCGAGCACCTTGAGATCGAATGCAAGCGGCTGCAGTGAAGCCGCGACCGTTGTGATGAAGAACTGACGCGCCGCTGACGGGGGCAACGTAACCGTCGCGAGTTCGGTGAGCAGCCCCCCGAGCACGAATCCCCCCGCTATGATGAGGACCAGGCGTATCGGGGAACGATGGCGTCGGCTTCCGAAGTTCACTCGCTACCGTACTCTCTCGACGACGTAATCCACCGCGAGGCTCAGCGCCTCGAGGCACGGACCCGCCGGCAGCCGCCGGAGCTGATCCCGTGCCCGATCCGCCCGCGACCGCGCCTCCTCGCGGGCCGTCTCCACACCTCCGTGCGCTTCGACGAGATCCACGATCTCCTGCACGGCTTCGGGAGAGGGCGCCGGGTCCGCAAAAAGCGCTTCGACGGCGCGCCGCTCCCCCCATTCCATCTTGGGCAGAGCGGCGATCAGGGGCAACGTCACCTTGTGTTCCTGCAGATCCTGCCCGCGCGGCTTGCCCATCACGCGAGTCGACGACGAATAGTCGAGCAGATCGTCGACGATCTGAAACGCCATGCCCAGATGATGGCCGTACGCGCGGAGGGCGGCCCGGTATTGCGGCGCTCCCGACAGGGTCCCGAGTTCGCACGCCGCGGACATCAGAGACGCCGTCTTGTGTTCGCACAGCCTCTCGTAGTCCTCACGCGTGAAGTCGAGGCCATCGTGGAGTACGAGCTGTCGCATTTCGCCGATCGTCATGCGGTTCGCCGTATCGGCGAGGAGGGCGACCTGTTCGAGGCTGCCGAGGGCGACGACCTCGATGACCGCCCGCGAATAGAGGTAGTCTCCCGCGATGATCGCGACCTGGTGCGTCCAGCGGTGGTTCACCGTGGGCCGGCCTCGTCGCCTCGCCGAGTGATCGACCGCATCATCGTGCACGAGGGTCGCGACATGCAGCAATTCGACGATGGCCCCCAGCTTCACGGCATCCGGGGAGGGGCGCCCTCCCACGCCGTCGGCGAGGAGGAGCAGCGTGGGCCGGAGGAGCTTCCCGGAGCGCGCGAACAGGTAGTCGCCCACCTCGTCGAGCGCCTCGAATCCCGATGGCACCATCCCGCGGAGCTCGTGCTCCACGGCAAAGAGCCGATCCGCTATGGGCAGGCGGACTTGTTCCAGATCGATGGCGGTGGTCGGGAGCATACCCTCCTCGGCGCGCGAGCCGCGCATGAAGTGCACGGGAATGTCGGGAGCCCCGCGAAGAATGTCAAAAGCGCCCGGAGCCCAAACCGCCGGCACCGAAACCGCCCTGGCCGTCCTGCGACTGCTGGTCGTAGTCGAACTTGAGATCGGGTGCGTCCTGGAGGCTGACGCTCATCTGGAAGATGAAGTTCCCGTTCGGCGAGCGGGCGAACATGAAGGTCGCGATCCAGCGGTGCAGGGCGCGGTCGAGCGTGATGAGGTGCTCGCCGAATTCCTTGTTGGTGAGGTTGTACGTCGTGCGCCAGGCGAGACGCCAGCTCGGTGACGGATTGAGGGAGAGGACGGCGTTGAGCGACTGCCGGTCCTGCGCACTCTGCTCCTCCCGGCCGCGCTGGAGCGAGTAGGTCAACGCGAGCGTCCACGGGCCGCCTCCCCGCAACCCGGGATCCCCCGGATCCGGATTCTCGTCGAAACTCTGCAGCCGGTATCGTGAGTCGGCCGCGTTCCGCAGCCGATTCTGGGGATCGGCCCCGCCCCCTCCCCCAC
>VXOJ01000006.1 GCA_009840115.1 Gemmatimonadales bacterium | reverse complement strand
TTACCATTATCCATCCCCTAATCGTAGCCGGGATGGAGCGGGATGGCAAGGGCCGTCGCTGGACGGACAAGGTAGGAGGAATCCTGCCTAAAGCGTTGTGAATACAGCATGTTACGAACTGCTATGGACGATGCCGGACATCATGGGATTCTGAGCGTCCGACTTGCAGAGCTATGTGACCGAGGAGCAACGCAGAGCGTAGCGTTTCAGGCGAGATGCATTCGCCGCTCGAACGCAGCAGGGCTTTTGCCACGGGCTGCTGGCCGGGGCGGCAGGAAGTCGAGCTTGGGTGGTGCCCCGATCCGAGTTCGCGGGTTGACCTTCCTCGCGCTGATCGTTGGCTGCGGGGAGGTGGGGGCGCCGGTGCCGGAGGCGTCTCTGGCGGAGATCCTCGCGACGCGCGGGACGGCGGACGCGGCGCTTCAGCAGGACCGCCTGGAGGACGCGCGGTCCGACTACCAGCGCCTCGTCGAGATGGCGCCGGCGGAGGCCGCGGGGTACGCGGGACTCGGCCTCACGGCGCTCAAGGCGGCGGACTACGAGGCGGCCGAGGAGAACCTCCTCGAGGCGCGCGAGCGGGCGCCGGACGATCCAGAGCTGACGCTGGCGCTCGCCACGCTGCGGACCGAGACGGGCGATTTCGGGGAGGCGCGGGCGCTGCTGGACGAGACGCTGGCGGCGGACCCGGGCCACGCGCGCAGCCTGTGGGGGCTGGCGGAGGTGGAGGGCCGGGCGGCGGGCCCGGAGTCCGATGCCCGCGCGGACGCCCTCGCGCGCCTGGCGGCGGCCGCGCCGGGCAACCTGGCCGCTCTCGCCGAACTCGCCGATGCGCAACTCGCGCGCGGCGAACTCGACGCCGCCCTCGGCACGATGGAGAGCCTGCGCCAGGTCGCCCCGGACTTCCGGCCCGGGCCGCGCGCGGCCTTCGAGGCCGCCGAAGATGCCCTCCTGGATGGCGACGCCCCGACGGCGATCAGCCAGTTCGCCGACTTCCGCGCCGCATTCGAGGTCACCTCGCCCTACCAGGCGAGCCTCGAAGAGCTGAGGCAGCCGGGCGGCCCCCTCGCCGGCGTCGCCGCCCTCGACTTCAGTTTCCTCGTCACGCTCCGCGTCCAGGAGCCGGAAGCCGTGCTTGCCTCCCTCCGCTATACCGAGGCGTCCGACCTGGCCGGGCTCGCGGCGCTTGCCCCCTCGTCGGAAGCAGGGGCGGCGGCGGAGGGACCGGTAGCCGCCGCGACGGCGATCGGCGACTTCGACGGGGACGGCGACGAAGACCTGCTGTGGAGCCGCGGCGGGGAAGGGCGCGCCCTGCGCGTGGACCTCGGCCGCTACGTGGACGCCTCCGACGAGGTCGGCGCCATCGACGCCGGCGACGCCGCGGCCGCGATCTGGGTCGACTTCGACGACGACCGCCGCCTCGACGTCTGGTTTGCCGGCAGCACACCGCGCGCGTACCGCAACGACCCGGCCGGAGGCTTCGAGGAGATCGCGCTCCCGCCGGCGGCTGGTTCGGCCGGCGCGGCGACCTCCGCGGCCCATGGCGTGTTCGCGGCGGACCTGGATCAGGACGGAGACCTCGACGTGTTCGAGCCGCGCACGGGCGCGAACCGCCTCTTCCGCAACAACGGCGACCTCACCTTCGCCGAGATGGCGGCGGACTTCGGCCTCGCAGGCCCGGCGGACGCCGACACGCGTGGCGCGGCCTTCGGCGACCTCGACGACGACCGCGACCTCGACATCGTGCTCGCGGAAGGCGACGGTGGCCTTCGCCTCCTCGACAACGAGCGCGCCGCCACCTTCGCCGAGCGAACGGAGCGCCTCTCGGATGCGGCGTCCGAGCCCGCGCAGGCCGTGGCGATCGGCGACGTGAACGGAGACGGCTGGCTCGACATCGCGGCCGCCGGCGCCGACCGCGTCCGCCTGCTGCACGGCTCGGCCTCCGACACTTTCGCGCCAGGCGCGACGGCGCCGCTGAACGGTCTCGTCCCGCGCGACCTGCTCTTCGTCGACTTCGACAACGACGGCCGGCTGGATCTCGCCGTGGCCGGCACGCCCCCGGCCTCCGGCGCCCCGTCCGGCTCCGGGCTCCGACTGTTCCGCAACGAAGGGGAAGGGCGGCTGGCGGCGGCCGACGAGTTCCTCCCCGATCTCAGCGGGGGAGTCCGGTCCGTTCGTTCGTTCGACTACAACGAGGACGGTGACGCCGATCTCCTCGTGCTCGGGGCGGACGGGAACCCGCGTCTCCTGCGCAACGACGGCGGCAACGCGAACCACTACTTCCGGCTCGACCTCGCCGGGCTGGGCGAGGGCAGCCGCAAGAACAACCGCTTCGGGATCGGCGCGCGCGTCGAGGTCCGGGCCGGCGACCTCTTCCAGGTCCACACCGTCACGGACCCCACCACTCTCATCGGCCTCGACGGTCGCCTGAAGGCCGACGTCGTCCGCGTCTACTGGCCGAACGGCGTCCCGCAGGACCTCTACTTCCCGGGCACCGACCAGGACCTTGTCGAGGAGCAGACGCTCAAGGGTTCCTGCCCGATGCTCTACGTGTGGGACGGCGACGGGTTCGAGTTCGTCGGCGACATGATGTGGAAGAGCGCGCTCGGCATGCCCCTCGGCATCCTCGGCGGCGGCCAGCGCGCCTACGCCCCCGCCTTCCCCTCGCAGGAGTACCGGCGCCTCCCCGACGGCGTGTTCCAGCCGCTGGATGGCGAGTACGTGATGCAGATCACCGAGGAACTGTGGGAGACGATCTACGTGGACGGTGTGAACCTCGTCGCCGTCGACCATCCCTCCGAGATCGACGTGTACGTGAACGAGGCCTTCATCCCCCCGGCGCCGATCGACCTCGAACTGTGGCGCGTCGGCGAGCGGCATGCTCCGGTCTCGGCGACGGACGAAGACGGGCGCGATCACCGGGAGGCGCTCGCCGAGCGCGACTTCGACTACGTCTCGTCGTTCCGGCCCGGCCGCTTCCAGGGGATCGCCGAGCCGCACGAACTCATCCTCGACCTCGGCCTCGAGGCCGCCTCCGGCGATGTCACCCTCTTCCTCACGGGCTGGATTTTCCCCACCGACGCGAGCATCAACGTGGCGATGGGCCAGTCGGACGCCCTCGCGCCGCACTTCCCGGAACTCGACGTGATGGGCCCCGACGGCGAGTGGCAGCCCGCGGTCCCCGGCCTGAGCTTCCCGTCGGGCAAGGACAAGACGGTCGTCGCCGACCTGCGCGGCCTCTTCCCGACCGACGACCGGCGGGTGCGGATCCGCACGAACCTCATGGTCTACTGGGACGAAGCCTTCTTCACGACCGGCCCCGCCCACCCCGCGGCGGACGAGCATCGCGTGACATCGCTCGCCCCGCACAACGCGGACATCCACTACCGCGGCTTCGCGCGCGAATTCAGAAAGGGCGGCCGCTACGGCCCCCACTGGTTCGACTACGATTCGGTCACCGTCGAGCCGCGCTGGCACGATCTGTTCGGCCTCTACACCCGCTTCGGCGACGTGACCGACCTCGTGACCGAGGGCGACGACCGCTACGTGATCCAGAACGCCGGCGACGAGATCACGCTCCGCTTCGACGCCGAGGCATTCCCGCCGCTGCCCGACGGTTGGAAGCGGACGTTCCTCATCTACTCCGACGGCTGGGTAAAGGACGGCGATCTCAATACCGCCACCGGAGACCGCGTCGTGCCCCTCCCGGCCCGAACCCTGTCCGGCTATCCGCCTCCCCCGGAGGAAGGGCGCGCCGAAGCCCCCGACGCGGAACTCGCGGACTACCTCACGCGCGTGATCCCGCCCCCGGAGGACCGATGAGCGTCGTCAACCTGGAGGAGAAGTTCGGCCGGCTGCCGGAGTACTGGCAGCCGCGCGTCATCGCCGAGCTCAACGACTACCAGTTCAAGATCGCGCGCGTGAAGGGCGAGTTCGTGTGGCACGACCACGCGGACACGGACGAGGCGTTCTTCGTCCTCGAGGGCACGCTGCGGATCGACCTCCCCGATGGCGCTGTCGAGATCGGACCCGGCGAACTCTACGTCGTCCCCCGCGGCGTGAAGCACCGCCCGGTGGCCGAGGAGGAAGTGAAGCTGATGCTCGTCGAACCCCGCGGCGTCGTGAACACCGGCGACGAACGCGGCGACCTCACCGCCGAGTCCGACGTCTGGATCTGAAGATCAGAGGTCGGGCGCGAACACGGCTTCCAGGTCGATCGCACCTACCCATTCGGTTCCGGGCCTGACGGGGAGAATCTCCGTGAAGCGCTCGTGCGCACGCTCCTCGCCGAACCGCCACACGTCGACAGCGCCCTCGGCAGGGTCGACGATCCAGTATTCCCTCACGCCCTGCCGCTCGTAGAGTTCGAGCTTGATCGTGCGGTCGCGGCCGGCCGTGGAGGGAGAGAGGATTTCAATGACGAGATCCGGCGCTCCTCTCACCGACGCGTCTCCGATGATGCCGAGCCGTTCTCTCGATACGAACAGGAGGTCCGGTTGCACGCCCTCGCGGGTATCCGGGAACTCGACGCCAACGGGTGCGACCAGCAGTACGCCGCGGGGCCTAGTGAGCAGCGGACGCAGGGCGTCGTACAGGCGCAGCAGAAGGATCTGATGGCGCGGCGTGGGGGCGGGGGTCACGTAAAGATCGCCCTCGATCGCCTCGTAGCGATTGCCGTCGTCCGGCATCTGCTGGACGTCCTGCCAGGTGATCGAGGGAAGCGGCATGGTCGGCGAGCGCGTCAGAAGTCGGGGGCGAACACAGCTTCCAAGTCGATCGAGCCGACCTCTTCGGTTCCGAGCCTGACCGGGAGGGTTACCTCGAAGCGCTCGTGCGCGGGATCCTCCCCGAACCGCCACGCGTCAACGGTGTTCTCGTCCGCATCCACGACCCAGTACTCGCGCACGCCTTGACGCTCGTATAGGCGGAGCTTGAGGCCCCGGTCGCGGCTGGCGGTGGAAGGTGAGAGGACCTCGACCACGAGGTCCGGAGCGCCCGTGAGCTCCGCGTTCGTGATGAGTCCGCGCCGCTCCTTGGAGACAAACAACAGATCCGGCTGTACGCCTTCTCCGGTGGCCGGAAACTCGACACCGAACGGCGCTTGCACGACCACGCCGTGCCCGGGTTGTTCCAGGATACGGTCCAGGGCGAGTAGCAGTCGGAGGCTCACGCGCTGATGACGAAACGTCGGGGCGGGCGTCATATAAACGTCGCCCTCGATCGCCTCGTAGCGATTGCCGTCGTCCGGCATCTGCTGGACGTCCTGCCAGGTGATCGAGGGAAGCTGCATGGTCGACACATCATAGCTCCGGGCGGGAGTGGTCTCCAAGTCCGCCCCTATGGTCGCCGGCTTCATCATCCCGCTCTCAACGGAGCGCCGCCTACCGCTTCGGTGGACCACCGCTTCGCGGAACCGGAACAGGTCTCGCGAAAAAACGACCTCCAGGTCGATCGCGCCGACCTGATCCGCCCCAAGCCGTACGGGTAGCTCCGTCCTGAAGCGCTCCTCCTCCGGTTCCTCCCCGAACCGCCACACGTCGACCACGTTCCGGTCGGGATCGACGATCCAGTACTCGCGAACTCCCTGCCTCCTGTACAAGTCGAGCTTGATCCCACGATCCCGGTCTTCCGTCACCGGAGAAGTGATCTCGATCACCAGGTCCGGTGCGCCTACGAGCCAGTTCTCCGTGATGATCCCCCGTCGTTCGTTGGACACGAACATGAGGTCCGGCATGACGCCTTCGCGCGTCTCGGGGAACTCGACGGCCGTCATGGTGATGAACATCTCGCCGTATCCCCGATCGTCCAGGATGTCGCCCAGCGCCGTGAGGAGACGCCCGCTGACAATCTGGTGGCGCGTGCTCGGAGCCGGCGTGCCGTACAACTCGCCATCGATGGCCTCGTGGCGACGTCCGTCCTCCGGCATCAGGAGGGCATCCTGCCAGGTGATGTAGGGAAGTGGCATGGTCGACTCACGATAGGCCCGCGGGCGGACCGCAGCCACTTTCGAGGCATGGTATCCCGTTTCTCCGAACGGGGCCGACAGGTCTTGTCAGCCGGGCTCCCCCGGCGCACCGTGTTTTCCCGGCAATTTTCCGGCATCCGTCCTACTCAACCCGGCGAGGCACCACATGCGCGTCCGACCCTTCTGCGCGTTCTTCGCGCTTCTCATCCTCTCACTTCCGGCCGTCGCGCCGCTCGCGGCGCAGGCCGCTCCCGATCCGGCGGCTTACGAGACGCTTCGGTGGCGGAACATCGGCCCGGAGGGGAACCGCTTCAGCGCGGCGGCGGGGATTCCCGGCCAGCCGTACACCTACTACGTGGGCGCGGCCTCGGGCGGGATCTACAAGACGACGGACGGCGGGGTGAACTGGGACGAGATGTTCGACGACCAGCCGGTGCAGTCGATCGGCTCGCTCGCCGTCTCTCCCACGGACCCCAACATCGTCTGGACGGGGACGGGGGAAGGGAAGATCCGCAGCCACATCTCCGTCGGGCAGGGCGTCTACAAGTCGACGGACGCGGGGGAGACGTGGACCCTCATGGGACTCGAACCCACCGGACGGATCCCGCGCCTCGTCATCCATCCCGCGAACCCGGACATCGTCTACGTGTGCGCCCTGGGCCACTCCTACGGGCCGCAGCCGGAGCGGGGCGTCTACCGGACGACGGACGGCGGAGAGAGCTGGGAGCACGTCCTCTTCATCGACGAGGACACGGGGTGCTCGGATATCGCGATGGACCCGTCGAACCCGCGCGTCCTCTTCGCGGGCACGTGGCAGCTCGAGATCCACACCTGGGGGCGGACGAGCGGCGGCCCGGGCGGGGGCCTGCACGTGTCGCGCGACGGCGGGGACACGTGGGAGAAGCTGAACGGACCGGACAACACGATCGGCCTGCCGAAGAAGCCGGTGGGCAAGGTGGCCGTGGCGGTCGCGCCATCGAACCCGCAGCGGGTCTATGCGATGCTGGAGACGGGGGACGGGATTCCGTGGGACGGCGAGCCCACCGAGGACGGCCAGTTGTGGCGCTCGGAGGACGGGGGCCGCACGTGGTCGCTCATCACCCGCAACCGGAACGCGATGGGGCGGCCGCACTACTACTCGCGCGTCGTGATCTCGCCCGATGACGAGGACGAGGCCTACTTCCTCACCGCCTCCTTCACGGTGTCGACGGACGGAGGGCGCACGCTGGACGTGACGCCGCGCCCGCAGGCGCCCGGCGGCGACCACCACGACATGTGGATCGACCCCACGAACCCGGACCGCATGATCGTGGCGCACGACCAGGGCCTCTCGATTTCGATCAACCGCACCAGGACGTGGTTCCGGCAGCGGCTCACGAACGCGCAGATGTACCACGTGACGGTGGACAACGCGGTCCCCTACAACGTGCTCGGGAACAAGCAGGACGAGCCGACCTATCGCGGCCCCAGCAACAGCCGGATCCTCGGCGTGCGGGGCATCAACCACATCCCGCGCGGCATGTGGCACCACGTCGGGGGCGGCGAGAGCGGCTTCGCCACGCCGGACCCGACGGACCCCGACATCGTGTGGTCGTCGGCCTCGGGGTCGGGGATGGTGGGTGGGATCGTGGTCCGCTATGAGGAGGAGCGGCGGCAGTACCGCGCCGTCGAGGTATGGCCCGAGCAGAGCCGCGGGCCGGCCTCCGGCGTCCGCTACCGCTTCATCTGGGACGCCCCGGTCCACATCTCCCCGCACGACAACGAGACGGTCTACGTGGGGAGCCAGCACGTACACCGCACCCGGAACCGCGGGCAGAGCTGGGAGGTGATCAGCCCGGACCTGACGCTGAACGACCGCAGCCGGATGGGTCCCTCGGGCGGGCTCACGGGCGACAACATTGGCGTGGAATACGCGGGCACGGTGTTCGGGATCGCGGAGTCGCCCATCGAGGCGGGCCTCATCTGGGCGGGCACGAACGACGGCAAGCTCCACATCACGCGGGACGGCGGGGAGAACTGGACGGACGTGACGGGCAACGTCACCGGGCTGCCGGAGTGGATCGGCGTGCGCAGCATCGCGCCCTCGCGCTACGACGCGGGCACCGCCTACATCGCGGCGGACGGCCACCAGGTGAACATCCGCGACCCGCACGTCTACCGGACGCGCGACTTCGGCGCCTCGTGGGAGAAGATCGTCGACGGCATCCCGCCCAGCATGCTGAGCTACACGAAGATCATCATCGAGGACCCGGTGCGGTCGGGACTCCTCTACGTGGGGACGGAGAACGCGATCTACGTCTCCTTCAACGACGGAGACGACTGGCAGCCGCTGCAGAACAACCTGCCGGCGGCGCCCGTGTCGGGGATCGTGATCCAGGAGCACTTCAACGATCTCGTCGTGGGCACGTACGGGCGCGGGTTCTGGATCTTCGACGACCTGTCGCCGATCCAGCAGTTGACGCCAGAGGTGATGGCCTCGGCCTCGCACCTGTTCGCGCCGCGCGACGCATACCGCTTCCGGCCGATCACGCCTCCCTCGATCCCCTATGACGACCCCACGATCGGAGAGGATCCGGAGTACGGGGCCTCGCTCAACTACTGGCTCGCGGCGGCGGCCTCCGAGGCGCCGATGATCGATATCCTCGACGGTGGGGGTACGGTCGTGCGCACGCTGGAGGCGCCGAACCGCGCGGGCGTAAACCGGATCCACTGGGACCTGAGGGACGAGACCAACGATCCGATCCGGATGCTCACGCCGCCCAGGTACGCCGAGCACATCGAGGTCGGGGAAGAGGGGCGGCCGGCGCCGGGCGGGGCGCAGATCTCGGTGCTGATGCCGCCGGGACAGTACACGGTGCGGCTCACGGTGGACGGGGCGACGCACGAGCAGTCGCTCACCGTCCTGAAGGACCCGCATTCCGCGGGGACGGAGGCGGACATCGCCGAGCAGCTCGCGTTCATCCGCGAGGTGCGGGACGACGTCGTGCGGGCGGGCGAGGCCGTGCACCGCGTGGAGGCGATGCGCGTCCAGCTGGGGACGCTGTCCCGGTTCGCGGAGGACGAGGATCTCTCCGCGTCGGTCGAGGACCTGCGGCAGAAGCTCATCGACCTGCAGGAGACGATGGTCGACCTGCGCCTCACGGGTCAGGGCCAGGACGGGGTGCGGTTCGAGGCGCGGCTCCTCCAGAAGCTCGGTTACCTCGTCGGCGCGCTGGCGATCGCGGACTTCCGCCCCACGGACCAGCAGGTGGAGGTGAAGGCGCTGCTGCGGGAGCAGCTCGAGGCGCACCTGGCCGAACTCGAGGAACTGGTGAGGACGGATGTCGCGGCGCTCAACGAGACGCTGCGCGGCCTCGGCATGCTCATCATCACGGACGACGCGCCATGATAGACCGTCGCGGCTTCATCGGAGCCAGCGTTGCCGGCGGACTCGGCGTGGTGGCCGCAGCCTCGGGCTGCGCGCCGGAAGGAGGGTCCGACGGTCCTGCCGCCGGCGACGCGGACGGCGCTGCGGCCGTGCCGCCGTTCGAGCTGGACGAGGCGATGGTCGACGAACTCCAGGCGAGCATGGCGTCGGGCGAGCGCACGGCCCGCTCAATCGCGGAACTGTACCTCGCACGCATCGAGGCGCTGGACGGGCAGGGGCCCGAACTCCGCTCGATTATCGAGACGAACCCCGACGCGCTCGCGATCGCCGATGAACTGGACGCCGAGCGGGCGGCCGGGAACGTGCGCGGGCCGCTGCACGGCATCCCCGTCGCGCTCAAGGACAACATCGACACGCACGACCGGATGACGACGACGGCGGGCTCGCTCGCGCTGGAGGGCTCGATCCCCCCGCAGGACTCGTTCGTGGCTGCCCGGCTGCGCGAGGCGGGGGCCGTCATCCTCGCCAAGGCGAACCTCAGCGAGTGGGCGTACTTCCGGGGTGTGCGTGCGACGTCCGGCTGGAGCGCGCGCGGGGGGCAGTGCCGGAACCCCTACGCGCTCGACCGCAACCCGTGCGGCTCGAGTTCCGGCTCCGGCGCCGCGGCGTCGGCGAACCTGTGCGCGCTCACGGTGGGGACGGAGACGGGCGGTTCCATCATGTGTCCCTCCTCGAGCAACGGCATCGTGGGCATCAAGCCGACCGTCGGGCTCTGGAGCCGGGCCGGGGTCATCCCCATCTCCCATTCACAGGACACGGCGGGACCCATGTGTCGGACGGTCCGCGACGCGGCCGCCCTGCTCGGGGCCTGCACGGGCGTGGACCCGCGAGATCCCGCCACCGCGGCAAGCGAGGGACGCGCGCACACCGATTACACGCAGTTCCTCGATCCGGTGGGGCTTGAGGGCGCTCGCATCGGGGTCGTGCGCAGCTTCCCCGGCTTCGACCCGCGCGTGCTGGCGCTGTTCGACGAGGCGGTCGAGGCGATGCGGGCCGAGGGGGCGGTCATCATCGACCCCGCCAACATGGACGCGGCGGCGTGGAACGACCCGCTCTCACTCGTCCTGCTCGAATACGAGTTCAAGGCCGACCTGAACGCCTACCTGGCCGGGCTGGGTCCGGACGCCCCGGTGAAGAGCCTGGCGGAGGTCATCGAGTTCAACGAGCGGAACGCCGACCGGGAGATGCCGCACTTCGGCCAGGAACGCCTGATCGCGTCCCAGGCGCGCGGGCCGCTCACGGACCCCGAATACCTGAACGCTGTCGCCACCATTCAGCGCGCGAACCGGGAGGATGGGATCGACCGCCTGGCGCGCGAGCACGACCTGGATGCGATCGTCGCGCCGACGCGCGACCTCCCGTGGCCGACCGACCACATCAAGGGGGACCGGCTCGATGGGGGATCGTCGGCCGCGCCCGCCGCGATCGCCGGCTACCCGGACATCACGGTGCCGATGGGATTTGTGCGCGGTCTCCCGACGGGCGTCTCGTTCTTCGGCCCCGCCTGGACCGAGCCCACGCTGCTGCGGATCGCCTACGCCTACGAGCAGGCCACGAACGAGCGCCGCGCCCCGACGTTCGCCCCAACGCTCGGCTGAGCCGGGACTCGGCGTCGCGTCGGACGCCCGCCGGTAGCGTCAGCCTCCGCGGACGAGGGTGATGCCGCCGTTGACCGTGCCCAACTCGATTTCCGGTCCTCCCGCGCCGATCTCGCCGGAGGCCGACTTCGGTCCCCAGCGCCCGCGGATCGTGAGCGGGAACTCCGTGTCAATTGCTCCGTTGACCGTCCGGATTGAGACGTCCGCATCGATCCCATCGGGCAGGACGAGGCGGATTCCTCCGTTTACCGTGATGAAACTGAGATCGTCCGAGGGCTGACTCGCCAGCCGCGCCTCGATCGAACCGTTGACCGTGGTTGCGGACACCGCCCCCGCCCCCACGACCGAGATGCCCCCGTTGACGGTTCGCGCCTCGACTTCGTCAGAGATTCCCTGCGCTTCGATCTCCCCGTTGACGGTTCGCGCCTCCAGGTCGACGCCAGGTGGGACCTCGACGGTGAAGTGGACCTTCACATCGTTGTCGCGGACGTTCATCTCGTAGTCGCCTTCCCGCCCGCACCGGTTCGGGTCGCGCCCGCGCCTCGACGGGTAGACGGCGCAGATGAGGACGCCGCGCCGGTCCTCGACGACCTCGATGCGGACCGAGTCCGGATCGTCGTCGTCCCACTCCTTCGTGGCCCGCACGCGGACCTGGCCGCCGCTCGCCGCGCTCGCCGTGACGGAGCCGTTCACGCCCCGGATCGCAATCGCGTCTCCGGGATCGACGGACCCCTGCCATTCGAAGTCCTGGGCCCGCGCTTCCGCCGCCCCCAGGCACACCAGCCATGCCGCCGCCGCGGCGAGTTGTCGCACTGTATTCCGCATCACGCTGCTCCCGATTTCGTGGGTTCGTAGCTATTTCGTGGGTTCCTCACTGTCCAGGTCGGGGGTACGCTCCCCCGGGCGAACGAGGAGGATGTCTCCGTCGAACGACTTCAGCGTCACCGCGGCCGAGCCGTCGCCGACCGTGAACTCTCCTCCCCGCACGCTGCCTCCCTGGAACTGGACGGGGAACGATGGGACGAGTTCTCCGTCGAAGGTGGACACGGAGATGCGGGCGCCGGCGTTCTCCGGGACGGCGAACGTTACATCGCCGTCGTGAGTGCTCAGCGAGTAGCTGCCGTCGCCGTGAAGGGCGCCGTCGTACCAGACGTCGCCGTCCACCGTGGCGACCGAGATGGCGCGCGTGTCGGCGTTCGTGACAATGATGTCGGCGTCGATGCCGCTGATGCTCATCGCTCCCGCGACCTGATCGAGCCACACGTCGCCGTCCGTCACGCTGACCGTCGCGGCTCCGGTGTTCGACACCGTCACGGAGCCGTCCAGCGTGGCGACGCTGACGCTGGCGGCCCCGTCGATCTCCACGTCTCCGTCGGCGGTTCTCACGGCCACCGCGCCGCGGACGACGCCGGCGACCGTGACGTCGCCCTCGTGTCCGACCACGCTCACGTCGACATCCTCGGGGAGGTAGATGAGGAGGTCCGCGCCGTCGCCGCTCGGGCTCGCGCCGAGCCGGATCGTGCCGCCCGAGGATTGCACGCGAATCCGGCCGTCATCGTCGTCGAGCACGACCCGCGCCTCGCGGCTGGCCGCGCCCATCACGCGGATGTCTCCCTCTCGGTGTTCGATCTCGATGCGCGCGCCCTCGGGCACCACGAACGTCGTGTCGCGCGCTCCGGGGCTCGTCGCTGCGAGAACGGCCAGGACCACCGTCGCCGGGGCCATCAGTCCGTCCCCGCGAGCTGCACGGCCTGGGTAAGGAACTCCGACTTGCGTCGCATCGTGTTCTCCATGTGTTGCTGGATGTAGGGATCATCGGGCAGTTCGAGCAGCGCCGCGCGGGCGTCCTCGATGGCGCGGTCGATCGTCACGAGCGCGCGGCGGATGCGCGCCACGGTCTCCGGCGGCAGCGGCCGCTCCGAGTCGAACAGCACGCGTTCGAGTTCAGCGATCAGGCGGGCGTATTCCTCGGCGCTCGATCCTTCGTCTTGCAGCGTCGAGGCGCTTTGCACGGCCGGCGGCAGGAGCGACGGAGCGCCGAATCCCGAGGAGGTGTCCGCCGTGCCCGGGATCCCGGCGATGTCGTCCCGCGTCACGGCCGTCCACACGAGCGCCCCGGAGAGCCACCCCAGCGCGATGCCGGCCGCGAGTTGCGGCGCGAAACGCGCGATGCGGCTGGCGGATGGCCGGCGCCGGGCCGGTGCTTCGGAGGTGTCGGGCGCCACGCCCGCGAGCCCGGCGGGCCGGACGCCGATCCGCGCCGCGATTTCGGGCCAGAGGTCCTCGCCCGGTTCGCGCGGTCCGAGGCTCGCGGCCCGGTCCACCACGGCCTCGAGTTCGGCGAGCGTCCGGGCGCAGTCCTCGCACCGCTCCAGGTGCCGCTCGATCAGGACCTCCTCCTCGGCGCCGAGGCTGCCGTCGAGGTACTCCGAAAGACGGTCCCGAAAGCGATCCTTCCGCTGTTCTCGATCTGTCATCGGTTCAACTACCTCTCCAGGTGCCGTCTCAGAATCATCCGCGCCCGGTGCAGCTGGGACTTGGACGTGCCGGCCGTGATGTCCAACTGCTCGGCGATCTCGCGGTGCTTGTAGCCCTCGACGTCGTACAGCACGAAGACCTCGCGCGCCCCATCCGGGAGCCGTTCGAGCGCGACCTCGAAGTCGAGGCGGATCTCGATGCTGTCGTGCCGCGCCCGGGCCACCGCCAGTGGAATCTCGTTCGCCATCTCCCGTTCCCGTTGCAGCTTCAGCGCTCGCAGCCGGCTGCACAGGAGGTTCACCGCCAGCCGGTACAGCCACGAACTGAAGGCCGATTCGCCGCGGAACGTCCCGAGCTTCTCCCACGCTCGAACGAAAACATCCTGCGTGAGTTCGTCCGCCCGTTCGCTCCCGGCCATTCGGCACGCGAGTCCATAGACCCGCGACACGTGGGCGCGGTAGAGGCGCTCGAACGCCTCCGCATCCCCGAACGTCGCCGCCCGCACGTCCGCCTCGACGCCGGCGGAAGGCTGCCCCTCCGCCCGCGCGTCCGATCCGTGCTCCCGGGATTTGCCGTTCGGTTCGATCACGTCCTGGTCCGCGTTCCTGTGTCGATCTTGAGACGCGCCCTTTGCGCGAAAGGTTGGAGTGCCGCCAGGCCTGCTACGGGTGGCCATCCGTGATGTCCGAGCGAGGCTCCAGCCGGAGCGAGAGGACTCCGGCGAGGATGAGCGCGGCGCCGAGCCACTGTCCGGCCGAGAGGCGGTCGCCGAGCACGGCGGCGGCGAGGGCGAGGGTCACGGCGGGCTCCATGGTGGCGGCGGTCGCCGCCCGGCCTGGCCCGATCCACTGGATCCCGATGAGGAACGCCGTGATGGGGACGGCGGTCGAGAAGAGGCCGATCGCGCCCAGGAGGAGCAGCGGCGCGGGCGCGAGCGGCACGCCGATGCCCCCCGTGGCCAGACCGGCTGCCGAGATCGCGATGGCGGTGGACGTCAGCGCCGTGGCCGTGGCGGAGATGGGCGGCAACCCGGCGAAGACCCCGTGGCTCCTCACGATCCACAGGGCCAGGAACACGACCGCGAGCACGATGAGTCCCACGCCCAGCGGATCGCCCCCTCCGAATCCGGTGCCGACGGTCAGCGCGCACCCGGCGGTCGTGAGCGCCAGCGCGGCGATGCGGCGCGGGGTCAGCCGTTCGCCGACCCAGAACCGCGCCAGGAGTACGGTCATCGCCGGATAGCTGAACAGGACGAGCGTCGCGACCGAGGCCGGCAGGCGGTCGAGCCCCAGCATGTAGCACGTCGCATTGAATGCGTACAGCAGACCGAGCAGGACAAGGCCGGGCAGTCGTCCCCGTGGGGGCCGGGGCCGCCCGGTGGCGACCACGAAGATCCACAGCAACCCGCTCCCGAGCAGGAAGCGCCAGGCCAGCAGCGGCAGCACCTCGATGCCCTCCGCGAGTGCGAGCTTGGCGAAGATCGGCAGGGCCCCATACCCGAGGGACGCAAGGAATACGACGAGGAGGCCCCGAGTGATCTTGCGCATGGGCGAATCTCGCTTCGTCAACCGCGAGTCGCCACTTTCAGAAGAGAAGGGAGAAGAGTCATGGTGATTTCGGAGCTTTCGCGCGCGGCGGCCGCCACCCTCGTCGCGGGCGCGGCGGTGGCCTGTTCGGTGTGGGTGGAGACGCCCGGCGACACGCCGGCCGCCGCGGAGGACGCGGGCGACGAAGCTCCGGGACCGCTAGACCTGGAGGGCTACGACCTCGTCGACCTCAGCCACGCCTTCGGCGATGAGACGGTCTACTGGCCGACGGACACCGCCGGGTTCGCGCTGCACGAGTTGGCCTTCGGCGAGACCGAAGGCGGCTACTTCTACTCCGCCTACTCCCTGGCCACGGCCGAACACGGCGGCACCCACATCGATGCCCCCATCCATTTCCTCGAGGGAGGGCCCGACGTCGCGTCGATCCCGCTCAGGCGGCTCATCGGCCCGGCGGCGGTGATCGATGTGACCGCCCAGGCGGCCGCGGACGCCGACTACCGGCTGACCGTCGCCGATGTGGAGGCGCACGAGGCGGAGCACGGTCCGATCGAGCCCGGGAGCATCGTCCTCCTTCGGACGGGGTGGAGCGCCCGCTGGCCCGACGCCCTCTCGTACCTCGGCGACGACACGCCCGGCGATGCGTCGCAACTCCACTTTCCGAGCTACGGCGAGGCCGCCGCGCGCCTCCTCGTCGAGGAGCGCGGGGCCGCGGCGCTCGGCGCCGACGTGGCTTCCATCGACTACGGGGCATCCACCGACTTCATCGTCCACCGGATCGTCGCCGCGGCGAACGCGCCCGGCCTCGAGAATCTCACGAACCTCGACCGGCTTCCGGCCCGCGGCGCGACCGTCATCGCCCTGCCGATGAAGGTCTCGGGCGGATCGGGCGGCCCCCTGCGCGCGGTCGCGCTCGTGCCGCCTTCGAACTGATCGCCTACTCTTTCCGACCGCGCGCAGCCGTCCGACATTGCGCGCGGTCGCCGGACATTCCCCGCGAAACCCGTAGAGGAGGCGCCCTCATGCCCCGGAAGCACGCGTTTGCCGCCCGAACCCTCGCCCTTTGCGTGTTCAGCACCATGGTCGTCCTCGCGCCGCTCGCGGCCCAGTCGGGTCGCATGGCGGCGCCGTCGCGGGGAGGCATGGTCGTGAGCAGCCATTACCTCGGCTCGGAAGCGGGCCAGGAGATCCTCGACAAGGGCGGGAACGCGGTCGATGCCGCCGTCGCCACGGCCTTCGCCCTCGCCGTGACCCTACCCTCGGCCGGCAACGTGGGGGGCGGCGGGTTCCTCGTGTATCACGGGGCGGACGGGGAAGTGACAACGTTCAATTTCCGCGAGAAGGCGGCGCTCGCGGCGACGGAGCGCATGTACCTGGGCCCGGACGGCGAAGTCCGGGACAACTCGAACCACATCGGCCTGCTCGCCATCGGCGTGCCCGGCACCGTGGCCGGGATGTGGAAGGCGCACCAGCGCCTGGGCCGACTGCCGTGGGCGGATCTCGTCGAGCCCGCGATCCGGCTGGCCGAAGACGGCATGCCCTCCACGTGGGCGATGCAGAACTGGCTCCGCTCCCTGCCCGGCCGGGCGGGGCCGCTCTATGACGCGACCCGCGCGGCCTTCCTCAAGGACGGCGTTCGCATGTACGAGCCGGGGGAGACCTTCCGGCAGCCGGACCTGGCCGAGACGCTGCGCCGCATCCAGAGCGACGGGCACGACGGCTTCTACCGCGGCAAGACGGCGAAGCTGCTGGCCGACTTCATGGCCGAGCACGGAGGGCTGATCACGGAGGAGGATCTGGCGCGCTACGAGGCGGACGAGTTGACTCCGATCCACGGGACATACCGGGGCTACGACGTCTATTCGATGCCGCCGCCGAGTTCCGGCGGCACCGGGCTCGTGGAGATGCTCAACATCCTCGAGGGGTACGACCTCGCCGAGATCGGACACAACTCGGCGCTCTACCTGCACCTTCTCACCGAATCGATGCGGCGCTCCTACGCGGACCGGGCGCTCCACCTCGGAGACCCGAAGTTCAATCCCGACATGCCGATCGAACGTCTGACCTCCAAGGAATACGCCGGTCGCCTGCGGGCGAGCATCGACATGGAGAGGGCCTCGAGGAGCGATTCGGCGGCCTTCAACGGGGCCTTCCTCCAGGCGAGCGAGGAGACGACTCACTACTCCGTCGTGGATTCCGAGGGGAACGCGGTCTCGGTCACCTACACGCTCGAGTTCGGCTACGGGTCGAGCATCGTCGTCCCCGGCGCGGGTTTTCTGCTGAACAACGAACTCGGCGACTTCAACGCGGTCCCGGGCCGCACGAATTCACGCGGCACGATCGGGACGCCGCCCAATCTCGTGGCGCCCGAAAAGCAGCCGCTGTCCAGCATGACGCCGACGATCGTCGCGCGTGACGGCCGGCCGGTGCTCGCGATCGGGAGTCCGGGGGGGCGGACGATCATCAACACCACGCTGCAGGTCGTGCTGAACGTCATCGACCACGGGATGACCGGGTCGCAGTTCGGCCGGGCCATCGAGTCGCCCCGCATCCACCATCAGTGGCTGCCCGACGTGACCTCGTTCGAGGAGTGGGGCTTCTCGCCCGACACGAAGCGCCTCTACGAAGGCATGGGACACGTGACGCGGACCCGGGGCGGACAGGGGCAGGCGATGGGGATCTACATCGACTGGGACACGGGACTCCGTTGGGGCGCCTCCGACAGCCGCGCCTTCGACGGCGGCGCCCGCGGAAACTAGCTCCGGGCGACACCGGCGCCGGGCGCGTGGCGTCATGACGTCGAGGTGAATTTCCGCCGATAGCGCCGGGTCCAGAGGACGATGGCCGGAACGCCGACCGCGGTTGGGAGCAGCCACGGCACGAGGGCGAACGGTCCCGCGATCGCGTAGTCCCACAGGCGCGGCGCGCCGAAGACGGCGAACGCGGTGTGGAACGCGATGCCACCCGCCAGCATCGACGCCATGTGGCTGTAGAACCAGCCCATCGGCTCCTGGCCGGGCATTCTCATGAGTTGCAGCATGCGCGACCCCGTGAGGAGGCCGATCGGACTCAACCCCAGCAGGATCGGCGAGACGCTGGACCACAACCCGAGCGCGAACGCGATGACGGTGACGCTCCCCGCGATGGATGCCCAGGCGAGGACTTCGTGGAACGGCGTCCGCAGCGTTTCCGGCACCCGTCGTGTGGCCACGGCCCGCATCGCCTGGCGCACCGCCGCGAACGTCGTCACGCCGAGGTAGCCGAGAAACAGGGGGAGGCCGTACAGGTCGGGCCGTTCCGCCACGCCGATACCCTGACTCAGCTGGGACGCGAACCGTCCCGCCGCCAGAACGACCGCCGACAGCGTCACCACGTAGGCGCACCACGTGTAGACGAGCCCGGCCCGCACGTGCGCCCGGCCACCCTTGCGGGCGAACACCGGGATCCAGAACGCGACGAGACCGAGGAAGCCGGCCGCCACATGTATCGGGAGGAGAGCTGCGAGCAGCGGGATCATGACGCGTTTTCCGGTGGGGAGGCGAGCCGCCGGTCGATGGCCGCCAGGGTCAGGTCGCACCAGGTCACCTTCGCACCGATGGAATCGATGCCCATGCGCAGCGTCGCAAAGCGGTGGAACCCGTCGTCGCTGTACCGCTCCGGCCGGTCACCGTGAGCCGCGAGGATCCTCCGTTCGATCGCCCGCAGTTCCGCGAGCCGGCCCGCGAGATGGTCGCGCAGGTCCACCATGAAGGCACGCGTCTCGCGGAGGTCGTCGGCCGCGCTCATGAAGTAGAGCTGCGCGAGGTAGGCGAACCGTTCGACTCCGACCACCGGCCCGCTGCGCACCCAGCGCCGCAGTTCCGCCCGCCCCTCCCCGGTCAACGTGTAGACGCGGCGGTCCGGTCCCTTCGGGGAAGGTTCGAGCCGGCTTCGGAGCAGCCCCCGCTCTTCGAGGCGCTTGAGGGTGGGGTAGATCTGGCTGAGTTCGGCCGACCAGAAGTGCGCGACGGTCTCGCTGAAGGCGTCCTTCAGGTCATACCCGCTCGCCGGCTCCCGCAGCAGGCCGAGAAGGATGTGATCGAGGCTCATGGGGCCGTCCAGGGTTCGCTATATCAGTATCGATATAGTATACTATATAAGCTCTGCTATACCCCGGTCAACACCGCCCGGAGAGGTCAGCGGGAGGGGCCCTCCCAGCCGGGGCCCCGGACCACGCGCCCGGGCGTGGCGCCCGTCGGCTCCTCGCCCGACAGGACCTGCACGCCGTTCACGAACACGTCGCGCACGCCCGTCGCAAGCTGGTGGGGATCCTCGAACGTCGCGTGATCCGCGATCGTGGCGGGATCGAAGATCACGACGTCGGCGAAATACCCGGGCGAGAGCCGGCCGCGCCCTTCCAGCCTGAGGTTGGCGGCCGGCAGCGACGTGAGTTTCCGGATCGCCTCCTCCAGCGGGATGATGCCTGCGTCGCGCACGTACCGGCCGAGGAGCCGCGCGAAGTTGCCGTAGGCGCGCGGGTGCGTGCTCGAGCGCACGAAGGGTTCCTCGGGGGCGAGCGATCCCGCGTCGGATCCGTAGCTCACCCACGGAATCGCGATCTGACGCCGTACGTTGTCCTCGGACATCATGAAATAGACCGTCCCCACGCGGCTGTCGTCCTGCACGACGAGGTCCATCGCGGTCTCCTCGATGCCCATGCCCCGCGACTCCGCCACGTCGGCGAGCGTCCGGCCCGTGAGATACTTGAGGGAATCCTGCCGGAAGCCGACGAGGAGGGCGCGGTCGGGGGAGCCGGCCGCGAGCAGCAGGTTCTCCCACTCGTCCGTGGGCGTCCGCATCTCCGCCGCGATGCGCTCGCGGGTCTCGGGGTCGCGGAGCCGCTCGATCATCGCCGCGTGCCCGCCCTCGTGAATCCACGGCGGCATCGCCGCGTCGAGCCCCGTCGAGCCGGCCGTGTAGGTGTACATGTCGGCCGTGATCTCGAGTCCCTCCTCGCGGGCCCGCTCCACGCGCTCGATGACCTCGTCCAGCTTCGCCCAGTTGTCGCTTCCGGCGGCCTTCAGGTGGTAGATCTCCGCCCGCACGCCGGCTTCCCGGGCGATCGCGATCAGTTCGTCCACGGACTCGATGAGCCGGTTCCCCTCGCTCCGCAGGTGGGAGATGTAGCCGCCGCCGAACTCTCCGGCCGCGCTCGCGAGGGCGATGAGTTCATCGGTGTCGGCGTAGAAGGCCGGCGCGTAGATGAGAGACGATCCGACGCCGACGGCACCCTCGCGCATCGCGTCCCGCACGAGGTCCTGCATCCGCCCGAGCTCCTCGGGCGTCGGGGGCCGGTCCTCGTGGCCGATCTCGTGCACGCGCACGGTCGTGGCCCCGACGTACGAGGCCACGTTGGTCGCGACGCCGCGTTCGACGAGGTGGTCCAGGTATTCGCCGAGCGAAGTCCACGGAACTTCGAAGCGCACGTCACCCTGACGGGCGAGCATGTCCGCCTTCATCTCCGGATTCAGCGGTCCCATGGAGTTGCCCTCGCCGAACACCTCGAGCGTGACGCCCTGGCGGATGTCGCTCAGCGAACGCCCGTCGACGATGAGCGATTCGGTCGCCCACGAGAGCATGTTGATGAACCCGGGGGACACCGCGAGCCCCGCCGCGTCGACCGTCGTGCCGGCGGAGGCCGAGGCGAAGTCTCCGATGCCCGCGATCGTGTCGCCGGCGATCGCCACGTCCGCCGTGCGCGGCGGATCTCCGGAACCGTCGTAGACCGTCCCCCCGCGGATGAGGACATCGAAGTCGGGGGCGGGGGCCGAGCAGCCCCACGCAACCGCCGGTGCCATCAGAGCCGCGCGAAACATCTGTCGAATCACGAATGATCCTCCCGCCAGGAGTGTAGTTGCGGACGTACGGTCCGGCCCGCGAGGTGGGACGGGCGCGACCGGGCGCGTATCTTGCTACAAACGCACGTACGATACCGTCCGCGCGGCCTCGCCGCCCGCGGGCACTGTCTCGGTTTTGGGAGGACGAGAATGGCTCAATCAGTGAAATCGCTTCGCATCGGCACGGTGGCCGCCGTCGCCGGAGTTCTCTTCGTACTCATCCTGTTCGTGTTCGGTTTCAACCGCGTCGACGAGTACGAGGTGGCGGTCAAGCGGAACCCGGTGACGGGCGCCGTGGCGCCCCGCCCGTACACGCAGGGGCTGTACCACAACGTCCTGCGCTCGTGGACGAACTATCCGCTGCGCGAAGTCCAGTACCCGGCCGGCGGACAGGCCGAGCGCCTGGATGCCCTCACCTCGGACCAGCTCCAGATCGCCGTCGACGCCGCCTACCGCTACCGCATCAACGCGGACAGCGCCGTCCACCTCTATCTCACGGTGGGGAACGAGAACGCCGTTGCCTCGTTCGTCTACAACACGTATCGCTCCGCCATCCGGGACGCGATCGCGGAGATCGAGGCTTCGGACATCCTGTCCACCACGCGGGCGGGCATCTCCGGCCGCATCGAGGCTCTGATGACGGACCGCCTCAACCCGCGCGGCCTCGAGATCACCGATTTCTTCGTGCGCGAGGTCGTGCCGCCGGAGACGATCCGCCAGGCGATCGAGGCCAAGCTGTCGCGCGAGCAGCAGGTGCAGTCCGAGGAGTACCAGACCCAGGTCGTGGTCGAGCAGGCGAACCAGCAGCGCGCTGAGGCCGAGGGAATCCGGGATGCGCAGGACATCATCGCGGAGAGCCTCGCCGGCATCTCGGGCCAGCGCTACCTGTACTGGCGCTACCTGGAGATGCTCGGGCGGATCGGCGAGGGGAACAACAACATGGTCATCGCGCCGACCGAGGGAGGCATCCCCCTCTTCTTCGCCCCGGACCGCTAGCCCGGGCAACCGACCCCCGTCCCCGGAGTGTCCGACCCCTCAGGAAACGAAGGCCGAAACGAAGGCCGCGATTCACCACCTGGGGGAACGGTCCCGAGGGAGGATACATGAAGAACTGGAGAGATTCGCTCGCCATCGGGCTTGCGTTGGCGCTGGTTGCCGGGCTGTCCTCGGGCCTGGCGCCGGCCGCGGCCCAGGAGGAGGATGAGGACGAGGGGCGCGAACAGGTCCGGATCGCCTTTTCCGGGGGTGGCGCATACCTCGGCGTGCAGATCCTGGATGTCGACGGGGAGCGCGCCTCGAACCTCGGGATGTCGCGCCCGTACGGTGTCTACATCGACGGGGTCATGGACGGCGAACCCGCTTCGGAAGCCGGCATCGAGGAGGGCGACGTGGTCGTGGCCTGGTACGGCGAGCGCGTCGAGAGCGTGGCGGAGCTTCGGCGGCTGCTGAGCGAAACGCCGCCCGGGCGCGTCGTGGACCTCACCGTGCTGCGCGACGGAGCGGAGCGCGACGTGTCCGTCGAACTTGCCGAGCGCATGGGCGTCTTCTCGGGGACCGGTGGCATGACGTTCGTTTCTCCGCAGATCGACCTCTCGCGCCGCGTGGTTGACGCTTCGCGGGAAAGGGTGCGCGCCGCGGAGCTTGCCGAGCGGGCGCGCGAAATGGAGGTCCGGGTTCGGGAGGCGCAGGAAGGCGTGGCCGAGGGGTTGAGTCGCGTCTTCTACCTGTCGGGTCGGCCGCGACTCGGCGCGAACACGCAGAGCCTGGGCGACCAGCTGGCGGAGTACTTCGGTGTGGAGGGCGGCGTCCTCGTCACCTCCGTCCACGAGGACACGCCGGCGGCGGAGGGCGGCCTGCGGGTGGGCGACGTGATCGTCGGACTCGGCGACGAGGACGTTGACGACCCCAGCGACCTGCGCCGGGCGCTCGCGGATCTCGAGCCGGGGGAGGTGTCGCTCCGCATCGTCCGCGACGGCGTGGAGCAGACGCTCACCGTCGAGTTGGAGGACGAGCGTTCGCTGAGGTGGCGGCGGGGGGCATACTAGTCTGGTCGAACAGGCCCAGTTGGGGGCCGGCCCGCGGCGCCCGGAAGTGTTCCGCCGACAGGTCGTAGTCGCGCGGCTCGATCCCGTGCTTCGCACGCGCGAGTGAGAAGAGCCGCGCGACCTGTTCGGCGAACGGGCCGCGCCCGCGCATCCGCTCGCCGAAGCTCGACGCATAGAGGCTCCCGCCTCTCAACGACCGCATGCGGTTGAGCACCTTCGGTGCCCGGTCCGGACAGTTGCGTCGCAGCCAATCCTCGAACAGGGCCGCGACCCCGAACGGAAGGCGAAGCATGATGTAGATCGCCCGCCCCGCCCCCGCCTTCGCCGCCGCCGCCAGAATGGCCGGGATCTCATGGTCCGTGAGTCCGGGAATCACGGGCGCGACGTTCACGCCCACCGGGATGCCCGCATCCGCCAGCCGCGCGATTGCGTCGAGCCGCCGCTCGGGGGTAGAGGCCCGCGGCTCCATCTTTCGCTGCAACGAGCGGTCCAGCGTCGTGATGGAGAGTTGGACCCGCACCGCATCGTAGCGCGCGAGTTCACGCAGGAGGTCGATGTCCCGCGTCACCCGGTGGTGCTTGGTCACGATCCCGACCGGGTTCCGGGCTTCGGCCAGCACCTCGAGGCAGCGGCGCGTGATCCCCAGGCGGCGCTCAACGGGCTGGTACGGGTCCGTAACCCCGCTGAGCACGAGCACCTGAGGCTTCCACCGCGGCGAGGCCAGTTCGCGTCTGAGCAGCGCGGGAGCCTCCGGCTTCGCCAGGATCCGGCTCTCGAAGTCGAGTCCCGCGGAGAGCCCGAGGTACTCGTGCGTGGGTCGCGCGTAGCAGTATGAACATCCCGTCTCGCAGCCGCGGTACGGGTTCAGGCTGGCGTCGAAACCGAGGTCGGGACTGTGGTTGTAGGAGATGATCGAGCGGGAGCGGTCCTCGAGAATCTCCGTCCCGGGATCCGGATCGGACGCGAGCGTCCAGGCCTCCCGTTCGACCGCGAGAGGGAGGAAGCGGTTCGCCGGGTTGTGTGCGCTTCCGCGTCCCCGGATCGAGCGTCGCGGCTCCGAAACTCCGAGCATCGCCTCCCGCTTGATGTATTTCGGTTTCTATTCGGTATTGGCAGGCATTATGGCGAACGTGCGGTCGGAGGGTCAAGTCCGGCGCGTCTCCCCGGCGCGTCTCCCCGGCCCGTCGCGCCGGGGGGACAGCGACACTACGGTGGCTGCGTCTCGCCGACGTCTAGAAGCTGATGCCCAGCCGGAGGGTCAGGGCGTCGTGCCGCGGCTTTCCATCGCCCCGGAGTACCTGCGACCCGATGGCGACACCGGACTCCATCAGCGAGCCGATCCCGAATCCGTAGCGCACCTCGGGCCAGAGCCGGAAACCGACGTCGAGTTCGAGGCCGACTCCGAATTCCGCACGAACCGGGCGCGCCGTGAGGAGGTCGTCCACGCCCGAAAACGTGCTGGACGGGAAGGTCAGGACGGGTCCGCCCAGCACGTAGGGCTGAACGGCCGGCAGGGGGAGCCGGATGCGGAAGTCCAGCGGGATTTCCAGCATGTCGATGTCGAACCGGACCTGTTCGTCGCCGGCCATCGCGACGAGTTCCGGCATGCGGTGGTAGATGAGCGCCGGCCGGACGGAGAAGGTCGCGAGATTGACGTTCAGGAACACCCCGACGTGATACCCATCGGTGAAATCCGTCAGGTCGAATCCGTTCTCCGGCAGGAATTCCGCGAGCGTGTCGCGATTGTAGCCCGCGAGGATGCCGATCTGGGCCTCGGCCGCCGTGGGAAGGGCGCACACGAGACCCAGCGCGAGGCCGGCTCCCCACCTTCCTGCGTTGCGCCTTATCCCCATTGCGTCGGTCCTCTCTTGCCTCGTTTGCGGAAGATCCGAGGAGCGCCCGGGACCCCGCGGGCGTCGGCGGAAAGTACCCGCGCGGGCTCGGGCGGGGTAGCCGAAAGGGCGGATCCCGCGCGAGTCCTGTGCGCCACGAATGACGGGCCGCTATGATGAGCCGAACCGCTCACAGCGAGGCCAGGTACGCCATGATTCGACATCGCGAAGCTCCGTCCGTTTTCGTCCGACCGTTTCTTCTTCTGGCCGTCGCGGCCTGCGCGACCGACGCCGGGGATTCGGCGGAAGCAGGTGGCGCGGCGGCCGCGGATCCGCCCGCGGGCGTGGCCGAACTCGTCCTCACCAACGGGAAGATCGCGACCCTGGCGGGCGAGGGCGGGGAAGTGGTCAGCGCGCTCGCGTCGCGGGAGGGGCGGATCGTAGCCCTCGGCGCGGACGACGACGTCTCCGGATGGATCGGGGAGGGCACCGAAGTGATCGACCTTGGGGGCCGGCTCGCGATCCCGGGGTTCATCGAAGGCCACGGTCATTTCATGGGCCTGGGGAACGCACGCATGATCCTCGACCTGACGACCGCCGACACCTGGGATGACATCGTCAGCCTGGTGGGCGAGGCGGCCTCGAGCGCGGAGCCGGGCGCCTGGATCAGCGGCAGGGGATGGCACCAGGAGAAGTGGAGCGAGGCGCCGGATCCCATGGTCGAGGGGCAGCCGGTCCACGACGGCCTCAGCGCGGTGAGCCCCGCCAATCCGGTCATTCTCACGCACGCGAGCGGTCACGCCTCGTTCGTGAACGCGAGGGCGCTCGAACTGGCCGGGATCGACGCCGACACGCCCAACCCTCCGGGCGGCGAGATCGTGCATGACGAGACGGGGCGGCCCACCGGCGTCCTGAGGGAGACCGCGCAGCGCCTGGCGCGGGCGGCGTTCGCCGAGGAGGAGGCGAACCGCTCCGAGGTCGAGCGTGAGGCACGGGCGCGCGAACAGGTACGGCTCGCGAACGAGGAACTGCTTCGGAAGGGAGTCACGAGCTTCCAGGACGCGGGCTCCGGCTTCGGGACGGTGGACCTGCTGAGGACGCTCGCGGACGAGGGCGCACTGCCCGTGCGGCTCTACGTGATGCTGCAGGGCGGGATGGCGACGCTCGAAGGGCGGCTGGACGAGTACTACATGGTGGGACACGGGGGCGACCGGCTCACCGTGCGGTCGATCAAGCAGGTCGCGGATGGGGCGCTCGGATCGCACGGCGCCTGGCTGCTCGAGCCCTATGCGGACATGCCATCCTCCATCGGCCTGCCGACGACGCCGCCCGAAGAGATCGAACGCATCGCGCGGCTGGCGATCGAGCGGGGCTATCAGGTCAATACGCACGCGATCGGCGACCGCGCGAACCGCGAGGTGCTCGACCTGTACGGGCGCACCTTTGCGGACCACGCGGAGATGAGCGACCTGCGCTGGAGGATCGAGCACGCGCAGCATGTCAATCCGGCGGACATTCCGCGCTTCGCCGAACTCGGGGTCATCGCCTCCATGCAGGGCGTCCACGCCTGCTCCGACGGTCCCTGGGTCGTCCTCCGGCTCGGGCCGGGCCGGGCGCGCTCGGGCGCCTACGTGTGGCGGGACTTCATGCGGGCCGGAGTCGTCGTGACGAACGGGACGGATGTCCCGGTCGAGGACGCGGACCCCCTGGCGAGCTTCCACTGCACCGTCACGCGCGTGATCGAGGGTGGCGACACTTTCTTCGAGGAGCAGGCGATGACGCGGGAGGAGGCGCTGCGTTCCTATACGTGGGCCAACGCGTACGCCGCGTTCGAGGAAGACCTCAAGGGGACGCTCGAAGTCGGGAAGCTGGCGGACATCACCGTCCTGTCCCGGGACATCCTAACGATTCCGGCGGACGAGATCCTCGAGACCGTGGTGGACTACACGATCATCGGCGGTCGCACGGAGTACAGCCGGGGGAGCTGACGGCCCCGTGTTCGATCTGGCTGCGGAGGACCCAGGCGTAGTCGGCGGCGAATAACGCCTCCCGGGGATCGGCGGCGGGCCAGTCCTCCAGCGGGATGAAGGCGCCGGCGATGGAACCCATGCCGCCGTCCTCGATCGCCGAATCGAACGGGTTTCGGTACTCGACGGTGATCCGGTAGCGGTGCTGCGGGACGACGGGGACGCCCACGCCGCGCCCCCGGTGCGTGAGCGCCGGGATCTCCACGACGTGTCCATCCTCATCGAGCCTGGGCCGGATGTCGTACAGCACCTCGCCGGTCGACAGGTTCTCGAAACGGAGCCGCGAGGCGTGCGCGTGGAGATGACCGCCGAGACCGATGATGAGCCCGCGGATCGCGGGACTCGCATCCCATGTCTTGACCGACCGCCCGGGCGGAAGGTCCCAGGCCTTCGTCGCGGAGACCTCGGGGTACATCGCGTCGAGATGAAACGGCGCAACCGGGTAGACGGGCAGGCGGGCGAGGCGCTCGTATTCGAGCGTCAGGTGGACGGTGACGCCCTCGTAATCCGCCTCCGTCGGATTGTGCAGCATGGTGAGCGCGAGGAATCTCGAACCGCCCTCCATCGGAATGCCGAACAGCCATCCGGGGAAGCTCACGGGCCGCGTCTCATGGCTCGCCGCCAGGACGCGCAGCATGATCGGCAGGAACAGCTCCCGCCGCCCGGGGTCGAGCAGATTCATGTGGTGCAGCACGACGCGCGGGACCGGCTGGCCGTCCCCGTCGATGATGTGCGTGCGATAGCCGCGGATCGTCAGGTCGAAGGGGATGACGCCTTCCTGCACGGGCAGTTGCGCCATGTGATGGGATGAGCGGGCGGGGAGGTCGATCGGCCCGAGGATGACCGCGAGTTCCTTGCGTTCGGGGTCATCCTCGACCCGGATGCTTGCCGTCGACGTGGTCGGCCGGACGTCTTCGGGCGAGACGGCGTGGCCCGCATGCATGTCCTGCGCGAATACGGCAGGGACGGCGCCCGCCAGCGAGGCCGCCGCCAGCATCCCGGCCGCCGCGGCCCGCCGGCCCCGGCGCGTCACGGGGGGGCTACCGGCCGCCCTCGAACTTCTGCAGATCCTCCAGCAGATCGAGCAGCTTCTCGAGCCGTTTCTTGATCTTCTCCCGGTCGAGGTTGGCATCGACATCCAACCGGACCTCCGCTTCATCGAGCGCGGATCCCGTCTCTGCGGCCCTGAGGGCGAACGTCTCCCCGTGTCGCGCGGCGCGCAGCCTGACGTCCCCCTCGGACGACCCGGCCGGGGCCTTCACGGTCCGGTCGATCCAGAGTCCCCCGTGGCGCGTCGGCGACGGGGCTCGCGCGGCGATGCGCATCGCACCGAGTCCCTCCACCCGCGCGACCCGCGCCCCGGCCACATTGGATCTCGCATCCATCCGGATCGTGATGCGGCCATCGTCGAAGACGGCCACGTCGGCCGGACCGTGCGCTGCGCGGTGCCCGAGGCGGTCCAGCCAGGCCCCGACGGCGCGCTCGATGCCTCCGTTGATCCGCCCGGCAGTGTGTGCGGTGCGGCGCAACTGCTCCGCGGCGAACCGGGGGGCGCGGAGCGAGCCCGGCGGATCCGCCCGTTCGACGAGCTCCGCGATCCCCTCCAGAGTCGCCGTACTCGCCTTCGCCGGCCCCGGCACGCTCGCGAGGTGGGAAAGGGCGGCCCAGACACAGATCGCGAGGGCCCAGAGGGTGAAGGCGGCGGCGACTCTTCGAATGAACATCACGTGGGCTCCAGGGGGAAGGTCGAGTGTCCGCGATCTTCTAACGTACGCCCGGGCGCGGGCTCAGGTTCCAACCCATACGACCGGGTCCCGATCCGAAAGGTTGTCCGCCGCCGTCCGCGGCCGATGGTTACGGTGGGGGAGCCTCGACGGGCCCGAGGAGGAGCGTGCCGGTCACGCGGGTCGGCCGCAGCTCCCCGTCGCTGTCGTAGAGCCGCAGCAAGGTGACCTGGATGCGAGCCGTCACGTCCGCCGCGGAGATGTCGAGCCGGAGGGAGTCCGGCGGCAGTTGCACTCTCCCGGGCGCCGTCGTGGTCCCGGAGCGCCCGGCGCGCGCGATGAGTTCGGCGAAGGACACCGTGGCCAGTGCGTCCCCGCCGAGCCGGATCGTCGTTCCGAGGCTGTCCGCGGCGGCCTCGAAGGTGAGGGAGTCGCCCTCGAACGGGTACCGTCCCCCGAGGAGGTTCCGCTCGAAGACGGCCCGCTCGAAGCCGGACACGGCGACGGCCGCGTTTCGGCCCCCCGGCGGCGAGATGTCGACAAACCCGAAGGGGTCCGCGAGCAACCCCTCCGAGGGCACGAGCCCGAAGTGGTCCGCGATGAGCGTCGCCCGGCGTCCGGCCTCCGCGACCCTCGGCGAGGCCGCCATTCCGTCTCCGATCGTATCCACCGTCGCCACGCCGCCCTCGAACCACGCGTCGATGGCGGAGGTCCCGTGCCACGAAATCAGGTAGAGCAGAACGTCGTTGATCTGCTGCCAGTCCTCGGGCGGGATCTCGACGCCGGTCGGCGAGATGCGGCCATCCGCCAGAACTCCGTGCGTCGAAAGCAGATCCTCGAGCCGGCCCACCTGGCTCCGTTCGGCCACGGCGTAGGCGGACCACGGACCGACGAAGGTGACGGCGCCGATGACGGCCAGCGTCAGGGGAATCCCCTTGATCTCGCGCGACCGCGTCACCGTGTAGAAGAGGGCGGCGCCCGCCAGCCAGACCCCGAGAAGGAGCAGCAGGTACCGGCGCTCGGTGATCCCGTACTGTTCGATGCGCTGCCCGATGGCGAGCAGGAGCATCACGATGGACGGGATGATGAGAATCCAGAAGATGCGGGCGTACGTGTCGATCCACGCGTGGCCTTCCCGGCCGCGGCGGGGATGCACCAGGAGGAGCGACAGGATGCCGAAGGCGGCGAGGGCGGAGACGAGGAGGCCGATCCACCCGCTGGGCCACGTCGTCGTGATCACGACGCGTCCGAGGTAGGCGGTGAGGATGATCAGGTATACGGCGACGAGCGGGAGGAGCACGTACTGGGCGAAGACGCGCAGGCCCGCCGGATAGTCGTCGCGGCGTTCCAGTTGCTCGAAATCGTCCGGCACGCCGGCGAGCACGAACCACGTCTGGAAGACGAAGCCGAGGAAGAAGAAGAGCCGGCCGTAGTTTTCATCGGCGATGTCGATGTTGAACAGGTTCTCGATGCCGAACATCGCGATGGAGAGTCCGGCGAAGAGGACGCCGGTGTAGATCGCCCCGAGGCCGAACCGGAAGAAGAGCGTGCGGTTGAAGTGCCAGAAGCCGTTCGGCTCGCGGACGCCGGCGTAGGCGATGAAGGCGACGAGCAGATGCAGGGTCGCGGTCAGGTGAAAATGGCGGAGGCCGGCGACGTTCTCGCCCCAGTTCGGCCACTGCCAGTAGTAGAGGGCGAGCACGGCCACGCCGAGTCCGCGCAGCGCCCAGTGCCGCGGCCAGAGGAGCTTCCGCCGCTCCGCCAGCAGGGTGAGCCCGGTGAGCAGCGGCAGGCCGAGACTGGCCGTGGCGACGAGCCGCAGTTCGAGCGCCGTTTCCGCGTTGATCGCCCGCATCGCGGCGATGGCGGCGACGACGGCGCAGGTCAGGACGACGGGGAACCGCCGCGCCGTCACCCACGCCGCGGCGGCGAGCCGCTCGACCGAGGGGAGCTTCAAACCCGGGCTCTGACCGTCACGAGTCGCTCGGCGGCCTGTTCGAGCAGCGCCTCCGTCTTGCAGAACGCGAACCGCACGAGCCTGCGCCCATCCTCCGGGTTGTGGAAGAAGCTGGATCCCGGGACGGGAGCCACGCCGACCGTGCGCGTGAGCCAGAACGCGAATTCATCGTCGGGAAGGTCGGAGAGGTCCGAGAAGTCCGCGAGGACGTAGTACGCGCCCTCCGGCTTGCGGCAGTGGAACCCGGCCTCGACGAGCGCGGGATAGAAGAGGTCCCGTTTGGCGCCGTACACGTCCGCGAGCCCTTCATAGTAGGACGGCGGAAGCATCTCGAGGCCGGTGGCCACGCCTTCCTGGAGCGGCGCGGCGGCCCCCACGGTGAGGAAGTCGTGGACCTTGCGGATGGCGTCCGACAACTCCGGGTGCGCCACGATCGTCCCCATCCGCCAGCCCGTGACCGCGAACGTCTTCGAGGCGGCGCTGATCGTGATCGTTCGGTCCCGCATGCCGGGGAGCGTCGCCATCGGAATATGCCGCGCGCCGTCGTAGAGGATGTGCTCGTACACCTCGTCGGTGATCGCGTAGGCGTCGAACTCCTGGCACAGGATCGCGATCTTCTCGAGTTCGTCGCGGGTGAACACGCGGCCCGTGGGGTTGTTCGGAGTGTTCACGATGATCGCGCGCGTCCGGTCGCTGAACGCCGCCCGCAGGCGGTCGAAGTCGATGCGCCACTCCGCGGTCAGCGGCACGAACACCGGGGTCGCGTCGCAGAGCGTGGTGTCCGGCCCGTAGTTCTCGTAGAAGGGCTCGAAGACGATGACTTCCTCGCCCGGGTCCACGATCGCCAGGAGCACCGCCATCATCGCTTCGGTCGCCCCGCACGTGATCGTGAGGTGCGCCTCCGGGTCGACGTCGAGCCCGTACCAGTCGTGATACCGCGCGGCGAGCGCGTCGCGGTACCGTTTCGCGCCCCACGTGATCGCGTACTGGTTCACGTCGTCGTAGATCGCGCGCGCGGCGCCGATCTTCAACGTGTCGGGCGACTCGAAGTCGGGGAAACCCTGCGAGAGATTGATGGCCCCGTGCTCGTTCGAGAGCCGGGTCATCATCCGGATGACGGATTCCGTGAAGCCGTGCGTACGGCGAGCGGTATGGATCTTCATCGCTCCGAATCTGGCCCGTCGACGGGCGTGGTGCCACCGGCGTCGGGGGCGTCTTCTCTTGCCGTCTCCCCGCCGCCCTCCGCCGGTTCGGCGTCCGGGCGGCGGAAGCCGGCCCGGGCGAGCCGCGATTCCGCGAGTTCCGCCTGCTCGCGCAGCCAGCCGAACCAGACCACGTCCCCGGGCTTCAGCGTCGTCCCGCTCGACACCGGCTGTTCGCGTCTCCCGCGGCGATGCACGAGGGCGAGGGCGGGGAACCGGCGGTCGGCCAGCGCCTCGATCTGGGAGATGCGCAGCCCGGCGAGGCCCTCGAAGAGGAGAGGTTCGATCTCCACGCGGTCTCGCCGGAACTCGTGCGCCCAGCGCTCGTAGTCGACCCCGAGCCCGAACAGCACGGAGGCGCCGCTCTCGTCGACCTGCTCGGGTCCGACGCCCGGCGTGAGCGGATCGATGGCCACGAGACGGTTCACGCCCGGGCAGCTCTCCTCGACCCGCTTGGCGATGAGCAGGTTCACGCCCTCATTCGGCGTGAGCGCGACGAGGGCGCGGCGCGATTCGACCCCCGCCTTCAGGAGCGCGCGCGGCTCGTTCGCGTTGCCGAGCACGACGCGGAAGCCGTCGCGCTCCGCCGCTCCCGTCTCCGTCGGGTTGGTGTCGATGAGAACGATCGGGGCATCCCCGCCGCGGGCGGCGCGCAGGGTTCGGGCCAGCGCGCGTCCGATGGGATTCGCCCCGACGATCGCGAACCCGTGGTTGGACGGTTTCCGTACCCCCAGCAGGCGCGCCATGAGCCCGCCCGTCCCGCCGAGGACGACGACGGTGACGGCGATGACGAGGAACACCATCGCGCGCAGCTGGTTGCCTTCCACCTCCATGCCGCTGTGTGCGAGTTCCGCCGCGAACAGCGACGAGACGGCGAAGGCGACGATCCCGCGCGGAGCGAGCCAGGCGAGGAACGCCTGCTCGTTGCGGCTCAGGCCGGCGCCCCGGGTGCAGAGGAAAACGCAGAGGGGGCGGACGACGGCGACGAGGACGATCACCGTGACAATCCCGCCCGCCCCGAGCGCCCACACGTCGCCGAGATCCACCGCCGCCGACAGGAGGACGAAGAGGAGTCCGACGAGCAGAAACGTGAGTTGCTCCTTGAACTCGACGAGTTCCCGCGCGTGGCGGGGTCCCATGTTGCCGACCACGAGGCCGGCGATGGCGACGGTCATGATCCCGCTCTCGGGCAGGATGGCGTGCGAGCCCTGGTAGAGCGCGAGGACGCATGCGAGCGTGAAGATGTTCCGGAGATCCGAGGGGATCGCGCGCCGCATCCTCAGCAGTCCGCCGATGATGAACCCTCCCGCCACCCCGATGAGGGAGCCGAGGCCCAGGCGCGTGACGAGGCCGAGGAAGCCGGCCCCCACGTCCCCCGCCGTCGACGCGAGCGCCAGTTCGAACGCGACGACCGCGAGAATCGCGCCGATGGGGTCGATGAGCACGCCTTCCGCCTCGAGGATCGTCCGCAGGTTGGTTCGCAGCCGGATGCGCCGCGTGAGCGGGTTGATCACCGTCGGCCCCGTAACCGAGACGAGCGCCCCGAACAGCAGGGCGATGCGGAGACTCCAGCCCAGCGCGAGCATCGCCGTGACGGCGGCCCCGGCGATCGTGACCAGCGCGCCGAGCGTGATCAGCCGGCGGATCGTCAGCGCCTCGCGGCGCAGTCGGTCGAGATTGAGTTGCAGCGCGCCCTCGAAGAGGATCACCGCGACCGCCAGCCCGACGATGGGATTCAGACCGTCGCCCAGCGTGTCGGGCCGCACGATGTTCGCGAACTCGGGGCCGAGGAGGATGCCCGCCGCGAGCAGGACGAGGATGCCGGGAACGCGCGCGTGCCGTGCCAGCGCCTGCGCCACAACGCCCGCCGTGATGGCCAGGGCGAAGGTGAGCGCCGGGTCCTGGAGGTTCACGAGGCGGCGGTTCGCTCCATCGCGAGGAGGAAGTTCGTGAAGCCCTCGTCGTAGTCGGAGAGGCCGTTCTGTCCCGTGAGCTTCATGCGGGCGTTGTAGGCGTTTTTCATCATCGGACCCACGACGCCGCTGACCGGACCCTCCGCCGGGTGGCGGACGGCGAACGCGTCCTTCAACTCCTCCCGGAGTCCGAGTTCGGCGAGAAGGCCGTTGTAGGCGGCGGCGTCCCGCTCTGCCAGCACCCAGAGGTGGCGGTCCAGGCGCTCGCAGTGCGCCGACTGCTCGAGCACGGGCTCACCCGAGCGCACGAGGGCGAGATAGCCGAGGACCTGCGCCTCGACTTCCTTCAGGTATCCCTTGCGGTGGCAGAACTCGTGCGCGATCACATGGGGCTCGAAGACGCCCGTGCTCCGGAAGATCGCGACGTCTCCCGTCAGCGGGTCCGCCGCCCCGAGTGCGAAGGGGAAGACGATCTGCGCGAGCATGAACTCCCGGACCTGCGAACTCGTCTCCAGACGCTGGCCGGTGAGTTCCGCCAGAAAATCGGTAAGGCACAGGTCGACCTGCTTCGCCAGTTCCTTCCGCGGCGTATCCATCGGCACGTAGTTTGCGTTCAGCCGCTCTACGAGACCTTCGACATCGCGTCTCCGTTCCTCCTCCGACGCGGCGGGTGGGAAGAGCGGGTCGAAGCCGAACGCAGCCTCGAAGTCCACGCGGCGGGCGTCCGCCCGAACCGCCCAGTCGATGAGCGCGCTGCCCGCGTACACGCCGAGCGCGGCCGCCTGCACCGCTCGCCCGGCCGGGCTCAGACCGAAGAGAATCCGGGCCGCGACAGGGGCGGCGAGCAGCAGATCGGAAGGCGCGACCGGGAGGTACGTCGCCAGGTTGGGAATGCGGAGTCTTTCCATGGATCCTCGTACGCGGGTCGGTGGACGAAAGTTCGGGATCGACGGGCCGGGTGCAACCGTCCGGGCCTTCGCGGCGTCCCACTCCTGTCGAACGACGGGAGGACGATGAACCGGATGGCGGGAATGGGAAACGGAGGGGGGTACATGCGTCGAAGCGGGCCGGGATCGCTGGTCGTCCTGTTCGGAGTCGTCCTGTTCGGAACGCCCCTCGCCGCCCAGGAGGTCAAGGTCGGGGGCCAGCTCACCTTCGGCGACGACGCGGACTTCGGCATCGGCCCGCGCGTGCAGATGTCGCTGCCCTGGATCGCTCCCGGGATCCGGGTAGCCGGTTCATTCGACTACTTCTTCCCGGACTCGGGTCTCGGCGACCCCGGCGGCGACTACGACTACCGCGAACTGAACTTCAACGTGCTCGGGGACCTCTCGTTCCCCGATGTGACGAACCTCGTCCCCTATGTCGGCGGCGGGGTGAACGTGGCGTGGGAATCGGTCCCATCGGACGGGGTAAAGGGTCCCGAAGAGCGGCTCTTCGGGATGAACCTCGTCGCGGGCTTCCGGTTTCCGCTCGACGGGTTCACGCCCTTCGTCGAGGCGAGGTACGAACTCGAGGGGGGACAGCAACTCCTCGTGGCCGGCGGCATCCTGCTGCCCTAGAATCGTAAGCCGCCGCCGAAGCTGAAATCCCACCTCGATTGTTCGCTGTCGTCGAGCCCCCCGCCGAAGCGATAGCCGAAGTTGAGATTCATTACCTGCGCGAACGAGGAAAGTGGGGAACCCCCGAACAGGGTGACCCCGACGTTCCCGCCCAACCTCCGGTCCTGATCCGGATACCAGGCACCTCCGTAGTCGACGAACGCGCCCACACCGATACCGGTCAGATTGGCGAAATTGTCGACGAGGTAGAAGCGATGTTCCAGGGTGGTCTGGAGCGTTCGGGTACCTATGAAGGCGTGCGGTCCCCAGAGGCGGGGCAGGACATCGAAGCCGATGTCGTGCTCGGACCCCGGCCGGGGCGACTCCTGGGCCCCCGCGACGGCCCGCAGAAAGGTCGTGTTGCGATCGGCCAGGCGTACCGCCGCGGTTCCGCTGCCGAACACATAGCCGGAATCCAGGCCGGCCGAGTTGAACAGTCCGCCCCCATCGACGTAGCCCTTGAGGATCGCCGACCCGGCTCGCCTCCCCGAATCAAGGCGGAGGCGGGCGCCGACCCCCGTCGACTCGTACCCGAACGCTTCATGCGCGAGCTTCAGCGAGAAGAACACGCGGTCGCTCAGGTCCTGGTCCTCTTCGGCGAAGCCGTTGAAGTGCTGCACGCGTTCGAATCGGGCACGCCGCCACTCCACCTGCGCGCCGACCAGGCCGTAGACCGAATCCGGAACCGTCGCGTAGAGGCTGTCGACATTCACGTCGGGATGCTCCAGCCGCATGTGCTCCTCGTGGCGGACCTCGAGAGTCACGCCCAGGCGCAGGAACCCGCGCGCGCTGGCGATCGGGGCGATCTGGCCGGTGAAGCGGTTGATCAACGCGCGCCGCCGCCATTCGATCGTCTGTAATTCGTCCGGGTGGACTCGACGGTACTGCGGGATCCGTCCATCGAAACTCCGCCCATCGTAGTAGAACGCGGAGCGGTCGGAAAAGGAGCGGAAGGGGCTCGCGAGCCTCCATGAGACGACGTCGCGGTCCGACAGGTTCAGCCACGTTCCGCTGGCCAACAGCCGGGTCGCCCCGATCCGGTTGGAAGTGAGGCGCAGGTCCATCCCGTCGCGATCCGTCTCCCGCACGTACCATACCCGCATGGCGTTGCCGGTGCCCGCGAGGTTGGTCTCGGTCACGCCGAACGCACCGGTGATCGTACCGTCCGCCGCGAGCCGGCCGGTGAACCGGGGCTGCAGGCTCCACGCTTCGCGCGTACGCACGTCCAGCGCCAGCCTGCCGTCCTCGAGCCGCGCCGTGTCCACGCGGACCCGGTGAAACAGGCCGAGGCGGCGGAGGTTGCGCTCGCTCTCGGCGACGAGCAGCGAGTCGGCCGACGCCCCGGCACCGAGGAGGAGTTCGCGGCGGATCACCCAGGCCTGCGTCATTGCGTGCAGCCCGTTCCCCAGGCGGTAGATGAAGTTGTTCTCCGCATCCTCGGGAAGGAACACGTCTCGCCGCGTGATGATGACGGTGTCGATGACCGTGGCCGCATTGCCGTCCATCCCCCCGGCGGGAGGGGATGCCTGTGCGTGCACCGCGGGCGCGGCGACAAGGCCCAGCAGAAGCAGGATGTGGGCGACGTTCTTGCCCCGGATCGGGGCCCGGCGGGTCCCCCGGATCGGGGGCGCCGTGGACGGAATCATGGGGCGGGAAGGTACGGTCGCGCGGGGTTCACGGCCACCGGACATCGTCGCGTCGCGCGAGCCCCGGCTCGTCGCGGAAACGGGCCGCGATTTCGCCCAGGGTGATTCCGAGGTCGGGATGCCGGAAATCCGGCGCCACATCCGCGAGGGGCACCGCCAGATGCGCCCTCGTGGGGATCTCCGGATCCGGGAGTTGCAACTCGTCCCGGTCGACGACCAGGCCCTGTACGGCGGCGATGTCGATGTCGATCGTGCGCGGGGCGTTGGGGTCCGCGGTCCGGACCCGCCCGAGGCGGCGCTCCAGCGGCCGGATCACCTCGAACTTCAGTTCTCCCGGGGAGAGGTCGGAGGTGATGCGCACGGCCGCGTTCAGGAAGCGGGGCATCCCGGGGTTCCCGACCGGGTCCGCCTCGTAGATGGGCGAGGCTCCCTCGATGCCCAGCAGTTCGTCGAGCGCCTCGAGGGCCGCGACGATGTTCCGCTCGGGATCGATGTTCGAGCCCAGCGTGAGGAGGATGGCCCGGGGGGAGGTGTTCACGCGTAGTCCGCCGCCGTCCGTTCGACTTCGACCCCCACGGAGCGGGCGTAGCGCAGCGCGCCGGGCTTCTCCACCCGGACCTTGGCCCGCGCCGCGCCGAAGTCGACGATCGCGATCCGCGCGATCTGGTGCGCGAGCGCTTCCACGAGATACGGCTCGGCGGTCTCGACGTGCGCGATGACGCGCTTCGTCAGCGTTCGGTAGTTGAGCACATCCGCCACATCGTCGGACTCGCCCGGGGACCGGGCGTCCACGGAGAGGGAGAGGTTGATCACGATGTCCTGCTTCTTCTCGCGTTCCCAGTCGTTGACCCCGATGATGCCCCGGATGAGGAGGTCGCGGATGATGACCGTATCCGATGCCATCAGCGCGCCCCTCCCGTCATCAGATGTTCGCCGCCATCCACGTGGATCGTCGCTCCCGTCACATAGTCGTTCTCGGCCAGGAACCGCGCCGCGTGCGCCACGTACCGCGGATCCCCCGTCCGTCCGAGCGGGGTCCTCCGGCCCTTCTCCCGCCAGGCCGCGTCCTCCGCCGTCTCTCCGGGAGGCGGAAGAATCGGGCCGGGAACGATCGCGTTCGCGCGCACCTCCGCGCCCAGTTCGCGGGCCGTCAGCGCCGTCAGGTGCAGAAGTCCCGCCTTGCTGACCCCGTGCGGCGCAAACCCCTTCCAGGCGGCGAGCGCCGACATGTCCGACATGTTGATTATGACACCGGGCGCCCGAGGTTCCCCCTGGCTTCCGCGCCGCTCGGTCACGCCGCGCATTCGGACGGCGGCCCGCTGCGTCATGAGGAAGGGAGCGCGCAGGTTGAGCGCGTGCGCGGCGTCCCACTCGGCGACCGTCGCCTCGCCGAAGGGAGTACGTTCGAAGCTCGCGGCGGAGTTCACGAGGACGTCGAGGCGACCGAACGCCTCGTCGAACGCCCCGAACAGGTCGTCGATCTGCTCCGGGTGCGAGAGGTCCGCCGCGGCCGTCGCCGCGCGGCGCCCCAGGGCTCGCACGTCGCTCGCCGTGCGGGCGGCCGCTTCCGCCGAACTCCGATAATGGATGAAGACGTCGCACCCCGCCTCGGCCAGGCCCAGCGACAGCGCGCGGCCCAGCCGGCGCGCGCCCCCCGTCACGAGTGCGACGGCGCCCTCGAGTTTCACGGCACCTCTCCGTTCACGAGCGTCTCCCGGCAGCTTTGGAGCCGGGAATGTACAAGGTTCGAGAACGGATGGGGCGTTGCACGCGGAGGCGCCGCACGCCCCATTGCGGCAGCACCCGCGGCGGGCGCGGGGGTGGGACCCGGAGGAGGCGCGTGAAAGCGATCTGGTACGAGCGGACCGGCCCCGCGCCGGACGTGCTCCGATTCGGGCATCAGGACGCGCCCGTGCCGGAGGCGGGAGAGGTCCGGGTGCGGCTGGCCGCCTCGGGGGTGAATCCGTCGGACACCAAGCGGCGGGCCGGCTGGATCGGACTGTCGATGCCTCACCCGCGCATCGTACCGCACTCCGACGGGGCGGGGACGATCGATGGGGTGGGGTCGGAAGCGGACCGGGCGCGCGTCGGCGAACGCGTCTGGCTGTGGAACGCCCAGGGCGGCGGCCGTCCGTTCGGCACGGCGGCGGAGTACACGGCGGTGCCGGCGGCGCAGGCCGTGCCGTTGCCCGACAATGCATCCTTCGCCGACGGCGCGGGTCTCGGAGTGCCGGGCTGTACGGCGCACTACGCCGTGTACGGGGACGGGCCGGTGGGGGGCAAGCGGATCCTCGTGCAGGGAGGGGCCGGGGCCGTCGGCCACCTGGCGGTGCAGCTCGCCACGCTGGGCGGCGCCGAAGTCATCGCCACGGTGAGCAGCGCCGCCAAGGCGGAGGTCGCGCTGGGCGGCGGTGCGAAGCACACGATCGACTACCGGCGGGAGGACGTCGCCCGCCGGGTGCTCGACCTCACGGATGGCGAGGGCGTGGACCGCGTCATCGAGGTGGATCTCGCCGCGAACCTCGAGACGGACGTCGCGGTCCTGCGGGAGAACGGGACGATCGCGTCGTACTCGTCAACCTCCGGCCCGGAACTGCCGCTCGCCTACTATCCGCTCGCCTTCAAGGACCTGCGACTCCACTTCGTGCAGGGATACCTGCTGCCGCCCGCCGCCCGCCGCGCCGCCGTCCGGGACCTCACGACCTGGCTCGCGGCCGGACAGCTCGACGTGCGGATCGCCGCGACGTTCCCCCTCGCGGAGACGGCGTCCGCGCACGAGGCCCTCGAGTCCGGCCGCGCGGACGGGAAGATCCTCGTCGAGATCTAGCCGCCCCCGGCAGAGCCCCGCCGCGTTCGAGGGGGTCGCGCTACTGCACCCGTTCGAAGCGCAGGTCCCAGACGCGTCCCTGGCTCAGGCTGGCCTGCGTGACCCGGCCGGTCTCGTCGCGCCGGAAGATGAACGTGCTGCCTCCCTGCCTGAAGGCATCGGGATACACCGGCGTCAGCGACGGCCCGTCCCCGTACCGGTCCCTCAACACGAGCCCGCCGTCTTCGACCTCGACCCAGTACGTCACCTCCGCCTCGTCGCTGCGGTAGGCTCCCACGTAGGCGGCCAGGTCCGACGCGCTGGGCTCGAACCCCTCCACCGGTTCGATCCTCACGTCGTCCGCGACCGGCGTATCCATGGTCGCCCCGGGCCTCGTTCCGCCCCCGGCCGCGGCGTCGAAGACGATGGACACGCCCGCCGGGGAGGCGAACTCGGTCTCGCTCATGGCGGCGAGGGACATCCCGCCCGGCCCCAGGCCCAGGCGGAGCGAGGAACCGTCCGCCGTCAACTCCATGAACTGGCCCGTGCGGGTGTCGCGGTATCCGCCCGCGAACGCGGCGACGCGGGCCGGATCGACGTCCGTGCCCGCCGGATCCTCGGAAGCCTCCTCGTCGATGGCGTCGCCGAGGTAGAGTTCGGCCACCGAGCGGGCGAGCCCGCCGGGGTTGGCCTCGCCCCGGTTGCACATCACCGACACCGCGAGTCCGTGGTCCGGGAAGCGCGTGAGGAAGCCCCGGTACGCCGCGGTGCCCCCGGAATGCTGGACCTCGCGCACGCCCCTGTATTCGCCGACGAAGAGCCCGCCCGCGTAGCTGATCTGCCGCCCGGAGTCCAGCATCCCCTGCTCATGCATGAGCCGGATGAACTCCGGCCCGCCGACCTCGCCGGTGTCGAGGTTGCGGGTGAACCTGAGAAGGTCGCCGACGGTCGTGAGCAGGCCGCCGTTCCCGTGCACGTTCTCGAACGGCATCAGCATGTGCCATTCGCCGTCGTCGCCGCGCCGGTATCCGATCGAGCGCTCCTCGACGATCTCGGTGAAGTCGTCCCGCCACTGCGTCTTCGTCATGCCGAGGGGGCCGAAGATCCGCTCCTGCGAGAACTCGTCGAAGGTCTGTCCGGTCACTCGCTCCACGAGCATCGCCTGGAGGTTGTATCCCGTGTTCGTGTACGAGTAGTAGCGCCCCGGCTCGTAGTTGAGGGCGAGCTGGCGGCTGGCGATGTCGAGTGCGTGCTTGTGCGTGTGGATCCGGGTGGTCCGGCCCCAGCCGTGGATGCCGGCGACCGACCCCCAGTCGCGGAGCCCGCTCGTGTGATGGATGAGCATCCGCACCGTGATGGGCTCGCCGTAATCGGGCATCTCCGGGAAGTACTCCCGGATGTCGTCGTCGAGGTCGATGCGTCCGTCCAGCGCGAGCAGGATCGTGGCCGCCGCGGTGAACTGCTTCGAGACCGAGCCCGGCTCGAACACGGTCTCGGGCGTGTTCGGCAGGTCCCACTCCAGGTTTGCCATGCCGTACGCGCGCGCCATGACCTGCTGTCCATCCCGCGAGACCGCGAAGGCGCACCCGGGGCCGTCCGCGTAGTCCGCGAAGACCGCGTCGAGCGCCGCCAGTTCGACGGTCTCCGAGGACGAATCGTCCCGACTGGCGTCGGCGCAGGCGAGTCCCGCGGCGAGGGGAAGGATGAGGGTCCAGGGTCGTGTCTTCATCGTCTTCCTCCTGACTGAATGGCGGCACGCACCGTCTCGTCGCCGGCCGCAGCCGTCCGCGCAGCCGGAAGTGCAATGTCGGCACCCGCACCCGCCCCGTCGAGATCCGGCGTCGAGCCGCGCCCGCGCACGAGGCGGGCGCCGCCGGCCGCGGCACCCCGTCCCGGTCTATTCCACTCGTTCGAAGCGGAGATCCCAGACCCGTCCCTCGCTCAGACTTGCCTGCGAAACCCGGCCGGTCTCGTCGCGTCGGAAGATGAACGTGCGGGACTCCTGGCCGAACGCATCGGGATACAGCGGTTCAAGCGCGGCGCCGTCCCCGTACCGGTCCCGAAACATGAGCCGCCCGTCCTCGACCTCGAACCGGTACGTCACCTCGGCTTCATCGCTGCGGTAGGCTCCCGCGTATTCGGCCAGGTCGGCCGCCGTCGGCTCGAACGGGCCGACGGGCTCGATCCGCACCCCGTCCGCCGCGGGCATGTCCATGATGCCGGGGGGACGTTCGCCCGCGCTGGCGGGACCCTCGAATGCGATGGATACGCCCGTGGCCGAGGCGAACCCGGTTTCGCTGGTGGCCGCGAGCGGCGGCCCGCCGGGTCCTCCGCTCATGAGCAGAGATGAACCGTCCGCGATCAGCTCCAGATACTGTCCCGTTCGCGTATCCCGGTATCCGCCGGCGAACGTGGCGACGTCCGCGGGATCGACATCCACCCCTGTCGCATCGACCCGAGGCTCCTCGGTCATCGCGTCCGCGAGGTAGAGTTCCGCCACCCGGCGGACGAGTCCGCGCGAGTCGGCTTCGGCCACGTTGCACATCAGGGACACCGCCAAACCGTGATCCGGATAGCGTGTGAGGAAAGCCCGGTACGCGGCCGTCGAACCGCCGTGCGACACCTCGCGCACGCCCTTGTATTCGCCCACGCGAAGCCCGCCCGCATAGCCGGTCTTCCACCCCGAGTCGAGCGTTCCTTCTTCGTGCATGAGACGGACGAATTCCGGGCCGCCGACCTCGCCGGTGTCGAGGTTGCGCGTGAATCGGAGAAGGTCCCCCACGGTCGTGAGCAGACCGCCGTTGCCGTGGACGTTCTCGAACGGCATCAGCATGTGCCATTCGCCGTCCTCTCCGCGCCGGTAACCGACGGAGCGCTCATCCACGATCTCGGTGAAATCGTCCCGCCACTGCGTCTTCGTCATCCCGAGGGGGCGAAAGATGCGCTCCTGCGAGAACTCGTCGAAGGTCTGGCCCGTCACCCGCTCGATGAGCATCGCCTGGAGGTTGTATCCGGTATTCGTGTACGAGTAGTAGCGGCCCGGCTCGTAGTTCAGGGCGCCCTGGCGGCTCGCGATGTCGAGCGCGTGTTTGTGTGAGTGGACCCGGCTCCAGCGCGGCCACCCCTCAATGGAGGCGACCGAACCCCAGTCCCGAAGACCGCTCGTATGGTGGATCAGCATCCGCACGGTGACGGCTTCGCCGTAGTCCGGCATCTCCGGAAAGTACGCCCGGATGTCGTCATCGAGATCGATCCGTCCATCCAGAGCGAGCAGAATCGTGGCCGCGGCGGCGAACTGCTTCGAGACGGAGCCGGGCTCGAACACCGTCTCCGGCGTGTTCGGGACGTGCCACTCCAGATCCGCCATCCCGTACGCGCGCGACATGACCTGCTGCCCGTCCCGCGAAACGGCGAATGCGCACCCCGGCCCTTCGGAGCCGGCGAAGTCCGCGAAGATCGCGTCGAGGGCCGTCAGTTCGGGAGCGCCCTCCGGAGGGCCTCCGGGGTTCGCGCCCGCGCAGGCGAGCCCCGCGGCGGTCGGGAGGATCAGCGTCCAAAGCGGTGTCTTCATCGTTCTACTCCCCGACGGAGGTCCCGGAAACGGAGTGGCCGGATCTCAGCGCGAGACATCGATGACTCCGGCGTTTCCTTCGATGCGCAGTGTGGTCCCCAACCCCGCCGAGCGCGCGCGGATGTCCTCGAGCAGGGTGCGGGCGGCTTCGCCTTCGAGCGGATACGGCTGGGACAGGGCGTCTCCGCGCCCGGCGATGGGGAGGACGTCCAGCCGCGTGGCGCCCTCCGCGCCCAGGTGCAGGCGGATCGCGATATTGTCCATCCAATAGTCGTGCCCATGCCCGAAGATGAAGTTCCCCATCGAGTAGACGATCGGCTTGCCGTCGCGAACCTCGATCCCGCGCGGGACGTGAGGATGGTGTCCGAGGATGGCGTCCGCGCCCGCGTCGAGGATGTCGTGCGCGAATTCGCGCATTCCGGGGTGCACCTCCTGGCTGTTCTCGATCCCCCAGTGGAAGCTCACCGCGACGAAATCGACGCGGTCGCGGACGCGGGCGATGTCTTCCCGAATCAGGAGCGGGTCCATGGGGACGACCCCCGACTGGCTCGGCGTCGCGAATGATGACCCTCCGTCGTTCACGAACTGCGCGTACGCGAGGAACGCGACACGGAGCCCGCCGCGCTCGATGATCCAGGGTCGGCGGGCGTCGGCGAGGTCGCGTCCCGTACCGGCGTGGCCGACTCCCGCCCGGCGCAGGTGATGGATCGTGTCGAGCAGTCCTTCCCCTTCGGCGTCGAGCGAGTGGTTGTTGGCCGTCGCCACCACATCGATCCCCGCCCAGGCGAGGGCGTCGGCGAAGGCCGAGGGCGTGCGGAAGGCGCCGCTCCAGCGCGCGTCGTCGGAGATCGGCGTCTCCAGGTTGGCGAAGGCGATGTCCGCGTCGCGCAGGAAATCGGCCGAGCCGTGAAACGGATAGCGTGCCTCCTCCTGCCCGTCCTCGAAGGAGAGGCCGTAGTGGTGGGCGCGAAGGTGGTGCGCATCTTCCGCGATCAGGGTCGTGTCGAGCGCCGCCTCGAGAACGTCGCGGGAGTCCGGCGTCGCGGCGTACGGCACGCGGATCCAGCCGTCGCCGCGGTGCCAGAGCACGTTGCTGCGGCCCGACGGGGCCGCGTCGTAGTACATGGCCGGGGCCTTCGTCGCCCGCGACCATTCGATGTCTCCGACCGCGACGATTGTAATGGGTTGTCCGATAACAGGTGGTGGTGCTACGGCCGCCACGGCCAAGCCGACCGCCAGGAGCGTGCGGACGACGTATTCTCGGGATGCGGGCATAGGGCGTCTCCGGTTGTGGGACTACTCGGTCGGCGCCGCGGCCAGAATCTCGGCGGGATCGAGCGCGCGTCCGGCGCGCACGACGGTCCGGATGCGCCTCGTGTTGCGGATGTCCTCGAGCGGGTCCGCATCGACCAGCACGAGATCGGCCTCCAGCCCGGGCTCGACGGCGCCGCGGTTCTCCTCTTCCTTCAGAATCCGCGCGTTCTCGAGCGTGGCGGCGGACAGGACTTCTCGCGGCGGCATGCCCGCTTCGACGAGAAACTCCATCTCGTGGTGCAGCGAGGCGCCCGGCGCGACCTGCGGCTCCGGGGCGTCGGTCCCGACGAGCAACTGCACGCCGGCTTCACGCAGCATGCCGGTGAGCCGCAGGTATTTCTCCCACGTCCCCTCGCGCACGGAGACCGGTGCCGCGCCCCAGTCCAGGCTTCGGCGCTGCCGGTCCTTGTCCCAGAACGCCTTGAGGCGAGCCGGCATGGCGTCGTGGTCGGGGTGTCCGTAGACCTCCGGGAGGTCCATGAAGAGGAGCGTGCCCCAGAAGACCATGAGCGTCGGGTCGACGCGCGCGCCGTGCTCGGCGATGACGTCGATGAGGCGGCGCGCCTCGTCCGAGTCGAGGTTGATCGAATGGCGGTCATCGGGGTCGTCGAGGAGGAAGTTGGACACCGTGTAGATGTGTTCGACGCAGTCGAGCCCGTCGCGGACGGCATCCGCCGTGTGATAGTCGAGGAGGTGTCCGCTCACGACGAGGCCGTGCTCGTGGCCGGCCTCGATCACGCGGCGCCCGACCTCGCGCCCGGTACCGACATAGATCTTGAGCGTCTTCACGCCCCACGCGACCATGTCCGCCACGAAGGGGTCCACGTCGGCGGGGGTCGCCAGATACCAGCCCACGTCGGGATGCCAGGGTGGGTTGCCGTCGATGAGAAAGCTGCACCGGAAGACGTTCGGCGAGATCTCCGGGTGGTCCTCGGCGTAGCGCTCGATGAGGCGCTGGGCGGGGACGTTGTCTCCCGTGCTCCGGATCGAGGTCACCCCGTGCCCGAGGTAGAAGGGCAGAACCTCGTCGCCGGTCATGTGCGACTGGTAGAGGATGTGGGTGACGTGGACGTGTGCGTCGATGAGTCCGGGGAGGACGAAGAGGCCGGCCCCGTCGATGCGCGCCGCGCCCGCGGCGGCGTCGGAATTGGCGTTCAGTTCGGCTGCCGGGGCGACGGCTTCGATCCGGCCGGCCCGGACGAGGACGCTGGTATCCGGGCGCATGGCGCCGGCCCGGACATCGAAGACGCTGGCGCGGTCGATGAGCAGCGCGCGATCCGGCACCTCGCCGGCCGCTTCGCCGGTCGCCGACGCCCGGTCCTGCCCGCCGCAACCGAGGGCGAGCCCGGCGCCGGTCAGCGCGGCGCCCCGCACGAAGTCGCGGCGGTCGATGGAAGCCACGGGCGGCTACGCGGAAGCTAAACGGTACACGAGCGTCATTTCTGAGGATCGTCCGCGGCCCGCCGCGGCGTCAAGCAGCGCACGGATCACGCGGAGTTGATAGCGCGTTGCGGTCGCGGCGATAGGTTGTGGTCATGCCCGCTCCCTCCGCCCGCCTCATCGTCTCCCCAACCGCCGCCGTGCGCTTCGACGCCGCCCGGAAATGGCTCGAAGACCAACCCTCCGGGGCGGGCGCGACGGTCATCGGCGAGACGCTGTCCGGGCCGCACGAACTGCTGTTGCGCGGGGCGCGGACGGCCGGCGCCGCGATGGGCTGGCGCCGCACCACGCTGCCCCTCCTGGCCCGCGACGTCGCGCTCTCGCGGCTCGCTGCCGACGGAAGGGCGATCGGAGATGCCGTGGCCCGCGATGCCGTCGTGGCGCGGGCGCTGGCGGGGCTTGATCGGCGGCAACTCGGCCGTCTGGCGGCGGTGTCGGACACGCCCGGCTTCGTTCGAGCCGTGGGAGGCGCCGTGGACGCCCTTCGCATGGCGGGCCTCACGCCGTCCGGGGTCGCTCCCGTCGACGCGGACCTCGCCGCCTTCCAGGAAGCGGTCGAGGCGGAATGGAGGGCGGCGGGGCTGGCGGATCGAGCCGGCGTGTTCGAGGCCGCGCGGTCGGCGCTCCACGATCCGGACGCCCGGCCGGGCATCGTGGACGACCGGTTCCTGATGCTGGACGCCCGGATCTGGACGGAACTGGAGGGGCGGTTCGTCGCGGCGCTCATCGAGCGAGGCTGCGACCTGCTCGCAACCGTGCCCGAAGGGGATGACCGCACGCTGCGGGCGCTGGAAGAAGCGGGTGCGCGTCCCGGCGCGCTGCCCCGGGCCGATGACCCCCCCGTGGGTGCGATCCAGCGCCTTCACGCGCACCTCTTCGGCCCGGCGCCGTCCGAATCCGCCGCGGACGATGCCGTGACCGTGTTCTCCGCTCCAGGGGAGGGCAGGGAAGCCGTGGAGATCGCCCGGCGGCTCACCTCGCTCGCCGAGGCCGGAACGCCCTTCGACCGGTGCGCGATCCTCCTCCGGCAGCCGGAAGATTATCGGCCATACCTGGAGGAAGCGCTCAATCGTGCGGGAATCCGTCCCTGGTTCGCGCGCGGCGTCCGCCGTCCGGACCCGGCGGGCCGGGCTTTCCTGGCGCTTCTCCGTTGCCGGGCCGAAGACTACTCGGCGCTTCGCTTTTCGGAGTACGTCTCGATCGGCGAAGTGCCGGACGAGGGAGAGGACTCGGAACGGGTGCCGCGACGCTGGGAGCAACTGCTCGTCGACGCGGCCGTCGTCGGCGGCCTGGAGCGCTGGGAGCGGCGGCTCGATGGGCTCGCCGCCGAACTCGAGTTCAAGCGCGACGCGCTGGAAGCGGAGGACGGCGAAAACCCGCGTCTCGCGCGGATCGATGGGATGCGGGCCAATCTTGCCTTCCTCCGGGCATATGCGCTGCCGTTGCTGTCGGCGTTGTCCGAACTGCCCGCGGAAGCCCGCTGGGAGCGTTGGCTGGCCGCGCTGAACGCCCTGGCCGCCCGTTCGCTGCGGCGGCCCCGCAACGTGCTTGCCGCCCTGTCCGAGCTCACGCCGATGGGGCCCCTGGGGCCGGTCGAGCTGGACGAAGTCCTGCGCGTGCTCACGCCCCGTCTCCTGGAGGCCCCCGAGTTGCGGCCCGCGAACCGCTACGGCCGCGTGTTCGTCGGGCCCATCGACGCGGCCCGTGGGCTCGCCTTCGATGTCGTGTTCGTCCCCGGCATGGCCGAGCGCCTGTTCCCTCCCAAGATCGGGGAAGACCCGATCCTGCTCGACGAGATGCGCCATCGGCTGGCCCCCGGCCGTCTCCGGACGAACCGCGACCGCGTGCGGCAGGAGCGGCTCGCGTTCAGACTCGCGGTCGGGGCGGCGCGGAAGCAGGTCGTCCTCTCCTACCCGCGCATCGACGCCATGAAGACCCGGCCCCGTGTCCCCTCCTTCTACGCGCTCGAGGCGATGCAGGCGGCGGAAGGCCGGCTGTCCGGCTTCGAGGAACTCCAGCAGCGGGCGGAAAAGGTCTCCGAAGCGCGGATCGGATGGCCCGCGCCGAAATCCCGCGCACAGGCGATCGACGAGGCCGAGTACGACCTCGCGGTGCTCGACGAACTCGACAGGCACGATCTCCGTGGAGAACGCGCGGTGAAGGCCGCGGGACATCTCCTCCACTCGAACCCCCATCTCGCCCGCGCCCTCCGCTTCCGCGCCTACCGCTGGGAGGTGCCGCGCTGGACGTGGGCGGACGGACTCGTCCAGCTCTCGGAGCGGGCCGCGGGGGCGCTGGCGGAGCAGTCGCCCGGCGCGCGTCCCTACTCGGCGACGGCGCTGCAGCACTTCGCGGCATGCCCGTACCGCTTCTATCTGCAGGCGATTCAGGGGCTGCGGCCGCGCGAGGCCCCGATCGGGATCGAGGCGCTCGACCCGCTGCAGCGTGGTTCGCTCGTACACCAGGTCCAGTTCGAACTCCTGACCCGGCTCCAGGCCGAAAGCACGAAGGACCGGCCCCTTCTTCCCGTCGGGCCGGAGAACGACGCGCGGGTGTCCGAACTCCTCGAGGAGGTGCTCGAGAAGGTGGCGGGCGACTTCCGCGACCGTCTCGTGCCGGCGATCGACCGGGTCTGGGACGACGGCATCGAAGCGATCCGGCAGGATCTGCGGGAGTGGCTGCAGCGCGAGAGCGACAGCCCGTCGCCCTTCGAGCCGTGGCGCTTCGAGCTCTCCTTCGGGCTCCCCCGGGATCCCGACCGCGACGCGCACTCCGTGGCCGAACCCGTCGACCTGGCCGCTGGACTGAAGCTCCGCGGCGCCATCGACCTGATCGAACGGACCCCGGCCGGCGTCCTGCGGGTCACCGACCACAAGACCGGTCGCTATCGGGCGAAGGCGGGGGCGACGATCCAGGGAGGCGAACTCCTGCAGCCGGTCCTCTACGCGCTCGCCGCGCAGGCGCTGTTCCCGGAACAGCCGGTGGAGTCGGGCCGGCTCTACTACTGCACGGCGGACGGCGAGTTCCGGGACCACGTCGTGCCGCTCGACGACCGCGCGCTCCAGGCGGCCGGGCTCCTGAGCGAGATCGTGAGCGGGGCCTTCGAGGCCGGGAGTTTCCCGGCGCTCCCGCGGGAGGACGCCTGCCGCTGGTGCGACTACCGGCAGGTCTGCGGGCCCGACGAGGAACTCCGCACCCGGCGCAAGCCTCCGCCGGTCGATCTGCGGCGCCTGAGGGAGTACCCGTGACCCGGCCCGGCAGACTCGCCGACCAGGAGGCCCGCGACGCCATCCGGCACGATCTCGACGACACGCTCTTCGTCGAGGCGGCGGCGGGGACGGGGAAGACCACGGCTCTCACGGACCGGATCGTCGAGGTGCTGAGACGCGGGCTCGGCACGCTGGAGGATATCGTCGCCGTCACCTTCACCGAGAAGGCGGCCGGCGAAATGAAACTCCGGCTGCGGGCGGCCATCGAGGAGGCCCGGGTGGCCGAGGAAGACGGGGGCGCGCGTGAGCGTCTCTCGCGGGCGCTCGGCCACCTGGAACTCGCGCACATCGGCACGATCCACGGCTTCTGCGCCGACCTGCTGCGCGAGCGGCCGATCGAGGCCGG
>VXOJ01000013.1 GCA_009840115.1 Gemmatimonadales bacterium | reverse complement strand
GAAGCGGATGGGGTCGGTGGCGGGGAGGCCGGTGACCTCGCGGGCGTGGCGGACGGCGGCGCGGGCGTCGTCTTCGGAGATGTCATACGTCGCGAGGGAGACGCCGATCACGCGGCCGGGGACGTCGGGACAGGCCCAGGCGAGCGCGTCCTCGTAGCGGCGGATCACTTCGTCCAGTTCCGGGAGCACGACCCAACTGTGGTTGCCGCCGTAGATGCGGGGGCGGCTCGGCATCCAGGTGAGGATCATCGCGTGCGGCAGCGTGCCGTGCAGGAGACCGTGCGTGACGCCGGAGTAGCCGGGATGCATGAGCGACCCCTGGCCTTCGACGAGGACGATGTCGACACCCTCGCCGTCCTCGCCCCGCGCCGCCTCGAGCGTGAGGCGTTCGGCGGCGCCGGAGATGAAGTCCGACACCACCGCGTCCACGGCGATCCCGGTACCGGCGATGAGGATCCCCGTCTGGCCCGTGGCCGCGAAGCCGGCGCGCACGCCCCGGGCCTGCAGCGCGCGCTGCAGTTCCAGCGAAACCGTCATCTTCCCGGTGTTGCAGTCCGTGCCGACCGTGAGCACCCGGAACGCGTCCGTCCCCATGGCCCGGCCCGCCCCCACCGGCAGCTCCGCCGGCGGTTTGCGGAGATCGAACAGCGTACAGCCGTGCCGCTCCGCCAGCGCCGCCAGTTCGGGATCGTTACAGAGGAAGAAGTGCAGGCCGCTGATGATGTCGAGCCCCTCCTCGAGCGCGGTCACGAGCACCGCCCGCCACGCATCGGGGAGCTGCCCGCCCTGGGGCGCGATCCCCACGAGCAGGGCTTCAGGGCGGGGTTCGGTGGCGAGCGCCTCGGCGAACGTCGCGACGATGGGGATGTCGCCGCCGAAGCCCAGCGTCTCCCCCACCGTGCTCCCGGCGAAGCGGGAGTCGATGACGGAACTGACCCGCTCCGGCTGGTAGCGCACCGCGGACGAGGCGGTCTTCGCCGTCTCGACCCCGAAGGCCCCCTCCGCGAGGATCGCGAGCCGGGAGGAGGAGAGCCGCTTCCGCCCCGGGCCCGGGCTCATTCGCTCTCGGCCCGCTCCGTCTCGCCGGACTCGCCCAGCAGCTCGAGGAGTTCCGCCTCGGGAATCTCTTCCGCGTCGCCCCCGTCATCCGCCCCCGACCCGGACTCCGCCTCGGCGTCCTCGCCGGCACCGAGCGCCTTCACCTCCTCGGGCTCGGCGGAGGGGAGGAGGCCCATGGAGGCCTTCATCTCCAGCAGCCGGTCCTCCACGGCGGCGTCGCCTCCCGCCTCCAGCGCCTTGAACTCGCTGAGGAGCGTGTCGCCGGTGAGTTCCTCGGTGACCTCCGCGCTCGCGAGCGCCTGGCGCTCCGCCTGCTCGATCTTCTCGGTCATCTGATCGAAGGCGCGGAAGGCGCTCTTGTCGTGGAGCCCCTGCATCGTGTCGTGGATGCGCTTCTGGGCCTCCGCGCGCTTCTGCTTCGCGATGAGGAGGTTCTTCTTGCGCTTCGCCTCCTCGATCTTCGCGTTCAGCTGCCGCAGCGAGTCCTTGAGCTTCTCCGTCTCGGCGCGGTGGTTCTGCCACTGCGTCTCCAGCTCGCGCGCGTGCTCGGCGTGCTCCTGCCCGCGCACGAGCGCCTGGCGCGCGAGGTCGTCGCGTCCCTCACGGATCGCGAGCCGCGCCCGCCGCTCCCACTCCTGCGCCGTCGAGCGCGACTCCTCGAACTGCGCCCGCAGCTTGCGTTCGTCCGCGATCGCGACCGCCACCTCCTGCTTCGCCTGGGCGAGCTGGCGGCGCATGTCCTCGATGATCGTGGTCAGCATCTTCTCGGGGTTCTCGGCCCGAGCGATGAGGTCGTTGAGGTTCGATCGAATCAGCCGGGAAAGTCGGTCCAGGACACCCATGGTGGTTGCTCGTTTCCTGTGCTTGCTCTTCAGTCGTTCGGAATGTCGACGGTGAGGCTGTCCCAGTGGGACGTCAGCGCGAGGGTGAGGCTCTCGAGCGTCGCGCGGAACTCGGAGAAGTCCAGGTTCTCCAGTTCCAGCGTGTCGCTCAGGATGACCTCTCCGTCCTCGAGCCCGTAGGCCCCGTGGATGAGGTCGACCGCGTTCAGCTCCAGGAGCCTCCGGTAGAGCGCAAGCTGGTCCTCATCGTCGATCGGAAGGTCGCGGATGTCCGCGCGGCACACGAGCACGGGCGGCTGGTAGTTCACCAGAATCCTCGGCTGCCGCTCCGCGCTCGCACCGTTGGGGTGGACGATCCACAGTCCCTCGTCGAGTTCCTGATAGTCCGCTTCCGTGCGGATGAGGAAGCTCTCTATGTCCTCTCTGTTCAGCATCAGTTCGGTCCCCGCAGTCGTGAATCGGGTCGCCCTTCCGGGCGAGGCTCATCCGATGGCGCCCCGCCCGCGAGCCCGCCGCCTTCGAGGAGGCGGGTCATGAAGCGCTGCTCCTCCGTCAACTGGTCCACCTGGTTCGCCAGCAGCGCGACATGCTCGCGCAGACGCTCGATCTCGTCGTCACGGCCCGGTTCCACGGGCGTGGGCGACGGGCGGGCCGCGAACCACTTCTGGGCCACTTCCCCGAACGTGACGAGCGCCACGATGATGATGATGAAGACGAAGACGCTCATCGCCGTCCTTGCCGCAACCAATACAAATCCGGGACCGGCCGCCATCGGTGAAACAAATCTACGATGCGGCCCGACCCGGAGTTTCCCCGCGGACGGCCGCGCGAACCGCCGGCGGCGGGCCATGATAACGCCGGGGCTCGCGCCACGGAACCCGCAGGGGGCATTCTATTGTAGTACGATGAATAACCCGGCCTCGTCTCCCATTCTCCCCCCAAAAGGAAAGCCGAAGGGACGCCATCCGGACAAGGCGCTTTCGGCCGCGTTCGTGCGTGCGGCACCGCCGGGACGGTACTGCGACGGCAACACGCTGTACCTGTTCGTCCAGCGGAGCGGAGCCCGGAGTTGGGTCCAGCGCCTCGTCATCCGCGGGCGGCGCCACGACCTGGGACTCGGCAGCGTCGCGCTCGTCTCGCTGGCCGAGGCCCGCGTGATGGCGCGGACGAACCGCAAGCTGGCCCGCGAGGGCGGCGACCCGCTCGCCGAGCGGCGGCGCGACCGGAACGTGCCCAGCTTCGCCGAAGCGGCCGCGCGGGTGCTGGCGCAGAAGCAGGCCGGCTGGCGCAGCGAGAAACACCCCCGGGACTGGATGTCGAGCCTCCACCGGTACGCCTTCCCGCGCATCGGCAAGGTGTCGGTGTCGGAGGTGACGAGCGCCGACCTGCTCGAGATCCTCTCCCCGATCTGGTACACGAAGGCGGCCACCGCCCGGGTCGTGCTCCAGCGCATCCGCTCGGTGCTGGACTGGGCCGTCGCGATGGAGTTCCGCGCCGCCAACCCCTGCGACCAGCTCCGGCCGGTGCTCGGCGCGCAGAACCGCGTGATCCGGCACATGCGGGCCCTGCCGCACCGGGAGGTCGCATCGGCGATCCGGGCGGTGCGCGGATCGAGGCGGTCGGTCGCCGGCCCGCTCGCGTTCGAGTTCCTCGTGCTCACGGCGGCGCGGTGGGGCGAGGTGCGGTGGGCCGAGTGGGAGGAGATCGATGACGGCGCGGGCGTGTGGACGGTGCCCGCGGCACGCATGAAGGCGAAGCGGGAGCATCGCGTGCCGTTGTGCCGCCGCGTTCTCGAGATCCTCGACCAGGCGCGAACGGTCGACGGCCACGGTCCGTTCGTGTTCACCCGCGGCGGCGCGAAACCGCTATCGGAAAAAACGCTGCGCCGGCTCCTGAACAAACACGAGGTCGCGGCCGTGCCGCACGGCTTCCGGTCGAGCTTTCGCGACTGGGCGGCCGAGAAGACGGACTACCCCCGCGAGGTCGTCGAGGCGGCCCTGGCCCACGTCGTGCACAACAAGGTCGAGGCCGCATACCGGCGCACGGACCTGTTCGAGCGCCGCCGCCACCTCATGAACGATTGGGCCGCCTACCTGGTCAACGACCGGGAGCGCGGTTGAGGGTTCGAATGAGGTAATCAGCAGTATCATCTGATCCTCAACACGCTGATTTACAGATAGTTATGAATCCTTAGCCGCTGTCACTATCACGGCGGCCGACCCGGCCGGACTGCTGGCCAACCAGGGATTCAACGTCACGGTCGGCGGGGAGGATCCGGCGACGGTGGTGGTCTCCAGGCTGCTGGATGAGAACCGGGAAGCGATCGGCGACCCGTCGAACATCTCCGGCACGATCTACGTGCTCCTCGACGTGCAACCCAACGAGGAGACGGTCACGAATATCGCCCTGACGCTGAACGGCGAGGCCGTCACGCCTCTGTGCCGCGGCACCGCGGGCGACATGGCTTCCGACATTGCGGGTCTCGCCGAGACCGGCGCGAGCGTCGAGGTCGAGTGCCAGCTCAAGACCAACGCGGTCGTGGGCGAGTGCATGGGACTGCAGCTCGATCCGATGTACGCGAACGGCGGCTATGAGCTGAGCGCCTACGTCGAGACGACCCGGGGCGACAAGCGCGAGGCCTTCGCCGGCCAGTCGATCACGCTCAACAACCACGGGTTCGTAACGATCGCGCACTCGCCGGGCGGCATGTCCGAGGTCGGAGAGCACACCAACGGCCTCACCTTCTACGGCGGCCCCGCCGCCGAAGGCAACATGAACCAGTTCCACGCCTGCCCGGTCGCGTACGACGGCACGATCGTCGGGTCGATGCGGCTGTCGACCAAGCACACCGACACGAGCCAGCAGGACGTGGAAGGGGCCACGTCTCTGAGCTTCAGGGAGAGCCGGTTCGGCCCGGACTACCCGTCCAAGGAAGCGCCGTTCACGTGGACGGCCGGCACGGACTGGTGGAGCCCCAACCTCCGCTTGGAGAACATGCCGGGCGAGACCGAGACCTGGATCATCAACGATGGTCTCATCACGGACCCGGATGGCCGCGACATCACCGCAACGTTCCGCGAGGGCGGCGAGATGGCCATGAGCGACGGGCCGCTCTATTTCGACTTCAAGGCCCCGGTGCGGACCAACGACTCCGAAGTCGTGATCGCCACCTCGAACAATCCCGCGCATGCCAGCTGGGCGTCCACGACCGCGAGGTTTTACCCTGACGCCCCTGCGGGCGCGGGCGCTTCGCGCTTCCGGATCACGGAACTGTCCGACATGGGCGTCGGGCACGTGTACGGCATGACGTCGGCGATCGCCGTGGGCGACTGCGGCGTGGGCGCCAATGCCGACACGCGCGGCAGCACGGCGTTCGTTCCCCTGGATGGTGAGGGGTTCGGGAACGTCACGACCGTCAGCCAGCTGCCCGAGGAAGATCCCAACAGGGACGGCGTAGCGGATGGCGGCGGGGTCGACTGCTACGTGGCCGAGGTCCAGTCTCTGGCCGACCGGCTGGGGAACGCCGTCGGTCTCAGCAACGTGCCGAGGATCCGCACGGCCACGACCTTCGGCGTGGACCGCACGGCGCCCGAGATCAGCCGCCAGCGGCCCTCCGAACCGATCGTGCTGTCGAGCAACTCGTTGTTCTTCGAGGTCGAAGACCCGAGGCTCGAAACCGGCGAAGACGGCAGCCAGCTCACCGGCACGGTTGAAGCTTGGGCCGGAAGCTCGAGCATCACCTCCGGTCGGGTCTACTGGGGGCGGGGCGGGAGCGAGACGGCAATGGTCGTCAACGGCTCGGTCGATATTGACATTACGCCGGCCGAGGGGAGCTTCTTCGCGCGCGAACAGAGTCACACGGTCTACGCCAGGACGCACGACATGGCGGGCAATCGCGCGTCGACGACGTTCACGTTCATCCGCGACCAGACGGAACCGGCGCTCTCACTGTCCGCCGTGCCGAGCAGCTTTGGCGCGATCACGGCGAAGTCCGTGAGCGTGACCGTGGCGGGGACGCTGAGCGACGCGACCGAGATCCGGCGCGCGTTCCTGAGCATCCATCATGCCAACGACGGGAACAGCTGCGCGATGGACGACGACGCTCTGCCCGCAACGCAGGTGTCCGGTCCCGTGCGGCGGCTCGACAACGGCACGAACACCATCGAGTTCTCCGAGGTGTTCACGGTCAAGCAGGGCGACGACCTGGGCGCGACGACCTACTGCTTCTATCTGCACGCCGAGGATGACGCTCGCGACGCCGATGACCGCGCGGCCGAGAACCCCTACAGCGATCCCATCGCGACGTTCAGCGTGGGGTGGCCCGGAACGAAGCCGACGGAACCGCCGCCAGGCCCGACGTTCGAGTTCATGAATGTGGACGGAACGGAGATCGACGGAGAGCTCGAGGTGACCGAGGGCGACGCCACCGGGACCATGTACGCCGTCAGCCTGGCGAATACGGACGCCGACACGGTGGCGATAACGCTCACCACGTCGCCCGGAGTCACGGTGAGTCCGACGACGGTGAACTTCCCCAACGCCAACGACGCGACCGCGGATACGGTGCTGGTGACGGTTACGACCGCACACGACCTCGACATCATGTCGAACGTGGGCGCCGTGTCCCATTCGGCGACGGACTTCACGTCTGCGTCGCTGGGAGTGAAGTCGATGGACGAGGACTTCGAGATCCTGGTGAGCCCGGCGATGATCTCCGAGGATGACGATCCCACGGAGGTGGTGGTGACCGTGAACGCCGGTGAGGCCGCGGACGTCGCCAACGCGATCAGCGTGACGCTCGGCGCGGGGGCGAATACCGCCGCCGACGATATCGCCGGCGGCAGCGCCGCCACTGCGGAGGTGACGGTCAGTGCGATGTCGCGGACGGGGGCGGACACGGTCATGGTGGATGCGACCGACGACGCCAACCGCGACGAGGAGAACGAGTCCATCGCACTGACGGTGTCGGGCAGCACCCAGCAGGGCGTGTACACCGAGCCCGCCAGCATCGCGATCATGGACGACGATCCCGACGTCATGTTGACGCTGGATATGGACGAGGTGGACGAGGACGCGGGCACCGTAACGGTGAAGATCACGGCAACGGCGGACGCGCCGGTGAACGGGATCGCCACCTTCAATATCGCCCTCACCGGTACGGCGACGGGCGGCGGGACGGACTACACCGATCCTGCGGCGGTGACGCTGACGATCAACACGAATGGCACGACGGCGACGGCGGACGTGACGCTGACAATTCAGGACGACGCTACCGACGAAGCCAACGAGACGATCATCTTCGATGATGCGGACGGCAGCAACGTGATCGGAGGCAAGACCTACACGGTCGGCCCCGCGACGCTGACGATCATCGATAACGACGACACGTAACCCCAGCGGTCTCTGACGAGAGGCCTCACGGAAGGGGGCTCCGCGAAGTCAGCGGAGCCCCCTTCTTTTTTCTGACGCACCCGTCGCACGCCACGCCACTCGAACGTCTCCGGGGTGTTTCGATGACCGACTGCCGCTTCTCCCCCCATCGGTTCCGGCGCGTTGGTTCCGTATCGTTCCTCTGCGCCCTCATCGCGGGCCTCGCTTCATGCGGCGGGGAGCCGACGATGCCCCCTCAACCCCCGCCCCCCCCCCCCCCACCGGGGGGGATGCACCAAGCGACCGGCCC
>VXOJ01000026.1 GCA_009840115.1 Gemmatimonadales bacterium | reverse complement strand
CCACCGACCCCATCCGCTTCGGCCCCGCCCCCCTCGTAGAAGCCATCCTCACCGCCCACAAAACTTCGGGGGTCACCGCGCAATGACCGGCAAAACTGCCCCTTCGGGGCCGCGCAAGCGCGTGTTCAGCGGCATCCAGCCGACGGGGCATGCGCATCTCGGGAACTATCTCGGGGTGTTTCGGCGCTGGGCGGCGATGGTCGACGAGTACGAGTGCTACTACTGCATCGTCGACTTGCACGCGATTACGCGCGAGTACGAGCGCGAGGACCTGCTGCGGCGCGTGTTCGATCTCACGGTGTCGCTCGTGGCCTCCGGGATCGACCCGGAGCGCTGCACGCTCTTCGCGCAGTCGCACGTTCCATACCACAGCGAACTCCAGTGGCTGTTCAACACGGTCACCCCGGTGGGCGACCTGGGGCGGATGACGCAGTACAAGGAGAAGTCCCAGGGCCGGGAGTCGGTGAACGCGGGCCTTCTCAACTACCCGGTGCTGCAGGCGGCCGACATCCTCCTCTACCGGGCGCACTTCGTGCCGGTGGGAGAGGACCAGCGCCAGCACCTGGAACTGTCGCGGGAGGTCGCGCGGCGCTGGAACGCGCGCTTCGGCGACTTCTTCCCGGAGCCGGAGACGCTGGTGGGGACGGGGGCTCGCGTCCGCGGGCTCGACGGCGTGGCGAAGATGTCGAAGTCCAAGGACAACACGGTGCGGATGGTGGCGGAGCCGGACGAACTGTGGGAACGGCTGCGTACGGCGGTCACGGACCCGGCGCGGGTGCGGAAGGACGATCCCGGCAACCCGCATGTGTGCAACGTCTTCGCCCTGCACGAGTTCTTCACCGACCCGGCGGAGCGCGAGGAGATCGAGATCCTCTGCCAGACGGCGGGCATCGGCTGCGTCGCCTGCAAGCGGCAGCTCACGGACAACGTGGCCGAGGAACTCGCGCCGGTGCGCGAACGCGCGGCGGAACTGCGCGCGCACCCGGAGCGGGTGATCGAGATCCTGGCGGCGGGGGCGGAGCGGGCCCGAGCCGAGGCCGCCCGCACGATGGAAGTCGTGCGCGAGCGCATGGGCGTCGGCCCGCGCACGCTGGACGCCGACCTGCCCAGCCTCGGTGGGAGCTGAGCCGGGAGTCGCCTTGCGCCGCTTCGTGATCTGGATGTACGCGCCGGAGACCCCCCACTGGTCGATGCCGGAGTGGTCGTTCGACCGCATCCGCGGCGCGCTGAACCCGGAGTGGGAGATCGAGTCGGTGCGCGTCGCGCTCGAGGCGTCGGGCGACGGCGTGCGCGTGACGCCGCCGGAACTCCTGGAAGCGGTGGCCGACGCGGAGGTCTACTGCGGGTGGGGGATCCGGCGGGACGTCTTCCTCGCCGCCCGCAAGCTGCGCTGGTTCCACTCGGGCGCGGCCGGGGCGCGGAACTCGCTCTTCGAGGAGATGCGGGAGAGCGACGTCATCTTCACGAACTCTGCGGGCATGTACGCGGACTCGCTGGCGGACCACGCCATGGCCGGCATCCTGTACTTCGTCCGCGGCCTGGACCTCGCGGTGCGGGCGCAGCGCGAGCGGGAGTGGGTCCAGTCCGCGCTGAACTCGCCCCGGAGCCCGCTGCACGCCGCGCCCGCCGCCGGCGAGGTGGCCGGTGCCTCGCTCGGCATCATCGGCTACGGCGGCATCGGATCGGCGCTCGGCCGCCGTGCGCACGCCCTCCGCATGCGAGTTCAGGCCATTCGCCGGACCGTCGGCCCAAAGCCCCCCGAGCTCGACCGCCTGCGCGGACCCGACCACCTGCCCGAACTCCTGGAATCCTCGGACTTCGTCGCCCTCACCGCCCCCGAAACGCCGGAGACCGAGGGCCTCCTCGGCGCGGCGGAACTCGCGCGCATGAAGCCGGGCGCCGTGCTCATCAACCTCGCCCGTGGCACGCTCGTGGATGAAGCCGCGCTCGTCCGGGCACTGGAGACGGGTCACCTGCGCGGCGCCATGCTCGACGTGTTCGAGACCGAGCCGCTCCCGGCCGACCACCCCCTGTGGCGCCTGGAGAACGTCCTCATCACCCCCCACGTGGGCGGCACGTCGGCGCACTTCTGGGAGCGCGAGACGGACCTCATCGTCCGCAACATCTGCCGCTACCAGCGCGGCGCCCCCCTCGAAAACCAGGTCGACAAGACCCGCGGCTACTGATGCGGCTACTGATGCTGCACCGGGGCAGACTCGCCACCCGTCACGCCGCCGTGGCTTCGCTGGTCTTCCTGGCGGCGGTTTCCTGTGCAGAGGACGGTCCCGCGGGTCCGTCACACCCGCGCAGGATGGTGGCGTCGGTCGCGGTCTCCCCAGCGACGGCGACGCTCTCCCTGCCGGGCGACACGGTGCGCCTGACGGCGGAGGCGCGGGACGGTCAGGGCAACGCGGTGGCGGGCGCCACGTTCTCGTGGGCATCGAGCGACGGCTCGGTCGTGACCGTGGACGCCGGGGGGCTGGTGACGGCGGTGAGCGGAGGGACGGCGGCCGTCACGGTGAGGGAGGGCTCCTCGGGCCTGAATGCAACCGCGCTCCTCGTCGTCGCCGACGAGCCCCGCGACGCCTTGTTCCAACTCTATGACGCGATGCGGGGGCACGCCTGGGTCAACAGCGAGAATTGGCGCACCGACGCTCCGCTGGATACGTGGTACGGAGTCACGACCGACGAGCAGGGCCGCGTGATCGAACTGGACCTGAGCGACAACGGGCTCGCGGGCTCGATCCCGCCCGCAATCGCGCGTCTGGCGACACTGGTCGTACTCGATCTGAGCGTGAGCGATGATTCGATCGCGGGCCAGCTCGAGCGGGGCGCGGGCCGGAGTCCTCGTCCACACCCCGGCCTGAGCCTCGATGCGGGCCTCGACGGGAGCCTCGATCCGGGTCGGGATGGCGATCCGGACATGCCGGGCGGAACGCGTCTCGCCGAGACGGATCTCGCCGAGACGGATGCCCGGCCCCTCGCTCGGCAGGGGCTGACGGGTCCGCTCCCTCGTACGCTGGGGGCCCTTTCCCACCTGGGGACGCTGAATCTGAGCGGCAACAGCTTGACGGGCCCGATTCCGCCCGAGCTTGGCCGCCTGGCGGCGCTGGACACGCTGGACCTCGGCCTGAACGCGCTGACGGGCCCGATTCCGCCCGAACTCGGGGATCTCTCGCACCTCAAGGTGCTGAGGCTGCCGGAAAACGGCCTGACGGGCCCGATTCCGCGCGAACTCGGCCGCCTCGCCCAGCTCGAGGAGCTGCAACTCAGGGAGAACAGCCTGGCGGGCGCGATTCCGCCCGAACTCGGGAACCTGCCGAACCTGAGGGAGCTGTATCTCACCCGGAACGAGTTGACGGGCTCCATCCCGCCCGAACTCGGGAACCTTGCGAACCTCGAGAACCTGTGGATCGGCCGGAACGACCTGACGGGAACCATCCCGGTGGCGCTGGGAGACCTTCAGAACCTCGAGGAGTTGTATCTGTGGAGCAACGACCTTACGGGCCCGATCCCGACGGGACTCGCGAGCCTTCCGAATCTCAGAGAGCTGTGGCTCAGCTACAACGACCTGGCGGGCCCGATCCCGCGCGAACTCGGGAACGTTTCGAGTCTGGAAGCCCTCGTCCTGCTGGGAAACGAGCTGACGGGCGGGATCCCGCCCGAACTGGGCAACCTCTCGAACCTCTGGGGGCTGAGCGTCAGCGACAACGACCTGGCGGGCCCCATCCCGCCCGAACTGGGGAACCTCGCGAACCTCACGCAGCTGTCGGTCTCCCGTAACCGCCTGACGGGTCCGATACCGCTGGAACTCACCGGGCTGACGAAGTTCGAAAAGCTCTGGCTGTACCTCAACAATCTGACGGGACCGGTCCCGCCGGAACTGGGTGGGCTCGCCAATCTCGACTGGTTGTCGCTGGCCCATAACGAGTTGTCCGGCCCGATTCCGCCCAGCTTCGGCGGCCTGACGAGGCTCGAGTACCTGAACCTGACGGCAAACGCCGAGCTGTCCGGCGCCCTGCCCACCGAGCTTGCCGGGCTCGAACTGCTCGAAACCCTGCTGGCTCGCGGGACGGCGCTGTGCGCGCCCGAGGAGGCGGATTTCCTCGAGTGGCTGCGGAGTCTCGAGGACTGGCAGGGGGCCGCTTGCCGCCGCGTGGAGGGATCGCGGGTCTATCTGACCCAGGCCGTACAGTCCCTGGAGTACCCTGTTCCCCTCCTCGCCGGCGAACCGGCCCTGCTGCGCGTGTTCGTGACGGCCGAGCGCGCGACGGACACGGGGATTCCTCCCGTGCGGGCGTTCTTCTACCTCGACGGGATCGAAAGGCACCGCGCCGATATCCCCGCGCAGTCGGCCAGGATTCCGACCGCGATCGACGAGGGTGCATTCGACCAGTCGGCCAACGTGATGATCCCGGGGGACATCATTCAACCGGGGCTGGAGATGTCCGTCTACATCGATCCGGACGCCACGCTGGATCCCGAGTTGGGCGTGACCCGGCGAATTCCCGAGGCCGGTTGGACGGTTCCCGACATCCGCGAGATGCCGGTGCTCGATCTCACGGTGATCCCGTATCTGCTGCAGGGCAGTCAGGACCGTTCGATCCTGAACATCACGGACGGACTGACGGCCGACCACGACCTGCTGTGGGAGGCGCGCACGCTCCTGCCGGTCGCCGGCGTGGATCTGACGGTGCATGAGCCGGTATTCACCTCCTCGCACGATTCCTTCGTTCTCCTCAGGGAGACGGCGCTGATCAGGACGATGGAGGGCGGGAGCGGATACTACCTGGGGACCATCCCGGGGCCCTTCGCCGACGCCGTTGGCGGGCGGGCGCAGATAGGCGGGTGGGCGAGCGTTGCGCAGCCCGCGGCGGAGATCATAGCCCACGAGCTGGGGCACAACATGAGTCTCCGCCACGCACCGTGCGGCCGACCCCGGAGCGTGGACTCGGCCTTCCCGAACACCGGCGGGAGCATCGGAGCCTGGGGATACGACTTCCGGGCCGAGGCGCTCAAGCCGCCCGGCACGCCCGACCTCATGTCGTACTGCCGGCCGAGATGGGTCAGCGACTACAGCTTCGCGAAGGCGCTCCGGCACCGCCTGGAGGATGAGGCAGGTGCCGACGCTGCTCGCCGCACCGCACGGGCGGCCGCTCCGACACCGTCGCTCGTCCTATGGGGGGGCGTGGACGAACACGGCGTCCTCTTCCTGGAACCGGCCTTCGTGGCCGAGGCTCCACCGCCGGGGCCGGGTCTCCCCGCGCCGCCCGCACGATACCGGATCCGGGGAACGGCTTCCGATGGCGAAGCGTTGTTCGCGATCGACGTCGACATGCGGCCCATTGCGGACGGGAACGGCGGTTCGGGCTTTGCGGTCGCACTCCCGGTGGAATCTGCGTGGTCGGGCAGGTTGGCGGAGATCCGGCTCACGGGACCGGAAGGCGAGGCCGTGCTCGATGGCGACAGCGACCGGCCGATGGCCATCCTGCGCGACCCGGAGAATGGACGGGTGCGGGGCATCCTGCGCGGCCTGCCTCCATCGGCGCCGGCCCGACAGGATCTGGCGTCGACGGTGTCCGAACCGGGACTCCAAATACTCTTCAGCCGTGGACTTCCCGAGCCGCGACCTCCCCGTTGACGTTCCCGCGGGAACGCCTCCGCACCCTTCCCGCTACCTTGAAGGCGGCCCCCGATGACGCCACATTGAGCCCTGCCCGGAACTTGGGTTCGAGACACCAACGAACCCGAGACACGAGGAGGCGGTGATGACGGCAGAAGGTTGGACAATCATCGGGGCGACCATCGCGCTCGTCGGCATATTCGCGCCGGTGCTGATGGGGATCCGCCGCGACCTTACGGATTTGCGTGAACGCATGGCCAGACTAGAAGGTCTGTTCGAAGGCTTCATCCGCCGGGACGAAAAGGCGCCGAGCCACTCCGCCTGAGGCGCGAACCCCCGGAGACGTTCCCGCGGGAACGCGCGGGACCCGCCACCGACCCTAACTTCGGAAGTTCCATGAGAGATCTTTCAGGTGTACATCCGCCCGTGGCCACGCCGTTCGGCGAGGACGGCGAGCTGGCGCTCGACGCGTACGACAACAACCTGCGCGAGTGGCTCTCGCACCCCATCGCCGGCATCGTCGTCGCCGGTTCCACGGGGGAGGCGCCGCTCCTCGACCGGCGGGAGCTGTGGAAGCTGGTGGAGACGACGGCCGCGCGCATCGGAGACCGCACGCTCACGGTCGGGACGGGAGCCGAGTCCACGCGCGAGGTGATATTCGTGACCCGCAGGGTGGCGGAGCTCGGCGCGAATGCCGTCCTCGTGCGCTCTCCCTCGTACTACCTGAAGGCGATGCGGCCCGATGTCGTACGCGATCACTTTCTCGCGGTGGCGGATGCGTCGCCCGTGCCCGTCGTCCTCTACCACATCCCCCAGTTCGTGCCCGTGCACCTGGCGCCGGACCTCGTGGGCCGGCTCGTCGAACACCCCAACATCATCGGGATCAAGGATTCCTCGGGCGACCTCCGCAACCTCGGCCAACTCATCGAGGCGTGCGGCCGCAACGCGCAGGTGCTCGTCGGCTCCGGCGCGCTCCTCTACGCGGCGCTCGAGGCCGGGGCGGCCGGCGGCATCCTGGGCGTGGCCGTGATCGCGACCCGCTCCTGCTGCCAGATCTACGACGCCTGGCGCGAGGGCGACCACCGCCGCGCCGGGGCCATGCAGGAACGCGTGGCGCCCCTCCACAAGAGCCTCGTGGCGGAGGGAGGCATCGCCGCGGTGAAGGCCGCGCTCGACCGCCTCGGCCTCTACGGCGGCGTGCCCCGCAGCCCGCTGCAGCCCGCCGACGCCGCCAAGCTCGCCAAGGTCGACGCCGCCCTCGAAGCCGCCGCCCTCGGCGTCTCCGCCTGAAACCCGAATAGAGAGTCAGCCACACAGTGTTCAGTGACGGGGTGCGTTGCGTCGTTGTGGTGGGGGCGCAGTGGGGAGATGAGGGGAAGGGGAAGATCGTGGACGTGCTCGCGGAGCAGGCCACGATCGTGGCGCGCTATCAGGGGGGTGCGAACGCGGGGCACACGGTGCGCGTGGGCGAGGGCGCGGACGAGGAGGAGCATATCCTCCACCTCATCCCCTCCGGGATCCTGAATCCGGACACGCGCTGCCTCCTCGGCAACGGCGTGGTGGTGGACCCGTGGGTGCTGGCGCGGGAGATGGACACCCTCCGGGCCCGCGGGATCGATCTCGACGGGCGCCTGGGGCTGAGCCGGCGCGCGCATCTCGTCCTCCCCTATCACCGGCTGCTCGACGCGGCGCAGGAGGACAGCCGGGGCTCGAAGAAGATCGGGACGACGGGGCGGGGAATCGGTCCCGCGTACCGCGACAAGATCTCCCGCACGGGGCTCCGCGTGGGTGACCTGCGAAACCTGGACCGCACGCGCGAGATCGTGGCGGCGGCAGCGGTGCGCGCGAACGTCACGCTGGCGGGACTCGGCGACGAGCGGCGCGTGGACGCGGACGAGGTGATGTCGCAACTCGAGACGGTCCGCGCGGCCATGGTGGAACTGCTGACGGACGCGGGGGACGAGATCCGGGGCGGGCTGGCCGCGGCGGGGCGTGTCCTCC
>VXOJ01000033.1 GCA_009840115.1 Gemmatimonadales bacterium | reverse complement strand
AGCCCCACCGGCACCGCCCCCGCCGGCGCCCCCAACCCTTCCAGCCGAGCCCGGGCCAGCGCCGCACCCGGTGTGCCGGGGTAGCGGCGGACGACCTCCTCATACAGGGCCCGGGCAACGTCGAGTTCTCCGCGCTCCTCGAAGTCGCCTGCGGTCGCGACGAGCACCGCGGCGGAGTCCGCAGCGGTCACCTGCGCGGCCGCGGGCCGCGGGCCGCCGAGGGCACCGGCCAGGAGAGCGATGATCGTCAGGCCCGAGAGGCAGACCGACACCTCTCCTCGCGAGGCCGCCAGTCGCGAGTTCACCGGGGACGGCCGGTCAGCGGATGCCGACGATGCCGCGGACCGACTCGATGAGTTTGGGCGCGTCCCAGCCCACGCCGCCCTTGAACACGATGCGCGTCTCGCGGATGTGGCCGTCCGCCTCGGGGTCGCCTTCCAGCACGACGAGATCCGCGACCTTGCCGACCTCGATCGTCCCCGTTTCATCGTCGATCCCCAGCACGCGGGCGCCGTTCGCGCTCATGATCCGGACGACCTCCGCGGGCGTGAACCCGGCCTCGAGCAGAAGTTCGTAGTTCTTCTGGTCGCCGTAGCCGGGAGGCGCCGCCCCGTACCCCGTCGGGTCGACCCCGGCCGCGAGCGTACCCCCCGCCTGCACGAAGGCGTACTCGTACTCGAGCGCCTTCCGGTAGACGTCGGGGTGGATCCCGATCCCGGAATCGAGGGTCGCGTTCCGCCGCAGGTCCGCGATCTCCCGCACCTCCGCCGCGATCTCGGGCGCGAGGATGTCGTAGATGCGCTCGTCGATCGGACCCCGGCCCGGCACGGAGATCTCGTACACGGCCAGCGTGGAGGTCATCGCGACGTCGTTCTCGATCATCATGCGGAACGTCTCCTGCACCTCCTCGGAGTTCACGTCGAGGTCGGCGTAGTCGTTCCGGAACCCCGACGGGCAGTCGTCCGGCTCCTTCCCGGGAAAGTACTCGCTGTTCGCGAGCAGACCGTGCTCCAGGTTGTCGATCCCGAGCGCCACCGCCTCCCGGTATCCGACGGAGCAGAGGTGGGCCGTCACCTTCACGCCGTGCCGGTGCGCCTCGTCGATCGCCGCGCCGAGCTCCTCGCGGCTGATCCACGTGTACGCCTTGAACCAGGGCACGCCCTCCTCCGCCCAGTAGCGGACGAGACGGCGCGCCTGCTCCGGCCCCTCGAGCTGGGCCATCGATTGCGAACCCTCCTGCCCCGTGAGGTAGGGACCGGTCGTGAACATGTTGGGGCCGATGGTGCGCCCCTCGTCGATCGCCCGCTTGAGGTTGATCTCCTCGTACGGCGCGCGCGCTCCCGTCGTCCGGATCGTCGTCACGCCGGAGGCGAGATAGAGCCGCGACCCCGAGAAGGAGAGCTGCGCCGCGCGTCCGTTCCCACCTGTGTAGTAGCTGTGGTTGTGGAGCCCGATGAGACCCGGGATCACGGTGTGGCCCTCGAGATCCAGGACCTGCGCGTTCCGGATCCGGTCCGCCACCTCGTCGGTGGGGCCGATGTCCGCGATGCGGCCGCCCTGGATGACGATGGTCTGCCCCTCGCGAGCCGGGCCGCCGGTGCCGTCGATCACCTTGACGTTCGTGAGCGCGACGGTCGGCGCCTGCACCGCGATGAAATCCTCCATCGCTTCCTGCGACTGCGCCTCGGTGGACGACATTCCCCCGGCGACCAGCGCCACGACGAGGGCAAAGAAGGAACGGCGGCGGGCGGTCATCATGAGAACTTCCTTTCCGGAGCTACGAGCAGTCGCCGGGACGGTCGAGCGATCACGGCGGGGCGTCGGCGACGTTCATCACCATCGTCATGCCGGCTTCGAGGTGTTCCGCGATGTGGCAGTGGATCATCCAGCGGCCGGGGTTCGACAGTTCCAGCAGGATGTCCGTCGTGGATGCGGCGGGCAACAGGACCGTGTCCTTCCACGCCAGGTTCGGGTTCGGCACGCCGTTCTGCGACAGGACGAGGAAGCGCTGACCGTGGATGTGGAGCGGGTGCTGCATCGCGTGGAAGGCGCCGCGGTCGTTGACGACGCGGATCTTCACCACATCCCCGACGGCGAAGTTCCACCCGATCTCTTCGTTCTCCCGCCCCGTGGCCGTTTCCCTCAGAACCCAGCGGACCTCGCGGCCGGTCGTGGCCCAGTTCATGCGCGGCATCGTCCCGGTCCATTCCACCGGGTTGAAGTAGACCCAGTCGTAGGCCATCGAGCGTTCGATGGGGAGCGGGAGATCCTCGGTCTCGAGCGTCATCACGAGTTCGTGGTCGGGCTCGTCGTCGAAGCGCGGCCGGTAGCGGTCGATGTCCGCAATGACGTCCGCATGCTCGCGCAGGGTTTCGAAGGAGGGCCCGTGATCGTGGGCCGCGGGTCGCGACGCCACGGTGACGGCACCCAGGGTCCGGAGTTCGGCCCGGAAGACGCCCTGTCGGTGATTGATCCCCTGGACGTGGTTGACGAGCGCGTGCGTGCCGGGGCGGTCGAAGCGGACGTCGATCACGTAGCGCTCCGCGGGAGCCAGGACCACGCTTCTGGTCCACTCCTCGCGCTCGAAGCGGCCCACATCCGACGCGACGACCTTGAGCGGAAGACGATTCGGGTCCGCCGCGTCGGGATCCGACACGCGCTGGTCGGGATCGGGAAGCCCGCCGCGTTCCGTGTCCACGAAGGAGAGGTTGAAGGTGCGCGTGTTCGAGGCGTTCGTGAGGTGGAAGCGGACGACCTCGCCGCGGTCGACCTCCAGTTCGTAGTTCGGCTCCCCGTTGACCAGCGCCTGGTTCCCGAACCGGCCCATGAGCATGTAGTTCGCCGATTCCTCCCCGAAGTCCACGAGTCCGTCGTCGTCGAGGAGGATGTCGTCGAGCAGGAGGACTTCCTCGCGGTTCGCGGGCCCGTAGTAGTCCCGGTCGGCGGGGTCGACGAGGAGGTTCCCGTACAGGCCGAGTTCCTGCTGGACGTCCTCGCGGTGGTGCGGGTGGTACCAGTAGATGCCCGCGTCCCGGAAGAAGATCCGGTACCGGAAGGACTCGCCGGGGGCGACGGGGTCCTGGGTGAGGCCGGGGACGCCGTCGAACGCGTTGTCGAGCCGGATGCCGTGCCAGTGCACCGCCGTCGGATACGGGGTCCGGTTCGTGAAGTTCACGAAGATGGTGGACTGCTCCGGGACCCGGATCAGGGGTCCGGGGTGCTGGCCGTTGAAGGCGAGCATGGCGAGTCGGCGGCCTTCGATGTCCCGTCGGACGACGGTGGCCTCGAGGTCGAGCGTGCCCCCATCCGGGAGGTTGACGATCTGATGCTCGGAAGCCTCGGGAAGCGACTCCCACGGGGGCAGGTCGGCCGCGCTTCGGAGGCTCGCGGGGCGGGCGCGCGGTTCGAGGTCCATCACGCCGGGCAGCATGGCGATGCCGGGGTACGCGGGCGGCGCGTCCCAGCGCGTCGGGGCCCGGTCGGCCGCACGCCGCGTCGCCGACGGCGCGAGGGCCAGGAGGTCGTGCGCCTCCATGAGCGCGGACGGCGAGCGCCCCCTCAGCACGAGCGGCCCCTCGCGCTCCTCCGCATCGGCCGACGCCTCCGCGCTGACCATCACGAGGAACTTGTTGAACGCGACGCGCCCCAGCGCGTGCTCGCCGTTCCCGACCGGCCCCAGCGACACCACGGGAGCCAGTTCGAGCGGCGTCGCCCACGCCACGTAGACCGTATACGGCCCGAGGCTGGAGGGTGGCGGGAGGCCCTCGATGTGCGCGGTCAACGCGCGGACATGGTGGCCGGACGGCGTCACCGTCACGCCGAACGGCGACGGCACCCGCCCGAGTTCGACGAACCCCTGCGCGTCGCCGCTCCGCGCCGTGGAAAAGAGACTGATGCAATGGAGGTCGGCGGCCACCCGGCCCGTCGGCGTGTCCGTGAGCGCACCCGCCGCCCCGGCGGCGCGCGTCTCCGCGGCCCGCGCTTCGCAGGCACCGCTGGAGCCGGGAAGCTGGCCTGCCGCGGCGGGCGCCGCGGCGAGCAGGCCGAACACCCCCGCCGTCAGCGCCCGCACCGGATGTCGGATCAGTCGTCCGGGTCGTCGTCCGGGATGAACCGGAGCGCGACGCCGTTGTTGCAGTACCGCTTGCCCGTCGGCTCGGGCCCGTCGTTGAAGACGTGGCCGTGGTGTCCGCCGCAGCGGGCGCAGTGATATTCGGTCCGCGGCAGGATGAGCTTGAAGTCGCGTTTCGTCTCGAAGGCCTCGGGCAGCGTCTCGAAGAAGCTCGGCCACCCGGTGCCGCTGTCGTATTTCATGTCGGTCGTGAACAGCGCCTCCCCGCACGCCGCGCACGCGAACGTGCCGGGACGCTTCTCATCGTTCAGCGGACTCGTCCCCGCGCGTTCGGTCGCTTCCTCGAACAGCACCTTGTAGGCCTGCTCGGGGAGCTTCTCCCGCCATTCCCCCTTCGCCTTCCTGGCTATCTTCCCCATCTCTCCCGTCTTCCCGTCTACCGGGTCAGCCCCCGGGGTTCTCCAGGATGAAGATCTTGTCGTCCGTCTCATCCACGCCCGTGAGATCGAGGTCCCCGTCGAGGTCGCGGTCGTGAATGACGACGCACGAGCCGTTCGTGCTCGCCGCGTACGACCGGGGGTTCACGAGCGTTCCGTCGCCCGCGTTCTCGTGCACGGTGAAGCTGTTGCCCTCGAAATCGCTCGTCACCACGTCGAGGTCGCCGTCACCGTCGATGTCGCCCACGTCGACCGCCAGCGGCGACTCGCCCGTCTCGTACTCGACGGGATCCGCGAAGGCGCCCGCGCCATCGCCGAGGAGGACGGCCACATTGTTCCCTTCACGGTTCGCGGACATCACGTCGACGTTCCCGTCGCCGTTCACATCGCCCGCCACGATCATCCACGGCTTGCCGCCGGCGCGCACGCGCGTGCCCAGCTCAAGGTTGCCGCGCCCGTCCCCCAGGTAGGTGAGGACCTCGTCGGTGAAGTAGGCGCCGACGAGCAGGTCGGGCAGGCCGTCGTTGTTTACGTCCGCCGTCGCGCACGTCTTCTCGCCCTGGCCCGGCGAGGCGATCTCGGAGGCGCGCCGCAGATCGCCCGTCCCGTCCGCGTTGTTGAGCAGCATGGCGACGTTGCCGCGCGATTCCTCGGGTCCGACGGACATGTTCACCGCCGCCACATCCGGCCACCCGTCCTGGTCGAAGTCACCGATGCACACGCCGCGGACGTTCTGTCCGGACTCGATGTTGCTCCCCAGTTCGAACCAGCCGTTCCCGTCGGCGAGGAAGACGGACACGAGATCGTTCCCCGCGTTCCCGACCACGAAGTCCGTGAGGCCGTCGCCGTTGAAATCCGCGCCTTCGTTCGGGCTCGGCCAACTCCCGCCCGGGATGTCGAGGACGCGGAACTCGTTGTAGTCCCCCTTGCCGTCGTTGAACATGACGCGGACGTCGGCGGAGACCTCGTTGGGGATCGCGATGTCGGGGTAACCGTCGCCGTTGAAGTCGCCGGCGTAGGCCCCGTAGGGCTGGACGTGCTTTTCACCGTCGTCGAGCACGATCCGCGAACCTCGGTCGATCATGTCGAGCGAGCCCGCCTGGGGCCGGATCCAGAAGTTCCACGCGAAACCCGTTTCCATCGCGCCGCCCGACGCGAGCTTCTCTCCGGCGCGCAGCGAAGCCGTGACCGATTCGCCGGCGTGGAAGGACCCGCCGGGCTCGAAGCGGATGCGCCGGCCATCGTCCGAGAGCTGCACGGAGCCGGTCATCACGCCGCTCCAGCGGCCGAACACGGACAGCACCGCCGGATCGAACCCTCCCGGATCGAGCGGCTGCGCCAGGACCAGTTCGACCGGCGACTCGGGACCGGCTTCGATCGAGTGCGGGGCCGGCGAGACGAGAGACACAGCGGCCGACGAGGATCCCACGGCGGCGGCGGGCGGGGCCTCCGTCGCGGCCGCCTCGCTGCGGTCCGTGCCGACAAGAACGAGCACCGCCACCGCGGCGATGACGAGTGCACCAAGTACTCCGGAGAGGGTCTTCATCTCTCAACCTCCAACAGCTCGAACCCACAGGGTCCGCCGCGCGCGAACCCAGCGTTACACCGGACTTCTCAAGCTACCGGCGTTCACGGCCGGTGACGAGCGGCAGATCCTCCCGCCGCCCCCAATCGTTCCAGGAAGCGTCGTAGAACTTCGTGTCGTAGCCCAGATATCTCGAAATCATGTAGGTGTAGCTCGCCCGCATGCCGATGAGGCAGTAGCTGACGACGACGCCGTCCTTCTTCGCCCCCGCCTCCTCGAAGCGCGCCTCCACCTCGGCGAGGTCGATCAGCGTGGGGATGTCCTCGCCCGTGAGATCCTGCCAGTAAAGGTTGTAGGCGCCGGGAATGTGCCCGCCCCGCAGGAAATCCCGGCCCGGTCGCTCACCCGTGTATTCGTCTTCCGGCCGTGCGTCGATCAGCGTCACGTCCGGGTCGTCGAGACGGTCGTGGATCCACTCCGCCGTCACGATCATGTCTTCCCGGACGTCCGCCTCGAAGTCGCCGAGGACGGGCGTCGCCGGCTCGGCGGTGACTTCGCCTCCCGCCGCCTTCCACGCCGCCAGCCCTCCATCGAGCACCGAGGTGCGGTCGCCGTGGCCCAGGTAATCCAGCGTCATGAAGACGCGGGCCGCGTGAAGGCCGGGGTCCCCCACCACGACCACATGGCTGTCGTTGGAGACGCCCGCGGCGCGGAAGACCTCGACGAGATCCTCGACCGGCGCGAGTTCGGTGATGAGATCGTTCCGCTCGACGGCGATGTCGTGGTACTCGAGAAAGCGCGCCCCCCGCACATATTCCTCGAGGGGCGCCATGCGGCCCATCCCGACGTGGAGCACGACGACATCAGGGTCGTCGCCGTGCTCCACGAGCCAGTCGCCGCTCACGAGGATGTCCGGATTCGCCTGCGCGGCGCCGGCCTGTACCGAAACGGTCAGTGCTGCCAGCCAGATCGTGAGGACCGCCGCGGGTCGCATTGGGAATCGTCGCATGAGGATTTCTCCGGAACTCGGCATTGGTTGTCTCTTCCGTCGCATTCGACTCGCTTTCCGCTCAGGGTGAGCATATCTCAGCCGGATGGAGTTTCGAAACCGGGAAGGGAACGAGGCGTACGCGTTCTCCCTCCCGCGCCGGAATCGCGCGCCGGGGACAAGCGCCTTCGTGAGAGCGCGGGACGAGGGGACGAAGATCGAGCATTGCCTGCGCTCGATCCTTCCGGTGTTCGACGACATTCATGTGATCGACAACGGCAGCCGGGACGACACCGCCGAGATCGTGCGGCAGGTGCGGGAGACCGCCGCGGATGGCAGCAAGATCCGGGTTCATTCGTATCCTTTCCGAGTGGGGCGGTTCGGTCCCGAGCACGACGAAACCCCGGCCGACTCGCTGCACTCTCTCGTCTACTTCACGAACTGGGCGCTGTCCCGCTGCACCCGGCGCTACGCCTGCAAGTGGGACGCGGACATGGTGCTCGCGGGCGAGCAACGGGATGCCTTCCTGGGCCTGATCGCCGGACTCGACGGGGGTTGGCCCGCCGCCTGGTCGTTCGCCGGACAGACCGTGTATCGGACGTCCGAGGGGTCCTTTCTCGTCCCGCGCGGGGAAGTGAACCGGGAGGTGCGGATCGCCCCCTGCGGCTACCCCGCCAGATTCCACAAGCGGCAACATTGGGAACAGCTGATCCGACCCCGCTGGCTTCGGACACATCACTTCGCACCCGTCTGTTTCCATGAGCTGAAGTTCCTGGACGAGGAGGAGTTCGATCACTGGTCGACGACGGAGTTCCCCTCGCCCCGCAAGCGACGGGAATGGGAGACGTTCCAGCGGCTGCGCGGCGGGGGAGCGGGCGACGTCGACATGGGCGCGGTTCGTCGCCTGCCGCCCACCTTCCTCGATGACCAGGTCGATGTGGCGGGGCGACGCGAATCACACGGGGTGCGGCCAGTCAGAGCCCCGGGCAGGGGGCGTCCGGTCGACGAGCGTCCGGTGCATAAGCGCGTCCTGCCGCGCCGGATGCCTCGTTTTCTCGGGATCGGCGCCACGCGTGCGGGCACGAGTTGGGTGGCGGCGCAGCTTTCGGCGCACCCGCAGATTCGGATGGACCGCAAGGAGATCCATTTCTTCGACCGCAAGCTCGGAGCGCCGGCCCCGAGCGGATCCGCGCGGGATCGCATCGATCGGCTCCGCTATCTCGCCCGCTTCGTCCGCGCCCGCCGGGGCGGCCGGGGCGGCGCCGGGCGGGGCCGCCGGATCCGGGGGGAGATCACGCCCGCCTACGCGATTCTCGAGCCGCCGGTCATCCGCCGCGTCGCCGAATGGATGCCGGACGCCAGGCTCATCTTCATGCTGCGCGACCCGATCGAGCGCGCGTGGTCGCAGGCGCGGCACGGGTTTCCGCGGTGGCGGGGCAAGCCGTTGGAGTCGGTGGGCCGCGAGGAACTCATCGCCTACTTCGACAGCGACGCGGTCCGGCGGCGCAGCGACTACGCGACCTGTCTCCGTGCGTGGTTCGAACACTTTCCGCGCGAGCATTTCTTCTTCGGCTTTCTGGACGAGATCCGCGAGCGGCCCGAAGACCTGGTGCGCGATCTCCTCGGATTCCTCGAGGCGAGGGTCGTGGTGGCGAACGCCGAGGCGTTGAGAAAGCCGGTGAACGCGGCGGCTCCGGTCCCCATGCCGGACTGGGTGTGCGACCACCTCGAACGGGAGTACGCGTTCAACGCGGACGAAGTCTCGGAACTCATCGGGCAGCAGGTCCCGTGGTCCCGGTGAACCGGCCGCCGAGGCTCGACCCGCCCCGGCTCCGGCGGCGCGCGGTCCCGGCCTTCAAGCGCTGGTTCGGTCGCGGCAAGCGCCGGGTCGGCTACTACCGGCTGCGCGACGGGCTGCGGAACCGGGCGCGGGAGCCTCGGTTCCTCCGGTCGCTGCGGCCTACCGATGTGTTCCTCGTGGGACACCCGAAGTCGGGGAATACCTGGCTCGCCTACATGCTCGCCGTGTTGCTGTCGGACGATCGACACGGGGACGTGAACCTGTACAACGTCGGCGACCACGTGCCGTTCGTACACGGCCGCGACCACGAGATCGCCGCCTGGGACCACCTCCCGGACCCGAGGGTGTTCCGGAACGAGTATCCCCGTTACCCGCACCGCTATCCCGGAACCCTTTATCTCGTGCGCGACCCGCGGGCGGTCCTGGTCTCCTTCTGGCACATGTTCGCGACGATGTTCGACGACCGGGCCATGACGCTCTCACGGTTCGTGGATGGCTACCTTTCCGGTGGCGCACCGTTCGACGCCTGGCACCGGCACCTGAGGCGATGGGACCGGCAGGTGGCGGCCGCGCTCCGACGCGCGGAGGGCGGCGAACGGATCTGCATCGTGCGCTACGAGGACCTCGCCGCCGACCGCGAGGCGGCCCTCCGCCGCGTGGCGCATTTCATCGGTGCGGTTCCTGCGAGAGACGTTCCCGCGGGAACGTCCGAGCGGTTCTCCCGGGCGGCGGCGCGCGGGTCGTTCGAGGCCATGCGAGACCTGGAGGGGCGCCACGGTGCGGAGGCCTACGCGGGGCGAGCCCGCGGCGAGGGGCGGTTCGTTCGCCGGGGACAGGCGGAGGGTTGGAAGGATGAGATGGACCCCGCGGACGCGGCCCGGATCGAAGCCGCCTTCGGCCCCGTCATGGAGCGCGCGGGATACCTGGCATGAAAGCGAGCGGCGGCCCCGGCATCGCGGTCATCGTCTCGACCTACGAGCGGCCCGACGCCCTCGACGCGGTGCTGCGGAGTCTCGCCGAACAGACGTACCGCCGGTTCGAGATCGTCGTGGCGGACGACGGTTCCGGCCCGGACACGCGCGAACTCGTCGAGCGGTTCGCGGAGGCCTCCGGCCTCGACCTGCGGCACGTCCGGCAGGAGGACCGCGGGTATCGGCTGGCCGCGATCCGGAACCGGGCCGCCGCCGCGACCGAACGGCCGTACCTCATCTTTCTCGACGGGGACTGTCTCGTGCGGCCGGATTATGTGGAGAGACACGCTTCGCTCGCCGCGCCGGGGCATTTCGTCCACGGCAGCCGCGTGCGGCTCGACCCGGGACTCTCGCGGTTCGCGATCGCGCGGAGGGCGGCGGCAATCGAGCGGTGGGGCGCCATGCGCTGGCTCGTCGAGTGGTTCCGGGGACGCGTGGACCGCTTCACGCCGCTGCTGCGCGTGCCGCTGGGACCTCTGCGCCGGATGTCGCCGCGCCGGTGGCATGGGGTCAAGGGGTGCAACCTTGCCCTGTGGCGCTCGGACCTCCTTGCGGTGAACGGGTTCGACGAAGGCTTCGAGGCGTGGGGGTTCGAGGACAACGATCTCGTCGTCCGCCTCATCCGGAACGGCGTGCGACGCAAGGAGGGCCGCTACGCCGTCCCGGTTCTGCACCTCTGGCATGAGATGCGCCCACCCGACCCGGCGAGCCGGGAGCGCCTCGAGCGCCGTCTCCGCTCCGACACGGTCCGCGCCCAACGGGGAATCGACGGCTACGGCTAAGGCCGTCGGGGGCCCTTCCGAATCCCGTGCTCCGTCCAGTCGCGCCCGCGCGCGAAACCCGGGAAGATGCGGAGCGGCCGGGGCACCCCGCGGGTTTCGGCGCGCAGCCGTTCGTTTCTCGCCTGCGCTTCGGGATCGAGCCACGGCCGGTCGTGCTCGACGTGCGCGCACACCGCCCGATGCCGGGCCTGGAGGGGGCGAATCCGGGCGTTGCGGAGACGCTCGCCGAGTTCGCGGTCCTCGACCGGGTACGTCATGCGCTCGTCGAAGCCGTTCACGCGCAGGAGGTCGGTCTTCCAGGCCGAGGCGTTGTGCCCGTTCCACGTCGCTCGCGTGGTCGTCAGGCGATCGAGCCACGCGGCGCGACGCGGCGAGCGGGTGAGTTTGCTCCGGTCGCGCCACCGGCTCAGCGCTCGTTGCTCATGGAGCCACGGCGACTCGAACAACGAGCCGTCCAGAACATCTTCTTTCTCGATCCGCGTTCCGGCCGCGCTCGAGAGGCGAACCCTCCCGCCCGATACGAAGAACCCCGGCCTGGCGAGCCGCGCGTGCGTATCCACGAAGTCGTCGCGGGGGATGCAGTCGCCGTCGCTGAGGATGAGGTAGTCTCCGCGGGCCTCGACGATCGCGCGGTTCAGGATCCGACACTTCCGGAACCCGTCGTCTTCCTGCCGGACGTGGGAGACCGCGACACCGGTCGCCGCCCGCAGACGCTCGATCCGATCGAGCGTCTCCGCCCCCGAGCCGTCGTCCGCGACGACCACCTCGAACTCAGGGCACGTCTGTACCGAGTAGCCCCAGAGCGCGCGTTCCAACTCGTCCGGCGCCTCGTACGTGCTCAGGATGACGGAGAGGGCAGGCGGCTCGCGGCTCATGCGGCCCCCTCCGTCGGATCCAGCGGCGCCTACGGCCGATCCGGCTCGGCGGACGAGAGGGCGATCGCGTTGAACAGGAACTTGAAGGTGCCGTGCGGCTGCGCACGCCGCGTGACGAGCGGGCCGAACAGGTACAGATGCCCGTTGCCCACCTTCGCTTCCGCCATCGTCACACCGCCCTGGAGGTGCTCCTGACCCCACGCCCAGCCGCTGATGAGGGGCTTGTCCGTCTCGAACCAGGCGAGTGGCGTCACCCCGTTCGCTCCGTCGTTCCTCGCCGCCAGCGCCGATGCGCCGAACACGGGGCTGTTGTTGAACGATACCGCGAGCGTCGAAGGAACCCCCGTGGCAACGAGCCGCGAGTTGTCCACCGTGACCTCCAGAATCGACCCGGGGACGTAGTACTCCTCCCGGCCCAGCGCCTCGCCGTCCTTGACCAGATGGTCCTCGAGCGGGAGCCCGAGCTCCGCCCCGAGGGCCGTCGAACCGCCGATGGTGACGATCGAACCGCCGTCCTCGAGGAATTCGATCAGCGCCGGCGTCGTCGCATCGGAGGTGACCCGGCCGAGCCGGTCGTGGTACTCCTCGGGAATCGTCTCCGGAGCCGGCGCGCCGCCTCCTCCGAACTGGAACCGCGAGCCGATGGCGCCCTGCGGGAAGATGATGACGTCGTAGTCGTCGCGCAGATCTCCCGCGTCGAGCCGCTGCGGGAAGACGAGTTCGAAGTCAGCGTACTCGAACTGCTCGAGGATCCAGCGGATCCAGCCGGACGGCATGGAGCCGCCGTACGTGTCCCAGAGCGCGATCCGGGGCGCCTCGAGGCGCAGGGCGTCCACGTTCGGATCGTTTTCCAGGCCCTGGAAGTCGATCCCCAGATCGGCGGCCAGCGACGCGACCGCGTCGGTCGTGCCGCGGCGGCTCTTCACGTAGAACGTGCCGGCCGGGTGCATTTGCCCACCCTCGCGCAGCGGCGACGTGAGCCAGTAGACCTCGTGTCCCGAAGCCTGCAGTCGGTTGATGGCCGTGAACGCGTCGTTCGCCTCGTGACCGAACACGAAACCGTCCGCCCCGTCGGCGTCCGCGACCGTCCCCGCCATGGGGCTCGCGTTCCACTCCCCGATCTCCTCGAACGGTCCGTCGAAGCCCTCCAGGATGCGGTCGAACTCCACCCCCATCTGCACCGCGAGCGTCCACCCCGCGTTGTCGTACGGCGGCGTCGGGGCTGCCCCGGGGAAGAGAAAGTCATCCGGGTGGTCCTGCGGCTCGAACATGTCGAGGACGTGCGGCCGGAAGGCCTGCGCGGCCCGCACCACGTAGGAGCCCGCGGGATACTCCTTCCCTTCGACGGTGAAGTCGGATGTCGCCCGCTCCACGATTACGCCGCCCTCGAGCAGCGCATTCACGAACTTCGTCGCGGTCGGAAAGTCGGCCTGGTCCGATGGGAGGATGTACCCGCGGGGATCGCGCAGGTCGGGCTCGAACAGCCTGTCGTACTCCGCGCGCGTGCCGCGGCTGCCGCCGAAGCCACCCACGTTACGGGCGAAGTCGGTCTCCGCCGCCCCGGCGCGCATCTCCTCGCGCAGCCACTCCACCCGCCGGGGATGGATCGTCCAGCTGTCCTTGCTGCCGCGCTCGATCGAGTTCATCCCCATGCGCCAGATGCGGTAGAGGAACGTCTCGCGGTAGCGGGAGGCGACGTCGAGCACCGCCTTGTTCGCGGTCACCGAATAGTCGACGGACTGTCGGAAGTGCCACGGCTGCGGTTCGATCGGGGCCGGCAGATTGTCGTTGGGCAGCACCCGCTCGAGAATCAGCGGGATCTCCATCGGGGTCGGGTTCCCGATCGTTTCCGTGAGGAGCCCGATCATGTTCTTGAAGTAGGGTGTCGTGCGCAGGCCGCCGTTCCACCACGTCGAGTAGTTCGCCCCGCGCCGCCGCGTCGCTCCCGGCTTCCCCTCCTCCGTGAAGCGCGAGTGCATGGCGGAGCCCACGAGATCGATCCCGGTGATGACCATCGGGTCGATGTTGTAGTTGAAGGGATCGCGGAACGGGGGCGCGAAGAGCACGGTCCCGGTGGGTCCCGTCTGGTGGTGGTTGTAGACGATCTGCGGATACCACGTCCGGTACATCTGCCGGTTCATGTTCTCGGATTCCGGCTGGAAGGACGTGTAGAAATCCCGGTTGTTGTCGTGCCCCACGTACTTCTGGTAGAGGACGGGGATCCCGCGCGTGGAGCGCTCCGTCTTCTCCTCGTTCCGCGTGTACCAGTTCGAGACGAGGTCCATGCCGTCGGGGTTCGCGTGGACGAAGAGGATGATGACGTCGTCGAGGATCCGCATCGTCTCGTCGTCGGTCCCGCTCACGAACTGCCACAGCGTCTCCATGAGCTGCTGCGCGCCCAGCACCTCCGTGGCGTGGAGGCCGCCGTCGATCCACACGATGGCCTTTCCGCGCCGGGCGAGTTCTCTCGCTTCCTCCTCGGTCACGCCCCTGGCGAGCGCGAGGCGGGCGGAAATCTCCCGGTATTCGTCGAGGTTCGCGTGGTTCTCGGGCGAGGTGACGATCGCCATGAGCTGGTCGCGGCCCTCGGCCGTCGTCCCGATCGACTGCAGCGTCATGCGCGGGGACTCGGCGGCCAGCGTCTCCCAGTAGCGGGAGAGGTCGCCGTAGTCCGGCAGTTCGTAGTCGGCGCCGATCTCGTGGCCGAAGAAGGCCTCCGGGGTCGTCAGCTCCTGCGCGAGGCCGGGCCGCGCGGTCACGACGCCGAGGACGATCGTGGCGGCGGTCAGGATGCCGCGGGCCGAAGCCCGATTGGGGGCGAAGAACGACATGTGCGGACTCTCCTTGCGCAGATCGTGTGCAGAGTTGCGGCGCCCATTATGGCGACGGCGTGCCCGGGAAGCCAAAGCACGCCGCCCCGGAAGCGCCGCCGCCCGCCGGCGCGCCCGATCTTCCGGGCGTGCGGCGGGCGGCTTCGGCTGGAGCCGGGTTAACTCCCGGCCCTGGCAGTCCGGCGGCCGCGTCAGCGCATCGGCGGCATCGGGACCTGTACCGGATCGCCGAGGTCGGGACCGACCCCGGCCGCCTGCACGGCCGAGAAGAGCGCCGGCATGCGGTCCTCGATGAGGGCGTTCAGCCGGTCGATGGCGCCGGGCAGCGCGCCCCAGCCGCGCTCGAGCTGGTAGAGCATGTCCGCCGTCGGCGCCGTGTGGTAGCCCGACAGACCGCCGGACACGCCGGCGCCCCCTCGGGCCGTGTCGAGTTCGTCACCGATCTCGTCCAGCTCCTCGCCGATGGCCTCGACTTCCGCCGTCAGCGACTCGGCCACATCGTGGCCCTCGAGCTGCGCCTCGACATCGGACAGGTGGCCGCGCAGGCGGGCCGCGGCCTGCAGCCCTTCATTCGTCGGCTTCGCGAGCGCGTAGGCGCTCATGAGTGCCTCCTGGCGCGCCATGAGGTCGCCCTGGCTGATGTTCACGCGCGGGTCGAGCCGTACCGTGACCGCCGTCTCGAGCGTCTGTCCCGCTGCATCCAGTCGCGCCGTGTACGTGCCCGGGAGAACCTTCGGCGCCACGCTGCCGGCCCGGAAGAAGAACCCTCCCCCGCCCGGCGGCGCCGGTGGGGGCTCGTAGCGCAGATCCCAGATCACCTCGTTGAGGCCGCGGTCGCCGCCGCCCTCGAGTTCGCGGATGACGGAGCCGTCGGAGTCGAGGATCGTGATCGCCGCCTTGCCCGCCATCGCGGGCATCGGCGCCAGGTCATCGCCGTTCGCGGACGGACCGCCGGTGACGATCCGCTCGCCGCTCTCGCCGCCTTCCTCGTCGGCCGTCGGGGCGTCCGGCAGGTCGCTCCCCAGCCAGTAGCGGATGCGGGCGCCCTGCGGCGGGTTGTCCGCCTCCCACACGCCCGGCGTCCAGCCCTGCGGCGTGTAGGGGTTGTAGGCGACGGCCGACTGCGTCGAGAAGAGGTGCGCCTCGGAGGCGAGCACGGCCTGGCTCAGCTCCTCGAGCGGCGTGATGTCCTCCATGATCCAGATGCCGCGCCCGTGCGTGCCGATCACGAGGTCGTTCTCGCGCTCCTGGATCTTGATGTCGTCCACCGGCGCGGGCGGCATGTTCCGCAGCAGCGGCTGCCACGAGTTCCCCGCGTCGATCGAGAAGTAGGTCCCGATCTCGTTGCCGGCGAAGAGGAGGTTCGCGGCGCGGTGGTGCTGCGCCAGCGCGTTCAGCGACCAGCCGTCCGGGATCCCGTCCCGGACCACCCGCCAAGACTCGCCGAAGTCGTTCGAGACGTACAGGTACGGGGCCATGTCGTCGTTGCGGTGGTTGTCCCCCGCGACCCACACCGTCCCCGCGTCGGCGTGCGAAGCCACGATGCGCGTCATGTACAGCTGGTCGGGCACGCCCGGCATGTTCGGCGCCACGTTCGTCCACGTTCCGCCGCCGTCCCGCGTCACCTGCAGGTTCCCGTCGTCGGTGCCCGCGTACACGACCATCGGATCGAGCGGCGACTCCTCGATCGAGATCATGTTGCCGAAGCTCGATGTCCCGTCGTTGGCCGACATCATCGGCTCGGAGCCGAGGACGCCCATGATCGAGAGCGTCTCGCGGTCGATGTTCTTCGTCAGGTCCGGCGAGATCTGCTCCCACGTCTGGCCGTAGTCGGGCGTCTTGAACACGACGTTGGACCCGTAGTAGACCGTGTTCGGGTCGCTCGGCGACACCTCGACCGGCGTGTCCCAGTTCCACCGGAACTCGGGCAGATCCTCGTCATCCCCCTCCGGGCGTCCCAGCGGACGCATCCGCAGCCGCTCGCCGGTCTTGAGGTTCACGCGCATGGGGTTCCCGTTCTGGGACTCCGCGATCATCTCCTCGCCGTTCGGATGGAGGACGGTGAAGTAGCCGTCGCCGCTCCCCACGTTGTACCAGTCGCGGGTCCGGATCCCCTGGTTGGACCAGGTGTCCGAGGGGCCGCACCAGGAGCCGTTGTCCTGGAGGCCGCCGCACACGTGATAGGGGTCGCGGTTGTCGACGCCGATCTCGTAGAACTGCGCGAGGGGCAGGTTCGTCAGCTGGCGCCAGTTGTCGGAGCGGTCCCAGCTGATCGAGACGCCGCCGTCGCCGCCGAGGATCAGGTGGTCGGAGTTCGCCGGGTTGATCCACAGCGCGTGGTGGTCGGAGTGGACCTCGGAGGCCGCGTCCGGCGTGAAGTTGTACCCCCCGTCCGAGGTGCGGTACAGACTCGAACCGCCCAGGTAGAGCCGCTCGGGATCGTTCGGGTCGATGCGGATCTGGCTGTAGTACATGGGACGGTTGTTCGTCGTGCTCGTCTGCACCCACGTCTCGCCGCGGTCGGTCGACTTGTAGGTCCCCGTCTTGCGGTCGGCGTCTTCCTGGGCACCGAAGCCCTGTCCCGGGGCGCGCGCGTCGGCTTCGACGATCGCCCAGACGAGGTTCCCGTCGCGCCGGTAGATGTCGAGCCCGATGCGGCCCACGTCACCCTCCGGCAGGCCGCCGGCGAGCTTCGTCCAGTTGTCGCCGCCGTCCATCGTCCGGTAGATGCCGCCCCCGGGTCCGCCTCCGTTGAAGCCCCACAGCGTCCGCTGCCGCTGGTACATGGCCGCGAACAGCGTCATCGGATCGCCGGGATCCATGGCGAGGTCGATCGCGCCCGTGTGTTCGTCGACATGGAGGACAAGTTCCCACGTCTCGCCCCCGTCCATCGTCCGGTACACGCCGCGCTCCGGGTTCGCGCCCCACAGGCGGCCCATCGCCGCCACATAGGCCACGTCCGGATTCCGCGGATGGACCTGGATGCGCGAGATGTGGTGCGTCGCTTCGAGCCCGAGGTGGGTCCAGGTCCGGCCGGCGTCCGTCGACCGGAACACGCCCATCCCCCACGGGGATGACTGGCGGTTCTGCGGCTCTCCTGAACCGACCCACACGACGTTCGGGTTCGAGGGGGCGAGGGTGATGTCCCCGACGGAGAGCATCAGCTGGTCGTCGAACACGGACTCGAACGTCGAGCCGCCATTGATCGTCTTCCATACGCCGCCCGTCGCGACGCCGACGTAGAAGGTGGACGGATCGGCCTCGTCGACGGCGATGTCGGCGACCCGGCCGCCCATGATCGTGGGTCCGATTTCGCGCCATTCGAGCGCCTGGACCGCCGCCTGCAGATCGGCGTCCTGGGCCAGCGCGGGAAGGGGGGTTGCGGCGAGGGCAAGCACCGCGAGGAGAGACAGAGACACCGGGAGCCCTGAGCGCGTACGCATCTCGCTTACCTCGTTTCGGGAGGAGTACCGCGGGAGGGAGCGGTCCGGGCAAGGAACCGGTACCGGCCACCCCACCCGACCACACAGCCCGTATAGAATAGATGAACCCATCGAAATCTGAAACGGGGTCCCCCGGAATCCGGCTCCTCGACCCCGCCTCCGCCTTGTCTTCGCCTTGTCTCCGCCGTCTTGCCGTGTGTCTCCGCTTGACGGTTACGACATCACGTCGTAAACTTACGACACGCCGTCGTGACAGCGGCGTTGATGAGGGCGGAGCGAGAGGCGGACAGACACGAAATGACGGACGTGATTCTGCAGATCGGAGCCAGCAAGCTGGCGATCTCGATCGGTCTTGCCGGAGTAGCGTGGGTCGCAGGGCGGCGCCGCCGGAACCCGTCGCTGGCGCACGGACTGTGGCTGCTGCCGCTCGCCGTCCTGCTCGTGCCGCCGTTCGTCTCGATCCCGGTCTGGTCGGCGGGGGTCAATTCGGCGGGTCCCGTGGCCGCGATCGGTGCTCTCGAGGCGCAGCCGACGCCAGCGGCGGGAACCGCCCTGCTTGACTGGCTGCGGGACGGCGGCAGGGAGGGGCTCGTCTGGCTCTGGCTCCTGGGCACCGCTTCCGTGCTCGGCTGGACGCTCGCGCGCACGCTGCGCTTCCATCGCTCGCTCCTGAGCGCTTCGGAACCCGCCCCGCCCAGGGTTCAGCTCCTCGCGCGGGACATCGCCCGCCGGCTCGGTCTCGGCGCGGCCCCCGCCGTTTATTCGACGCGCGCGCAGCTGTCGCCCATGGTGTGGTGGGCCGGCGGGAAGGTGCGGGTCCTCCTTCCCTCGAAACTGCTGGCCGAGATGGACGGGTCCGAACTGCGCTGCATCCTGGCGCATGAACTCGCCCATGTCCGGCGCCGCGACCACGTCGTGCGCTGGCTCGAATGGCTCGCGTGCGCAGCCTTCTGGTGGAACCCCGTCGCCTGGTGGGCCCGCCGGCGGCTGCGGGCGTCCGAGGAATTGTGCTGCGACGCGCTCGCCGTCTCCGCGATCGAGGCCGGACCCCGCACTTACGCGGGGGCGCTGCTCCGGGTGATCGACTTCATTTCGAAAACCCCGGCGCCGGGCCCCCTGACCTTCGCGAGCACGATCGATCGCTGCGGCCGAGCGTCGCGGCTTGAAAGGAGATTTCGCGTGATCATGACGAACCGAACTTCGACCCCCACCCCGCGCTGGCTCCGCGTCGCCCTGCGTTGCGGCGCCGTCTGCCTGCTCGCGGGCGGCCTCGTCTACTGCACCGACCAGTCGAGCCTCACCTCCGTCGACCCGGCCTTCGTCCCGGTTGAAAAGGAGGCGGTCCTGCACCTCGACGACGGGCGAGACGATCCGGCCACCGACGCGCCCCTGCACCTGCGGCCACAGGTGATGCGCAAGCTGATCGAGGCAATCGCAACGGAGCACGCCCTCCCGGCAGACCTCGCCGCGGCCCTTGGGGACGCCGGCGAGGCGGCTCTCTCCGACCGCACCCCCGCCGACCTGTTCCTGGCCGTAACGCCGGATGCCGGGGCGGGAGACCCCAGGGTCGTCGAGTTGGACCTTGCGGGGCTCCGATCCGTGACGCTGGAAACCGGGCTCTCGCCGCGGCAGGCGGCGGCGGTGAGAGCCGAACTGGCCCGCCACCTGCGCGTGCGCCCCATCAAACTGGACAGCTTCCTCAGCGAGACACACATCGAATGCACGCGTGCGGAAGGATCGATGGTGGGTTCTTCCGAGGGCGAAGTCGTCAGGCTCAAGATGACTTGTGAAGCGGCGGAAACGAGCCAGGGGAAGCTCCTCGTTCGCGCCAAGAGATAGTGCGGGGGGGGCTCGCGTTCGATGCCCCGGTTCCAAAACCGATCGAGAAAGGGTTTCGCATGACGACGCCGCGCCTGGCCAACGCCGAACTCGCGGTCATGGAGCGACTCTGGAAGGAGGGGCGCCTCACGGCGCGCCGACTCCGCGACCTGCTCTACCCGGACACGACGAGGTCGGCGCACGGCACGATCCAGCGCCTGCTGCAGCGGCTCGAGGACAAGGGTTTCGTCCACCGTGACGCCAGCCTCGGCACCCAGCTCTTCTCCGCCCGCATCAGCCGCGAGTCGTACGCGTCCGCGCGCCTCGAGGCGCTGGCCGCCCGCATCACGGGCGGTTCCCTGGTCCCGATGATCACCCAGTTGATGGAAGAGCGGAAGCTCGAACCCGAGGAGATCGAGCGCCTCCGGGAGATTTTGGAGGAAGGATGACCGACCCAGGGTAGCGCCCTCGCGCGGGTCGGGGGATCTTCGGCTTGCGACAGGCTGCGGGATACCAGTGTCCCCACCGCCTTCCAGCCCCAGCGAGCCGGAGCGTCACCCGAATGGCTGCCGAAATACGGATGGAACGGATGACCTCGCCCGAGATCGGGGCGGCGATCGAGGGGGGAATCACGACGGTCGTCGTCGCGGCGGGGGCGGTGGAGCAGCACGGGCCGCACCTGCCGCTGTTCGTGGACGCCGAGCACGGGGACCGGCTCGCGGTCGAGATCGCCCGGCGGCTCGGCGGGGCGCTCGTGGCTCCCACGATCCGGGTCGGCTGGTCCGCGCACCACCTGGCGTTCCCCGGCACCGTCTCCCTCGAGAAGGAGACCTTCCTCGCGGTGTGCCGGGACTACGCCGTCAGCCTCGCGCACCACGGCTTCCGGCGCGTCTGCTTCGTCCCATCCCACGGAGGGAACTTCGCCCCGCTCGCCGAGGCGCGTGACGCGTTCAACGAAGCGGCGGGGCCCGACTGTTCCGTGGACGTATATGCGGACTTGGCCGAGGTCATCGGCGTCTGGCGCGCGGTCGCGGAGGCGGAGGCGGGCCTCGGCGCCCGCGTGGGCGGCCACGCGGACATCGCCGAGACGTCGATCATGATGGCCATGCACGACGGGATCGTCCGCGAGGCACTGGCCGAGTGCGGACGACTGACGACGCCCGAAGAGGAACCGGAACTCATCCGGCGCGTGCTCAGCGAGGGGTTCGCCAGCGTGACGCCGAACGGCATCCTCGGCGACGCGCGCGGGGCGAGCGCCGAACTCGGCGAGAAGATGATCGCGGCGCTGGCGGACCGCATGGCCGCGCACTTTGGGGCGTAGGTTCGCTGCGGACCCCGGTTCGGACCTGAAGATGGAGGCGATGGGATGAGGGACGCGCGGACGGGGATGACGATGGCGATCGTGCTGGCGACTGTGACGCCGGCCGCGGCTCAGGAGCGGCGCGGCCCGCCGCCGGTGCCCCCGGACACCTCGCCGCCGATGACGGTCGAGGCGTACGACCCCCGCTCGACGCTTGTCGTGCCCGAGAACCCGGTCGCGCGCGCGGCCTTCCCCTTCGTGGACGTTCACCTGCACCTCAACGGGACGATGCCGCGGGCGCAGCTCGACCAGCTCGTGCGCGACATGGACGCGCTCAACCTCGCCGTCGGCGTCAACCTGAGCGGCGGCACCGGCCCGCAGCTCGCGCGGCAGATCGAGGCCTTCGAGGCGGCGTATCCCGGCCGTTTCGTCGTGTTCGCGAACGTCGACTTCAGCGACATCGGGGACCCCGAGTTCGGCGCGCTCGCCGCGGCCCGGCTGGAGGCCGATGTCGAGGCCGGCGCCCGCGGGCTCAAGATCTTCAAGAACCTCGGGCTGTGGCTCACCGATGCCGCCGATCGGCGCGTCCCGGTGGACGACCCCCGCCTCGACCCGATCTGGGCGAAGGCGGGAGAACTCGGCATCCCCGTCCTCATCCACTCGGGAGACCCGGCGTCGTTCTGGGAGCCGATGGACGAACGCAACGAGCGCTGGCTCGAGCTTCGCGTGCGGCCCCGGCGCCGCCAGAGCGGCCCACCCTCCTTCGAGGTGGTGCTGGGCGAGCAGTTGAACATGTTCCGCCGGCACCCGGAGACGACGTTCATCGCTGCCCACCTCGCGTGGCTCGGCCACGATCTGGGCCGCCTCGGGCAGCTTCTGGACGAGATCCCCAACATGAACGTCGGACTCGGCGCCGTGATCTACGAGCCGGGCCGGCAGCCCCGCTTCGCCCGCGAGTTTTTCATCGAATACCAGGACCGGATCCTGATGGGGAAGGATTCCTGGGCGCCGGACGAGTATCCCACCTACTTTCGGGTGCTGGAGACCGCCGACGAGTACTTCCCCTACTATCGCAGGTACCACGCCTTCTGGCGCATGTACGGGCTCGACCTGCCGGACGAGGTCCTGCGGAAGGTCTACTTCGAGAACGCGCTCAGGATCATCCCCGACATCGACCGAAGCCGGTTTTCGGGGAGAGAGGACGGGAGATGAAGGATCCGGCGAAGAGAGCCCTCGACGCCTACAGGAAGGCGATGTCGAGGGAGGAGGCATACGACGCGGCGTACCGGGCGCTCGCCAACGCCACTCTCGCGGTGAAGCGGGCGGAGGAACGGCTGGAAACGGCCCGCGAGGCGAAGACGGACGCCGCGGCGCTGGTACACCGCGCCGCCGGTGCCTTCGTCGAAGCCCTCAGGAACGCCGAGGAAGCGTACACGGCGGCGGAGGAGGCGGGGGCCGTTCCCGCTCGGGGTCCCACCGAGTTGAACGACGTGAACCGCGAATCGATCAGCCGCCAGGCCGACAAGGCGAGCGAACTGCGGAGCTGGCTGAAGCTGCTGGACTGACCGCGGCGCCGCCCCTTCCCGTCACATATCCGGATAGTCCGCCGTGGGTCCGAACATCTGGGGCACCGGCACGTCGAGGAGCCGCAGGTAGACGCCCAGTTGCGCCCGGTGGTGGATCAGGTGGTCGAGGACGAAGCTCCGCATCACGACCGCCTTGGGCATCGAGAAGCGATCCTCGCCCGCGACCTTGAGCGTCCACGTACCGGCGAAGACCTCGTCCGAGGTCGCCGCGATCGTCTCCCGCGCCGCGGCCGCGCCCTCGTCGAGCGCCGCGACGAGTTCGGCCGAAGACTTGAGTTCGGGATTCTGCGGCGGTCCGTCGCCGTCCGGAGCCACGTCGAACTCGGACATGGTCAGCGTCGCCACCGTCCAGTTGGGGAGCATCGCGACGTGGGTCGCCAACTCGCCGAGCGTCCACGACTTCTCGTGCGGGCGCCAGTCGAGGCGGTCATCCGGCACGGCTTCCAGCGTGGCGCGGCAGCCCGTCACGATGTGGTCGAACTGCATGAGGGTCTGTTGAGCAATCATCGGAGACTCCGTTGTGGTGGTTTATTCGCGCTTGCCGGTGTCGCCGCGGCGGATCTCGAAGTCGCGGCGGTCCCGGTACAGGAGCGCGCGGTTGAGGACGTAGTCGCCACCCTCCACCTCCATGTCCGCGCACTCCGTCATCGTCCAGTACTTGTAGTCGCCGAGGAACAGGTACTCGCGCGTCTGATGGAAGAATCGGCAGGTGACGCCCTCGCCGCGACGGATGCGTTCGCAGAAGGCGGCGAGGAGTTCCTGCTGCCCGTCCTTCCCGCTCACGACGTACTCGTGGGGCCACGTCTCGCGGTAGGTCACAGCCTCGCGCCACGGGGCACGGGCGATCAACTCCATGATGTCGGGCCGTTGCCCTTCGTCCGTCATCCGTCGACGCCTTGCCCGATCCGGCGGAATTCCAGCGTGCCGATGTTCAGAACGGTCGTGCCGGTCTCGATGAGGCCGGTGATGCGATCGTCGGACCGGATGCGACCGTCGTAGCGCTCCGAGGACTCGCCGTAGTCGAGCGTCAAGAGGACCCTCGAAGGCTCGTGCACGCCGCTCACGGTGCCGGGGGACACCTGCTCGGCGGGGTGGGGGATGAGGCGGAAGTCCGTTCGGCTGACCCTGCCCGAGACGTTGCCCTGCCCGTCCTCCCGCAGCCAGAGCTGCCAGGACACGCCTCCGCCGTCGATCAGAGTTACCGCGCCGAGCCAGGTCCCTTCCAGCGGCCGCTCGCCCGGATCCGTCGCGAAGCCGCACCCCCCGGCCACCGCCCACACCCCGATCGCGACCGCCGACATCGCGGCCCCGCGCCTCAACATCGCGTCAGTTCGACCAGGGGGGGACGATGCCGTTCATGCGGGCGTAGGAGACGGACTGGCCCACGTGCTCGTTCATGTGGGAGACGAGCTGCAGGAGGACGGCCCAGCCCTGCACGCTACGGCCGTACAGTTCCGTCTCGCCGTCGAGCTTCGCCCCGGTGAGCGCACCGACCTGCTCCATCACGTGGCGGACGGACATCTCGTGGATTTCGCGCACCTTCTCCTTGTCGCGGATCGATTCGATGTCCGCGTAGTCGAACCCGTTCGGAGGGGCGATCCCCAGGTTCTGGTCGAGATACATGAAGTTGTAGCGGGCGATGTGCATGTAGACTTCGCCGACCTGCATCACGCCCTCGCCGGGGGCCCACGAGAACTTGTCCGCGGGCATCACGCGCGCGAGTTCGGAGATCTTGCGGCTGGAGCGCTGGAAGTGGCCGAGAATCTCGTCCCGGATGGTGATCGGATCCGTCACCGCGGGGACCGGCGACGCTTCCGCGACCCCGCCGGCACCGCGGCCGACGCCATCCTGGGCGAACAGACCTGCGGGGACCAGAACCCCGGCGACGGCGAGAGCGGCGATGAACCTCGGCTTCATGTGACTTCCTCCTCCCCCGGCTCGGGGGAACGTGGGTACGCATTCCCGCGACATAGGCAGGTGATATGATACAGCCCGCTCGCTCGTTGTGTCTCGTGTACGACGGAGCGAGTCGATCCCGAACCCCCGCGAGGCGCATGCTGGCAGACCGCGGAAAAACCCCGCTGCGTTCGAGCGGCGCTGTGTCCCGCCTGAGCGCGGCGCTCCTGGCCGCGCTGTGCGCCGGATGCGGGCCGGAGGCGCTCGACTGGGTCGAGGAGGACGGGTACCGCTGGGCCGAGCTTCGGGTGTCCGGGGACGACGAGCCGGGATTCGAACGACTCGACCCGTCGGAGACCGGAATCTCGTTCGAGAACGTCGTGACGGAAGAGCAGTACATCGCGAACAGCCATTACCTGAACGGGTCCGGCGTCGCGGCGGGGGACGTGGACGGCGACGGCCGCGTCGACCTCTATTTCACGGGGATGGACGGACCGAACCGGCTCTACCGGAACCTGGGCGGCTGGCGCTTCGAGGACATCGCCGAGGAGGCGGGAGTCGCGGCGGCGGATCGCTTCTCGACGGGCGCCGTGTTCGCGGATGTGGACGGGGACGGAGACCTCGACCTGCTGGTCAACGCGCTCGGCGGACCGAACGCGCTCTACCTGAACGACGGCACGGGCCATTTCACGGACGGGACGGAGGAGGCGGGGCTCGCGTCGACGCTCGGGAGCATGTCGATGGCGCTCGCCGACATCGACGGGGACGGGGACCTCGACCTGTACGTCGTGAACAACAAGGTCGCGACGGTGCAGGACCTCTTCCCCCCCGACGTCCTTCAGCCGAGCAACCTCTACCGTCAAACGGGGGACGGGTTCGAGATCCTCCCGGAGTGGCGGGAGCACTTCACGCTCGGCGAGGTCCGGGAGGGGATGGTCCCCCGGCTCGAACTCGCGGAACCCGACCGGCTCTACCTGAACGACGGAACGGGACGGTTCACGCCGGTGCCGTGGACGGAGGGCGCGTTCCTCGACGAGGAGGGGCGGCCCCTGGCGACAGAGCCGTTGGAGTGGGGGCTCGCGGCGCGATTCCAGGACATGGACGGGGACGGGGATCCCGACCTGTACGTCTGCAACGACTTCCATAGTCCGGACCACATCTGGATCAACGACGGGACGGGGCGTTTCCGGATGCTCGATCCGCTCGCCATGCGGAACACGAGCTTCGCCTCCATGGGCGTGGATTTTTCGGACGTGGACCGGGACGGGTTCACGGACTTCTTCGTGGTGGAGATGCTGAGCCGGGACCAGCGGCTGCGCATGAAGCAGATGGTGGGGGGCGAGCCCGATCGGCCGTTCCCGGGACGGTTCGGGAACCGGCCGCAGAAGCCGCGCAACACGCTCTACCTGAGCCGGGGGGACGGAACCTTTGCGGAGGCCGCGCAGTTCGCGGGCCTCGACGCATCCGGCTGGTCGTGGGGAAGCACGTTCGTGGACGTCGATCTCGACGGGTTCGAGGACCTGCTCGTGGGGACCGGCCATTTCTACGACGCGATGGACAAGGACGCGGCGCAGAGGGTCGGGTCGATGGACTGGCGGCAGCGGATTCTCGGCTTCCCGCCACTCCGCCTCTCCAACGTCGCCTTCCGCAATCGCGGAAACCTGACGTTCGAGGAGGTGGGCGAGGCGTGGGGGTTCGCGGGAGACGAGGACATCACGCACGGGATGGCGGCGGCGGATCTCGACGGGGACGGGGACCTGGACATCGTGACGAACCGGCTGCTCGCGCCGGCGGGGTTGTACCGGAACGTGGGGCGGGCGCCGCGGGTGGCCGTGCGGCTCGTCGGTCGCGGGCTCAACACCGGGGGCGTCGGCGCTCAGGTCCGTCTGTCGGGCAGCGGGTTGCCGGCGCAGACGAAGGAGATCGTCGCGGGAGGCCTGTACCTCTCCGGGTCGGAGGCGTTGGCCAGCTTCGCCGCGGCCGGCGAAGAGATGACGATCGAGGTCGTGTGGCGGGACGGGACGGTGAGCCGGGTGGAGGACGTCCGCGCGAACCGCATCTACGAGATCCGGGAGCCCGCGGCCGGCGGCGCGGCGGTGGCTGCCCCGACGGCGGATCCGGAGGCGCCCCTGTTCGACGATGTGTCCGAGCTGCTCGGGCACCGTCACCGGGAGAACGCGTTCGACGACTTCGCGCAGCAGCCGCTCATCACGTGGCGTCTGGGACAGGGCGGCCCGGGCGTCGCGTGGGGCGATATCGACGGTGACGGAGACACGGACGCCCTGGTAGGCGGCGGGGGCGGGGCCGGCCTCTCGGTCTTCCGCGGCGACGGCGAGGGCGGCTTCGTACCGGACCGGGGAGCGCGCGGCGGCGGAGCGGCCGGGCCGGCGCCATCCCCGGGCGATCAGACGGGCCTCGTCGTCGTCCCCGGCCGGGCCGGCGCCACGGTGGTCGTCGGGACCGCGACGTACGACGGCTCCGACCGGGCGGCCTCCTCGGCCACGGTGCTGAGGGCGTCCGGCACCGCGCTCCGGGAGGCGCAGACCCTCCCGGCAGCCGAGTCGAGCACCGGCCCGCTCGCGGCGGCCGACGTCGACGGGGACGGCGACGTCGATCTCTTCGCGGGCGGCCGCGTGGTCCCCGGCCAGTACCCGGCCGCGGCGACCTCTCGCCTCTTCCTCAACGAGGGCGGCCGCCACGTCCTCGACGAGTCGAATGCGGCGGTGCTGAGCGGCGTGGGCCTCGTGTCCGGCGCCGTCTTCAGCGATGTGGACGCGGACGGGGACCCGGACCTCCTGCTCGCCATCGAGTGGGGACCCGTGCGGCTCCTCGTCAATCGCGATGGACGATTCGAGGACGCGACGGCGGCGTTCGGACTCGAGTCCCGGACGGGGTGGTGGAACGGAGTGACGACGGGAGACCTGAACGAAGACGGGCTGCCCGACCTCATCGCCTCCAACCGGGGACTCAACTCGCAGTTCACCGCAAGCCCCGAGCGTCCGGCCACCGCCTATCACACCGACCTGGACAACGATGGCTTCCGCGATGTGATCGAGGCGCGGTACGACGAGTTCACGCGCTCGATGGTGCCGGTGAGGGGACTCCTCACGCTGGCCGGCGGTCTCCCCTTCCTTCGCGGCCGCATCCAGGGGTTCGAGCACTACGGGCAGCTGGGCGTGAACGAGATCCTGGAGCAGCCCGCGGACCTTCTTCCGACGGTCGAGGCGACGACGCTGGAGCACACCGTGTTCATCAACCGCGGCGGGTCGTTCGAGGCGTTCGACCTGCCGCGTGAAGCGCAGTTGGCGCCCGCCTTTCACGCGGGCGTGGCCGACATGGACGGGGACGGGCACGAGGATGTCTTCCTGAGCCAGAACCTGTTCGCGCTGCGCGGCGAGGCGGACCGGAACGACGGAGGCCGCGGCCTGTGGCTGCGGGGCGACGGGACGGGGGCTCTGACGCCGGTCCCGGGACAGCGGTCGGGCATCGCGGTCTACGGCGAGCAGCGCGGGGCAGCCTTCGCGGACTACGACGGAGACGGGCGCGTGGACGTGCTCGTCAGCCAGAACGCGGCCGGGACGAAGCTGTACCGGAATACGGGCGCGAAGCCCGGGCTGCGCGTGCGGCTGAGTGGCGGCCCCGGCAACCCGGCCGCCATCGGCGCCGCCATCCGCCTCGAGTACGCCGGTGGAGCGCTCGGTCCGCTACGAGAAGTGCGGGCCGGCGGCGGCTACTGGTCCCAGGACGATCCGGTTCAGGTGATGGGACTCGCGGCGGAACCGACCGCCGTCCGTGTCCGCTGGCCCGACGGCTCCGAGACGGTCACGCCGCTCGACGCACCGACCCCGCCCGAGGTCACGATCGACGCGACGGGTGCCCTCGCCGCCGACCGCTGAGGACCCCGCCGCTCCGCCTTCCCCCTCCGGTGCCGACGATGTTGACGCTGTCGGCAGGGTTCGCGACGTTCTCGCTCCGATGCGAGACCCTCCGAGGATTCCCGCCCCCTTTCGCCTGACGGCCCTCCTTCTGTCCGTCGGCTTCGCCGCGTGCGCGTCCGGCGTGTCCTACGATCCGGGAACCGTCGACGGAGAGCCGCTGGAAACGCCCTTTGCAGAGACCTTCAGCGTCGTCGAACGGGACGGTTATCGCATCGTCGACATCGAAGCGTCCGTCGTCACCTGGGGCGGGTCGGCCGGGGGGCCGCCCCAGCGCGCCCGTCTCGTGCTCGTCCCGAGCGGCCTGGAGCCGCCCGCCCTGACGGGGGATCTGGCGGGCGCCTCGCTGATCCGGACGCCCGTCCGGCGGATCGCCGTCAACGAGCAGCCCCAGGAGGCCATGCTGCGCGTACTCGGGGTCGAGGACCGGATCGTCGCGGTCGGCGGGCACAACAGTTACGACGATGACCTGCGCCGCAAAGCCCGCTCGGGTGAAATCCAGCAGATCGGCTATGGCTGGCACATGCCGCCGACGCTCGACGCGCTGGTGGCGGCGCGGCCCGACGTGCTGATCGCGCGCATGGCCGACCTCACGCACACCCAGCACATGGAGCGCGTCGAGTCGCTCGGCATTCCCGTCGTGCCGACCTTCATCGATGCCGAGCCGCACTACATGGGCCGCGTCGAATGGGTTCGCCTGATGGGCCTGCTGACCGGGAAGGAGGCGGAAGCCGATGCGTTCGTGCAGCTGGTCTCGCAGGAGATCGACCGTCTGACGTCCCTCGCCCAAACGCAGACGCGCCGGTCGGTTCTCTGGGCCTGGTACCGGAGCGCGGGCAATCGCTGGGCGGTCACGCAGCGCAACGCCGATGCGGCCCTCATTCGTGACGCGAACGCGGAACTTGTGCTCGGTGCCGAGGACGATCCCGAACTCGACACCTTTTCCGACCTCTCGACGGAAAGGCTCCTGCGGGATGCGACGGGCGCCGATTGCTGGATGATCCGCGACCCGCTGTCCGGAGTTTTTGACGATCGGGACGTGCTGGCGCGCTTCAAGGCGTACCAGGAGGGCTGCGTGTTCTGGGAGCCGGGCAAACCCCATCCCACCGCCGATTCGTGGGAGCTGTGGGAGATGGGGACCATCCGACCGGACTGGCACCTGGCCGACATCGTGAAGATGCTGCATCCGGAACTTCGAGACGGCGAGTGGCGCTACCTCGCACCGGAAACGTGGCAGGCGGGCCATGCCGGCGCGGGTCAGCACCAGTGATGCGACGCTACACCAGTTCCGCCGCGCTCGTCGCCGCGCTCGCCGCACTTTCCCTGCTGACGCTGACCTATGGACAGATCGCGCTGCCGCTGGCCGACACGCTCGGCGCGCTGACGGGGGCGCAGTCGACCGACCTCGCCCGGCAGATCGTCCTCGATATTCGCCTCCCGAGGGTCGCCGCCGCGATCATCGCCGGCGGCGCGCTCGGCATGGCGGGCGTGCTGATGCAGGCCCTCTTCCGGAACCCGGTCGCCGACGCGTGGTCCCTCGGCCTGCTCGCGGGCGGCCAGCTCGGGGTCGCCCTCACCGTGACGGCGGCGGCCTTTGCGGGTCCCGCGGCCGTGTCCTTCCTCACCTTCTTCGAGGGCCCCAGCATCACGCTCGCGGCCGCCGCGGGTGTCGCGATCGCGGCGTTCGTCATGCTTGCGGTCGGCCGCCGCGTCGGCGCCATCACGCTGCTCGTCATTGGCCTCATGCTCGGCTTCACCTCCCAGGGCCTCACAAGCGTTCTGCTTCACTTCGCGGCCCGCGCCGGTGGCCGCGTGTATGGCGGATGGCAGGATGCGAGCTTTGCCGGCGTCGCGCCCGAAGCGCTGCCCTGGCTCGCGCTGCCGATCGTCATCGGTATCTGCGCCGCCGTCGCCACGGCCAAGCCGCTCAGCTCGCTGCTTCTCGGCGAGACCTACGCCCGCAGCCTCGGCGTCAGGGTCACGTCCTTGAGACATGCCGTGCTTGCGGCAACTGTTCTCCTGGTGGCGCCCGTCGTGGCCTTCTGCGGGCCGGTGAGCTTCGTCGGCCTCATCGCGCCCCACTTCGCCCGGGCGCTCGCCGGAACGGCGCGGATCCTCCCGCTCCTTCCGCTCGCCGGACTCGGCGGCGCGCTGCTTGCCCTCGCCGGCGACGCCATCATCCATGCGCCGTGGGAACAGCACTTCCTTCACCTGAACGCGATCCTCGCCATCGTCGGCGCTCCGGTCGTGATTCTCATCCTGATCTTCTCGCCGGCCGTGAGGCAGTGGCGCTGATGCTGGATCTGCAGTCGCTCGCCGTGGGCTACCGCAACGCGCGGGGCGTCGTCCTCTCCGGCATCGATCTCGCGGCCGCTCCCGGCGACTTCGTCTGCATCCTCGGTCGCAACGGGTCCGGGAAATCGACGCTCATGCGCACGATCGCGGGACTGCAACCGTCGCTCGACGGCATCGTACTGCTCGACGGCGAAGTCGTGGCGTCCATGCGGCCGGCGACGCGCGCGCGCAGGATCGCCGTGGTGCTGACCGAGCGGCGGTTGAACCCGGGGCTCCGCGTCGACGACGTCATCGCCCTTGCCCGGCAGCCCTTCACCGACTGGCAGGGTGGGCTGGCGGACGACGACAGGGCCGCGATCGCCGACGCGGTCGCGGTCACGGGCATCGAGCCGTTCCTGCGCCGCTTCTTCAGCGACCTCAGCGACGGCGAGCGACAGCGCGTGATGATCGCACGTGCGCTTGCGCAGACCCCGCATCTCATGGTCCTCGACGAGATCACGGCCTTCCTCGATCTGCCGAGCCGCGTCGAGATCATGGCCCTCCTGCGTTCCCAGGCCCGGGAGAACAGGCAGATCGTTCTGCTGTCGAGCCACGACCTCGACCTGTCGCTTCAGCTCTCCGACAGCGTGTGGCTTCTCGACGGTGAGGGCGGCTTTTCGGTCGGCACGCCGGACGCTCTGAGCCGCAGCGGCGCGCTCGGCGGCGCCTTCGACACCGACGCGATCCGGTTCTCGCCCGCGGATGGCCGCTTCGAGATCAAGACGTCCGGGCCGGCTTAGCCGCCGCCCGTCAGGGCCCGGATCCGCTGGGCGACCTCGCGGGCCATCTCGTTGGGAATCGGGATCGTGAGGTTGTACTGCGCGATCTTCCAACCCCCGTCTTCCATCACGAGCACGCCGCTGCCGCGCGTCTCGCCGAGGTTGGCGTTCTCGAGGCGCTCGTCGAACCAGGCGGTGCCCCCGCCGGGCGCGATCGCGATGTGGCGCTCGAGCATGTGGTAGGTCCAGCCCGTGCCCGTGTCGAAGCGGGCCCTCGTGTAGTCCATGAACTCTTCGCGCGTCCAGCGCTCGGTCGCGTCGGTGCCGAGGAAGACGGCCTCGCCGGCGTAGAGGCTGAAGTAGCGGTCGAAGTCGGCCTCCGAGGCGGCCTCGTGGAGCGCGTCGAGGGTCGCGGAGACTTCGTCCATGGCGTCATCCTGCCCGGCGAGGGGCGCGACCGGCAGAGCCGACGCGAGTACGAAGGCGAAGCCGGTCAGACGAGCAAGGGACCGGCGCGACCGGCGACCGGCGTCGTTCATCACGTTCATGGTGGATTCCTCGGGGTCTGGCAGCCCGTGGCTGCGGGGTTGCGGGTGTCGGGTGATCCTACCTGAGCCCGTCGCGAGCAACTAGTGTTTCGAGGAGTCCGCCTGGAGACTCCGAATCGGCGATTCCGTTCACGCTCGGGAGGATGTCATGCCGCCACGCGCCCCTGGTCCGATGCGAGGCCACCGAGTTTCGATGGCCCGCGCGGCCGCTGTTTCCGTCCTCGCGATCCCGATCCCGGGCGGGTGCGCGACGGACGGCGGGCAGGACGCTTCGGATCCGTACCCCGCCGGTCCCGACGCGGCCGTCGTGATCCGGGCGGACCGGATCCTCGACGGACGCGGTGCCGTGCTCACGGGCCGGGAACTCGTGGTGCGCGGCCGGCGGATCGAAGCCATCGCCGAGGCGGGGGCCACGCAGGGCGCCGTGGTATACGAATTTCCAGGGGCCACCGTGCTGCCGGGGCTCATCGACACGCACGTCCACCTCGGTTGGCACTTCGACGCGACGACGGGGCGGCTGAGCAGCGCGGAGTCGACGGAGACGGCTGAGGACCGCGTGCTCTACGCGGCGGAGAACGCCTGGAACATGCTCGCGAGCGGCGTCACGACGGTGCAGAGCCTGGGCGGACCGGAGGACGTGCCGGTCCGGGACGCGATCGCGCGAGGATCGCTGCCGGGACCGCGGGTTCTCACGTCGATCCAGCCCATCACGCTCGGGAGCGGAGGGCCGGAGGAGATCCGGGCCCGCGTGGACGAACTGGCGGCGGCGGGCGCGGACGTAATCAAGATCTTCGCCTCCGCCAGCATCAGGGTCGGCGGCACCCCCACGCTGAGCCAGGAGCAGCTCGATGCCGCCTGCGGCCAGGCGCGCGAGCGCGGCCTCCGCGCCGTGGTCCACGCTCACGGTCCCGAGAGCGCGCGGCGCTCGGCCCTCGCCGGCTGCCGGCAGATCGAGCACGGCGCCCTCCTCGACCGCGAGACGCTCGAGCTGCTCGCCGAACGCCGGCTCTACTACGATCCGCACACGCACCTGATCTTCGAGAACTACTTCGTGAACCAGGACCGCTACCTCGGCATCGGGAACTACACGGAAGACGGATTCCGTCAGATGCGCGCGGCGGTGCCGACGGCGCTCGCCGCCTTCCGCGAGGCCCTCGACGTCGAAGGGCTCGACATCGTGTTCGGGACCGACGCCGTGGCGGGGGCGCACGGGCGCAACTGGACGGAACTGGTGTACAGAGTGCGTGAAGGCGGACAGGATCCGATGGACGCCATCGTCTCGGCCACGAGTCTGGCGGCGGCTTCGCTCGAGCTCGACGAGACCGTGGGCACGCTGGCGCCGGGGTTCGAGGCCGATGTGATCGCGGTGGCGGGAGATCCGACGGCCGATATCGGCGCCCTCGAGCATGTCGTGCTCGTGATGCGGGGCGGCGTAGTCTACCGGCACCGGCCGCTCGCGGCGACGCCATGAAGCGGCGATTCTATCGCCGGCCCGGCGACGGCTTGCCGCCGCGGCGACACCCGGGGAGCGGGACTCCCGTAAGGAGGCGCATGAAACGCTCGATCGAAGATGCGCAGCAGCGACTCGCCGAGAAGCTGCTTTCGCGCAAGGACGTGTCCGCCGTGGGCATCGGCGCCGACAACGGCGATCCGTGCCTGAAGGTCTACCTCTCCGGGTCCTCTTCCCGGAAATCGATCCCCGACCGTTACGACGGGCACCCGGTGCGGGTGGTCGGCGGGGGCCCGTTCCGGGCGCAGGGCAACGGACCGGCGGGCCCGTCGGCCGGCAGCGCGTGACCGGCGCGGAAGACAGGCGATGACACCGCGCCGGAACCTCGTCCTTGCAGTCGCCATCGCGGCCGTGACGTGCGCCGGGGTCGGCCTCCACTGGACGCTGACGTCCTGGCCGACGCGGCCCCCGACGCTGCCTCCGCCGTCCCTTCCCACGCGGCCCCCGTTGCAGCCGCCGGGCCCCTCCGCCCAGGAACTGCTGGCCGCCGCGATGCAGGTGCAGAGCGACAACGAATCGATGCTGTTCGCCGTTCCGGGCGTAGTCGGCGTGGGGATCGGCTTCACGGGCGCGGGGATGCCGACGATCAAGGTCTTCGTCGACCCCGCCGCCTCCCCGGGACCCCGTGGCCTCCCGGGCATCCCGGAGGTGCTCGGTCTCTTCCCCGTCACCGTCGAGCCGGCCGGCCCGTTCCGCGTTCTGCCGCCCGAGCCCGCCGCGCCGGTTTCGGCGGACGAAGGGCCGGTGCCCACGGGGCGCTTCGACCGGCCGGTGCCCATGGGCGTGTCCACGGGGCACACCCGCTCCACGGCAGGCACGATCGGCGCCGTCGTGACCGACGGCGAGCGCCGGTACGCGCTCAGCAACTGGCATGTGTTCGTGCCGGGCGGCGAGGGACAGGTGGGCGACGTGCTCCTGCAGCCGGGACCCGTGGATGGCGGCTCGGATCCCGGGGACGCGATCGGCACGCTGACGGCGTTCGAGCCGGTGGTGCTGTCGCCGTTCGCGACGAACCGGATCGATGCGGCGATCGCGCGCACGGACGAGGTGCTGCCGGAGACGCCGGTGGGGGGCTATGGGTCGCCGCGCAGCGCTACGCTGACGGCGAAGCCGGGGCTGCAGGTCCAGAAGTACGGGCGGACGACGCGCCTCACGGTCGGGGAGGTGGAGGCGGTCAACGCGTCGATCAACGTGACCTACGGGTCGGCCGGGTCGCAGGTGGGCCGCTTTGTCGGTCAGATCATGGTGTGCTGCAACTTCAGCAAGGGCGGGGATTCCGGTTCCCTGATCGTGGCGCGCGATCTGGACCGCGACGGGAACGCGGGCCCGGACGACCGCAAGCCGGTCGCGCTGCTCTTCGCCGGCGACGGCCGGCTCACGATCGCGAACCCGATCGACCTCGTGCTCGACCGCTTCGATGTGACGATCCTGGGCGAGGGCGCCGGCCGCTGACCCCGGCCCCCGGGCCCTTCGCGGGCGTCAGGCGCGCGGACTGCTGGCCGCTGCCGCCCGGGGACGGCTAGCTTGACGTCATGACACGCTTCCGGTCTCACTTCCTGCCGCGGACGCCGACGGGCCGCCGGCTCGTCGTCCTCTTCCTGGTCCTGTTCGCGTTCACGCAGCCGCCGCTCGTGTACTGGATCGGCAACCGCGTGGAGCCGTGGATCGGCGGCCTGCCCTTCCTCTACGTGTACCTGCTCGTCGTCTACGTCCTCCTCATCGGCGTGCTGATCCGGGTGCAGAGGCGGGGGCTCTGATGGAAGCCTGGGTCGTCGCGACCGGTCTCATCTTCGTGTATCTCCTGGCCACCATCGTGCTGGGAGCGGTCGCCAACCGGCGCATGTCCGTGGACCTGGAGGACTTTCTCCTCTACGGGCGCAAGGCCGGGTTCATCGTCCTCTACCTGACCGTTGTCGCCACGTACCATTCGGCGTTCGCCTTCCTCGGCTCGGGCGGTTTCTTCTATACGCACGGGATCGGGTTCTGGGCGGCGGGCGCGTGGACCGTGCTCGTCGGCGCGATCACGTACGTGCTCGGGAGCCGGATCTGGGCGCTGGGGAAGACGTTCGGCTACATCACGCCGGCCGACCTGCTGGCGGACTTCTACGAGTCGGATGCCGTGCGGGTCGTGACCGCCGTCGTCTCGGTGCTGTTCACGATCCTCTACATCCAGGTCCAGGCGGTGGGGCTGGGTTACATCCTCTCCGTCGCGTCCGGGGACCGGATCTCCTTCGAACTGGGGACGTTGATCCTGCTCGTCGTCGCCGCGGGCTACCTCATCGCGGGGGGACTGCGCGCGGTCTACTGGACGGACGTGATCCAGGGCGTGTGGATGTACGTCGCCGTCTGGGCGGGCGCCCTCGTGCTCGCCTTCGAGCTGTTCGGCGGGCCGTTCGAGCTGTGGCGGCAGGTGGCGGCGGAGCGTCCGGATCTGCTGACGCTTCCGGGGCCGGAGGGGTTCTTCACGCCGGGGATGTGGTTCGGGATGATCGTCGTGCTCTCGTTCGGGATCGTCTTCCAGCCGCACCTCTTCATCCGCTACTACACCGCGGTCTCGGCCCGCACGATCAAGCTGCTGGGCGCGACGACGCCGATCTATCTCATGACGCTCTACATCCCGGCGGCGCTCGTGGGCCTCGGCGGCGCGCTCGTGATGCCGGACATCGCGATTCCGGACCGGATCTTCCCGGAGATGCTGTTCGCCTACGCCCCGCCGTGGCTGACCGGCGCGATTCTGGCCGGCGCGACGGCGGCGGCGATGTCGACGCTCGACTCGATGCTGCACGCGAACATGACGGTGCTGACGCGCGACGTGTACCAGCGCTACATCCGCACCGGCGCGAGCCAGGGTCACTACATCCTCATTGGCCGGCTCATCGTCGTGGCCCTCCTCGCCGTCGGCTACTTCCTCTCCGTGAGCACGTTCGATTTCCTCGTGCAGCTCGTGGCCCTGTCGGGTTCCGGCGCGCTGCAGCTGATGCCGGCCGTCCTCGGGGTCTGCTTCCCGGGCCGGCGCCTGACGACATCGGACGGGGTCATCGCGGGCATCGCGGCGGGGCTCGCGACGCTGTGCGTCACGCTCATCGTGTTCCCCCATCCCCTGGGCCTGCACGGTGGGGTGTGGGGACTGCTGGTGAACTTCGTCGTGACCTTCGTGGTGAGCCGGTTCACCCCTCCGCCGAGCGACGTGACCGTGTCGCGGATTCACGGCGCGGTCGAACGCTTCGTGTACGAGGGCGACCCCTCGTGAGCGCGGCCGCGGCCGGAGTCTGACACCGTGGGCAGGCTCCTGGGGGGCGTCGCTCTCCTGACGCTGGCGCTGTTCATGGTCGTGGGGTTCCTTCGCTCGGGCGCGGATCCGCTCGCCCTGAGGACGCTCGTCGCGCTCTTCATCGCGGCCGGACTGCCCGCCGCGGGCGGCGGCCTCCTCCTGGCGCGCCACCTCGGGGTCGGACGCCGCATCGAACACCGGCGGGAGGCACTTCGCCGCGACACGCTCGAGGCGGAGGTCCTGAAGATGGCCGGGCGCCACGGCGGGCGGCTGACGGCGGTCGAGGTCGCCGGGGAACTGGCGGTGCCGACGACGACGGCCGAGGAAGTCCTGAACGAACTGATGGCGCGGGAGATGGCCGAAATCGAGATCACGGACTCCGGCCTCCTGGTGTACGACTTCCACGACGTGCGCCGGCTCTCCGAGAAGGACTCCGCGCGGGGGCTGCTGGAATCGTGAGGACGGCGTCGCGACCGTGACCGAGACGCGCTGGCCGTGCCCCGTATGTCTCGGGACCAGGATGGAGAAGACGTCGCTCGGGGCCGGGGCCGAAGACGCCGCCGATCCGCTGACGCTCGACCATTGCGGCCGTTGCGGCGGCATGTGGTTCGAGTTCGGGGAGGTGCAGCGTCTCCGTTCCGAGCGGCCCGAGTCGCTGTGGGCGCGGATTCCGGCGCGGGAGGAGCGGCACCGGGCCCAGTGTCACGTGTGCCGCGCGTTCGTGGACCGCGACGCGCCGAAGTGCGCCGCGTGCGGGGCGAAGACCCGCCTGAACTGTCCCGCCTGCGACACCCGGATGCTGCAGGTCCGCCAATCCTCGCTCACGCTCGATGTGTGCAAGCGGTGCAAGGGCGTGTGGTTCGACCACCACGAACTCGAGGCGATCTGGGAGATGGAGCGGGACCGGCTCGTCGCGCGGCGGGGACGCGACGGGGCCGTCGCGCGCACCGTGGACACCGGCGCCGATGTCCTGTTCGAGACGCTCTTCTGGGCGCCGGACCTCGTCTTCGTGGGGGCGCACGTCGCCGGCCACGCCGTGGCGGCCGCCGCGGAAGCGGCTCCGGCCGCGCTCGACACCGTCGGAGATGCGGCCGCGAGCGTGTTCGAGGCGATCCTCGAGATCGTGGGCGGCATCTTCGGCTGACACCGATCACAGGCTGTTTATTTTTAATGGAGAACCGACGAATGGAAATCGTGCTGGCCACGCTGGCCGACGCCGCAAATACCTCGAGCGACGGCAAGCTCAACCTCATGGGTCTCTTCGACACGCTCTACGCCGGCGCCATGCCGGTGACCCACCCGTCCATGCAACTCGTCCTCAGGATCCGGGCCGAGCCTGCCGAAACCGACCGGCAGCACGAACTCGAGATCCGGTGCATGGACGAGGACGGACAGGAACTGTTCAAGGTGACGGGCGGGTTCTCCGTCCAGGCCCCGCCGGGGAAGGCGGCCACCTTCAACCACGTCGTCGGCATCAACAACCTGACGCTTCAGAAGTTCGGCGGGTACACGTTCCCGATCTTCATCAACCGGGACCTGAAGCGCACGGTGGAACTCGACGTGATGAAGGCGGAGGGGCCCGCCGAGCCGATGCCGGACTGAAGGGCGGGACCGGGGGGCCGCGGGTCAGCGGCCGTCCGGGCCGGGATCGGCGGCCGACGCCGCCTCCCACAGGCGTCTTTGCTCGCTCGTGAGGTAGTGCCGGATTGCGGTCGCGTCCTCCAGCGAGAGGAGGTCGCCGAAGCCGGCCATGCCGTTCGCGGCGAGCGCGCCGCCGAGCACCACGGCGTCGAAGCTCTCCCACGCGCCGCCATCCATGCGGCGCAGATCGGGATAGGCGGAGAGGTGTTCGTCCGAGGCCCGGTGACAGATGCCGCAGTGGACCCCGAAGAGTTCCGCCCCGCGCCGGACCCTGGCCGCGTCGAGTGCGAGATCCGGCGGTTCCGGCGTCGTCGGCACGATCTGCCCGGGGGGTAGCGGCACCTCCCGGCCATCGAGCCTGAAGACGAGCAGCCGCCCGGCGCTGTCGTAGTCGTAAGCCGCGGAGCCGAGCGGATAGGCGGCGCCCCGCGGCCCGCCGTAGCCCGCCATGACCGCGATGTACTGCACGCCGTCGACCTCGTACGTCATCGGCCCCGCCATCACGCCGGTGCCGAGATGGATGCTGTGGATGCGCGCACCGGTGTCCGCCTGGTGGAAGTCGAGCGTGCCCGCCGCCGTCCCCTGGATGACGAGGTTCCCGCCCGTCACGAGCGTGCCCCCGTTCCACATGCTGCCGCGCGGAACCCGCCACAGCTCACGACCCGCGACGGGGTCCCACGCGAGTAGAAACTCGCTGGGGCCGATGTCGGGGAGACCTTCGGCGAGGTGCGCGAACTCCTCCGGGAACGGAGGCCAGGAGGCCGCGAAGCCTTCGTAGGCGACCTCCGGACGGTGGTCGAACGCGTCCAGCGAACGCCACAGCATGGCCTGTTCGCGGGCGGGGATGTAGGCGATGCCCGTCTCGGGGTTGAAGGACATCGGCTGCCAGTTGTGTCCGCCCGCGGAGGAGGGGAAGACGACCCGCGGTTCGTCGCGATAGTCCGCGGCGGGGTTCGGGATCGGCCGGCCCGTATCGAGGTCGATCCCGTGCGCCCACGTGACGGTCACGAAGTTCTCCGCCCGCAGCAGTTCGCCCGTAGCGCGGTCGAGCACGTAGAAGAAGCCGTTCTTCGGGGCCTGGAGCAGGACGTCGCGCGGGCGGCCGTCGATCGCGACGGTGCTCAGGATGAGGTTCTGCGTCGCGGTGTAGTCCCATATCTCGCCCGGCACCGTCTGGTAGTGCCAGACGAGGCGACCCGTCTTCGGGTCGATGGCGAGGATGGAGACGAGGTAGAGGTTGTCGCCCCCCGACGGGCTCCGGTGCCAGATCGGGTAGGGGTAGGCGTTCCCCGTCCCCACGTAGAGAAGATCGAGCGCGGGGTCGTAGGCCATCTCTCCCCACACGGTGCCTCCGAGCCCTCCCTCCCAGGCCGAGTCCGGGTCCCACGTGGCGGCGGCCGCCTCCATCTCCGGGTGCTCGAAGCCGTCCGCCGGATCGCCGGGAACGGTGAAGAAGCGCCACGCCTCCTCGCCGGTTTCGAGGTCGTAGGCCGTGATGTACCCGCGCACGCCGAAGTCCCCGCCGGCGTTGCCGAGGACGACAACGTCGCCGGCGATCTGCGGGGAGCCCGTGCTCGTGTACGAGAGGGATCGGTCGATGAAGGTGTCGACGCGCCAGACCTCCTCGCCCGTCGCGGCATCGAGCGCCACCAGCCAGCCGTCGAAGGTGCCGATGTAGACGCGCCCCTCCCACACCTCGAGTCCGCGGTTGACGGGCCCGCAGCAGCCCTTTCGGGCGTAGCTCGGGTCGACCTGCGGGTCGTAGCGCCAGACCGGTTCCCCCGTCGCCGCGTCGAGCGCCGCGACGCTTCCCCAGGGGCCGGGCGAGTACATCACGCCGTCGACGACCACGGGCGTGGCCTCGAGCCCCCAGTGCACGGAGCCGACGTGGGACCGCCACGGGTACTCCCAGGCGAGGCCCACGGCGGCCGCGTTCATGACGTGGATGCGCCCGAGCGGCGAATACCGCGTTTCTCCGAAGTCCCGGCCGGAGGTCAGCCACTCCGCCGGAACCGTGTCCGTCGCGAGCAGGCGGTCGCGGGTGACGGCGCCGGCCGCGTCGCGGGGCGGCGACGGTTCGCAGGCCACCAGCGCGCAGGCCGCCAGCGCGCAGGAGGCAAGAAGCGCTCCGGCTGGCGCGTGGGCGCCCCGGTCGCCGCGAGCCACGGGCTTGCTAGAAACGGGGAGTTACGGTGAGCCGGAAGCTTCGGGTGGGTCCCGGACTCCGTTCCTGCACGTCCACGTAGGTCGTCTGGAACAGGTTCTCGATCTTCGCCTGCACGCGGGTCCCCAGAATCCGGGTCCGCACGCGCAGGTCGACGAGGTTGATGGCGCTGCGCTCGTCGAGCGGGAAGGCGAGCACCTGCTCCACCCGGCTCCGGTGGCGGAAGTCGATGGCGACGGCGCCCCTCCAGCCGGTGGCCGTGGCCGTGAAGTTGTGGCGCGAACGGTAGGGGAGCGCGCGCCCGGTCCGATCGTCCCTCGTATCGAGGAAGGTGTAGTTCGCGTTGAAGTCGAGACGGGTCGGGATCACACCGATCCGCAGACCCGCGTCGACGCCCCGCACCATGGCTTCGGCGACGTTGCGGAACTGAAACACGAACACGTTGTTGGGCGCCGGCGACGGTTCGATGAGGTCCGTGTAGTCGCTCCAGAACAACCCCGCATCGAGCCATACGCGATCGCTGACGGTCACGGTCGCGCCGACCTCGCGGGCCCAGGCGGACTCCCCGCGCAGCTCGAGATTGGGGATGACTCGAAAGCCGAACTGGGTCGTCGAAGTGAACTGCTCGGACACGCTCGGCGCCCGGTATCCGCGGCTGAGGGACCCTCGAAGGCTCAACCGGTCGCTCGCCTCGTAGACGATCCCGAGTTTCGGATTGACGAACCGGTCCTCCATCGCCGCCGAGGCCTTGTGGTAGTCCAGTCGAACGCCCAGCGAGCCGCGAACCCGGTCCGAGAACGTGATCTCGTTCTGCGCGAACAGCGCGAGGTCCGTCACGTCGGGCGACGGCTCGAGGAAGTTCGACGTCACGCCGGTGACAGCGCCTTCCGCCCCGATCGTCAGCGCGTGCGAGCGGTTGGGGAAGAGAGACCACTGGACATCGGTGCCGATGCGCGTTGAGCGATGGAAGTCCTCGTTGTCGTGAAAGTAGTTCTGGTTCCGCGCGTGGTAGATGTGCGGGCGCACCTGCAGGCGATGTTTCGGGGTGACGATCGGGTTGGCCGTCAGGCCGAGGACGACGTCATCCGAGCGAATCCAGTCGCCGAGCTCGGCCGGGTCGACCTCCAGCGGCCGGTCCGGCGACAGCCAGGTGAAGAACTCCTCCTCGTCTTTCCGATTCCAGTTGACGAAGATCTCCCACGGATTGGCGGACTCCGCCGGGAAGACGGTCTTGAGCCGAACCCGCCAGCTTTCCAGCGCGCCGTTCTGACGGAACCCGTCCGATTCCTCGCGCGCCAGGTACAGGGTGGCGCCGACATCGCCGAGGCGGCGGGAGTGTTGGAGCGCAAGCCCTTCCCTGCTCAGTCGATCGTCCGTGAACGAATGTCGGGCCGGCGTATCGAAGAGGCCGAAGTACCCGCGGACGATGGTCTCGGGCTCCGCGGATGGCCGCTTCGTGATCACGTTCACGACGCCGCCCAGCGCGTTCGTCCCCCACAGGGTGGAATGCGGACCCTTCACGATTTCGATCTGGTCCACGTCCAGCACGGGCAGGCCGCTGAAGTCGATCGACGCACCCACGCCGGAAAGCACGCGGTGGCCGTCGAGGAGCATGAGCACGCGGCTTCCGACGCCCCGCGCCAGGCCGGTGGCGCCGCGGATGTCCATCTGGCCGGAATTGAAGATCACGCCCTGCGCAAACGGAAGCGCTTCGTCGAGCGTCACGACGTCGCGGTTGCCGAGTTCGTCGCCGCTCATCACGGCGACGCTGACCGGAGCTTCGCCGGGACGGGCGGCGGAGCGATTCGCCGTCACGGTCAACTCGGGAACGTCGAACAGCCGGCGCTCGAGCAGGATGCTGAGCTCTCCAGCCGCCTCGGGCTCGATTCGACGTTCGGAGGCACGAAAACCATCCGCGACCACGATCAGCGTATAGGCGCCATCGGACGGCGAGGGGATCGCGAAACCGCCATCGGGCCGCGTCGTCGTGCGCAACGGGGTGTCGCGGATGAGCACGGTGGCCCCGGCGAGCGGTGCGCCCGTCTCCGCGTCGAGGACGCGGCCGCGTACGATGGCGTCCTGGGCCTGGGCGGCGAGCGGGGCGCTCGCGTAGAAGGAGACGAGCGCCGCCCGCGCGTAGAAAGAGGCGAGCGCCGCGCGCATGTAGAAGAAGGCGAGCGCGGCGCCTGCCGTGAGACGTCGTCGGATCCCGACCGCTACTGCCGCTGCCAAACTGTCGTCGCGGCGGCCGCCGGGGGCTCCGTCACGATGACGGAGAGAACGTTCCCCGCCAGCGTGTACGTGCCGATGTTCTGCTGTGCCTGCCCCGCAAACTCCCAGCTCCCGTCCGTCCGTAGCGTGAACGTCCCCTGGTCCTCGATTACCGTGACCTCGCCGTTCAGCGGGTTCGTCACCGTGAGGGACATGGACATCGTGCCGGTTGCCGTCTCGCCCGATGCGGGGTTCTGCGACAGCATGGCTGTTCCGACGGCGATCGGCGGTCCGATCGTCGCCCCCCCGGTGATCGCGCCCGACAGGGATACGAGACTATAGGTCCCCGAGACGTCGGGGGGCCCGGCGGGGGCGGGCGGCTCCGGGTCCACGGTGTCGCCGCCGCCGCAGCCCGCGACAAGGGTCGCGACGACCAGCGGCACGCACAATCTGAGCAAGCGCTTCTTCATGAAACCTCCGTCAGTTTTCGGATCAGGCGTCCCTGCCAAGACGCCGCTTCCCTCAAGATAGTCGTCCGGTTCGGCGTTGCCGAGACCGATGCACGGCGCTATTCGGCTTCCTCGTCGTCGGCGGACACCGGGTATTGGTTCGTTTCTCCCTCGGGTTCTTCGCGTTCCACGACGATCGAGCAGTTCGTGACGAGCGCGGCGATGGCGCCGATCGCCGCCCAGGCGGGCAGCATCAACGTCCCCACGACGCCGATGGAGAGCGGAACCTCGATGAGTTCCTTTCCGTCTTCGTTCCGGATCGAGATGCGGCGGACGTTCCCCTCCCGGATGATCTCCTTGATCTTCCGGACGAGGTTCTCGCCCGGCACTCTGTGTTCCTCGGTCATGTCCCCCTCCCTTGCGGCGCCGCCGCGAGTCCGGCTTGATGGTGGAGTCCGGCCTGATGCCGGATCCCTGGCAATCCGTCGTACGCTCGCGATCCGGTCCGGGTTTTGCGAGCCGCGCGGAAACCCCTCTCGCGAGGAAAACGATGAAACGCTATCGGATGGAACTCCGCGCCCTCGTGCTCGCGCTCGGCCTTGCGGCCTGCGGGGAGGCGGTCGACCAGGCGGAAACCCCCGCCGTCGGGGACGCACTCCCGGAGGGGGCGGAGGCCATCTCCCTCCTCGGCGAACCTCTCTATCCGTCTCCCGCTTCGGCGGAGCAGGCGCAGGACATCGAAGTCGCGCGGGCGGACTACGACGCGGATCCGGACGATGCGGACGCGATCATCTGGCTCGGCCGACGCGTCGGGTACACGGGAGCCTATCGCGACGCGATCGAGATCTTCTCGGAGGGGATCGAGAAGCACCCGGACGACGCGCGGATGTACCGTCATCGAGGACACCGCTGGATCAGCGTCCGGGAGTTCGACCGCGCGATCGAGGACCTGTCTCACGCCGCGGACCTCGTGCGAGGCGAGCCTGACGAGGTCGAGCCGGACGGCCAGCCCAACGCCCGCGGCATCCCGACGAGCACGCTGCAGTCGAACATCCACTACCACCTGGCGCTGGCCCGTTACCTGCAGGGCGACTTCGAGGGCGCGCTGCCCTCCTACGAGGCCTATATGGCCGTGACGACGAACCCGGATCAGCTCGTGGCCATCTCGCACTGGTGGTACATGGCTCTCCGCCGTCTGGGCCGCGACGCGGAGGCGGCCGCCGTCCTCGAACCGGTGACGGCGGATCTCGACGTCATCGAGAACACCAGCTATCACCGGCTCCTCCTCATGTACAAGGGCGAACTCGACGCCGACGAGCTGTGGGATCCCGAGAGCGGGGATCCGGCGGGCGTGGCGGTGGCCTACGGGGTCGCGACCTGGCACCTCTACAACGGCCGGGAGGCGCAGGCGGCGGAGATGTACCGCCGCATTCTCGAGGGTTCCGGCTGGGCGGGGTTCGGCTACATCGCGTCCGAGGCGGAGATCGCCCGCCTGGAGGCCGACGCGGGCGGCTGACCCGCTGCAACTTTTTCCCCGCCGGCATCGTTCCCGTCAAGGACGCGACGGACCGCAACCTTTCGTCGGCCCGACGCGTCCTACTTCGCAAGGTTTGGAAGCCCGGGGCAGACGCAGCAGGGCTTTTGCCAGGGGCTGCCAGGATTCGGGCCGATTCAAGGAAGGTTTACCTTGGGGTTCTCCTCATTCTCGATAGATGCAGCCGCCCCGGCGCGCCGGCTGGCGGCTTTCGTGCTGTTGATGGGCCTGGCCGCGCCGCTTGCGGCACAGGATTCCGCCACCGGCGGCGAGACATCCGCGCGGGGCGCCGCGGCGCCCGTGCTCCAGGCGACCCGGGCGATGGAGCCGCCGCAGATCGACGGGCGGCTGGATGAACCCGCGTGGGGCGGGGCGCCGGTCGCCCGCGACTTCGTCCAGTTCCGGCCCGACCCGGGCGAGCCCGCCAGCGAGCGCACCGAGGTCCGCGTCCTCTACACGGACGACGCCGTCTACGTCGGCGCGCGGATGTACGACCGCGATCCCGCCGGGATCATCCGCCGGCTCGCCCGCCGCGATGAGCAGGTGACGACGGACGTCTTTCACGTCGCGTTCGACAGCTATTTCGATCGCCGTACCGCGTTCCGTTTCGCCGTCAGCGTGGCGGGCGTCCAGAGCGACGGGCTGCTGTTCTCCGACACGCAGGCGGACGACGATTGGGATGCGGTGTGGGAGAGCGCGACGCGCACGGACGAGACTGGCTGGACCGCCGAACTGCGGATCCCGCTCTCGCAACTCCGGTTCGCCGGATCCCCCGAGGACGGCGCCGGAAGCACGTGGGGCATCAACTTCCGGCGCGAGATCGCCCGCCTGGAGGAGGTGAGCGTGTGGGCGCCCCTGCCGGAGGACGGCTCGCGGCTCGTCTCCGCGTTCGGCACGCTGCGCGACCTTCGGGACCTCCGGCCGCGCCGTAATCTGGAGGTACGACCCTACGTCCTCTCTTCGGCGACGCGGGCGCCCGGCACCGCCGCCGACCCCTTCTACACCGCCACGGCCCTGCGCCAGACGGTGGGAGGCGATCTGAAGTACGGGATCACGGAGAACCTCACGCTCGACGTCACCGTCAACCCCGATTTCGGTCAGGTCGAAGCGGATCCATCCGTCGTGAACCTCACGGCGTTCGAGACGTTCTTCCCCGAGAAGCGGCCGTTCTTCCAGGAAGGCTCGGACATCTTCGGTTTTCCCTTCGGCCCGGGCGACGATCAGAACAACGAGTCGCTCTTCTACAGCCGCCGCGTCGGGCGGACGCCCCAGGGGTCCGTGACGAGCCCGGCCGACTACCGCGACGTACCGGCGGCGACGAGCATTCTCGGCGCGGCAAAGCTGTCCGGAAAGACGGCGAACGGGTGGTCGATCGGCTTCATCGACGCGCTCACATCGAGCGAGATGGCGCAGTTCTCCGCCCCGGGGGGGACGCTGGGCGAGCAGGTGGTCGAACCGGTGACGAACTACGCGGTGGGGCGGGTCATCCGGGACTTCCGCGACGGGGAGAGCGCGGTGGGCCTCATCGCCACCGCCACGAACCGGCGCCTGGACGCCGGGGGGCCGCTCTCCTTCCTGGCAGACCAGGCGTACACGGGAGGGTTCGACTTCCGGCATCGGTTCGCGAACGGCAACTACGAGATCAGCGGCCATCTGATCGGGAGCACGGTGAGCGGGAGTCCGGAGGCCATCGAGCGCATTCAGCGTTCCTCCGTCCACTACTTCCAGAGCCCGGACTCCAGGCACGGACTGGACCCCACCCGCACGCGTCTCTCGGGCAGCACGTCGACGGTCAGCTTCTCCAAAGTCGGAGGCGGCAACTGGCGCTACGGACTGTTCGGCGAGAACCGGTCACCCGGCTTCGAGGCGAACGACCTCGGATTCCAGCAGAACGCGGACTACCGGGTCGGGGCGGTCTGGGTGAACTACGAGCAGTTCCGGCCGCAGGGGCCGTTTCGGAACTGGGGAGTGAACGCGGCGACGTGGTCCGGCTGGACGTTCCGCGGCGAACGGCAGTTCACGGGCGGCAACGTGAACGCGAACTTCCAGTTCAAGAACTTCTGGCGGGGCTTTGCCGGGTTCAATCAGGAGTGGGCGGGGCTCGCCACGACGGCGCTGCGCGGGGGCCCCGCGCTCTACCAGCCGAGCCAGTGGAGCAGCTGGGGCGGGATGTTCACGGATTCCCGCAAGTCGGTGCAGCTCGGGGCCGTCTTCAACGCCGGCGGAGAGTACCACACCGCAACCCGCCGCTTCGGCGTGTCGCCGAACATCAGGCTCCAGCCGTCGAGCCGTCTCCAGCTCAACATCGGCCCGAGCCTGCAGTGGAACGATCAGGCGTGGCAATTCGTCGCGCAGCCCGACGCCTCCGATGGGACGCACTACGTGTTCGCGCGCCTGGGCCAGCAGACGGTCTCGATCACGACGCGCCTGAACTACACGTTCAGCCCGGACCTTTCGCTTCAGTTCTACGCCCAGCCCTTCGTGAGCGCGGGCAGCTACGACCGATTCATGGAGGTCGACGATCCACGGGCGTCCGGTTTCTCCGATCGCTTCCGGACGTACGGCGAGAACGAGATCCGGCGGTTGGAGGCGAACGGCTTCGGGCTCTACCAGGTCGATGCCGACCGGGACGGGAGGGCGGACTTCGGGTTCGCGGATCCCGATTTCAACGTGAAGTCCTTCCGCTCCAACCTCGTCCTGCGCTGGCAGTACCGGCCCGGATCGACCGTGTTTCTCGTCTGGAGCCGCGACCAGCAGGCGTTCCGCAACGACGGTTCGTTCCGCCTCGGCGACGATCTGACGGACCTCGCGCGGATTCCCTCCACGAATATCTTCCTCGTAAAGTTCGAGCACTGGCTCGGACTCTAGTCTTCGTGTGGCGGGAGCGACGCGGTTCCCGTCACAGTCCGGCGGGCGGTCCGGAGCGTCCAGCGCGGTGAGAAGCGGTGACCGGTTACATTTTCGTGGCGCTTGCGGTGCTGGTGGCGGTGGCCGGCTGGCGTGCGCGGCGGCGGCTGCGCCACGCGACCCGGAGCGGCGTCACGGACGAGATCGTGCGGCGCATCGAGACGGTGGGCCGCGTGGACGCGGAGGACGTCGAACCGGTCGATCTCGAGTTGGCGAGGGCCGAGGAGGACGAATTCTGGGCCCAGACGTGGGACGAGCCCGAAGAGAACTGGTAAGGGGACTGGCGGGGATTCGATGATCAACACTGCACGGAACTCCGGTGCCATCCGGGCCGGGCTGGTGGCGATGGCGCTGGCTGCGATGGGGCTGTCGGCGGCGGCGGTCGGCGTGGCGGAGGCGCAGGAGCCGCCGCGGGTTTCGTTCGGCCCTGCGGCCGCGGCCTTCGCGGACGGGCTCGGCTCCATGCGCGGCGCGCGCGAACTCGAGGACGGGCGTGTACTCATCGCGGACGGCTTCGGCGCCGCGGTCATCGCGTGGATGCCCGGGGGCCGCGCGGACACGCTGACGAACACGGGCCAGGGTCCGCAGGAGTATCGGACGCCGGACGGCCTCTACCCCCTTCCGGACGGCGCGTCGCTCCTCGTCGACCTCGGCAACGCCCGGCTCACCCGCATCGAGGCGGACCTCAGCTTCGGCGAGACGTGGCCCATCGCCCAGGGCGCGCCGAATACCGGGATGACGATGATGATTCCGGTGGGAACCGACCGCGAAGGCGGGATCTACTTCCAGCGGCGACTCGACGGGATGGCGGGCACGTCGGATTCGGCCGCCGTGGCGCGCTTCGATCCGGCGACAGGCGAGATCTCCGAGGTCGGACGGGTGCGGCTGGCGGCGCAGACACGGGTCGAGTCGGGGGATGCCAACAACCGCAGCGTGAACATCCGGCCCGTGCCGTTCTCCAACCAGGATGCGTGGAACGTGGCCTGGGACGGCCGGGTGGCGGTCGCGCGCGCGGACGGTTACCGGCTGGAGTGGCTGGATCGCGCGGGCGGGGTCACGCGGGGGCCCGAGATCCCCTACGAAGCGGTGCGGGTCCGGCGGGCGGATCAGGATGAGTGGCTCGAGGAGCTCGGGGGCGGTCTGCGTGTCGAGGCCACGGACGACGGGAGCGGGATGCGGATGTCCATGAGCCGCGCGCCTTCGGGGACGGGCAATGCGGACCGCTCCGACTTCGATTGGCCCGATACTAAGCCGGTCATCCCGGCCGGGGCGGTGGCGGTCGATGCGGGAGGCCGGGCGTGGGTCCGGCGTTATGTGCCGGCGGGAGAAGCGCACCTGTACGATGTGTTCGACGGAGGCGGACAGCGCGTCGCCCAGGTAGAACTGCCCGAGGACCGGCGGCTCGTCGCCTTTGGAGCGGAAAGCGCCTACCTCGTCCGAAGCGACGAACTCGGTTTCGCCTGGCTCGAGAAGTACCCGCTGCCCGCGGTGCCCTAGCGGGGCGTTGCCCTAGCGCGGACGCCGTCTCGTCAGATCCGGATCCGGCGGCAGCAACGTAGCGTCGTCCGCCGGAACGAAATCGGCGGAGCCGGTGAGGGGAATCGGGGCAGTCCACACCTCCGTGTCCGGCTGGAACGCCGCCCAGGCGAACCAGAACGCGTGATACGCCTCCGGGTGCGCTTCGAGTCTTTCTCCCTCCAGCGGTCCATCCACGGCCTCGCCCGCGAAATTCCACACGCTCCCCGTCTCCACGTCCTGCCGGCGACCATCGACGACTTCGAACGTGAGCGGCCGCCCGTTGGCTCGAGCGCGGTAGATCCTCGCGCTCTGAGCGCTGGAGTTCCAGAACGCAACGACGGGTTCTCCGCGCGCCATGGCGCTCGCGGCCCAGACGGACGTGTTCTGACCCTCCTGGTCACGGGCCGCGGTTTCTCGCAGGTCCGAGATGGCGAACGCGATGCCACCGGTTCCCGACGGGACGCCGACCACCCGCTCCTTCGGCTTTCGGCGCGGATCGATCGGGGCGGAGGTCGGATAGAAGAGTGAGGCGTTGTCCGGGTCCCGATAGTTCCCGTATGGGTAGAGCGTGTAGAGGAAGTCGTGCCCCGTCGCGCGTGTCGCGATCCAGGTGTCCAGAAAGATCTGGAGCCATGCCCCGTACACCATCAACTCGTACGGCACGCGCGTCAGGCTGCTGCCGTCGCGCGGGCCGCAGGTGGCGGAGCGCGTCAGTTGAGGGTAGAGCGTCCCGGTGCCGTCGTCCATCACGAGGTTGTTGTCGAGAACGTAGTTGGATACCACGAAGTCGGGCGTGCCGCTCGGCTCCGGATTGAAGACGCTGACCGATCCCGTAAGCGGCGAATAGGTGATCGTGAGCCGTTCTCCCGTCGCACTCGGGTCGACCGGGTCGGATTCGGCCTGCAGGTTCAGAACTTCGTGGTACCAGAGGAGCTTCAGCGGGATGGCGAGGGGCTGGCCGTTGAATTCGAGCCCGATCACCATGTCGCTGCGATTGACGTAACCGACGTGGGGGGCGATGAGCCGCGTGGCGACGTCGGGGTTATTGAGCGCCGGAATACTCGAGCGCTCCGCGCCGGCGTCCGTGAAGTTCGCGAGCGGAAGCGAGCAATTCGAGAACCCGGTCAACGGGCCGAAGCTCTCTCCGGAGCACGCGGCGAGCCCCACGGCACACAGTATCGGGGCGACCCGGAGCATACGACGGCGCAAGCCGATCCGCCGGGCGACATTACACTTGACTGGACTCATCCGGCGCCCCGCACCTGTCATCCTCCGTCACCGCCGCGAGAGTGCTCGACGGTGCTTCGGGCGGAAGGACCGGCGAGGCCGCCGGCCGTCCTGCTAGCAGCCCGTGCTAGATGAACAAGGCCTCGTTTTCGGAATCGACTCCCTGGATGTCGGCCTTCTGCGCCCGCACATCCTTCTGGCCGACCTGACGCTGCCCGACGACGATCATCGCGATACTCGCGACGAGCGCCAGCACGATCCTCAGCTTCTTCATGGCGTCCCCCCTCCTCCATCGTCCCTGCACCTAACGCCGTATCGAACGCCGGATCCGGACACAGATCGCTCCCATAGTATAAGGCCTTCCTGCCGTTTAACGAACTCTCCGGCCCATTGGTGACACGCCGGCCGGGAGCGTCGGCCGCGATGACCCAGCGGTTGAGGGCGTCGCGCGCCAGCGCGAGGTCGGTCTGCGCCAGGACCGCGCCTTCCGAGCCACGGGCCTCGAGGCGGACGAGGTCGGCGCGCACCCGAATGTTCACACGGACCGAGTCCCGGCGCGGCACCGTGTCGAGCACCACGCTCCCGGCTCCGGCCGCGGCGAAGACGTACGCGTCGATGTCGAGCGGATTGACCAGCAGGATCCGGTATTCGCGTGTCGGACCCTCGCCCGCGAGGGGGGCGGGTGGTGCGGGGGCGGCAGCGCCGTCGGAC
>VXOJ01000023.1 GCA_009840115.1 Gemmatimonadales bacterium | reverse complement strand
TCCCCCTTCTTCTGCGGCGTTGGCGGGGGGGGGTGGGGGGGGGGGGGGTCGGTGCCCAACCGGGGGGGAGGGCGGCATCGCGCGATACCGCCCTCCCCGTATGTCAGATCCAGTCCTTCTTGCGGAAGTCGGTCATGACCTCGGCGAGCTTCTCCATGTCCGACGGGAGACCCATCGAGAGCCGGCTCCAGTCCGTCATCGGCGGGAACGGGCGGCCCACGTTGAACCCGGCCTCGAACATGCGCTCGTTGTAGGTCGCGAGTTCGCCCTTGATCCGATGCATGACGAAGTTCGTGTGGCTCGGCAGGACTTCGATGTCGAGCTGGGCAAGGGCGTCGTACATGATCGCCTTCGCCTCGTCGTTCGTCTTCACGCTCTTCGCGAAGAACTCGTCGTCGGCGAGCGAGGCGACGGCCGCCACGCCCGCAACGTGGTTGGGCGCGTTCCGCGTCGCGAAGGGGAGGACCCGCTGGACGGTGGCTTCGTGCGCGATCCCGTAGCCGAGGCGAATCCCGGCCATCGCGTACACCTTCGAGAAGGTGCGGGCGACGATCAGGTTCGGATGGCGCTCGATGAGCGGGACGAAGGTCTCGTAGCCGGGGTCGTCCGCGAGTTCGAAGTACGCCTCGTCCACGAGGAAGAGGTGCTGCTCGCCCTCGTCGCGGATCCAGTCCATGATCGGCCCGGTCGCGGTGAGCGTGCCGGTCGGGTTGTTCGGGTTGCAGAAGTAGATCACGCTTGGCGCGGACGACTTCGCGACCTCTTCGCGCATACGGTCGATGTCGTGCGCGTAGTCGCTCGTGAGCGGCACCGTGACGTGGTCGTAGGCGAACGGCTGCGAGTACCTCGGGACATCCTCGTACGTCGGCTCGGCGTAGATGAGGCGGCCGCCGGGCGCCGCCCAGGCCGCCGAAGCGATGCGCAGGATCTCGGTCGAGCCGGAGCCGAAGAAGAGCTGGCCGGGCTTGACGCCGAGGCGCGCCACGAGCGCCTCGCGCACGAGTTCGCCGGTCGCGCCGGGATAGCGGTTCGCCTCGTCGAGCCCGTCGATGATCGCCTGCCGCGCCGACGGAGCGATGCCGAGCGGGTTCTCGTTCGAACTCAGCCGGACGGGTCCGTTGTAGTCGCGCCCCGGTCGGCGGGGGTTGAAGAGGGTGTCGAGGCCGCGCGCCGTGGTCGCGCCCGCGAGGGGTGCGGCCAGGGGTGCGGCGGCGATGCCGGCAACGCCGGCGCCCGTGAGTCCGGCTCGGAGAAACGCCCTTCGCTTCATGTGGCCTCCCTGAGGTTCCGAGGACGCCCCCACCGCGGGGAGGCGGCGCCCGCCCATGTTTCGTTGAAACATGGCCCGCGCGACGCGGAACGTCCAGCGCGCCGGCCCATCCCGCGTTCAGCGCGGAGGCGGGGGATCCCGCCGCGGGGACGGCTCCTCCGGCGGCTCGCCGCGCGCGGCTCTTCGTTCCGTGACGAGGAGGCGGACACCGGAAATCGCGCCGTCCAGCAGCGAGTCGATCGCGGCCCCCAGTTCCTCCCCGCTGAGGTTCGCCAACTGCTCCCGCACGTCCTCCGGGAGCCGCCGGATGAGCTGTGCGTGGCCGCGCTCCCGCCATTCGCGGCGACGTGACTCGGTCTCGGTGCGGTCGGCATCCGGCGACACCGCCTCCCCCTCCCCGAACGCCCTGACCGCCGTGAGGAACGGGAGCGCGAACGCGCTGTCGAGCGTGGCGGCCCGCTCGTAGTGCGCTTCGGCCTCCTCCGGGCGGCCTTCGCGGTGCAGCGCGTTGCCCCGGTGAAAGGCGGCGAGGGCCTCCAGATTCCGCGTGCCCAGGTGGCTAATGCGAGCGACCTCGGGCGGCGCCGGCGTGCCGGAGAGGTTGGAGGCGAGCCGCACCGTCAGCGTGTCCACGAGTTCGAACACATCGTCGCCCCGGGCGAAGTCCGCGGAGGCGATGGTCCCGTTTTCGAGTTCGATCAACTGGGCGTCGATGCGCATGTCCTCCGCCGACCCCGTCACGCTGCCCCAGAGCAGCAGGCGGGCGCCGCTCCCGCGCGCCACGGTCAGCGCCAGCGCCTCCGGGATTTCCTCCTCCTCGGAGACCCCTCCCTCCATGAGGAGGTCGAAGAGGCTCTGTCGGCCGACCACGCGTAGACCGGGGAGTTGCGCCAGGTTCGTCGTGAGCAGGTCGGCGAGACCCGAACCGAGCCACTCGAGTTCCGGGTCGGGCACGTTGTTCCGGAAGGGCAGGACCGCGAGCGAGCTGGGCCCCAGGTCGGGCGCCGAACCCGCGAAACTCAGCGCTTCTCCGCCGTCATCCGTACGGTCCGCGGCCGTGGCGGGCGTCGCGGCCTCCACGCCGCCGGCCTCCGCCGGTACCGCGGTCGCGATCCGGTAGGTGCCGATCGCGCCCAGGGAGGCCAGGGTGAGCAGGAGCCAGGCTTCGGCCCGGCGGATGCGCTGGGGACCGCGCTCCCCATGAAACCAGCCGATAACGAGAAAGGCGGGGAACCCGAGGATGGCGAGGAAGACGACCGTGTCGAGGATTTTCCTCGAAAACGCGTAGGTCCCGACGATGAAGTCGGTGATCTCCACGCCGAGCCAGGCCGCGCCCACGTACACGAGCGCGATCTGCACCATGCGTCGCTTCCGGATCTTCTCCAGGATCGACGCGCCGTTCCCCTCGCTGTTCATCGTCATCCGCCCATCCCGGTCTCCGGAGCCAACGCTCGTCCCCGCTGAGGGCTATCGAGCCATGCGACACCGCCGGAGCGGCGAACGTTTGCCGCCCCGGCGGGCCACAGGGAGCTACGGATCCTCGCGGTCGTTTTCTCCGTCAGGCTCATCCCAGAACCCGAAGCCTTCCTTGCGCACGACTTCGAGCGGGATGGTGTGGGTTTCGTCGCCGATCGTGATCGCCACGGTGTACGTGCCCGGATCGGCCAGACCGCCCCCGCCACCGCCGCCGGCGAAGAAGCGACGGAAGGTCGACATGCCGCCCCGCTCCCGGACCGCCTCGCCCACCTGCTGGAAGACTTCGCGCATCGCTGCCGGATCGGCGCCGCTCTGGGCGGCCGCGGCGGCGGCCATCGCCGCGGTGCGGCCTCCTCCCCGGCCTCCGCCCTGCCCCGCCCGGCCGGGCGGCGGATAGCGCTCGGCCGGACGCTCCTGCCAGCCGGCGGCGCCGCCGCCACCGCCCCCGCCGCCGGTGAACATGCGGATGATCGCGCCCTGGTTGCCGCCCTGCATCATTTCGAGCACCTGGTCGATCGTCTCCCGCGCGACCCCTTCGTGCTCGACCAGCGAGTCGCCCACCGCCTCGTAGAGTCGGGCGGTGCGCAGGCTGTCCAGCCGGTCGGCGGGCGACGGCTCCCGCGGCGCGCTCCGCCGGTTGAAGGTCCACCGCACGCGCTGCACGCCGGCCGAGGCCGAACCGTTCAGCGTCTGCACGGTGTCGCCCGCCGCGTTCAGGATCGCGATCGAGGCCTGGGGACGGTTACCGCCTCGCGCCGCCACCATGCCCGCCATGCCCCCGGGCATCGCAAAGGCGGGGGCCGCCGCGCCCGCAGCCTCCTCTTCGGCCTCTTCCTCCTCGGCCTCCTCTTCGACCTCTTCCTCGGCCTCCGCTTCCGCCGCTGCTTCAGCCTCTTCCTCGGCCGCCTCGGCGAGCGCCTCCGCGACGTCCTCCGGGACGTAGTAGGAGATCTGCGCCCCGTAGTCGCCCGCGTCTGCCTGGAAGTTGCTCTGCGCGACGAACTCGCCGCCCACCGGCGGATCCCCGAACTGGATCGCCGTCTTCGGCTGGAACACCGTCACCGCCTCCGGCAGGCGCCCGCCGTCGAGCTGCTGCAGGAGCGAGATGTCCGCCACGAAAATGGAGCGCCCGTGCGTGCCCGCGATGATCTCGCTCTCGCGCGGGTGGATCTTCAGGTCGTGGACCGGCACCGTGGGCAAGCCATTCATGAAGCGCGACCACGACCCGCCCCGGTCCGTGGACACGTAGGCCCCGACGTCCGTCCCCACGAAGAGGAGATCCGGGTTCACGGGGTCTTCCCGGACCACGTGCACGAAGTCCGGTTTGCCGGTCGGGAGGTTCGACGAGATCGAGCGGAAGGTCTCCCCGGCGTCGTCCGTCACGTAGACGTACGGTGTGTAGTCGTCGCGCCGGTGGTTGTCGAACGTCACGTAGAAGCGGTTCGGATCGTGGCTCGAGGGCTCGATCCGGCTCACGTACGTCCCCTCCGGGACACCGTCGAAGCGATCCGTGAGTTCGATCCACTCCGCACCCTCGGGCGTCCGCCACACGCGGCCGTCGTCCGTCCCCGCGTAGAGTTCGCCCTCGTTGAGCTTCGATTCGGCGAGCGAGACGATCGTGGCGAAGTTCTCCGCCCCCGTGACGTCCGGAGTGATGCCGCCCGTCGTGTTGTAGGCGATCTCGATCTTCTCCGGGTCCGCGTAGGTGAGGTCGTCCGAGATCGGCGTCATCTCATCCGTGTCGTACGTCCACTTCAGGACCCGGTTCGCCCCGATGTACAGCGTCTGCGGATCGTGCGGCGACAGTTCGAGCGGCGTGTTCCAGTTGAACCGCATTTCGTAGAGCGCGGAATCCTGCGCGACGAGGGCCTGCAGTTCCTCGATCTGCGCCACGTTGCCGGCCGGCGGATTGTCGGGGTCGTCACCCGTCAGGATCGCGATCGAGTCGCGCAGCGTCTGCGTGCGCTCGCGCCAGTCCGGATGCTGCAGCTGGTGGCGCTCGCCGGTGCGCGTGTTCCGCCAGTAGATCCGCCCCTGCTGCGATTCCCCGAACACGATGTCCGGGTTCGTCGGATCCTGCGGCGCGTAGAAGCCGTCGCCGCCCCCGATCGAATACCACATGTGATTGTCGATGGACCCGCCCGCGCGGGCGCTCGGCCCGCACCACGTATAGTTGTCCTGCAGTCCGCCGCACACCCGGTAGGGCGTATCCATGTTGTAGCTGACCGCATAGAACTGTCCCATGGGGATACGGTTGGGGAACTCGAAGTTGCCGCCCCGGTCCCACGTGATCGCGATCCCGCCGTCGTTGCCCAGTATGAAGTGGTCCGGATTGGTGGGATCCCACCACAGTGCGTGATAGTCGACGTGCACGCCCTGGGCCGGGTTCCCGACCGTGCGCCCTCCGTCCCGGGAAAAGAAGAGGGAGGACCAGTAAATGAAGTCCGGGTCGTCCGGCGACACCCAGACGCCGGAATAGTAGAAGGGTCGCGAGTTGTTCGAGTTCATGAACTCCCACGTCTCGCCACCATCGGCGGAGCGGTACAGGCCTGACGCGTGGCGATTCCCGTCCTCATCCGCCTCCTCCGGAGCCTCCGCCTCGACCATCGCGTACATGACCTGCGGATAGCTCGGCGCGATCGCGATCTCGAGCCGCCCCAGCATGGTCTCGGGGAGGCCGTTGCCCTCCACCTTCTCCCACGTGTCGCCGGCGTCCGTGGACTTCCAGATCGCGCTCCCGGGGCCGCCGCTGTTGAAGAAGTACGGGCCGCGCACACGCTCCCAACTCGTCGCCCACAGGATGTCGGGATTCTGCGGGTGCATGTCGACATCGACGAAGCCCGCCTTGTCGGACACGAAGTTGATGCGCTCCCACGTGTCGCCGCCGTCCTTCGTGCGGTAGAGCCCGCGCTCCTCGTTGTCCCCCCAGGGGTGCCCGAGCGCGGCCACATACACCCAGTCCGCCTTCGTCGGGTGGACGACGACGCGACCGATGGCCTGCGTGTCCTCAAGCCCCTTCAGCTCCCACGTGAGCCCGCCGTCGACGGACTTGTAGATGCCGCCCCCGGGGGAGATCGAGTTGCGCGAGTCTTCCTCGCCGGTCCCGGCCCACACGATGTCCGGGTTGCTCGGCGCGATCGCCATGTCGCCCATCGAGACGACCCGCTCGTTGTCGAAGACGGGCCGGTAGGTCGTCCCGTTGTTCGTCGTCTTCCAGATCCCGCTCGACGCGCCCGCGATGAAGAAGGTCCCCGTGCCGGGAATCCCTTCGATGTCCGTGACGCGTCCGGCCATGTTCGCCGGGCCGATGGAACGCCATTCCATCTCGGCCATGAACTCTTCATCGGCCACGGCCTCCTGGGCGGCCGCCTGGGCCGGGAGGAGGGTTGTCGCGAAGAGGACGGGGAGAAACGCACGCTTCAGCATGATTCGCGGCTCCTGACTGTGGTGGTGCTCGTAGGCGCAGTAGTGCCTTGTCGGCGCAAGTGAATAGACACCCGCGCGCGCTCCGGCGTTTGAGAAACGCGTCGACGCCCGCGCTTCAACGCCCGCTCCCCGGCGTCGAACTTCCGGGCGGAGGGTCGTCCTCCTTCAGCGCGCGGAGGCGCCGGATCAGCCGGTCGCGCCACGCGCAGAGCTCCCGGGTGGCGGAGCCTCCGTACATCCCCGCCGTCTCGGCGTGGATCCCGTCGATCACGCGGTCGGAGAACTCGGGGTCTGCGTCGAGCTCCCGCCACATCTCGCGGTACGCCTCGCCGTAGCGCCGGTAGTACTCACCGGCGCCGCCGTCCGCGTTCGTGTGGCCGGTGCCGAACGGCCCGAGCAGCGCCCAGCGCAGCCCCAGGCCGTCGCGGACTACCGTGTCGATCGCTTCCGCGGAGGCCGCGCCCGATCCGTACAGGAAGACGGCCTCCCGGATGAGGGCGGCCTGAAGCCGGTTGAGGAGGAAGCCGGACAGGTAGCGGTTCATCTGCACGGGAGACTGGCCCACGCTCTCCAGGAAGGCGAGCGCGGCGGTCAGCACGTCCGGGTGCGTGGCCTCTCCGGGAAGGACCTCCACCATGGGGATGACGTGGGGCGGATTCACGGGGTGGGCGACGATGCACCGCTCGGCGCCCGCCAGACCCGCCGCGATCCGCGACATGTCGTGGGCCGAAGTCGAACTTGCCAGAATCGTGCCGGGATCCGCCGCGGCATCCAGGTCGGCGAAGATCCGCTGCTTGACCGCGAGCGTCTCCGGCCCGCTTTCCTGCACCCAGCCGGCGCCCGACAGCGCCCCCTCCAGCGTGTCGCAGCGGCGAACCGCCTGCGCTTCTCGGAAGGGGGTCACGGCATCTACGAACCGGAGGGCCTCGTCCTGCTCCGCGGACGCCCGCACCCACTCGAGCGCGAGCACCAGTTGCTCCGGGTCGGGGTCGAAGACCCTCGTCTCGCACCCTGCCCGGGCGAACACGCGGATCCAGCTTCGGCCGATGACCCCGGCCCCGACGACGGCGACGGTTCGAATCGTGGGCTGGGTCACGGGCATGACACCATCGGGAAAACGCCGGGAACACGAGGGCGAAGGGTCATGCCGGAGGAGGGACTCGAACCCTCAAGGGATTGCTCCCACCGGATTTTGAGTCCGGCGCGTCTGCCAGTTCCGCCACTCCGGCTCGCGAGCGCGGCCCTCAGATCTACAACAGCGGGCCGCGCGCGGCTATTGCATCTCGTCGAGCGCCTGGTACACCAACGTGCGCAGCTTCGCGTGGTCGTCCACGCCGCCCGTCGGGATGAGCTGCGTGAAGTAGACGACGACGAGATCCTCGGCGGGATCCACCCAGTACGTCGAGTGGTACGCGCCGCCCCACCCGTACTCACCCTCCGAGCCGGGGGTTCCGCGCGCGCCGAGATCGGCCAGCACGCTGAACCCGAGGCCGAAGCCGACCCCGCCGTCCCAGTTGAACCGGTCTCCGACGTGGTTGACCGTCATGAGGTCGACGCTCTTGCTCGACAGGACGCGCGCACCGTCGAGTTCGCCCCCGTTCAGCATCATCTGGAGGAAGCGGGCGTAGTCGTGCGCGGTGGAGAGGAGCCCGGCGCCGCCGGAGAAGCTCGTGCGCGGGCCGTCGACGTACGCGCCCTGACCGACCATGCCGCCCGGATCGGGCGCCGGCGCGAGGCCGCCCTCCTCGGAGGCCGAATACACGACGCTGAGGCGGTCACGCTTCTCCTCGGGCAGGTAGAAGTGCGTGTCCGCCATGCCCAGCGGCTCGAAGATCCGCGTGCGGAGGAAGGCGTCGAGCGGCTCGCCCGATACCTCCTCGACAAGGGCGCCGAGGATGTCCGTCGCGTAGCCGTACACGAAGCGCTCGCCCGGCTGCGCGTCCATCGGGAGGGCGGCCATGCGCCGCACCGTCTCCCGCACCGGCTCGTCGCGGTGCGCGAAGTACCAGCCCTGGATGTCCGCCTCCGCCCACAGGTCCGCCGCGGGGCCGCCCCCGTAGCCGATCCCGGCCGTGTGCGTGAGCAGATCGCGGATCGTGATCGGCCGGTTCGCGGGGACGATGTCGTATCCGCCCGCTCCATCGGGCACGGCGACCGTCGTCTCCATGTACTCGGGCAGATAGCGGCCCAGCGGATCGGAGATGAGAAGTTCTCCCTCCTCCTGCAGGATCATCACGCCGACGCTCACGATCGCCTTCGTCTGCGAGGCGATGCGGAAGATGTCGTCCGTCTCCATGGGGTCGCCCGCCGCGACGTCCCGGTGGCCGACCGCCTCGAGGTAGGAGACCTCACCTTCGTGCGCGACGAGCGCGACGGCGCCGGCCAGCTCCCCCTCCTCCACGTAGGACTCCAGGGCGCCGCTGAGCCGCTCGAGGCGACCCGCGTCCGACTCGGCCGCCGTGGACCCCGGGGCCCGGGCAACGGCGAGCGCCCCTCCGACCACGAGGACCGGGAGCACGCCCCACAGGAGGCGCCTGGGCATTCTGTTCATCGTTCGTCCTCCGTTTCCGCCTGTCGTGCTTCCGTCGGTCATGGTCCCCCGTCAATCGAGCGCGGGGTGCCGCGTGTGCCAGTCCGTCGCCGCCTGGAAGGCGTGCGCCACGCTGAGGATCTTGTCGTCGGCGAACAGATCGCCGATGAGGGTCGTCGTCAGCGGCTGCTCCGCCTCCTCGCCTTCGGGCCCGAGCGGGCCGAAGCCGTACTGGACGACGGCCGCCGGGTGCCCCGTCTCGTTCGTGAGCCCCACCTCTCCCGATCCGGTGGCGAACATGTCGAAGCCCTCCATCGCCTCGGCCATGCGCTTCATCACGATGAGGCGGCGGCGCTGGGCGTGCACGTAGTCCATCGCCAGACCCTCGCGCCCGCGGCGGAAGCGCGTGAAGTCGCGCTCCTCCACCTCGCTGAGCCCCTCCGGCACCGGGGGCAGCTCCCCGCCCGGGGCGACGTGGAAGTCGAAGGCCGACGACGACTCCGCGCCCAGCGAACTCGCCGCCTGGTCGGGCAGTTCGCGCATGAGCCGCGGCCGTGCCCCGAGCTCCTCCAGCTTCTCGACGAAGGAGTGCGGCGCGTCCTCCGTGTACCCGATCGAAAGCGCGCCGAGGTCCGGATTCCGCTCGAAACGGAACGGCATCGTGATGGAGGCGGGGTCCTTCTCGTCCGCGCCGTGGATCTCGTTGAACACGAGCGCGCAGTCCTCGATCGTGCGGCACATGGGACCCGTCTTGTCCATGCTCCAGGAGAGCACCATGCCCCCGTAGCGGCTCACGCGGCCGAAGGTGGGGCGAAGGGCGCTCAGCCCGTTGCGGCGGCTCGGGGAGACGATCGACCCGCGCGTCTCGGTCCCGATCGAGAACGCGACGCAGCCCGCCGCCGTCGCCGACCCCGGCCCGGCGGAAGACCCGCTCGATCCCCAGGCCAGGTTCCACGGATTCAGCGTCCGGCCGCGGTACCAACGGTCGCCCCGCGCGAACTCCCCCGTCGCGAGCTTCGCGATGAGCACGGCGCCCGCCGCGTTCAGTCGGCGCACGACCTCCGCATCCTCCTCGATCATCTGGGTCTGGAAGGCCGCCGAGCCCCACGTCGTCCGCGCCCCGACGGTCGAGAAAAGGTCCTTCAGGCCGTAGGGGATCCCGTGCAGGGGGCCGCGCCATTCGCCCGCGCGGATCTCGGCTTCCGCCTGCTCCGCCTCTTCCCTGCCCCGGTCCTCGAGGATCGTCACCGCGCACAGCAGCACGGGGTCGTACCGCTTCATGCGCTCCATGTAGATGTCGAACAGCTCCGTCGGCGAGACCCGGCGCTCCTTCACGAGGGCCGACAGCCGGTGCACGGGGAGGAACGCGATCTCCTCCTCGGTGGACGGCACGGGCCCCTCCCAGGGTTCGACATCGATCGGGGTCTTCTCGAACGGGTTCATCCCCGCCCGCCAGTACTTCTCCAGCAGCGCACCCGTCCCGCCCGGATACGCCTGGAACTGAAGGGCCGGCGGCTCCCCGTTCCCGAGCGGGATGACCTCCTCCTGCACCGGCTCGCGCAGCCCCTCGAACTCCGGAGCATCGGGAGCGGGAGGCATCGCCTCCGGAGTGGCCACGAGCGAGCGCGGATCCAGCGCCCCCGCCGCCGTCGCCGCAGCCGCCGCCTTCAGAAACCCCCGCCGGCGAATCCCGCTCTTCGCCACGTCCACACCTGTTCTCTCGAGGTCTTCAGACACGCTCCCCTCCTGTAGCCGAGTAACGCCAGAGGGTCACACTGCGGCGAGATGCCGGAGCCGACAAGCCGCCCCTGCGAGTTTTCCGAAGGCGGGACGGCCGCAGGCTGGCGAACGAAGTCCGAGGACAGGGAGATGGAGGCCGTGGACAGAGAGGCGGGGGCGGTGGAGTGAGGCCGGGGCGCGCGCGACCACTTCGGTACTACCGACTTCATCCCAACGTCGTCCCTGCCACAGGAGGGTGATCCGCCGCCCCGGCTTCAGTTCTCCCGTCAGACCCGACCCCGCGGAGCGCCAAAAGGTCCCGCGCGTCCGGAACACTGAGACGCCCCGAGTCCGAGAAGCGTTGCTTTGCTGCTAGCCCGGCAGGTTGAAGAAGGCGAGGCCGAGCACGACGTAGACGGCGAGGAGGAGGACGCCCTCCATCCAGTGCGTCTTGCCGTCATCGGCGATCTGTCCCACGACGAGGACGGAAACCGCGACCGCCACCACTTCGAGCGGGGTAAACACGAGGTCGATCGGCTGCGGCCCGATCGCGTAGGAGAGGAAGACGAGGAGCGGGGCGATGAAGAGGGCGATCTGCAGGGAGGATCCCACCGCGATCTGAACCGACAGGTCCATCTTGTTCCGCAGGGCGACGAGCACGGCGGTCGAATGTTCCGCCGCGTTGCCGACGAGGGCGACGACGATCACGCCCACGAAGACCTCCGTCATCCCCAGGGCGTGGGCCGCCTCCTCCGCCCCGCCGACGAGGATCTCGCTCATCCAGCCCACGATCGCGGCCGCCCCTACGAGGACGGCGAACGACTTGCCCTTCGACCACGTGGGCGCCGCGTGCGCCGCGTCGGCGGCGTGCCCCGTCCCCTGGTAGAGCTCCGCGTGCGTCCGCAGCGCGAAGACGAGTGAGAGGACGTAGCAGACGACGAGGACGACGGAGATCTCGAGGCTCAACCACCCGGACCCCGATCCCGCCCCCGTCGCCGCGGTCCCCATCTCCGCCCCGTCCCGGAGATAGTACAGCAGCGACGGGATGACGAGTCCGACGGCGCTCAGCAGGAGGAGCGTGGCTCCCAGCTTGGCCGCGGTGCGGTTGAAGGTCTGCGTCCGGAACTTCAGCCCCCCGAGCAGCGCGCTGAGTCCGAAGATGAGAAGGATGTTCCCGATGATCGACCCCGTGAGCGACGCCTTGACCAGGTCGTGCAGGCCCGCTCTGAGGGCGAAGATCGCGATGATGAGTTCCGCGGCGTTCCCGAACGTCGCGTTCAGCAGTCCTCCGAGCCCGGCCCCGACGTGCTCGGCCAGCATCTCGGTGGACTTCCCCATGATCCCGGCGAGGGGAACGATCGCGACGGCGGAGGTAAGAAAGAGCGTGGTGGCCGACGCGTGGACGACGTACTCGAGAACGAGGGTGATGGGAACGAAGACGAGAAGGAGCAGGAGAACCTGGTCCGCTTTCAGCCTGAGAGCCAACCCGTTCCCCTCCTGTGTTCGCGGGAGATGCGAAGGGAGTTTCGAAGAAAAAGGCGCCGTCCGGATTCGAACCGGAGTAGGGGGCTTTGCAGGCCCCTGCCTAACCACTCGGCCACGGCGCCGGAGTCCGCACAGCCTAATGGAGCGGCCATACGGATGCCACCGCCGGAAGGTTCTCCATCGCGCCCCGGGCTGCTATACTCGCGCGATGCTTCCGTCGACCCGACGCGCCCTCCCGATCCTTCTCGCCCTCGTCTCCACGGCCATGGCTCCCATCCAGCTGGCCGGGCAGTTCACGGACGCGCGATTGCCGAGGAAGGGCAAGCTGTGGCTCACCGTGGCGCCGACCCTGCTGAACTGGTCCGAACAGTTCGCCCTCGACTCGAACGCGGGGATCGCCGACGGGCAGCGCGAACCGCTTGCCGGGCACTTCGACGGCCCACTCGCCCGCCGCATGTTCCCTCCTCCCTTCGCTCTCATCCAGGAGCTGAACGACGATGCGGAGGCGCTCGGCTTCGAACCCGTGACCGAGGACGACTTCTCGTTCGGCGGACTCGACTTCTCCGCGATGCGGGCGCAGGTCCGCCGCCTCGGGCTCGGCGTCGAGGTGGGGGTCCTCGACTGGGTCAGCGTGGGCGCCCGGGCCCCGTTCACGCTCACGGACATGACGGTGGGCTTCGCGTTCGATTCCACCGCGACCGTGACCGGAAACGGCCTGGCCCTCGAGTCCGGCGCGCCCTTCGCCAGGGACGCGCGGTCGGCGCTTGACGACCTGGGTGCGCTGATCGATGGCGGTTCCCTGACGGGGACGGCGCTCGAAGAAGCGATCGCGCTCCGGAGTGCGACGCGGGACTTCGTCAACGCTCTGGGACGGCGGGCCGACGACGGAGCCCTGATCCCCACCGCTTCCAGTGCGGCGGGGACCCAGATGGCACGACGCTTTGCGGATTTCGCGACGGCGTTCGACGCGCTCGGCCTGACGCTGCCGGAGCTTGCCCTGCCCGAGTTCGCGACGGAGGATGACTTCGACGCGTTGTTCCTGAGCCAGGGCCTCGCCGACCGGCTGCCGAGGGACACGAGGAACGAGCTTGATCTGGGCGAGGTCGAGGTCTTCGTGCGCATGAACCTCATCGACGGCATCACGCGCCGCAGGCCGATCCCGGGGCCGGCCGCGGCCGCGGCGGCGGGGTCCGATCCCGGACCGGACCCGGAGCGCGGCATCCGGCTGCGAACGAGCGTGGGCGCACTCGCCCGGCTCCCGATCCGAAACCGCAACCTCACGATCTTCGGAGACCCGTCGAATTCGGCGGACATACCGATCGGGGACGGCCAGACCGACATCGAACTGGCGTTGTACCAGGACATCGCCTTCGGGAGCCTCTTCATGATCCGCGCTTCCGCCCGCTACGGGATCCAGCAGCCGGACGAGGGCGTGATCCGCTTCACCCCTCCGGATCGCCCCTACGGCCAGGAGGACCTGGTGGCGCTGATGCGGCGGGACCTGGGAGACTATCTCGCGGTCGTGGTCCGCCCTTCGCTGCGTTTCAACGCGGCCCTCAGCGTGGGACTCGAGTACGACTACTTCCGGCTTCCCGAGCCCACCTATCAGTTCGTGGGGCCCATCGAGGGACTGGACCCGAACACGGTGGCGGCGGAGGGAGCGCAGACCCGCCACCGGCTGGGCGTCGAGTTCCTCATCGATATCTCCGAGGCCGGGGGCGTCGAGGAACTGCAGGCGGGGGCCAGGCCGGTGCGCGGCGCTTACCAGTTCGGCATCTCGCTGCGGCGGGCCATCTCGGGCTCCGGGGGGCGAACGCCGGCCTCCTTCCGCTACGCGGCCGAACTCCGCTTCCCGATCACGCTCTTCTAGTTCGGCGCCGCAACTCGCGCTACAGACGGCCGGCGAGCAACTCCTCGGCGTGGGCGCGCGAGGCGCGGCTGGCGGGGTCGCCTCCCAGCATGCGAGCGACTTCGTGGACGCGTTCTCCCCCGGTGAGCACCCGGACCGATGTCCGCACGCCTTCGGCTTCCGTGACCTTGCCGACCGAATAGTGGGCGTCGGCGCGCGCCGCGATCTGCGCGAGATGCGTGACGACGAGCACCTGGTGCGTGGCGGAAAGCCGCACGAGCCGGGCCGCGACACGGTGCGCCACCTCTCCCCCGATCCCGGCATCGATCTCGTCGAATACGAGCACCGGCAGATCGTCCACCTCGATGAGGGCGGTCTCGAGCGCGAGCATGAGGCGGCTCATCTCTCCCCCCGAGGCCACGCGCCGCAGCGGCGCCGGGGGGAAACCCGGATTCAGGGAGACGAGAAACTCCACCCGTTCGGCGCCGGTGGCCCTGATCTCGCCGTATGCGTCGAGCGCGATCTCGAAACGGCCGCCCCGGAGACCGAGTTCCGGTAGCGCCGCCGTGACGGCCTCGCAGAGCGCGCGGGCCGACTGGCGGCGCCGCTCGGAAAGTTCGGACGCCAGCTCGGCCAGTTCGGCGGACGCCGCCTGCCGCGCCGCTTCGAGGCGCTCGATCTCGTCATCCGCCCCCTGCACGGTCTCCAATTCGCGCCGCGCCTCCTCGCCCGCGCGGATCACGTCTTCCACGGTGCCGCCGTACTTGCGCTTGAGGCGGTAGAGGAGATCCTGCCGGACGCGGATCTCGTCGAGCCGCCGGGGGTCGTGCTCGATCGAGTCGCGGTAGGGAGCGAGGCTCCGCCCGAGTTCCTCCACGTTGCGGAGCGCGGCCTCGAGCAGGTCGCGGAAGGGACTCGCATCGCGGTCGATCGAGACCAGGGCCTCGAGGCGGGCCGCGAACTCGCCCAGCCGGTCGACGATCGACCCCTCGGCCTCGTACAGCCCGTGGTGGAGCGAGCCCGAGAGTTCGACCAGCTCTTCGGAATGCGAGAGGCGGCGGGCCTCCGACTCGAGCGCCTCATCTTCGTTCGGTTCGAGTCCGGCTCCGGCGATCTCGTCCCGCTTGAAGCGCAGGTAGTCCGCCCGTTCGCGTCCCTCGCGCGCGGCGCGGCGCGTATCCTCCAGGCGCGCCTCGATGGCGCCCAACGCTTCGTATGCCGCCGCCGTCCGGGCGCCCAGCCCCTCGTGTCGACCGTGGGCGTCCAGGATCCGCCGCTGCCACGCGCGGTCCAGGAGCCGCTGGTGATCGTGCTGTCCGTGGAGGTCGAGGAGCCGGCCACCGAACTCGCGCAGCCTTCCCGCCGTGGCCGGCGAGCCGTTCACCCATGCCCGGTGCCGGCCCTCGCGGCGCAACTCGCGACACAGGATGAGCCAGCCATCTTCGTGATCGACGCCGGCGTCCTCGCACAGCGTCCGCACTCCGTCGACGTCCTCGATCTCGAAGCGGCCCTCGATGCGGGCGGCCCCGGCGCCCGCCCGGATCATGTCCTGCGACGGCCGGCCTCCGACGAGGAGCGCGAGCGCTTCGACGAGGAGGGACTTCCCCGCTCCCGTCTCGCCGCTGAGCACGCTGAGGCCCGGTCCGAACTCGAGGGTGGCCTCCTCGACGACGGCGAAGTTCCGGACCCGAAGCTCCCTCAGCACTCCGGCTTTCCCTCATTCCCCCCGGACGGGGGCGTCGGGTGTTCGCGGACATCCCCCCACCGCAGCTTCCGCCTCAGGACGGTGAAGAACGAATGGCGGGGCAGCCGGACCAGACCCACGGCGTGCCTCGAGCGGGCGACCTCCACGCGATCTCCCACCGAGAGACGGCAACCGGGCTGTCCGTCGACGGTCAGTTGCAGGTCGTGGTCCCCCGAGAGGAGTTCGACCGAGATCCTCGTGTCTCCCGAAAACACGACCGGGCGCACGGCAAGCGTGTGCGGCGAAATCGGCGTCGCGACGATGCCCTCCATCGTCGGCGACACGATGGGCCCCCCCGCGGAAAGGCTGTAGGCCGTCGAGCCCGTGGCCGTGGCGAGGATAATGCCATCCGCGCTGTAGTGCCCCACTTCGTCGTCGTCAGCCAACACGCGCAGCCCGATCAGGCGGGCGAAGCCACTCTTGTGAATGACGGCGTCGTTGATCGCGTAGAAGCTCCGCCCGTCCGGCCCGCTGGATCCGTTCGGAACCACCCGCACGCGGAGGGCGAGCCGCTTCTCGAGCTCATAGTCCCCGCCCGCCACCATCGACATCGCTGCCTCGAGTTCATCCTCCGAAACCATGGTGAGAAACCCGAGCCGGCCCAGGTTGCAGCCCAGCACCGGGATCCCGCGGGGCGCCGCCAGACGCGCGGCCCGCAGCAACGTCCCATCTCCGCCGAGGGCCAGGACGAGGGCGACATCCCCTTCGATCTCCTCCGGCGCGGCGGAGTCACGTCCCACCGTCGGCGCGAGCGATGGTTCGAAGACGAGAGAGACCCCGAGTTCGTCCGCCTTCCGCTCGACGCGCCGAAGGAGCGGCTCCAGTCCCGGGTGGTCGGCGATGCCGATGATGAAGAACTTCACGGGTGACTCAACGGTCGCGGTCGAGGACGAGACGTCCGATTTCGCGCAGCCGGTCCGCGCCCGGAAGCGGGGAAATCTCGCCCAGCGCCTCGCGGCCGAACTCCTCCGCTCGGGCTCTCGCTCCCTCCAGACCGAGGACCGACGGCGTCGTCGCCTTTCCCAGGGCTTCGTCCCGCCCGCCGACCTTCCCCATCCGGGTCGAGGATCCCGTCACATCGAGGATATCGTCGACCGTCTGGAACGCGAGCCCGATCGCGATTCCGAAGCGGGTCAGCCGACCGACCGTCTCGTCGGAGGCGCGGGCCGCGACGCCGCCCATGGTGCAGCAGGCCGCGATGAGGCGAGCGGTCTTGCCGAGATGGATGCGCTCGAGCGTCTCGAAGCCGACGTGCTGCTTTTCAGCGAGGAGATCGAGGAGCTGGCCCCCGACCATGCCGTCGCCGCCGGCCGCCGCGGTGAGGACCCCGATGAGCCGGCCCGCTACGGGGTCCGGCAGCTTCAGGCCCGCCGCTCCCTCGGCCACGGCGCGGATCGCGAGCGGAAGCAGCGCCGCGCCCGTCATGACCGCGGCGCGCTCCCCGTACCGGACATGCACCGTCGGCCGCCCCCGGCGAAGGTCGTCGTCGTCCATGCACGGGAGGTCATCGTGGATCAGGGAATACGTGTGGACGAGTTCGGGCCCCAGAGCCACGCGGTGGAGCGCACCCGCGCCGTTTCCGGCGCCCTGCCCGGCGGCGGCGCCCGCGGCCTCCCACGCCCCGACGAAGAGAAGCGGCCGGATCCTCTTCCCCTTCGCGAGCACGGCATACCGGATGGGGTCCGCGATCGGGCCCGCCCCCCGCAGCGTTTCGGACAGCCAGCCCTCCAGCTCATCATCGATGGCCGCACGCAGTTCGTGCAGCGCGACGGTCACGGTTCGTCCTCCGTCCGGTCCTCCGACCCCCCGCCCGGCGCTTCCGCACCCTCCAGCGGCATCGCTTCCAGCCCTCCCGTGGAGGAGGCGATGAGCTCCTCGACGCGGCCGCTCGCCGTGTCGAGCCAGCGTCGCGCCTCGCCGAGGCGCTCGATCCCCTGCTCGAAGAGGGCGATCGCCTCGTCCAGGCCGATGCCCTCGCGGTCGAGGCGTGCGACGATCCGTTCCAGTTCCCGGATCGCGGTCTCGAATTCGAACTCCTTCGAAGACTCGCTCATGCGTCCGGCTCCCCGGCGTGCGGCTCCGCCGCGTCGCGTTCCACGGCATCCGCCGTCGCCGCGACCTGGCCCCCGGCCACGCGCAGGCGGAAACGCTGGCTCGGCGCGAAGTCGTCGATCCGCGTGAGGCGGCGTCCCTCGACGTCCGTGGCGACGGCGTAGCCGCGGGCCACCGTCGCGAGCGGGCTCCGCGCGTCGAGCGACGCGGCCAGTTCGGCGAGCCGCGCACGCGAGCGTGCGAGCACGCGCTCCATCCCCGCCGGGAGGCGGGCCGCCATCGTATCGAGCCGCAGCTTCGCCACATCGCGCGCGTGTCCCGCGGAGGCCGGGAGGCGCTGCGCGAGCGCTTCCACGCGATCGCTCCCCCGCACGATGAGCCGGCGCAACCCGCGGGCCAGCCCCCTTCCCGCCGTATCGAGCGAGGCGCGGACGTGCCGGATGTCCGGCACGGCGAGTTCCGCGGCCGCGGATGGCGTCGGCGCCCGGAGGTCGGCCACCAACTCGCACAGGGTCACGTCGACCTCGTGCCCGACGGCGCAGATCACCGGAACCGGACTCGTCGCGACCGCTCGAACCGCCGTCTCCTCGTTGAAGCACCACAGGTCCTCCATGGACCCGCCGCCCCGGCTCAGGATGATCGCGTCGAGCGTCCGGTTCGGATCGCTCGCGCCCCAATCCGCGAGACGCTGAAGAGCGGCCCGCACCTCGGCGGCGGCGCCCTCGCCCTGCACGCGGCAGTGACGCACGACGATCTCGACCCAGGGGGCCCGCCGGCGGAGCACCGTGATGATGTCCTGGAGCGCCGCGCCCTTGCGCGACGTGACGACGCCCACGCGGCGAGGGAACTCGGGCAGCGCCCGCTTGCGCTCCGGGTCCAGCAGGCCCTCCGCCGCGAGCTTCCGGCGGAGCCGCTCGAAGGCGATCCGCCACAACCCTTCGCCCGCCGTCTCGAGGGCGCGCACGCGCAACTGGAACCGGCCCTGCCGCGCGTAGAGGGTCGGACGGCCGTGGACGAAGACCTCCATGCCGTCTTCCGGATCCATCGGCAGGCGCCATGCATCCCCCCGGAAGAAAACGCACGCGACGCTCGCGTCCCGCTCCTGATCCCGGAGGGAGAAGTAGCGGTGCCCGGCGGAGGAGCGGGTCCAGTTCGTCACTTCGCCGCGCACCCAGAGGTCGCCGAACCGCTTCTCCAGCGTGCCGCGCGCCGCCTCGTTCAGGTCCGACACGGTGATCGCGCCCTCCGGCGAGCGGCCATCGCGGACTTCCGCCGCGCCGAACAGCGAGGCCTGACGCGTCACGTTCAACCCGACGCGGCCACCGTGCCCGCCGCGGCGAGGCTTGCCGTCCGCTCCGCCGACCGCACGGTGTTCCGGAGGAGCATGGCGATCGTCATCGGCCCCACGCCGCCGGGAACCGGAGTGATCCAGCTCGCGCGCTCCGCCGCCTCGTCGAACGCCACATCGCCCACAAGCCGATAGCCTCGCTCCGTAGTCGGGTCCTCGACCCGGTTCACACCCACGTCGATCACGACGGCGCCTTCCCGCACCATGTCGCCGCGGACGATGCCGGGGACGCCGACGGCGACGATGAGGATCTCCCCCTGGCGCGTCACGGCGCCGAGGTCGGCGGTCCGGCTGTGGGCCACGGTCACCGTGGCGTTCGCCCCGGGCTCCTTCTGCAACATGATCTGGGACATCGGCATGCCGACGATGTTCGAGCGGCCGACGATGACGACGTGGGCGCCCGAGGTCTCCACGCCCGTCCTCCGGATGAGTTCCTGCACGCCGGCGGGGGTGGCGGGACGGAAGGCCGTCGCGTCCCCCTGGGACATCCGGCCCTGGTTCACGGGATGAAATCCGTCGACATCCTTGGCGGGATCGATCCTCTCCGTCACCTCGCGCTCATCGAGGTGTCGAGGCAGGGGGAGCTGCACGAGAATCCCGTGGATGGCGGGATCCGCGTTCAGTTCGTCGACGATGCCAAGGAGTTCCGCGCGCCCGATGTCGGCAGACCGCTTAATGTCGCGGGCCTGGATGCCGGCCTCTTCGCAGGCCCGTGTCTTCATCCGCACGTAGACCTGCGAGGCGGGATCCTCGCCGACGAGGACGACGCCGAGGCCGGGCCGGACCCCCCGCTCCGCAAGGCCCCGCGTCCGTTCCGCCACTTCCGCCCGGATCTCGGCCGCGATCCGCTTCCCGTCGATGAGCTGCGCCGTCATCCATTCTCTCCGTGTTGGCGTGGTTGTCAGCCGGGTTCGTTAGCGCGCGAAGTCGACGGTGCGCGACTCGCGCACGACGACGACCTTGATCTGCCCCGGATACTGCAACTCGTTCTCGATGCGGCGGGCCGTCCGCTCCGACAGCCTCGCCATCTCCTCGTCGGAGACCTTGTCCGGAGTCACCATGATCCGGATCTCCCGCCCCGCCTGAATCGCGTAGACCTTCTCGACCCCGTCCCAGGAACTCGCGATCTCCTCCAGTTTCTCCAATCGCTTCACGTAGTGCTCAAACGACTCCCGCCGGGCGCCGGGACGGGCGCCCGAGATCGCGTCCGCCGCCGTGACGAGGAAGGTCTCCGGATACCGGGCGGGCTCCTCGCCGTGGTGCGCGCGGATCGCGTTCAGCACGCCGTCCTTCTCCCCGCACTGCTTGCACAGGTCGTAGCCGATCTCGACGTGGCTCCCCTCCTTCTCGTGCGTGAGCCCCTTGCCGATGTCGTGCAGCAGACCCATTCGCTTCACCAGCTGCGCATCGAGTGACAGCTCCGCCGCCATCGTCGCCCCGATGAGCGCGACCTCGTGTGCGTGCTGCAGCTGGTTCTGCCCGTAGCTGGTCCGAAAGCGGAGGACGCCGAGGACTTCGCGGAGTTTCGGGTGCAGGTCGTGGATGCCGAGTTCGTACAGGACCTCGTCGGCCGCCTGCCGCATCGTCGTCTGGACGTCTTCCCGCGCCTTCTCCACGACTTCCTCGATGCGGCCGGGGTGGATCCGGCCGTCACCGACGAGGCGATCCATCGCCAGCCGCGCAACCTCGCGGCGGACGGGGTCGAAGCAGGAGAGGATGACGGCCTCGGGCGTATCGTCCACGACCACGTCGACGCCGGTGGCAGCCTCGAAGGACCGGATGTTCCGGCCCTCGCGCCCGATGATCCGGCCTTTCATGTCGTCGCTGGGAAGCGTGACGACCGAGACGGCCGCTTCGGAGGAATGATCGACGGAGAGCTTCTCGATCGCCTGGGAGATGATCTTGCGGGCTTCCCGCTCGGCCTCGTTCCGGGCCCGTTCGGTGACCTCCCGCACGTGCTGCGCGGCGTCCGCCCGCGCCTGGTCGCGAATCTGGCCCACCAACTCGCGGCGCGCGGCTTCCCGGCTGATGCCCGCGATCTCCTCGAGGCGCCTTCCGAGTTCCCGCTCGCGGTCGACGAGTTCCTTCGCCCGGGTGTCGAGTTCGCCGCGCTCGGCCTCGATCTGCTCGCGGCGACGATCCACCCGCTCCTGCCGCTGGTCGATCTTCTCGAGCTTCCGCTCCAGCGTCTCGCTCCGCTCGAGCGTCCGCTGCTCCAGCCGCTCCAGCTCGGTGCGCCGGCGCTCCCCTTCCCTGGCCGATTCCTCCCGGAGCCGCTGCGCCTCTTCGCGCCCCGCCAGTTCCGCCGCCTTGCGGAGGCTGCCCGCCTCCATCTTCGCGGACTCGATGATGTCCCGCCCGTCGCTCTCGAGGCGGCCGCGCGCCCGCCGCAGGCCCCGCCGCTCGATCAGGATCCCCGCGACGCCCCCCGCCACGAGACCCGCGATGGCCAACAGCATCGCCGGCACGGTGATGGATTCCAGCATGGCCAGACTCCAATCCTCGAACCATCTATGAACAAAAAAACCGGCGGACTCATCCACCGGTGCATGCCGCTCAGATCGGACGGAACGATGCGCTCCGGCCGATCATCTATCTGAAGCTGGGGCCACGCTCGTGCGAAGCCGCCTTACGGACAGCACAACACCGACTGCTAACTTACGTCAGGAAACGTTGCTCCGGACTCTGCACGCCGCAAGCGGACCGCGGCACTCCGGTGCGGCGGAGGGGGCGCAGGGCCTAGGGCGCGGTGTTGCCCGCGATGGACTCGAGCCGTTCGGTCACTTCCGTGACGCGCGCCTCGACGGCGGCCGTGAGTTGCTCGATCTCGTGGCGGGCCTGGAGGAGTTCATCGGTGATCTCGAGCGCGGCCAGGATCGCGGCGCGATGGGGCTCGGCCACGCCCGTCATGTGCGCACGCTGAATCGCGTCGTCCACGTACTTCGCGCACGCCCGCGTGTACGCCTCCCCACGGTCCGTCCGGATCCGGTATCGATCGCCGAAGATCGTTACGCCGATCGGAGGCGAATCATCCGCTGAAATCATACCTCATCCTCCACATGAGCGAGGCGGTTGCGCAGTCGCACGGCCCTTTCCCTCGCCTCGGCCAGCATCTCGCGCAGGCGACGGTTCTCCGCCGTCACCGCCTTGAACCGCTCCTCGATGTCGGGGGTCGCCGGTCCAGTCGGGCCCGCGACCCCGGGTTCCTTCCGCCGGGTCTCGATCCTGCCCGCCGCCCGAGAGAGGCGGTCGAGGAGTCGCTCGACTTCCCGTTGCCGGTCAGGATCTGCGGATTCTGGCACCGAACCGTTCCTCCAGGGCGTTGGAAAGGGCGGACATCTCCGATTCGACTTCCCGATCCGTGAGCGTACGGTCGGGAGCCCGGAAGCGAAACGTCCATGCCAGGCCGAGGCGGCCGCCCTCGATCTCCTCACCCGAGTAGACGTCGAAGAGGCGTACGTCCCGCAGCAGATCGGAGGTCGCTTCTCTCGCCGCCCGCTCGATGTCCGCGGCGGGCACGCCTCGCGGCACCGTCATCGAGAGGTCCCGGCGTACGGCGGGGAACGGCGACGTCTTGCGGTAGGCAGGCACGGGCCGTCCCTCGACGGAGGCGAGATCGAACTCGAGCGCGAATGCGGGCGCGGCCCACGGAGGCGCGTCGACGGACGCCAGGTCCACGGCTCCCGCGACGCCAACCGTGCGGCCGTCCTTCACGGCCCGGAACCCGCCGCGGGAGAGCCAGGGCCCCGCGAGGGACGCTCCGCTCCCCGCCGCCTCCGCGGCCCCGGCGCCATCGAGCGGCTCCAGCGTCGCCCCGCACAGGCGATCCGCGAACGACCCGGCGATCTCCTTGAGGTCCCACAGGTCGAAGTCGAGTCCCGGCCCCGACCAGTGATCGGGACGCCGGGCTCCGGCGACGACGGCCCCCACTCTTCCGGACTCCTCGAAACGGCCGGTTCCGTCCGCCTCCTCTTCCCGACCCGGGCCGGCCGCGTACCCGAACACGGTCCCGAGTTCGAACAGGCGCACGTTGCGGTTGCCGCGCGCATAGTTGTGTTCCAGCCGCCTGAGCAGCACGGGGACCATGGCGGAGCGAAGACAGCTCTCCTCGGCCGAGAGCGGGTTCGGCACCGAGACGACGGCGCGATTCCCCCGGTAGTCCTCCGGCATGAAGCTGAGGCTGCGCGCTTCGAGGAGTCCGCGTCCGGTCAGCAGATCCCGCACTCTGACCGCCTTTTCGACCCGCGGGTCCGCGGGCACCGCGCTGGGCCGGAACCTGCGGTCCTGACCCGTCGCGGCGTCGTATCCGACCCGGCGCGCGACTTCCTCCACGAGATCGATCTCCCGGGCGACGTCGGTGCGCCACCCGGGCACGGAGACGCGCAGCCGGTCGGCCGCACCGCCCGCGCCATCGCCGCCGTCCGCGCCGGGGAGGGCCTCGAAGCCGATCGGCTCGAGGGCCGCGAGGACCGCCGCCCCGTCGAGACCGAAGCCGAGCACCTGGTTCACGCGGCTCACGCGAACGTCGATCGGCGCGGCCGGGACCGGGGCGGGGCCCGCGCGGAGGCCGATGAGGTCCGCCTCGCCTCCGGCCGTCGCGAGGATGAGTTCCACGCAGCGCGCGAGCGCCCGCTCCTGCGCGTGGATGTCGATCCCCCGCTCGAAGCGGTAGGACGCGTCGGTGGAGAGCCCCGCGCCGGTCCGGGTCCGCCGCACGCCGGCCGGATCGAACGACGCGCACTCGATGAGCAGGTCGACCGTGTCCCCGGTCACCTCCGTGTCGAGCCCCCCCATCACACCCGCGAAGGCGATCGCGCGATCGCGGTCCGCGATCACCGTCTGGTCGGGCGAGAGCTTGTGTTCCTGGCCGTCGAGCGTCATCAGCGGCTCGCCCGCCGCGGCCGGCCGCACGCGGATCTCCGCGCCGGACAGCCGCGCGAGATCGAAGGCATGCAGTGGCTGGTTGCACTCGTGGAGGACGTAGTTCGTCGCGTCGACGACGTTGCTGATCGGACGGGCGCCCACCGCGAGAAGCCGGCCCGCAAGCCACGGCGGCGACGGCCCGACCCTGACCCCCCGAATGACGGCGGCCATGTAGCGCGGACACCGGCCGAGATCTTCGATGCGGACCGTGACTCCGGCTCCGCTCACCTCGGATTCGCCGTCCCGCCACTCGGGCGACCACGCCGGTCCCCGGAAGTCGCGCGGCGACGGAGGCCCCCCTACTTCCCGTGCGACCCCCATGTGGCAGGCGAGGTCGACCCGGTTCGGGTTCAGGTCCAGCGTGAGACGCGTATCCGGCAGGCCCAGCGCCGCCGCGAGCGGCGTTCCCGGCTCGAGCCCGTCCGCGAGGCGCATGATACCCCCCTTGTCGCGGCCCAGCTCGAGTTCGGCCTCCGAGCACAGCATGCCGTGGCTCAACTCGCCGCGGATCTTCCGGCTCTCGATGCGGAAGCCGGCGGGAAGCTCCCCGCCGGGCGCCACATGCGGATAGAACGCCCCGGGGACGACGACCGGAGCCCCGCACACCACATCGAGCACCTCGCCGGCGCCCCGGTCCACCCTGCACAGCGTGAGCCGGTCCGCGTTCGGGTGCGGACGGGTTTCGAGAACGCGAGACACCACGATCCCGTCGAGCCCCGCGCCCACGGTCTCGATCTTCTCCACGGCGGCGGCCGTCATCGTCAGGCGCTCGGCCAGGGCCCGCGGGTCCCGCAACTCCCCGCGAAGTCGGGCCAGTTCGTCGATCCAGTTGAACGAGATGTTCATGTGAACTGCTGCAGAAAGCTCATCTCCCCCTCGTAGAGGAGCCGCATGTCGGGGATCCCGTGCCGCACCATCGCGATGCGGGCCGGTCCCATCCCGAACGCATAGCCCGTGTAGCGCTCCGGGTCGTACCCCACGGCCTTGAAGACCGCGGGATCCACCATCCCGCTTCCCATGATCGTGATCCATCCCGTGCGCTTGCAGGTGGAGCAACCGCCCCCCGCGCACACGGCGCACGACACGTCCACCTCCGCCGAGGGCTCGGTGAAGGGATAGAAGGACGGCCGAAACCGGCTCTTCGTCCCCCGACCGAAGAAATGGTGCACGAAGTGCTCGATCGCGGCGCGGAACTCCACGAAATCCACGCCTTCGTCGACCGCCAGACCCTCGATCTGCTCGAAGGCCGGCGCGTGCGAGGGATCGAAGGAGTCGCGCCGGTACGCGAGCCCCGGCACGACGACGCGCACGGGCGGCCGGAAGGTCTCCATCACGCGCGCCTGGACGGGCGAGGTGTGCGTCCGCAGCACGACGTCCTTGTCCAGATAGAAGGTGTCCATCATGTCCGCGGCGGGGTGATCGAGCGGAATGTTGAGCGCGGTGAAGTTGTACCACGTGGATTCGATCTCGGGGCCGAGCACGCTCGTGAAGCCGAGTTCGGCGAAGATCTCGCAGATCTCGTCGATGACCCGGGTCACGGGGTGCACGCCGCCGACCCAGCGCCCGCGCGCGGGAAGGGTGAGATCGATGCGGGCGCTCGGCCCGCGGGTGGCGCTCTCCAGCGCCTTCGCCCGCGCCTCGAGGGCGCCGCGCAGCACGGTCTTCACGGCGTTCGCGCGCTGTCCGACGTCGCGTCGGGCCCGGGCTTCGACCGTGCCGATCAGGGACATCACGTCGGCCAGCCGGCCGTTACGGCCCAGGTATTCGACTCGGGCGGACTCGAGCGCGGCGGAGTCCGCGGCCTCCCCGATCGCGGCGAGCCCCTCCCCCTCGATGGCGGCGAGCCGATCGAGGAGAGACGCTCCGGCCGGGGTCATGGGCCGTGCGCTTTGGCCACCTCGACGAGCTTGGTAAAGGCGGCCGGATCCCGGATGGCGAGGTCCGCGAGCACCTTGCGGTTGAGGTCGACGCCGGCGCTCTTCAGCCCGCTGACGAACCGGGAATACGAGATGCCGTTCTGCCGGGCCGCGGCGTTGATGCGGGCGATCCACAGTCGGCGAAAGTCGCGCTTCTTTCTGCGCCGGTCGACGTAGGCATAGGCCCAACCGCGCTCGACGGAGTTCTTCGCCGTGCGATAGAGCTTCGACCGCGCCCCGAACTGGCCGCGGGCTTCCTTGAGGATCTTCTTCTTTCGACGGTTGCGTGCAACGCTGCTCGTCGCGCGTGGCATGACCGCACCTCCTGATTCCTGATGCTGAGACTGTCCGGGTACTGTCCGGGGAATAGGGCGAACGGGCGCCCGAACTAGGTTCCCAGGAGTCGCTTCACCCGCTTCTCGTCCGCTTTCGCCACAAGGGTCCCCTGCCGGAGCCGACGCTTACGCTTGGGGCTCTTCTTCGTCAGGATGTGGCTGTGGAAGGCACGCCGGCGCCGGAATTTTCCGCTGCCGGTCTTTCGAAACCGCTTCGCGGCGGACCGGTTCGTCTTCATTTTCGGCATCTTGCGTATGCTCCGGTTCTGCTCCGTCCCCGGCCGTCCGCGACGGAGTCGTCGTTCTCTGCTATGTGCGGTGCGGTCCCATCAGCATCGTCATCGTGCGACCCTCGTGGGAGATGTCCGACTCCACCACCGCGATGTCCTCCAACTCGTCCTTCACCATCTCGAGGATCCGTCGCCCCCGCTCCGGGTGCGTAACCTCGCGGCCCCGGAACATGAGGGTGAACTTCACCTTGTCGCCATCCGAGAGGAACCTGCGGGCGTGCCGCATCTTGAAGTCGATGTCGTGGGCCTCGATCTTCGGCCGCAGCTTCACTTCCTTGACGTTGATGATATGCTGCTTCTTCTTCGCTTCCCGCGCCTTCCTCGCCTGCGCGTATTTGTACTTTCCGAAATCCATGAGCCGGCAGACGGGCGGCCGCGCGCCGGGCGCCACCTCCACGAGGTCGAGCCCGCGTTCGGCCGCAAGGGCGCGAGCTTCATCCGTCGCGACGATGCCGAGCTGATTGCCCTCTTCGTCGATGAGCCGGATCGGGCTGATCCGGATCTTGTCGTTGACTCTGGGATCTCCGTTCACTTCACCTCATAAGAAAAGCCCGGTTCGGCGACGACCGACCGGGCACGAAGGCACGCCCCTCCGAGGGGAGTGCTCGATCGACCCGGCAGCAGCACGATTCCGTGCGCCGATAGGGTGGGGGCATCGCGGCCCCGCTTGTCAGTTTTTCAACGCCCGGAAAGTGCCCCCGGGCGGTCCTCCTGTCAACGACCGCCACCGGGAGAACCGGTAGACGTCGGGGAGGGTAATGGAAATCCGGGAGTCGTTCAGCGCGTCCTGAGCACGGTGACCTGCGTCTGCGCCCGTCCGGGGAGGTTCGACCCGGCCGGGTCCATGACCTCGACGACCAGGCCGGGCGTCGCGCCCGAACTCACGAGCGAGAAATAGCGTCCGGTGGAGGAGTTCACCGTGAATTCGGTCGAGCTGTTCGTCGACACGTGCACGTTCACCCTCGAGGGCGTGAGCGGGAAGTTGCGGGTGAACGGGCATCGGTCTCCAAGATTGGATTCGCTCAGTTGCCGGTACAGCGCCGGGAGATTCCAGGTCGTCCACTGCGTCCGGGGGTCCGCGTCGGCCGACACGCGGTCGTCCGCGATGAGAGACGTGAGGTACAGCGAGAGGAGTTCCTCCCATTCCATCTCCACGCCGGCGACGGTCCGGAGCGTGCGCTCCACGTTGGTGACGCCCTTGAAGTGCGCGGGCCCACCCGAGGTCAGATACCGGAACAGCTCCTCCTCGCGACTCCCGGGCAGCGCTCCCCCGCTCCCGGACGCCCCGAACTGGTCGCCGAGCCAGCGTACGAACCCGTACGCGAAGCCACGGAACGAGAGGGATTCTACGCCGCCGGGATCCTCGCCGGACGCGTCGCCGAGCGCCGGGGCCACCGCCGGCCCGTTGGGGTCCGGGGGACAGCCGCCCCTGAGGAAGCGCCCGAGGCGAATCTGGTTCACGACGTGAAAGTGGTTGTAGGCGGTGAGCTGTTCCTCGCTCGTCGTGATCATGTCCAGATCGAGGTTGGATCTTGTCCCGAGCCCCGCGGCCCGGAGGCCGGCGATCTCCTCCGCCAGGTGGGCCATGCCCTCATCGAGCCATGCGACCTCGCGATCGCCGAAGATGTTCCCGCCCCCGAGGGTGACGCGCTGCTGGGTGTTGAGCAGGTGGGCGAATTCGTGCGCGACCGTCGACCGCGCGAGCGCGTTCGCGAAGCTGATGCTGATGTCCGAGCCGTAGTCCTCGTCCGGGTCCGGCCCGACGAGATAGAAGATCTCCCCTTCGTTCGAGGCCTCGCAGCTCGATCTTGTCGTGAGATCGCGCGCAAGGAAGAAGCCGGCGACGACACTCTCCTCTCCCGCGGGCGTGAGCTTGTTCACCTCGGCCGTGATGAGGGCGAAGACGGTCCCGTTGTTGTCGATGTCCGCCGGCTCGCCGAAGTAGGCGACATCCATCGGATACACGACTTCGTCCAGCTGGCGGCCGATCGCCTCGAATTCGGCCTCCGAGAACCGGTCACTGTCCGGCTGACTGTGGAACTGGAGGTCCTCCACGATGGTGAAGTACTCCCCCGCGTACCGGACTTCGCCCGTGACCGTCGTCGGGTTGCGGCAGTTGACGACCAGATTCGCGCCGACGCCGACTCTGAAGGACAGCGTGTCCCCGAGGTCCGGTGGCCGCAGCGCATCGGCGAGCTTCAGCGGATCGAGCCCCGGCGTTCGAGCCCGTATGGGCTGCGCGCCCACCGCGGCGAGTTCTCGCTGCTCCTGCTCCCGCAGGACGCGTTCGCGGGCGAACCAGGACGCCCGGCGGCGAAGGTCGCGGCTCAACTCTCCGCCTCCGGAGGCGAGACGGGGGGGTCGGGACGGGGTCACGTTCCCGGAGGCGCGCTCGGCGCGAACCCGGATGCAACCGTTCACGCTCTGGCCGGGCGCCTGGGAGGCGCTCTGCACGATGACCTCGTAGTCGCGGGGCGCTTCCGAACCCGCAAGCCTGAAGGCGCGCACGTCCGCCGCGTTGTCGAGCGTGACGTGCTGGCCGGGGGTCAGGTCCAGCGTGACGGACACCGACGGCGTGGCCGTCCCGCCGCATCCCGTGGCGAGCGGAGGAGGTGGAGGGGGAGGCGGGGGGTCCGTCGTGCCGCCGCCGCAAGCCGCGAGCGCGAGACCGGAGACGACACCCGACAGGCCGCGGCACAGTCTCAGCATGCGTGTCTCACAGTTCGATCTCCCTGGCACGGTCCATGACGTCCACCGGCTCCCGGCAGGCCCCGCCGGCCGGCCGGCGCCCTCCGGCGGCCAAGATACCCGCCCTTCACGATCCGCGCCCGCGCGGGCGGGCAAGGTCAACGAGTCCGGAGCACGACGAGGCGGACGGCTTCGGAAGAGGGGACGGCAAGCCCGGCCTGCGTCGTGAGCTTCAGCCGCATCTCCGGGTGCGGCCCCTCGCTCTCAAGGCGGAAATAGTAGCCCGTCGAGGCGGCGAGTTCGAAGTCGATCCGGGTATCCGTCGCATCGGCGAGCGGGATGTCCATCGCCTCGAGCGGGAAGGCGCGCGCGAAGGGCGCCCTTCCCTCCAGTTCCCGGTGCAGGGCGGCGAACACATCGCGAAGGTGCAGCGTCTCCACCTGCGTCGCGGAGGGAGCACCGCGCAGATCGTCCGCGATCGGGGCCAGCGCCCAGGCCGCGAGCAGGGCGTCCCATGTGCCCGGCCCGCCGTGCGCCGACGCGACCCGCTCGACGTTCGCCACCCCCCGCGCGCGGGCCTCACCCCCTCCCGCCAGATCGTGGAAGATGGCCTCCTCGGCGGGGCCGCCGAGCCGTCCGCCGCCCTCCGACGCGTACTGGTCCGCGAGCCAGCGCAGGAAGAGCCACCCGAAGCCTCGCATCGCGAGCGAGGAGATTCCGTCGGGGTCCCGCGCATAGGCGTCGCCCAGCGCGGGGGTCCGGTGCGGACCGAGCAGGTAGAAGGCGGAGCGGCGGAAGTTCGGGAAGTGGTAGGTCGCGAAGTCCTCGGAATCCGCGAAGAGTTCCGAGAAGCCGTAGTTGCGTCCGGGGCTCAGGGACGCACGCGACAGCCCGACGAACGTCTCCGCGGAATGCGCCAGCGCCTCGCTCAGCCAGGTTTCCTCGAGCGAGGCGAACGACCCCCGGGCGAGCACGGTTCGGCGCTCGGCCGAAATGAGGTGCGCCAGTTCGTGCGCGGCCACGCCGACGGCCCCGGTCGTCGCGAACTTCTCGAGTACGGGTTTGGAGAACCGCCCGTCGGGATCGGCCGCGAGGAGGTAGAGGATCTCCCCTCCGTTGGACGCCGGGCAGTCTTCGGGGTCGGCCAGATCGGCCGGATTGAAGAACCCCAGGATCCTGGTCTCGCTGTCGCGGGGCGTGGTCCGGTTCACGACGGGCGTGAACAGGATCCAGACGACGCCGTTTCGGTCGATGTCGGCGGGCTCGCCGAAATACGCCGAGAGCACCGGGAGGACCGATATTTCGAGCGCTCCGAGGACGGCCTCGTAACCGCCGCCGCGCACGGCGCCGGCCCCGTCGAGGTCCTCCACGATCGCGAAGTTCGGGCCCACCGCGCGGACGACCGCGGTCACGTCGTGGATCCCATCGCAGTCCACGTCGAGATTCGGATGCACCGCGTTGCTGAAGATCACCGTGTCGCCGACGGAGGGGGGCGTCGGGGCCGTCGGGGCCGCGTTCGCCCGCGTCATGCCCGGGTCGGATGAAGCCGCGGGCGTCGGGCGGAGCGGGCGCGCGCCCCGCACGGCGCGGCGGGCATTCGTGCGGAAGGCGAGTTCGGCCCGCGACGCTTCCTCGAGGCCGGGCCTGTCGTTCTCGAAGCCGAACACGTCGGCCGGCAGCGCGCGCGCCGGAGCGGCGAGCGAAGGGACCCGCGGAACCCGCGCCGCCGCCCCCCTCGCCTGCGCATCGAGCCTGAGACGCGTCGTTCCCCCCGGCCTGCGCAGGGCGCTCTGCACGACGAGCAGGTATCCCGCCGAGGCGTTGCCGCCCCCGATTTCCACGACCTGGACGCCTTCCGCCGGCAGTACGCACATCTCCCCGGCCGCGAGGGAAAGCGTGGCGCGGGCAGCGCCGCGCCCCGCCACGACGGGACAGAGTTCGTCGGAGGGGCCCGTCGCGTCCGCACAGGCCAGCGGCGTCAGGACGGCGAGCCACAGCGTCGACCGCGCGCCGCGCGCGCGAGCCGCTGGAGGTCCGGGGTGGGCAAGGCGGGATCCGAGGTGCCGCATTGGACGACATTAACCCCGGGGGGCAGATGCGCGAAGGCCCGGCCGAAGCCGGGCCTTTCGCACTTCTCCAACAGCGGACGGCGAGGGACGGCTGTCCGCCCCCGCCGTGCCCACTGTGGACTAGTACATCCCGCCCATGCCGCCGCCCGGCATGCCGCCGGCGGCCGCCGCGGGATCCTCCGCCTCGGGCCGCTCCACCACGACCGCCTCGGTCGTGAGCAGCAGACCCGCGATCGAAGCGGCGTTCTGGAGCGCCGTACGCGTGACCTTGGTCGGGTCGATGACGCCCGCCTTCACCATGTCCTCGTACTCGCCCGTGGCCGCGTTGTAGCCGGTGTTCCGGCCCTCGGCCTCGCGCACCTTCTCGACGATGATCGAGCCCTCGGCTCCGGCGTTCGAGGCGATCGTGCGAACCGGCTCCTCGACCGCGCGGCGCACGATCCGGATTCCGATCGTCTCGTCGGCATCCGAACCCTCGACGCCGTCCAGCGTCCCCTGGCTCCGCAGCAGCGCCACGCCGCCGCCGGGCACGATGCCCTCTTCGACGGCCGCGCGCGTCGCGTGCAGCGCGTCTTCGACCCGAGCCTTCTTCTCCTTCATCTCGGTCTCGGTCGCGGCGCCGACGTTGATGACCGCCACGCCGCCGGCCAGCTTCGCCAGCCGCTCCTGCAGCTTCTCGCGGTCGTAGTCGGACGTGGACTTGTCGATCGCGACCTTGATCTCGCTGATGCGGCCCTGGATCCGGTCCGCGTCACCGGCGCCGTCGACGACCGTCGTATTGTCCTTGTCGATGACGATCCGCTTCGCCTGGCCGAGGTCGCCGACCACCGCGTTCTCGAGCTTGAAGCCGAGTTCCTCGGAGATCACCTGGCCGCCCGTGAGGATCGCGATGTCCTGCAGCATCTGCTTGCGGCGGTCGCCGAAGCCCGGAGCCTTGACGGCCGCGACCTTGAGCGTGCCGCGCAGCTTGTTGACGACGAGCGTGGCAAGCGCCTCGCCCTCGACATCCTCCGCCACGATCAGGAGAGGCTTGCCCATCTGGGCGACCTTCTCGAGGACCGGCAGCAGGTCCTTCATGGCCGAGATCTTCTTGTCGTGGATCAGGATGATCGGCTCGTCGAGGACGACCTCCATCTTGTCCGGATCCGTGACGAAGTACGGCGAGAGGTAGCCGCGGTCGAACTGCATCCCGTCCACGGTCTCCAGCTCGGTCTCGAGGCCGCGGGCCTCCTCGACCGTGATGACGCCGTCCTTCCCGACCTTCTCCATCGCGTCGGCGATCAGTTCGCCGATCTCGCGGTCGCTGTTCGCCGAAATGGCGGCGACCTGGGCGATTTCCGTCTTGCCGGAGGTCTCGACCGAGATCGAATGGAGGTTCGCGACGATCGATTCGACGGCCTTGTCGATGCCGCGCTTGAGCGCCATCGGGTTCGCGCCCGCCGTCACGCTCTTGAGGCCTTCGGTGAAGATCGACTGCGCGAGCACCGTCGCCGTCGTGGTGCCGTCGCCGGCCGCGTCGGACGTCTTCGTCGCGACTTCCTTCACCATCTTCGCGCCGAGATCCTCGACCGGGTCGTCCAGCTCGACTTCCTTCGCGACCGTCACGCCGTCCTTCGTGATCGTCGGGCTGCCGAACTTCTTCTCAAGGACCACGTTCCTCCCCTTGGGGCCGAGCGTGACCTTGACCGCGCGCGCGAGCTTGTCCACGCCCGCCTTCAGGCGCTGCCGTGCAGCGGTATCGAATTCAAGATCCTTCGCCATTTCGTCTCCTTCGCCCGGTCATCCGGGCGCATCAGTCAACGGGTTTGACCCGCCGTCTCCCGCTCGAGCGGCTAGAGGACGGCCAGAACGTCGCTTTCCTTCACGATCAGGTAGTCATCACCATCCAGCGAAACCTCGGTCCCGGCGTACTTGCCGTAGAGAACCCGGTCTCCGGTGCTGACTTCCATCGGGATGCGGTCGCCGTCATCGTTCATGCGGCCGGGGCCCACGGCGACGACGGTGCCCTGCTGCGGCTTCTCCTTCGCGGTGTCCGGAATGTACAGACCCCCGCGCATCTCCTCGGTCTCCTCGAGCGGCGCGATGACCACGCGGTCGGCCATGGGGGAGATGTTCAGTTTCGTGTTCGAGGCGGTTGCCATCTTGCCTGTCCCTCCTTGGACCTTCGGTGTTGGGTGATCCTTCCGATGAGAGCCGCGAGGGATCCCGCGGCTGTTAGCACTCTCGTGCAGGGAGTGCTAAGGCGAGCCGAAGATACAGGGGTGCACGGTTCCGATCAAGGGGCACGGGGGTTATGAAACCCGCCCCGCGCGCCTATCGTAGGGGCGGACCAGAAAGGGAGGTCGACATGTTTCGTGCAGCCGTAGTGCTGGTGGCCGCGGGCGCGGTGGGTCTGTGGGTGACGGGAATCCTCTTCTCCGTGGTCCTGCCCCTCGTGTGGATGGTCGCGAAGGTCGCGATCTTCGTCGCGGTGTTCTACCTGATCGTGCGGATGATCAATCCGGAGTTCGCGAACAAGATGAAGGAGAAGTGCTGCGGAAGCGCCGCTTTCTTCCGCGGGTCCTGAAGCCGGCCGCGGGACGTTCGCGGCCCGTGGCAGCTAGCCGCCGGAGCCGGCCGGCGGTCCGAACAGGTACCGGTCCGCGATCGCCAGGCCGGTGATCGTCAGCGCCGGTTCGATGCGGTCGACGGTGCGGCAGTGCGGTCCCACGACCCGCGCGAGTCCGCCCGTCGCCACGATCAGCGGCTCCCGCTCCCATTCCTCGACGATCCGCCGCACGATGCCGTCGATCCCCTCCACCACCGAGTAGAACCCGCCGCTCCGCAGACAGTCCTTCGTGTTGCGACCGATGACCCGGGCCGGTTTCTCCACATGGATCTGCGGGAGTTGCGCCGTTGCGCGGGCGAGCTGGTCCGTTCCGGCCGTGGGCCCCGGCGCGATGACGCCGCCCACGAAGACGCCATCGGCGGTAATGCAATCGAAGGTCGTCGCCGTCCCGAGATCCACGACGACGGTGTCGCGACGGTAGAGTTCCGCCGCGGCGAGGGTGTTCGCGATGCGATCGGCGCCGACTTCGAGGGGGTGGTCGACGTCCAGCCGGACGGGGATGGGGGAGCCGCCGTTGAGGAAGCACAGCGGGGCGTCGAGGGTCCTCCCCACCGCGAGCCAGACGCGGTGTAGCGTGGGGACGACGGACGCGACGACGATCCGCTCCGGAGCGGGCAGTTGTCGGGCTCCGAGGAGTCCCAGGATCTGGAGTCCGATCTCGTCCGCCGTTCGGCGGCGATCGGTCGCGATCCGCCACGTGTGCACGGGGGTGAGATCCTCGAACCACCCGAGGACGGATTCGGTGTTCCCGATGTCTACGGTGAGGAGCATGAGAATCAGCTTCCGCCAAGAGCGATGGAGCCCGCGACGACGCGGCGCAGGGCGCCTCCGCGCGGCCGGAGCAGGAGGGCGCCGTCCGGAGCGATCCCGGCCGCGAGGCCGACGGCGGGTTCGCGGTCCGAGAGCCGGTGCTCGACCCAGCGGTTCTTCAACCAGTCGAGACGGTCGAGCTCATCGAGCGACGCCGCATCGAGCGAAGTCGGTGCACGGGGGAGTCGCCGCTCGAGTCCCGCCACCACCGCGTCCGCGACATCAACCAGGCGCGCCGGACCCACGCAGTCGGCAAGGGCCACGGCCCCGTCCACCTCGTCCGGCAACCGGCCGGACTCGACGTTGATGCCGACGCCGACGACGAGAAACGCCTCCCTCCCGTCGACCCGGGCGGTCTCCGCCAGGATGCCGCCGAGCTTCCGCTCCCGCGCCATGAGGTCGTTGGGCCACTTCACGGCCGAGGCCAGCCCCGGGAAGCGCCGGTTGAGTTCGCGAGCCAGATCGACCCCGGCCACGACCGTGACGAGCGGCGGGACGGTGGCTTCGCGCAGTCGGAACGCCATGCTGAGATAGACGCCGGCCCCCGCCGGAGAGGCCCAGCTCCGGCCCGCCCTTCCCCGCCCGGCCGTCTGCTGGCGGCAGAGCACGATCGTGCCGGACGGCGACCCGGCTTCCGCCAGTTCGCGGGCGAGATCGTTCGTCGAAGGGATGCGGTCGAAGGCGAAGACCGACTCCCGGCCCCAGTGCTCGCGCAGCGCGGCGACGGGCTCTCCGGCCCAGTCTCCCGCCTCTTCTGTGAGCATGGTCGCTCCGACGTCAGTCATTCGACGGTCATCCGCGAAGCGCCGGCCAGATCGCCGCCGCCGCCAAATATCCTCCGCCGACGAGCCAGCAGTACCAGGCGAAGCGGTGGAATACACGCTGTTCAAGCATCCGCAGGAAGATACGAATGGCGAAGACCCCTGACAGGGCCGCGGCGGCGAAGGCGACCGCGAGGGGCAGCATCCCGGCCGCGAGTCCGGCCTCCCCGAGTTCCGGCGCCTGCAGCACCGCCGCCCCCCCGATCGCGGGGATGGAGAGGAGAAAGGAGAATTCGGCGGCGCGGCGGGGTTCGACGCCTGCGGCAACCGCCGCGGCCACGGTACTCCCGGAACGGGAAATGCCGGGCAGGATGGCGAAGGCTTGCGCCATACCGATCGCCAGCGCCCCGCCGACGGTCGGCCGCGCGCGCGTGCCCCGACGAGACAGGCGCCGGATCGACCAGACGACGGCGCCGGTGACGAGCAGCATCGCCGCCGCGAGCACGGGCCGCTCGAACGTGGGCTCCAGCGCGTCCCGCAGGCCGACCCCGATGGCGGCGGCGGGGAGCGTGGCCGCGGCCAGGAGTCCGACATCGCGGATGCTCCCGCGATCCGCCGAGCACACACCCCGCGCCAGCTCCGCGAGCCGTCCGCGGTATACCCAGCACACGGCGCACAGCGTCGCGACGTGCACGTTGACCTCGAACACGACGCCGGGGAGTTCGATCCCGAACAGCGCCTGCCCGAGCACGAGATGCCCGGAACTCGACACGGGCAGGAACTCGGTGAGGCCCTGGACGACGCCGAGGACGAAGGCTTCGAGCGGGTTCACCCGGTGGGAACCCCGGAGCCGTGTCCGCCGGCGAGGACGTCGCGGTAGAGGGACTCGTAGCGGGGGACGATGCGGTCGATCGTGAAGCGCTCGAGGGCCCGGTCCCGCGCAGCGCGCGAGAACGCGTCCCAGCGCGCCTCATCGCTCAGCAGCCCGATCGCCGATGTCGCCATCGCGTCGACCGTGCCGACCGGATGGAGGTAGCCGGTCACGCCGTGCTCGACGACCTCGTCGAGGCCCGTCCCGGAGGATCCCACCACGGGAACGGCGGAAGCCTGCGCTTCCAGCGCCACCAGACCGAAGGACTCCTGCTCGCTCGGGAGCAGGAAGAGATCCGCGCCGGCGAGGAGTTCGGCGACGGAGTCGATCTTGCCGAGGAACACGACACGCTCCGCAATGCCCAGTTCCGCGGCGATCTCCGCGGCGCGCTGCCGCTCCGGACCGTCTCCCACGAGGATGAGACGCGCCGGCAGGGCGCGCTGGATCCGCGCGAACATCTCCATGAGGTCCGGGATCCGCTTGACGGCACGAAAGTTCGAGATGTGCATCACGACCTTCTCTCCGGCCCGCGCGAGCCGGTGCCGGCCGCGGTGGCGCTCGCGGTCGTAGATCTTCGGATCGACGAAGTTCGGGATCACCTCGATGGCGCAGCGGCTGCAGTCGAAATCGCGGTGCGTCCGCTCGCGGAGCCACTCGGAGACGGCGGTGATCCGGTCGGACTTCTCGATCGAGAAGCGGGTGATCGACCAGTACGACGGATCCTGGCCCACGAGCGTGATGTCGGTGCCGTGCAGCGTCGTGACGAGCTTCACGTCGCGGCCGCCGTCCCGGAGCATGTCGCGTGCGATCCATCCCGCCGTCGCGTGCGGGATCGCGTAGTGCACGTGGAGGAGGTCGAGTCCCTCGCGCCGCGCCACTTCGTGCATCGTGACGGCCAGCGCGAGCGAGTAGGGAGGATACTCGAACAGCGGGTAGCGATTGACCTCGACTTCGTGGAAGTAGACGCCGTCGATGAAGTGGGTGAGGCGGAACGGCTGGGCATAGGAGATGAAGTGTACCTCGTGCCCCCTGCGGGCGAGGCCGAGCCCCAGCTCGGTGGCGATCGCCCCGGAGCCTCCGTACGTCGGATAGCACGTGATCCCGATCTTCATCGTCCCGTCTTCATCCTGATTCGCGCCAGTCGGCTGCGATGCGGCGGGCAAGTTGTCCCGGCGTCGTCGACTCGTCCAGCACCCGAAGCACGACGGCGTTCTCCGGGACCTGGTGCCGGAACCATGTCCGCTGCCGGCGGGCGTAGCGCCAGGTGGCCCTCGACACGCGCTCGATCGTCTCGTCCGGCCCCGCCTCGCCCCGGACGAGCGCCGCGACGTCCGCGTAGCCCAGCGCGTCGAAGGCGCGCGATCCGTCGAGGCCGCGCGCCAGGAGGTCGCGCACCTCTTCGGGCCAGGCGCCACCGCGGATCAACGCCGCGGCGCGACGCTCGATCCGCTCGCGGAGGAGCGGGGCGGGCCACTCCAGCACATAGGTCGCGGTCCGCAGCGGCGGGCGTTCGGGCGGGGCGCTCGTCATCCAGCGGGTGAGCGGCTCGCCCGTCAGGAGCGCGAGTTCCACCGTGCGCGCCGCGCGCTGCCGGTCGAGCGGACGGCGCCGCGAGGCCAGTGCCGGATCGAGGCGGGCCGCCCAGCGCGCCAGTTCCTCGCGCTCGAGCGCCTCCAGCCAGGCGTGCAGCGCCGTGCGGCGTGCCGGTTCGAGCGGGGGCTCCGCGAACATCGGGTGCGTGAGCGCACGCAGGAACAGCCCCGTCCCGCCGGCGAGGATGGGGACGCGGCCCCGGGCGCGGATCCCGGCGAGCCAGCGGTCCGCCAGGCGCGCGAAGCGCCCCGCACCGTACCGTTCGTGCGGGTCGAGAAAGCCGACGCCGTGGTGCGGCGCCGCGGCGAGTTCGTCGGCGGAGGGAGCCGCGGTCCCGATGACGAAGCCGCGGTACGCCTGTCGGCTGTCCATGGAGATGATCTCGCCGTCCAGCCGGCGCGCGACCTCGATGGCGACGGACGTCTTGCCCGAGGCGGTGGGCCCCGCGATGACCGGCACGGGCGAAATCCCCACGGGCGCGGCGGCTACCCGCGGCCGAACCGCCGGTCGAGCTCCTCGACGCTCAGGCGCACGATCGTCGGGCGGCCGTGGACATCGTGCCCGGGCAGCGGGGTCGCGAACAGCCGGTCGAAGAGTTCTCTCGCCTCTTCCGGGGAAATGGGCTCGCCGGCCTTGATGGCTCCCTTGCACGCCATGCTCTTCGCGAGGCGCTCGTGCTGGTTGCGCGCCGTGTCAACGAGCGGCGAGCCCTCCGCCAGTTCCCGCACCATCTCGCGCAGGCAGCGCTCCGCGTCGAACCGGGAGTGCGGCTGCGGGGCCGCGGTCAGGATCCAGGTCCGCTCGCCGAACGGCTCCAGCTCGAAACCCTGCCGGGCGAGCAATCCGGCCAGATCTTCGAGCGCCTCGGCCTCCGGGGGCGAGAACTGCAGGGTGACCGGAAAGAGCAGCGCCTGGGAGGTGCCCCCCCCGGCTTCGAACCGCGCCATGATCTCCTCGTAGAGCACGCGCTCGTGCGCCGAGTGCTGGTCGACGATGAGGAGTCCCTCCCGGGTAGCGGCCAGGATGTAACGGTCGTGGAGTTGCCACAGTTCCGGACCGGCGAACGGCGCCTCCGCGGCGCTCCCCTGCCCGCGCGCACCGGTGTCGGCCCCCGGCTCGCCCGGTTCGCCCGCGTCGTCCCGTCCGGAGACGAAGAGCGCGAACTGCGGCATCTCCGCCGGCGGCTCGCCGCGAGAGGACGTTCGATGGGCCCGCCCGGCACGCGGCGTGGCGCCGGGGATTCCGACCGGCTTCGTCGAATCGAGCCCCGCCAGCGCGTCGCGCACGGCATCGCGAACCACCGTCTCGACGCTCTCGCGGTCGCGGAAACGCACCTCCGCCTTGGCCGGATGGACGTTGACATCGACCGCTGCGGGCGGCGTCTCGATGCGCAGGAAGAGGCTGGGCCGAAGACCCTCCACGACCGTCGTCCGGAACGCGTCATCCACGAGCCGCAGGAGAGCGGCATCCCGGAAGGGACGGCCGTTCACGAAGGTGTATCGACGCCCTCCCCTCGCGCGCGCCGCATCGGGCCGCTGGATGAAGCCCCGGACCCGCACGGGGCCGCCCGCAGCTTCCACGGGGATGAGCGTGGGGGCGAGGTCGCCCCACAGCTGTCCGATCCGTCCGAGCCAGTCCCGCGCGGGGGCGAGATCCATGGAGACGCGGCGATTCGACTCGAGCCGAAAGCCGACGGCCGGGTTCGCGAGCGCGAGGAGCACGAGCGCCTCGCCCGCGGCCCGCGTCTCTGCGGCCGAACTCCTGAGGAACTTCGCGCGCGCCGGGAGGTCGTGGAACAGGGCGCGGACCGTCACCGTCGTGCCGCGCCGGCGCGGTACGTCATCGACGCTGCGGATGCGCCCGAAGTCGACCCGGGCCCGCACGCCCTCTTCCGGACTCAGCGCCGTGTGCAGTTCGAAACGGCTGACCGCCGCAATGGAGGGCAGCGCCTCGCCACGGAAGCCGAAGGAGCGGACGCTTCGCAGGTCATCCACGCTCCGGATCTTGCTCGTCGCGTGCCGGTCCAGGGCGAGCACGGCGTCCTCGCGGTTCATCCCGCTCCCGTCGTCCGAGACCCGGATCTCGGTCTTGCCGCCGTTGCGGAGCGCGACCTCGACGCGACGGGCCCCGGCGTCGACCGCGTTCTCGGCGAGTTCCTTGACGACGGAGGCGGGACGCTCCACGACCTCGCCCGCCGCGATCTGGTTCGCGACGTGGTCGGGCAGGATCTGCACCCCTCCCGCCCCCGGACGGCTCACGCCGCGTCCTCCACGCGGTAGAAGCGGCGGGCGTTCCCCGCCGTGAGCGCCGCGGCTTCCTCGAAGGACGTGCCGCGCACCGCCGCCAACCGTTCGCACGTGTGCGTGAGGTAGGCGGGTTCGTTTCGGCGGCCGCGGCGTGGGGCGGGCGCGAGGTAGGGGGCGTCCGTCTCGATGAGGAGCCGGTCCGCCGGCACCGCACGGGCCCACTCGGCCAGCTCGGGGACGAACGTAATGAGGCCCGAAAAGGAGACGTACCAGTCCGCGTCCAGGGCGGCACGGAGGAGTGCGTCGCCTCCCGTGAAGCAGTGCAGCACCCCGGCGGCGCCGTCGCCGTGCTCTCTCACCCGTTCCGCCGTCTCGGCCTCCGCGGAGCGCGAATGTACGACGACCGGCAGACCGAGCCGGGCCGCCAGCCCGAGGTGCGCTTCGAAGTTCGCCAGCTGCGCCCGCCGGGCCGCGTTGTCGTAGTGGAAATCGAGGCCCGTCTCCCCGATCGCGACGACTTCAGGGGCTTCGGCGATGCGCTCGATCTCCCTCATGAGGGAGGCCGAGGTCCGGTCCGCCGCGTGGGGATGGAGCCCGGCCGTCGCCCACAGACCGGGCGTCCGCGCGGCCAGCGCCGCAGCCTGCCCGGCGTCCTCGGGGTCCGAGGCGACCGTGACCATCCGGCGTACGCCCCGCGCGCGGGCCCGGTCCACGACCTCGTCCAGATCGGGGTCGAAGCGGGCCGCCGTCAGATGAAGGTGCGAATCGAAGAGCGTCGTCCCGGCTCCCGTACCGGTCACCGTTGGCCCGGTGCGGCTACGTGCGGGCGGCGATCGCCGAGCGCCTGCGCGCCCGGTCGTGAATCTCGAGGAGAACGGGAGACGCGACGAAGATCGAGGAATAGGTGCCGATGAGCACGCCGATGATGAGCACGCCCGCGAAGGGCCGAATCACGGCGCCCCCGATCACGACCAGCGAGAACAGCGCGATGAGCGTCGTGCCGCTGGTGAGGACCGTGCGGGGCAGCGTCTCGTTCAGGCTGCGGTTGAGCGTCGCGTCGTACGGTTCTTTCCGCTTCTTTCTGAGATTCTCCCGCACGCGGTCGAAGACGACGATCGTGTCGTTGAGCGAATAGCCGATGATCGTGAGAATCGCGGCGACCGTCGCGAGGTTGATCTCGATGTCGAACAGCGAGATGAACCCGAACGTGATGAGCATGTCGTGCACCGTCGCGATGACGGCCGCGACGCCGAACCGCCACTCGAAACGGAAGGCGAGGTAGATGAGGGTCAGGAGGAAGGACAGCAGCACGGCGATGACCGCGGTGCGCTGGAACTCGTCGCCCACCTTGGCGCTCAACGTATCGCCCCGCGCAATCTCGAAGCTCCCGGCGGAGTACTGCGTCTCGAGGCTTGCCCTGATCTGGTCGCGGATCGCGTTCTGGTCCTCTTCCTCCCCGACCGGCACGCGCAGCAGAAAGTCGTACGTCTCCGCTCCGACCGTCCGCAACTGCTGAATCTGGACGCCCGTCGTGCCCCCGTCCGTCAGGGCGTCACGGATCTGGCCCACATCGGTCGTCTGCGAGAACTGGACCTCGAGCAGGACGCCGCCCGTGAACTCCACGCCGGTCCGCAGCCCGCCGCGAAAGACGATCGACAGGAGGCCGATCGTGATGATCGCGGCCGACGCGAAGTACGCCGGCCGGCGCATGGAGAGGAACTTGTAGTTCGCGTTCTGGAAGACCCTCATGGTGACTTCGTTCCTATATGCTCACGGACTCCCGGGAGCCGCGTCGGTTCAGGTACATGATGAAGAGCGTCCGCGTCACGTAGATCGCGGAGAAGAACGACGCGAGGATCCCGATGCAAAGCGTCACCGCGAAGCCCTGCACCGCGCCGGTCCCGAACTGGAAGAGGATGATCCCGGTGATGAGCGTCGTGAGGTTCGCGTCGATGATCGCCGACAGGGCGTTGCCGAATCCCGCGTCCACCGCCGTACGCGGCGTCTTCCCCGCCGCGAGTTCCTCGCGCACCCGTTCGAAGATGAGAACGTTCGCATCCACCGCCATTCCGATGGAGAGGATGAGACCCGCGATGCCCGGCAGCGTGAGCGTCGCTTCGAGGCCGGCCAGACCGCCCAGCATGAAGATGACGTATGTGAGCAGCGCCCCGACGGCGAGTATTCCCGCCGCCCGGTAGTAGAGCATCATGACGATGATCACACCGACGATCCCGATGATGAAGGCGGTGCGGCCCTGCCGGATGGAGTCTTCGCCGAGCGAGGCACTCACGTTGCGCTCCTCGACGACCTCGATCGGCATGGGCAGCGCACCGGCCCGAAGGACGAGCGCGAGTTCCTGCGCCTCCTGGAAGGACGCTCCGGGGGTAAGTTCGATCTGGGCGCGCCGGCTCAGAACGCTCCGGATGACGGCGTAGCTCTGGACCCGGTCGTCGAGGACGATGGCCATGTTCTCGCCGATGTTGCGCGCCGTGCCGCGCTCGAACACCCGCGAGCCGCGCCGCGTCGTCTCGAAGGGAACGATCGGCTGGTTGAAGGTCGGGTCGCGGTTCGCCGGCCCCGCATCCTGAAGCATGTCGCCCGTGATCAGGGGCTCCGCCTCGAGCACATAGAGCGGCACGTAGGATCCCGCGCCCGCCCCGACCTGCTCCACTCCCCAGTGCAGCGTGACGCCCCTGGGGAGCGCTTCCCGCACGCCCTCGAGTTCCAGCCACGCCGCCGCGGTCGGTTGATCCTCCTGCGGCACGAGATACTCGCCCAGGATCCGTCCCTGTCCGAGCAGGGCCGAGAGCGGCCGCGCGGTGGCTTCATCCACCGCGTCCGCAGCCTCCTCTTCGGTCGCGAGCGAATCGGTGGCCGGATCCTCCCCCGCGGCCGGGTCCTCCCCTTCGACCGCCTCCTCCTCGTTGGCCGCATCCTCCGCCGCGGCGGAATCGGCGGCGCCGCCCAGGATGTCGCTGAGGTCGACCTCCGGCTCGGTCTCCAGCGTCGTGACCTGGAGGTTCTCGATCCCCACCTCGTTCACGATCGCCCGGTCGATCCGCTCCAGGGCCTCCATGAAATCCTGACCGTCCGTGACGATCTTGAACTCCATGAACGCGGTCTCCGTGGCGATCCGCTTCGCCTGCTCCGGGTTGTCGACCCCCGCGAGCTCGATGATGATGCGGTTGCCGGAGCGCTGGATCGTCGGCTCGCGGACGCCGAACTCGTCGATCCGGTTCCGAATCGTCGTGAGCGTGCGGTCGACCGCATCGTCGAGATCCTCACCGCTGAGGGCGCCCTCGGGGTCGTAGATCTCGACCGTGAGTTGCATGCCCCCCTGCAGGTCCAGTCCGAGCTTGAGCGGCCACACCCGCTCGGATTCGCCCGTGACTTCGTCGACGATGGTCTCGGGAACCAGGGCGAAACCGCAAATCGTTACCAGAACGGCGATCCAGACCAATCGCCAGCGTACCGAACCGAACATCTAGATTGTCACCGTTCTTCGTGGGTCTCGTGATCGCGGCCCGAGGCGGGGGCACGAGCGACCCCGGCCTGGCGGCCCGTGGCAAAGGGACGCAAAGCTAGCCCAGCGGCCCGTGAGAGGAAACTACGCGGCGTCCCGCGCCGGATGGTACGTTCCTCCGCCGCGGCGCGCCATCTCGGGCGGCGCGCGCCGGACCTCGCTCGGACGGGGTCGAACCCCGGGGCCCGGAGCGGCGAGGAAGCGCATGGCAGACAACCGTTCGGAGAACAGGTCCGCGACGCGCTCGCGCGGCCAGCGCATCGGGCTGTGGCTCGGACCGCTCCTCTTCCTGCTGATGATGCTGCTCGACCTCGAGCCGGGACGGCCGGAGGTCACCCGCATGGCGGCGGTGGCCGTCCTCATGGCCACATGGTGGATCACCGACGCGATTCCGCTCTTCGCAACCGCGCTGCTCCCGCTTCTCCTCTTCCCCATCCTCGGGATCGAACGGACAGGGGAGACGGCGCCCATCTACTTCAACAGCACGATCGTTCTCTTCCTCGGCGGCTTCATGATCGCGCTCACGATGGAGAAGTGGGACGTACACCGGCGGATCGCGCTCTGGGTCATCCGCGCGGTGGGCGGCGGCCCCGCCCGCATCGTGCTCGGCTTCATGCTCGCGGCGGCCTTCCTCTCCATGTGGATCTCGAACACGGCGACCGCGATCATGATGGTCCCGGTCGGACTCGCCGTCATCCTCCGCATGGAGGAGCAGTTCGGGCGCGGCCCGACGCGCGCCTTCTCCGTGTCGATCATGCTGGGAATCGCGTACGCCTGCTCCGCCGGCGGGATCGCGACGCTGGTCGGCACGCCGCCGAACCTCTCTCTCCAGCGCATCTTCGCGATCACCTTCCCGGACGCCCCGCATATCTCCTTCGGGGTGTGGTTCGTCATGGCGCTGCCGATCGCGGCGCTCATGCTGGTCTTCGCGTGGATCCTGATCACGCGGGTCTTCTTCCGCGTGCCGGAGGAGGTTTCCGTCGACCGCGACGTCGTGGAGTCCGAGATGCGGAAGCTCGGCCGCGTCGCCTTCGAGGAGCGGGCGATCCTCGCCGTCTTCGCCGCGACGGCCCTGCTGTGGGTATTCCGCGCGCCGATCGAGATCGGCCGGTTCACGATCCCGGGCTGGTCGTCGCTCCTGCCCTACGGGGACCTGATCGACGACGGAACCGTCGCGATCACGATGGCCTGCATTCTCTTTCTCGTCCCGACGAGGTCGCCGGGCGCAAAGTCCGCCACGGTCATGGGACCCGGAGTGGTGCGGCGGCTCCCCTGGAACATCGTGCTTCTGTTCGGGGGAGGCTTCGCCCTCGCGCACGGCTTCCAGACCACGGGGCTGGCGCGGTTCGTCGGAGAGGGGTTCAGCGGACTGTCGGCGGTGCCGCCGCTCGTTCTCATCTTCGTCATCTGCCTCGCGATGACGTTCCTCACCGAACTCACCTCGAACACCGCGACGACGGAGATGGTGCTCCCGATCTTCGCGGCCGTGGCCGTCGCGACCGGCGTTCACCCGCTCCTGCTGATGGTCCCGGCGACGCTCTCCGCCTCGTGCGCCTTCATGATGCCGGTGGCGACGCCGCCCAACGCCGTCGTGTTCGGGAGCAACCGGGTGCGGATCGCGGAGATGGCGCGGGCGGGGATGTTCCTCAACCTCATTGGCGCGGTCGTGATCACGCTGATCTTCTACGCCCTGGGACCGCTGCTGTTCGGGATCGAACCCGGCGTCCTCCCCGACTGGGCGGCGCCGACCCCCTAGCGAAGGCCGCGCAGGGAGCCGGAAAGGAGGGATGCCGGCCGGGTCGCCTGCCGAGACGACCCGACCGGTACGAAGGTGACTACATCCCCTGGTGGGCGCCCATCAGGAACCAGTGCAGCAGCAGGCTCCCGTCCTCGCCGCGCGAAAAGAGCGCCGCGTAGTGCCCCCCGCCGGCTCCATCCGCGCTTTCGGTGCCGTAGGTGCCGATGCCCACCGCGTGCCCGTCGTCCAGGTCGTGCGCGGACCAGGCCGACATTCCGCTGAACGTGACGCCGGCGTCGAACAGCGCCTGCAGCCCCTCCTCGACCGCCGCGCGGCCCTCGCGGGCCCGCTCGCCGGGCAGCATCGCGACCGCGTCCTCGGTGAACGTGTTCGCGACCATGGAGGCATGCCCCATGTTGTAGTGCGTCACGAAGTAGTCGCCGCTCGCCTGGATGAGGTCACCGCCCATCCCCTCCGGCATGTCCATCATCGCGCCGGCCGACATGGTCTGGTCGGGCGTGTCGAGATTGGCCACCATCCCCTTCAGCGCCCACTCTCCGTCCATGTTCTCCGCCACGGCCATGTAGTAGCCGGAGTTGCGCGCGTCCCCGCCGGTCAGCACGTAGTGTCCGCGCGCGACGATCTGGTCGCCGAACGCCATCGCCGCGCCGGGGTGGATCGCGACCTCCGAACCCCCCGCGTCCATCCGCGACTGGAGGCCCTCGCCGATCGCGTCCCTTCCGTAGAGCATGGCCCCCGAACTACCCCAGAGGACTCCGTCGTCGACAAACTTGCTCGCGACCATGCTGCCGTGACCCATGTTGTAGTGGGTCTGCCAATAGTCCGTGATCGTCGCCATCGCCGCATCGGCGTCGGGCATGGCCGGGGCGTCGTCCATCGCCTCCGTCATCTCCTCCGTCGTCGCGGCCTCTTCCGTCTCCGCCCCGCCGCAGGCGATGGTCAGAGCCAGGGCAAAGGGAGCCAGGGTCCGGATGCGCATCGGGGTACCTCCTTCGAGATATGACGTCGCGCCCTCCGCACGCGTGCCTTTCACCGCGGAGATCGTCGACGAGACATGGCGTAACTGTCGGAACGTTAGGCGTTTCAAGGCGGATCCGTCAATGCGGGGGCCGCGCGGATCGACCGTCGCGGCCGGACCGCCGAGATTGGCCCGCCATTCCGCCCCCGCTTACGTTGAGCGCCCGGGCCGCAGGCCGTGGCCCGACCAGGCCATCCCCGAACCGGAAAGTCGACAGAATGGTCCAGATTCCGCGCAGTACACGCCCGCTCACGCTCGTCCTTCTGCTCTCGCTCCTCATCGTGGCCACGGGCTGCATCCGGCCCTTCGCCCGGCCTGCGCCCGCCCCGTCCGCCTCGAGCGGAGGGGGACCCGGCCCCCGGGGCGGCGGCGGGGATGACGAAGACGGGCCGGAACCCTATGCCGAAGTCGTCACTGAGGAAGCGGTCACGGACTCGGGGATGGTCCACGTCCACCGGGTGGACGACAAATGGCTGTTCGAGATTCCGGAGGAGATCCTGGGGCGTGAGATCCTGCTCGTGAGCCGCCTGGCGTCGGTTCCGGAGGGGATGGGCTACGGCGGCCAGAAGGCGAATACGCAGGTCCTTCGCTGGGAGAGAAACGGGCCCGACAACGAGCGGATCTTCCTCCGCGTCGTTCGACACACGAACGTGGCGGACGAGGCCCTTCCGGTGGCGCGGGCCGTGCGGGGCGCGAACTTCGAACCGATCCTGCGGGCCTTCGACATCGAGGCGCTGAACGACGACTCGACGAGCGTCGTCATCGACGCCACCCCGCTCTTCGAATCCGACACCCCGATGTTCGGGCTGAGCCAGTTCCGCCGCGACGCGTACCGGGTGCGCTCGCTGGATTCCAACCGCACGTACGTCGACTGGATCAAGAGCTTCCCCCGCAACGTCGAAGTGCGGCACGTCCTCACCTACAACGCGCAGACGCCTCCGTCGAACGCGAGCACGAACTCGATCTCGATCGAGATGAACCAGTCGATGGTCCTGCTCCCGGACGAGCCCATGCAGCCGCGCATCTTCGACGAGCGGGTGGGCTACTTCAACGTGAACCAGGTGGACTACGGCCGCAGCGACCAGAAGGTCGTCACGCGCACCTACGTGACGCGGTGGCGGCTCGAGCCGAGCGACACCGCGGCCTTCCGGCGCGGCGAACTCGTCGACCCGGTCAAGCCCATCATCTTCTACCTCGACCCCGCCACGCCCGAGAAGTGGCGGCCGTACCTCATCCAGGGGATCGAGGACTGGCAGGAGGCCTTCGAGGCGGCGGGCTTCAGCAACGCGATCCAGGGCCGGATGCCGCCCTCCTTCGAGGAGGACCCGGAGTTCAGCCCGGAGGACGTGCGCTATTCCGTGATCCGCTGGCTCCCGTCGCAGGTTCAGAACGCCTCCGGACCGCATGTGCACGACCCGCGGACCGGGGAGATCCTCGAGAGCGACATCCAGTGGTACCACAACGTCGCGAACCTGCTGCGGAACTGGTATCTGATTCAGACGGCGGCCGTGAACCCGGCGGCGCGGCGGGCGCTGTTCGACGATGACGTGATGGGCCGGCTGATCCGCTTCGTCGCGGCGCACGAGGTCGGACACACGCTCGGCCTCCCGCACAACATGAAGTCGAGTTCCGCCTTCCCCGTGGATTCGCTGCGGGCCCCGGGCTTCGTGTGCCGGGAGGGGGTCGCCCCGTCGATCATGGACTACGCGCGCTTCAACTACGTCGCGCAACCGGAGGACGAGGGCGCGTGCGTGGATCCGCGGATCGGCGAATACGACCGTTTTTCGATCAACTGGGGCTACCGCCCGATCCTCGATGCGGACGCGGACGGGGAGCGCGCGACGCTCGACGCCTGGATCCGGGAGGTCGAGGATGACCCGGTCTACGCTTTCGGCAGTTCGACGCCGATCGACCCGACCTCGCAGACGGAGGCCATCGGCTCCGACGCGATGGAGGCGAGCGATCTCGGGATCGAGAACCTCAAGCGGATCCTGCCCCGGCTCGTCGAGTGGAGCAGCGACGGGCGCGAGGGAGAGAACTACGCGGAGTTGGCGGAACTCTACAACAACCTCATCGGGCAGTGGAACCGCTACATGGGGCACGTCGGGACCGTGGTCGGCGGGGTCACGCGCACGCACAAGCGGATCGGGCAGGAGGGCGCGGTCTACGAGTTCGTGGACGAAGCCACGCAGCGGCGGGCCATGGACTTCTTCGCCCGGCAGGCCTTCAACCCGCCGACGTGGATGATCGACGAGGATATCCTCTCGAAGATCGAGAACCCGTCGACGGTCGACCGCATGCGGGGCATCCAGGTGCGGGTCGTGAACCTGATCCTCGACCCCGGCCGCATGCAGCGGCTGATCGAGGCGGAAGCCCGCAACGGGGATGACCACTACAGCCTCGGCGAGTTGTTCGAGGACCTGCGCGGCTCGATCTGGGGGGAGCTGGAGACCGGCGCCCCGATCGGGGTCTACCGGCGGAACCTCCAGCGCGGGCACCTGGAGCGGCTCGAATACCTGATGACGCAGGAACTCTCGCTCCCGACCTTCATCTTCGGCGGTCTCTCGGACTTCTTCACCTCGGTGGACGTGTCGCAGTCGGACATCCGGGCCTTCGTGCGGGGCGAACTCCACGGGCTCCAGGATGCGATCGAACGCACGCTGCGGCGCCGGCTCGACCGCACGACGGAACTGCACCTGCGCGACGCACTCGCCAGGATCGACGACATCCTCAATCCCGACTGAGCCTCGGGGCGGGCGCGCGACCGAGGCCGAACGTCGGAAAAAACGCGCCGGCTAGAAGCGGACGCGGACGCCGAGTTGCGCGCGGCGGGTATCGCCGAGGCCGCTCCGGATCGTGCCGTCGAAGTTGAACAGGAGCCCCGTCTGCGCGGTGTCGAGGAAGTTGTCGGCGCCCGTCAGGTTGAAGACCTCCAGGATCGGTTCGACGGTGCGCCCGTCTCCGATGTCGAAGGCCTTCGAAAGTCGCAGGTCCCAGGTGAAGAAGTCGTTCTCCCGCCGGAGCGTGTTGCGCTTGAGGACGGAACCATCGGCGCACACGCGGTCCGCCGGCGCTCCCACCCGCTGGCCTGCCGGGGCGGCGAGAGGATTCGCCTCCGTCGGACCGCAGCTCGCCGACATCGGCGACGCGGAGAGATATCGGAAGACGTGGTTCAGGACGACGCCGCGCCCGAGATCGAAGAGCATGAAGCCGGTCATCTGGTGCCGCCGGTCCCGGATCGACCAGTTGTACTCGGGCTCGAAATCGGTTGCGGTCGCATAGAAGAAGTTGAACGGATCCCGTTCGTTATCGTCGTCCGACCGGTCGAAACTCAGCGTGTAGTTCGCGTCGAAACTCAGCCTCCCGTCGAGCGCGCCGTCCCCGCGCAGTCCGAGCGTGACGGCGTTGTAACGGGAGCGCGCGCTGCTCTCGGTCACGGTGACCGTCCCAAGCCCGCCGGCCCCCTCCGCGAAGGGCGCCCCGAGTTCGGCCGCGTTGCGGTCCACGAAGCGGAACAGGTTGTCCGTGCGGGCGTGCTGGAGGGATAGCTCCACCGCGGTGTTCGCGCTCAGCGCGTGCTCCACGGCGACGTTGAACGACCACGTCCGCGGCAGTTCGAGGTTGCGGTCCGCGATGTTCACGCCGGGCTGGAAGGGCGGCGTGCCCGGCGGTGGCGGCGTAAGGAACTCTCCGATCTGCGGCGGCGGTGGAAGGAAGGTCGCGTCGCTGGCCGCGAACTGCGTGCCCTGGAACGCGCCGTTCGTCGTGCGGTGCTGCGCGAACACGAGCATCGGGATGCGCGAGAAGTAGGACCCCGCGTTCACGCGTACGAGCGTGCGCCCGTCGTCCCGCGGATCCCAGGCGAGCCCGAACCGCGGCTGGAAGTTGTCGAGGTCGTCCGGGATCGTCCCGTCCGACGGGAAGCCCGCGGTCCCGATCCACGGTCCGTAGAAGGTGTCCCCGGGCTCGATGAACATCCCCGGGTGCCACGACCCTTCCCAGCGCACGCCGAGGTTCAGGGTCAGGTTGTCGCGCGGGCGCCACGTGTCCTGGATGAAGAGCCCGAGTTCGTGCATCGAGAAGTCCTGCAGTCCGAGCTGCTCGGCCGGGGTGTCTCCCAGCGTGACGGCCTGCAGGTAGAGGAGGACGGGGCCGGTGATCGCGGTCCCCGGAGGACAGACGCCCTCCGCGCTGTCGGAACCGTCGGAGCAGGTGACGTACCGGTTCCCCTGCGTGACGAAGTTCGTGAAGCCGTCGACGGAGGAGAACTTGTAGAGGCCGTTCGCGAAGCCGATGAACTGCTGGCCGACCCCCGTCCCGTTGTACTCCGCGCCCACCTTGAACAGGTGATCGCCCGCGAGGAAGGAGAGGTTGTCGACGAGTTGGATCCGGGTGTCGTAGGCCGGGTCGATGGGGAGGAAGAAGGGCATCCCGATGCGGAACCCGTCCGCGAAGTCCATCGCGATGTCCGGGAAGGGACGGCCACCGACCGTGCCGAAGGCGGGCTGCGGCGGGGGGGCGGAGCCGGGAATCAGGGGGCCGGCGTATCCCCGGGGCCGGTCCTCGCGCGCATACTGGACGCGGAACTCGTTGGAGACGGTGTTCGAAAGCTGCGACCTGAGGCTCGCGTTGATCGCGTGGGAGAAGTCCTCCTCGAGGCCGTTGGCGCTGAGGCCCCAGGAATCCACATCGAACGTCCCGTTCACCTGCTGGGACCAGGTGTAGTTGTACTTGACGGACGCCTGGTGCCGGTCGCTGAGGTTGAAGTCGAGCTTCGCCACGAGCGCCCGGTTGTCGTCGGTGCGGTGGATCGGACCGAACTCGTCGTCGAACCGGCCGGGCCACTGCGTCCGCAGGAAGTTCTCCAGCTTCTCGAGTTCGGATCGGTTCACGACGTTGCGCGTAAACTGCTTCGTCTCGCTCGCTTCCTGCTGGTCGTAGGCGACGAAGAAAAATGCCCGGTCGCGCACGATCGGGCCGCCGAGCGTGAAGCCGAACTGGCCGCGTCCGAACTCGGGCTTCCCGCCTCCGCGCTCGCTCGGGTACGCCGTGGAGATGGCATCCCACTGGCCGAAGTAGTGCGCCGAGCCCGCGAACTCGTTCGTGCCCGACTTCGTGATCACGTTCACGAAGCCGCCCGCGGAGCGCCCGAACTCCGCCGACGCTCCCTGGCTCACGACGACGATTTCCTCGATGGCGTCCTGGTTGAAGGTGAAGGCCGGGCGCTGGCCGCCCCGCTGCTCGCCGAAGAAGGGGTTGTTGAAGTCGGCTCCGTCCACGGACACGTTGTTGAAGATCCCCCGCTGTCCCCCGATGTTGAGGACCTCGCCGTCCGGACCCTGCGACACGGATACGCCCGGAGTAAGGAGCGTGTAGTCGAGGAAGTTGCGGCCGTTGTTGGGCAGGTTGTCGACGACCTCCTCGGCGAGGCGATGGGAACTTGACGGATCCTCGGTGTCGACGAGCGGCGTCCGGTCCGCCGTCACGGTGATTTCGGACACCGCGACGGGCCGGAATTCGAGTACGAGATCGAGGACCTCTCCCACGCGGAGGACGAGCCCCTCGGTGCGCTCGTCGCCGAACTGCCCCGGAGCCCGGCCGGTGACGTCATAGACGCCCAGCGGAAGGAGCGTGCGCACGAACGCCCCGTTCGAGCCCGTCATGACTGTCGTCGCGAAGCCGGTCGCGCGATGCTCGATGACCACGGTGGCGCCGGCCACGGGCGCACCGAACGGATCGCGGACGACCCCGCGGATCACGCCGGTCGTCGCCTGTGCCTGCGCGGCCGCTTCCGACGCGGCGGCGCCGCACAGCGCGAGCACGGCGAACAGGAGAGTAGACCCGCGTCGGGAGACCGGAACCCGGCATGGCCGCATGGACGACTCCTTCTCTTGCTGGGGGGAGACTGAAGATGGGCCCGGCAGGATTCGAACCTGCGACCTTGGGATTATGAGTCCCCTGCTCTAACCGGCTGAGCTACGGGCCCGGACGGAGCGTGAAACGTACGCGGCGCGACGCTCCACACCAACGGCCGGGAGGCCGCCGCGGGACGGCCGCGCTTCCGCGGCGCGATCACCGCGCCACCTCGACCCGGACCGCCGGACCGTCCCGCTCGATGACCTCTCCGATGACGGCGGCCGCATAGCCGGCCGCGGCGGGGGGGGGGGGGGGGGGGGGGGGGGGGGGGGGGGGGGGGGGGGG